>JBLHME010000043.1:0-27625 GCA_047623225.1 Cryomorphaceae bacterium
CTGACACATATGCGCCTTTAGGTCGTAGGGTTGAGAACTCATAGCCAATTCCGCAACCGGCTTTTAAAGTCATGCCGGCCTCGTGGTTCTTATTCAGAATGTCATTCATCGAATCAGTAATAGTGCCTGATACGGTGCAATTGATGGTCGATGTGGCAGGTTTATAAGCTTGCGCACCGGCGTTTGAAATAATTCGGCCAGCAGGCAACGCGCCATTTTCTAAGGCCCACACAAAACGCTCATACCAATGCTCACGCAGAGCGTCGGTTTGCTCTACACCAGAAAGTGCCGTAGCAACCCGCTCTAGAGTCTCTTTGGTGTTCTCGTCTACTGCGTTCCCTGCTTTATCCTTAAGGCGATATTTCTTATCCCAGATGTCAGCCGATGTTGACTGCAGATCCATCTGTTTTAACTTAATCTCGCCTCCTTTGGCTGCAGTCGGTAGTTGATTTACCGATTGAATATCTTCAACAGCTTTTGCCATTAGTTCTAATCCTCTTTTAATAACTTCGCCACTCATTAAAGGTCGCGGTTTTTATAATTTTTGTTTTCGACCAATCCCTACTACTTTAGTTCGTAAGGCGATTGGTCAACACACTGCTCTTTTGCGAAATCGCGGGTGATAAAATAAGCTTTTCTATATTCCCCCTTGATGACACGATTGACTGCGCTTGGCTGTGCACTTACCCAGGCACATAACACTCCTCTCCAAAACTGTATAACACTAGCCTTTTGGTGCTTTATTGTAACAAGCAAAGATGACTTTCTGACGCCTTGCGGCGGCATGAAATCAGCTATTTCAATAGCTTAGACAACTATACTCGAAAACCGCTCTATTTCCGAAAAACACTACATGTTGTGGTTAAGGTGCGAGCAGACCCAAAGATAATGGGTATAAAGCCAAACCGCAAGCACTTTGTAAGATTTAATTAAATAAAAACAAGAGGCCGCCATGAGTGGTCAAAAAAGACCACAATATTGTTAAAACACAACTAGCAAAACTGCATAACTTATGCTCATAAATGTAGCCGCGTGTAAAGCCGCGCCAGCCCTAGCTCGGCACCCAAATTCGCTTAGAAAGATGCTACACTACATTAAACCGACGAACTTTTTTTTCAGATGAACCACGACTCAATCCCGCTCACAAATACACGCCTGCTTTGGTGTATTGCGTCACGTTCGCTCAACGCCCCTTTTTATATGCCACACATGTTCGCTGCGTTAATGCTTTGTTTATGCCTAAGCCAATCGGTTTTTGCACAGAGCAACGCACAAAACCCAGACCAGACACCCGATATTGAGCAGCAGTATAAAGTCGAACTCGAAAAATGGATGTTGCGCGCGTATGAAGGCGATCGAGATGCGCAATTTAGAGTAGGAGTGCTGTATACCAATAGTCAATTTAACCAGCCAGACTTTGAGCAAGCAGTTTATTGGTATAAGCAAGCAGCCCGCCAGGACCACGTGCTGGCGCAATATAATTTGGGCCATCAATATTTAACTGGGGTTGGCGTTAAGCCAAGCCAAACTATAGCCATGAGCTGGTGGCTTAAAGCTGCAAAACAAGATCATGCCTTAGCGCAATTTAATATCGGCAGGGCTTACTATTTGGGGATTGGTTTTGCAGAAGACCATGCCCTATCGCGCAAGTGGTTTGAGCGTGCAGCCGCTAACAATGAACCCAAATCGATCGATATTTTGCAACAACTTGGTTGGACTGACGCCGATGGCGCACTGGCGGCGGCCGATTTAGTGGATGCCACCGACCTAGACGTCACTGAAAAGACCGCATCTGAACTCAGCATCACTGATCTAGGCCAAACTGACGATGCTAACCAGGTCGCGGCCACTGAATCTGACAACATGGCAGAAATCGAAGACGAGCAGTTTGCGGCCGAGGGGCAAATAGAAAATCAGGTGATTGCCGCCCCCGAGGATTTGAACTCTGTCTTTACTGCGGTAGAGTTAACGCCGAATGACTCAACGCCGATTAACTCAACAACTGAGAGTGAAGTGAAGGGCGCAGCCGAAGCGACCCAAGACCAGGTGAACACCGAGTTAGCCAGCCAAGCGCCAGTAGCACAGAAAGCAGAAGTTTCAGCAACACGGCCTATCGTGGGGAAACTAAGCATGCCCATAGACCCTGCTTTTAAGGCTTACCAGCAGCCCGTCAGTGATTCGCCCACAGTCGCAGTAGAAAGTGCCGCGCCGACTATCCCCATAGCCTTGTACACCAACCCAGCAGTGCGCAGTGTATTGATTGCCATTGTGAATGACGCATCGCAAATTAGCATCCAGCGCGAAACTGGCCCATGGTCAATAGTGCGCAGCAGTGCTGCTGGTTTCCCGGTATGGGTGCATGGCGATTTCATTATGGTCGATGTCAATATTGGAATAATTACAGGCACCAATGTCAATGCCCGTTCGGTGCCTATCGTGACCAGAGGCACAGTAGTAGGAAAATTAAACAAGGATGAACTACTCAACGTGGTGGAAGGCCGCGACGGTTGGTTCAGAGTGCTTGCTCCCGAACGCTTTCAAGCGTGGGTTAAAACTTCGGATCTACAACGTCATGCACTTCCAGAAGATAATGCTAGCGCGCTTGCAACTCAGCAGCCTGAGCCGATACCAACAAAGCAGCCTGAGCCAATAGCCACCAATTCCCCCCTAGACGGCCCTAGGCCGATTAACGACAACGCATGGCTGTACGCTCAGGCACCAGATGCTTACACTCTACAATTAGCCAGCTTTGACAATGAGCAAAAAATTGCCGATTTTGTATCCCGCGCCAAATTAATCAATAACCCAGAGCTACACCGCTTTACCGCTAAGGGTAAAAACATAGAGTGGACTTATTTTCTATATGGGTCCTACTCAAGCACTGAGCTTGCTCAAGTCGCCAAAGTCGAGATCAATCAAAAACTCGCGTGGATACGAAACTTTGGGCAGCTGCAACAAAATCGCTGCGTGGCGTGGAAAACCCAGTTCCCCACGCCCAAAGAATTGAATAATTATTGTGGTGGCCGATAAATGAGCAAATCCAGCAATCGCAAGGTTATCTCGCCTTTTCATGGCGACCATGATCACAGTCATTGCCAAACACAGGCTTTAAGCTCAGCTCAACAACAGTGCCAAAAAAAAGGCTTAAGACTTACCAAGATTCGCCAACAAGTATTGGAAATCATCTGGGCCTCACACAACCCCATTGGCGCTTATGACGTATTGCAAAAACTACAAGAAAGCGGCCACAAACCAGCCCCTCCAACCGCCTACCGAGCGCTGGAGTTTTTAGTGTCAGCACATTTGGTTCATCGAATTGAATCCCTGAATGCTTACATAGGCTGCCCTTCGCCTGAAGCCAGCCATCAATGTCAGTTTTATATTTGCAAGGAATGTGGGCACATTGCTGAGGTTAATAGTTCAGCGGTAACCGATGCCTTAGCCGCTGAGGCGGAGAGTTTGGGGTTTGTTAGTCGGCAGCCTGTTATTGAGGTTTTTGGGGTTTGCAAGGGATGTCAGTAGGGGGTTGGTCTTATTTTTTTGGACTACTTTTGATTTGAGCTTTTTGGTATAGAGCTTTTTGGTTATAGATAAGTTGCCGCTGCCGGGGCAATCTACCGACTAACACAAAACAATCTAAAAACAAAAAGGGCCCACCAAACCGGCAAGCCCCTTAAAAAACCAAACCAACAACCCAATCTTTAACGTTTCATAGAACCAAAAAACTCAGAATTAGCCTTAGTCGCCTTCAACTTATCAAGCAAAAATTCAATTGCCTCAACTTCATTCATTGGGTGCAATAACTTGCGCAAAATCCAAACTTTCTGAAGCTCTTCAGGATCCATCAACAACTCTTCGCGTCGTGTTGAAGACCTATTAACAACGATTGAAGGATACACACGTTTCTCTGCAATCTTACGCTCAAGATGAACTTCCATATTACCTGTGCCTTTGAACTCTTCGTAGATAACTTCGTCCATCTTAGAACCAGTTTCGATTAGGGCTGTGGCTAGAATTGTTAGACTGCCGCCCTCTTCGATATTTCGAGCCGCGCCAAAAAACCGTTTTGGTCGTTGCAAGGCATTGGCGTCTACACCACCAGTTAGAACCTTACCAGAGGCTGGAGCCACGGTGTTGTAGGCGCGGGCTAGGCGGGTGATTGAATCGAGTAAAATCACCACGTCTTTCTTGTGTTCTACCAATCGCTTGGCTTTTTCGATCACCATCTCAGCCACTTGAACGTGCCGCGAGGCGGGTTCATCGAAGGTCGACGCTATTACTTCACCGCGCACTGAGCGCTGCATCTCGGTAACTTCTTCGGGTCGCTCGTCAATTAGCAACACCATCAACTCAACATCTGGGTTGTTGGCGGTAATGGCTTGCGCTATTTGCTGCAGCATCACCGTTTTACCGCTTTTTGGCGAGGATACAATCAAACCACGTTGACCCTTACCAAGCGGCGCGATCAGATCAATTACTCGGCCGGTCAAATCTTCAGACGTGCCGTTTTCTTGTTCCAACTTCATGCGCTTATTGGGGTGCAAAGGCGTGAGGTTTTCAAACAATATTTTGTTACGTGCTTCTTCAGGAGACGAACCATTTATGGTGCTAACTTTAAGCAGGGCAAAATAGCGCTCGGAGTCTTTGGGCGGTCGAACCAGGCCCTCTACGGTGTCACCGGTGCGTAAATTAAAGCGGCGAATTTGGCTGGGACTAACATATATATCATCTGGGCCCGCAAGGTATGAACCTTCAGCTGAGCGTAGAAAGCCGAAGCCGTCCTGCAATATTTCTACCACACCACCGCCTTCAATATCTTCGCCTTGTTTGGAAAGTGATTTTAGGATGGTGAATATTTGATCCTGCTTACGCATGCGGCCCAAGCCGTCGAGATCCATGGAGCGCCCCATTTCGGTGAGTTGGGTTGCGGTTTTTTTCTTAAGATCGGTTAAAGATACTGACATGATTTATTGATTACGCTCTCGAACGAGAGGATTGGTTTGTATTATGAAAAAGCTGTTCGTCTAATTTCGATTACGTGTCTAAATAAGTCGACACGAAGGAAAATTAAATAGCGGCGAATGCGTGAGCAACTGCTCAGTCATTACTCAGGTTGTTATTCTGGAATTACTTTTCTAGGAGTTGTGTTTCTAGGAGTTGTGTTTCTAGGAAACAGATTCGTCGACTGCGAATCTGTTTTAACTCTACCATGCGGCAGGCATCATTGTCTAGCGCGCCAATTCCTGTGGGCGACTCTAATTTTCCCCGCGCTAGATGCACGGCAGGGGGCAAATCGGCTAAATGTTTTCGTCTAAAAAAGCAGTCAGCTGAGATTTTGACATCGCACCTACTTTGGTTGCAGCAACATCGCCTTCTTTAAACAGCATTAAGGTTGGAATACCTCGAATACCAAATTTAGGTGGCGTATTGGGATTGCTGTCGATATTTATTTTAGCCACGGTCAACTTATCACCGTACTCAGCAGCAACTTCCTCAAGTATTGGCGCTAACATTTTACAAGGACCACACCACTCGGCCCAGTAATCTACTAATACTGGTTTGTCTGCTTGCAATACATCGGCGTCGAAGCTCGAATCGGTAATTTCTACGGTGTTTTGGGACATAACTAAATCGCCTATTGGGTTTTAATTTAGGGTATAGTGTGCGGATAATTTTGCATATTGCAAGTATAAAAATCTCTCAATTTGCCTCGGAAAAAGATTTCACCATCCAACGCTAACGTTGTGTTCGGCTCAAGCCCAATACACTAGGCGTTTGTGTGAAGTTGCGGCTAAATCAGCTCATCAAATAAAACGGCAAATTCTCAGTGGACCCCATAGAAAAATGACCGATACACACCTAAGCGATACTCGTTTTAGCGAGTTAGACATACACCCAGATGTACAGAAAGGCATCGACTCAACAGGCTTTGAGTTCTGTACACCGATTCAAGCAATGGCTTTACCTATTGCTCTTGAGGGTCACGACGTAAGCGGTCAAGCGCAAACTGGCACGGGCAAAACAGCCGCTTTTTTGATTGCTTGCTTCCATCGACTGCTCAATAGCGAGCGCAAAGAATCGAAAAAGAAGAACCCTATCCGCGCGCTGGTTATTGCACCTACGCGCGAATTGGCTATTCAAATTCTAGAAGACGGCAAGCCCCTAATCAGCGCCACTGATCTAAAGATGGGTATAGCCTACGGCGGCACAGATTACGAGAAACAACGCAAAAACATTGAAGGTGGCCTCGACATTTTAGTTGGCACACCTGGCCGAGTTATTGATTACTTCAAGCAAGGTGTATTTGCCTTAGACGCGCTAGAAGTCATTATTCTTGATGAAGCTGACCGTATGTTTGATTTGGGTTTCATCGCCGACATTCGTTACTTGTTCCGCGCCATGCCCGATCCTGAAGCACGCCTTAATATGCTGTTTTCCGCGACTCTCTCGCAACGAGTGGCTGAGTTAGCGTATGAACATATGAGCGAACCCCAAGAGGTTAGGATTGAAGCGGATATCACTGGCGATCGAATCGAAGAAATTGCCTATATGCCTTCAAACGAAGAGAAAATTCCTCTGTTAATGGGTTTACTGAAACGCGCCGAAGAGCAAAAAGTGCTGGTGTTTATTAACACCAAACATATGGCCGAAAAAATCGATGCGTGGTTATCTATTAATGACTTTAAAGGTGCCATGCTGTCGGGCGACGTACCGCAAAAGAAACGCGAAAAACTACTAGGCATGTTTAAAGAAGGCGAGATTAATGTGCTAATAGCGACCGATGTCGCGGCGCGCGGCTTGCATATCCCGAATGTGAGTTATGTGGTTAATTTTGATCTGCCGACCGATGCCGAAGATTATGTTCATCGCATAGGGCGTACCGCCCGCGCTGGCGCTAGCGGCACCGCTATCAGCTTGATTTGCGAGACCTACGCGATGAATATTGTTGATATCGAAGCTTATATTGAACACTCAATTCCAGTGGAGCGAGACATCAGCGGCCTGTTGTTTGAAAACGCGGAGAAACCTGATTTATCCAAACTTCGCTCAAATCGCAAGAAAGACAGTCGCGGAAGGCCCATACGAGATGGCAAGAAGGATTCGCGCAGTGCACGACCTGCTAGGCCAGCGCGTGCCGAAGCCGAAGCTCCACAGGAACAAGGCGATCGCCCACGGCGCGAAAAAGGCAACCCTAATCGCAGACCTAAGCCAGAACAAGATACCGCCGAGACAACAACCACACAAAGCCCTGAAGAGCGTGAAGCAGCTAAATTGGCTGCACTAGAAAAGCTCACACAACAACCTCGCAAAGCTCCACGCATCCCTCTTAGGGGTCGACGCGGTCAAGAAATCCCCGCTGTTGGCTAACATCAGCGCCACAAGACTTGGCAAATGACAGCTCAAACCCCAATCGCCGCTCAGCACTATTGCTGGGCGGAGGCGGAGCGCGTGCCGCTTATCAAGTAGGCGTTTTAAAAGCGCTGGCTGAGCTGATTCCAGAAAATTCCGTCAATCCGTTCCCGATTATTTGCGGCACTTCCGCCGGATCGATCAACACAGTTGCGCTGGCCTCTAATGCGAGCAATTTTCATGCTGGGGTAAGGAATATAAACAAGGTCTGGGCAAATTTTGAATTGCATCAAGTGTTCCATGTGGACGCAAGAAGTTTGTTCAAACGCATCCTACATTGGGCTTGGACCCATCTTGGCCCAGGAACTTGGTATAATGGCCCGACCTCTCTTCTTGACAATGACCCTTTGCGCGCCTTGCTTGCAAAGTACATCAACTTCAAAAGCATCGACAAGGCCATAGAAGATGGCGATCTGCATGCATATTGCTTAACCGCTTGCAGCTATACCTCTGGCGAATCCACTACTTTTTTTGATGGGCAAGCTGGGATAAAGGGCTGGCTGCGCACACATCGTGAGGGTCAGCGTGAAAAAATGAACCTCGATCACTTGATGGCCAGCTCGGCTATTCCAGTGCTTTTTCCGTCAGTTAAATTAGGTGAAGAGCATTTTGGTGATGGCTCGATGCGGCAGATTTCACCAATCAGCCCAGCATTACATTTAGGTGCGCAGAAAATATTAATTATTGGATTACGCATGGAGTCTGAGCTCGGCCTGCAAGACCCACCTAAGCGTAGACCAACCTTAGGACAGATTTCAGGTTATGTGTTGGATACGTTATTCCTCAACAGCCTGTATTCAGATATAGAACGTATGGTGCGTGTAAACCGAACTCTGCGCGCCGCTAACGAAGAAAATCGCGACGCTAAGTATAATAGTAGGGACAACCTTAAGATCGTAGAGCATATGATTATTAGCCCATCTAAAGACATCGCCAATATTGCGATGCGCCACTACCAAGATCTTCCAAGAAGTTTTCGTGTGGCTTTAAAATTTTTGGGCATGGCTAGAGGCAATAGTCGGCGATTTATCAGCTATCTAATGTTTACCAGCTCGTTTTGCCAAGAATTGATTACACTCGGCTATAAGGATGCTATGTCTCAAAGCGAAGCTCTAGTCGAGTTTTTGCACAAGCAACCCTGAATTACAGTAAAAATCTGCAGCGAAGCCAGCGTCTAGCGAAGAGTTTTATTGCGCACTAAGCAAGATTAGAAAAAAGCGCCATTAGGTCGGGGTTACCCTGCCAGTTCTTGCGGAAACGGCGGCGATCCTTCTTATGGCCAACGTTCCAAGTCACTAGGCTACGGTGCTTTTGTGCGGCGTCTAAATCAATAAAATAGAGCTTGCCCTGACCCCAAATAAGGTTACTAGCTTTGAGGTCTCCATGGGTGATTTTTGCTTTTTGCATTTTAGCAAATGCGCCATACACCGCTTCAACCACTAACTTTTTCTCAACATCGGCCATTCTAGGCAGCGCGCTCAACAACTCTTCACCAGCTAAAAGCTCGCTGGCAAAATAAGCATTGAACCGCAGCGGGCCAAATCGTTTCTCCATCATTAACACGGGGGTTGCTACATTAAGGCCGGCATCATCAAAGGCATAGCTCATATTCCAGCAGCGGCGCGCGCGCGTTTTGCGCAGCATTCTACTGAAGGCATGACCAAGCGTTCGGGCGTTGTAGCGCTTTAGAACAATATCCTTTGTGGCGAGGTTAATTCGCATAACCGTTGTTGTTCGGTCATGCTTAAAGGCGTTAGCCGTGTTTGCTAAAGCCTGATCTAATTTAGAACCATGTGTTTGTAATTCACTAGTAGACGTTTCGCTTTGCCAGGCTCGAACGAACCAACCGAAGCGATGCACTATCGCCTGATTCGACCAATGCTCATTCATACTAATTGATTGACCTTATTGCTGGTCAGCAGAACGCGGATAAAAACACCTATTTCCCAATGGTCCGCTCTAGCGGTTCATCAGGCAGGGTTTCGGGCAATTTTTCTTGTGTGTCGATTTTGTGCAGTTTTTGCACAGCGGCTGCTTTGCGCTTTTCAGATTCGTAGAGCTTATTACCGCGGCTCTCAACTTTGCGCCAAAAGCCCATTTCGGTTGCAAGAATTTCACGCAATGGCTTGTCACGATACATTTTCATAAAACGCAGCAAATCACGTTTAGTTAGACCAATGTCCTTACTGGAATAGTACAAGCCAGCAATGTCTTTGACTGCCCAACGCTCTGGTGTTTTGCGCCGTAACTGAATTCGATGCAGATCAATGAGGAACAATTTACTTTCGGGCGAAATTTTCCCGTCCTCTTCATAAAGCGCGTGAAGCAGAAAGTGGCATAGATAGAAATCTCGATGATTAGCGCCGTTTTCATGGATAACCCGAGCGGCTTCAACCACCTTATTCATAATCCATCGCTTGAGCCGAACTTCTTTTAAGGTGCGCGGAGGGTTGTCTTGCCAATCACCGCAGAAATCCTCCAAATTTGTTTCGGTGGGAAGGGCCTCGGTGACAATAAACGAATGCTTGGTCGCTGGATTGCTGCCCTGAATGCCATAAGCTGCAACGGTCATGGTGTCGATTTCTAAATCCGCCAGGCGATGCACACCATGCCACTCGTTTAACGCTCCGACCACTGGCGCGCGTAGATAGGTGATGTTTTTAATAATCTCTCCCCAACCCACCCCTGTGTGTACCTTAAGAAAATAGTCTTTTTGGCCCCGTGTAAAACGCAAGGTCCGACGGCCTAAGGCCTCGCGATAAACCTTTCCTTCAATATTCATCATGTGCTCAAAGGAATCCTCGCCTTTGAGGGCCTGACGAAGCTCATTATTAATGTACAGCGACTCGTCACGTTCCTGCCTCTGATCTGCGGATAGGTACAAATTACGTTGGCGACAGGTTTGCTCAATGAAATCCACTGCACGTTGCGGCATCACATAGAGACTTGGGTTCTGCCCATATTGCAGACCGTTTTCACCCCATACATGTTTTTCTTCTGACAACAGCATCTCATGCAATTTGGCGTTTAGCTCCTCTTGTGAAAAACGCTTGCGCAACACATAACCGGCATCCGCCAACTTAATATGCGGGGCGTATCCACAGACCGGTGTAGCCAATACCGGCAAACCCGAAACGATCGCTTCGAGCAGCACGCCACCAGTGGTTTCGGCGTAAGCTGGGTGCAACAACATGTCGCCGGCCTTCATTAGAGCAGGAACATCTTTACGACCACCCAAAAATCGAACGCTATCGACAACGCCTAAACGTTTGGCCAAACGTTGATAAGGCTCAATCTTGTCTTGCCCAACAACAAACAACTTAGTGTTCTCGAGCAACTCAGCAGGAAGTGCAGCCATGGCCACAATAGCTCGGTCTAAGCCCTTAGTAGCGAAGCCCGAGCCGATCAGAAGCACCAAATTTTCATCTGATTTAATACCCAGCGAGTCACGTAATGTATCTCGCTCAGGCAGATTCTCAAGATTTGCCCAACGCGCTTTTTCTAAGGTCGGCGGTAAACATAAAAATCGTGAATCTTGGGTCAAATAATATTGCTGATAAATCGATTTTTCACGATCAGAAAGCGACAAAATATTGGTCTTGGACCGAGCATCAAACACGCCCCGCTCAAATCTAGAGAGGTATAAGAAGCGCGGTGTGAAACGATAGAAAATCGAATAACGCAGGAACGATCGACCAACATAACAATAATCACCACAATAATAGATATCCATTCCAGGAATCTTATTGAAGCCCACTACCACATCAAATTCTGAATCGGCAAGATGATTTCGCAGTTTTCGATGAAACGAATGTGCGCGAGTGTGGTTGGTAAAGCCGAAATGCTTAATAAGTACAATTTCTAAGCCGTCGGGAACGTCGCCTTCCCAGCTCCCAGTGAATACAGTGGCTTTGTGCCCACGTTGTATGCATTCATTAGCTATCCGCAGCATATCTAATGATAAGCCGCTGTACGGGAAGTGCTTATAGAGACAGAACGCGAAATGCATGAGCAGAATTAAAAGATCTTGGGTTGTTGAGAATTATACGCCTAATTTGTCTGTCGACTCGACAAATTGGTCGCAGAGTTTTTTCCAAATCGTGTCAGGCGATATTGCCGCATAACAAGGAGGCTGGTCAATCTTGTCATTCAACTTGTCGCATTTTTTTAGCAAACAAGGAGAACAATGATAGTCCGACTGTAACTGTATTTGGTTTAAGCCGACTGTGCCAGTAAGTTTGGCATTGGTTGAGCCATAGATTGACACGGTTGGTACGCTGAGTGCCGCAGCCATGTGGCCCAGACCAGTATCCACTGCTATTGAACCTTTTGCTGTAGCTAACTCGACTGCCAATTCAGACAAACTTAATTTGGGCAAAATAGTTACTTGATTCGACGCCTGCGCAATCCATTGGGCGCGCTGCCTCTCTTGCTGGTTGCCCCAGCAAAGCTTCACGTGATAGCCGTCTTTAGTGATTAGCTGAGTGAGGTCACGCCATATTTGGTCAGGCAGATGTTTGCTTGCCCAAGTGGTGCCATGTAACAGAAAAATAGTGCGTCTGTTTTTCCCACCCACTGCATTGATTTGTAATCCATAGTCAACTTTCTGAGAATTAGCGGTGTAGTCAAAGCCAGCAGAAAAAAGGATTCGGAGACGATCAATCGCATGCAGACTACGCAACGCGGATATCTTTTTTTGGTACAAATACGCCGCTGGTGCTTCTTTTATCGAGTCACCACTAAAACCAACACGAGTGCCCCCTTTGTTGAGTTTTGCAAAGCGCGCGAACACTGCGCTTTTCATCAACCCTTGCGCGTCGATAATGTAATCGTATCGTTGCCGCCTTAAGTCAGTTAGAAAGGCAAAAAACTCACCCACATTTCGTCGATCAAACTTACGCCAATGCCGGGTTGAGACCTTGATCACTTTGTCTACTGAAGGATGCCAATGCGGCAGTTCGGCAAAGCTGTCTTCAACCATCCAGTCAACCGTGGCCAGCGGGTGCGCTGCTCTTAGGTCAGACAATGCCGGCATCAAATGCAGCACATCTCCCATGGAAGTGAGTTTAACAACCAGAACGCGCATTAGAGTGATTCGCTCAAAGCGATAATTTTCGCCGGCATAAGCTTGTTCAGACAATCAAGATGCTGAAGTGGGCATTCGCGTTTAAAGCATGGACTACATTCCAAGCCCAATCGAGCAATAGCGTGGTTATCACTTAGCGGTGGTGTATGCCCAGGGTCAGTAGAACCGTATACCGCGACCAAAGGGATTTGTAGGGCGGCGGCTATGTGCATCAAGCCAGAGTCATTACTCACTACTAAATTGGCGCACGAAAGCAAATCAACCGCTTCTGGCAGAGTAGTTTGGCCAGCTAACTCCACACACGCCGAATCACATAGTTGATTAATTTTCTGACAGCCTTCGACGTCGCTTTGCGACCCCATTAACCAAACCTGCCATCCTAGAGCCAAATAATGATTGGCGACCTGCGCATAGTGCCTGGCGGGCCATTGTTTTGACGCGCCAAACTCAGCGCCTGGACAAAGCACTAAAACCTCACCTTGGCTAGACAGTTGATTGCGTTCAAGCAGTGGCAATACATCAGTGTCTTGCACTTTAAGCAATGGAGTTGGAATCAGATTTACTGCACGCGGTGGTGAATCTTTGGGTTCAGCTAGTGCCAAAAAGCGCTGCACCGTCATTGGCAAGCGCTCCTTATCAAGCTTGCGTATATCGTTCAGTAGACCCCAACGTTGTTCACCCACAAAACCGCTGCGCGTTGGTATTTTTGCAATCCACGGCACTAACGAAGATTTAATCGAGTTAGGCAGCACAATCGCGTGGCTATAATTATTAACGCGCAGTGATCTGCCTAAATTTATGCGCTCACCTAAGCTCAGTTGGCCATGATTGAAGTTAGCCTGAATTAAATTTGCAACCTGGGGCATATGATCGAGTAATGCGGCTGTCCATGCGGGCGCCAGCACATCAATCTGACAGCCTGGTTGGCGCTCTTTTAGATCAATGAACAGGCTCTGCGCCATCACCATATCGCCAACCCAAGATGGGCCAACGATTAGGTATTTTTTAGTTTCGCCCGACATAAACAGAACGTTTTCTGATTGATCCGTTTGATTATACGAAAGTTAACCAGTCGAGCCGATCTGGGTTTCTTCCATTCACTAGATCAAAGTATCGTTGCTGTATCTCACGTGTAATGGGGCCGGATGTGCCATCGCCGATTTCACGATCGTCCAGCGATTTGATTGGTGTAACCTCAGCTGCCGTACCGGTAAAAAAAGCTTCATCGGCAGTATAAACTTCGTCGCGCGTGATTTGTTTTTCAACCAATTGCATTCCCATATCATTGGCTAAAATTTCAGCAATGGTGTCTCGGGTTATGCCTTCGAGCGCTGATGTTAATGACGGTGTATAAACTTTGCCACGGCGCACTATGAATATATTTTCGCCGGTTCCTTCAGCCACATAGCCATTCGTATCAAGCATCAGAGCTTCGTCATAACCAGCATTTTCGGCTTCTTGCAAAGCCATAATAGAGTTGGTGTAATTGCCGTTAGTCTTGGCTTTAGCCATGGCGCTGTTAACGTGGTGGCGGCTAAACGATGAAGTCTTTACACGAATGCCGTTTTCCAACGCGTCCTCACCAAGATAAGTGCCCCATTCCCATGCGGCCACACTCAAGTGAACCTTAAGCCCCTTAGCGTGCAGGCCCATCGCTTCTGAACCGTAGAAGGCCATTGGTCGGATATACGCAGAAGCCAACTCATTCTTAGCCACGACATCAACTTGCGCCTGACTAATTTGCTCAGCCGTAAAAGGGATTTTCATACCCATGATCTTGGCAGACTGGAGTATTCGCTCAGTGTGTCGATGCAAGCGAAAGATAGCGGGGCCTTGATCAGTAGCATAGGCACGCACACCCTCAAACACTCCCACGCCATAGTGCAATGTATGAGTTAACACATGGATCTTCGCCTCACGCCAGTCAACAAATTCTCCATCCATCCAGATGAAACCATCACGATCATTAAACGACATTACCTTCTCTCCAAGATTTTTTCTAATATTATTTAGATGCGCACTACAATCGGCGCAGGCCGCTAATTATAGTGGTTTAAGAATGGGTTTAGCAGCCTTTTATTCAGGTTTATGCGCTAAAGGTGACACATTCCATGTGTACTCCAAGCCCTCCGGCTGCGGCTAACAAGGGCGCTAGAAGTAGGAAAAGGCCACACCTAGTGCAGCTAATTTAGGAACAATAAAGTCTTGCTCACCTACCTTAATAGCGGCATCAACATAACGCCTGTCGGCTGATTCAGGAAGATCGACAAATTCAAGATCAGGCGATAATGTGACTTCTTGTATATCGCCATAGCAGATAAGGCCTGAGTATGTTTTTCGGGCAGCGTTCGGAATCGGATTAAGAACAACCAAATGCGATTTGCGTTTTTTCGATTCATTCGACTCAGGATTGTGCAGGGCCGCGTATGAAAGTACTGGCAGGCGCTGATTTTCCCAATTTACGTGCCCGCGCATCCAGCTAGCAGGCGCCTTTGCCATTGCGTTTATCACCGGCTTGGCGACAACACTTGCAACGCACTCTTTCGGGAGCAACAACGGCAGTGGCTCCGAAGGCAGAATAAAACAATCTATGGTTTGCTCGCTCATATGTTCTTCTTAAGTTGGGATTGCTTGATCACTGATTTTGTCGATTCACTCTGCGTCCAGAACAATGGGCGTATCGAGAGTTAAGAATTGGTTGAATACTTGCACTAAATTTTCGAGTAGATATGGCTTACCCAAAAAGGCACTACAACCAAGTAGAGTGGCTTTGTCGATGTATTTTTCAGTGGCTCGAGAAGAAATCATTACAACAGGTATGTCTTTCAGATCATCTTGCTTTTTAACCCAATCGAGCAATTCAAAACCATCCATTCGCGGCATTTCGATGTCTAATAAAATCATATCTGGTGCTTCTTGGCGCAATTGAACTTGTGCATCCAAACCATCTTTTGCCAACGCCGAATTAATTCCTAAACCTGTGATGTCTCGCTCGGCTGATTTACGCACAGTCAGCGAGTCATCAACCACCATCACCGTTGGAACAGCATGTGATATGCCAACGTTCTGTTCCGGAATAGCGACAAAGGATTCGTAGTATGAAATACCCACCAAGTCGAGCAACAGCACTACTTTACCGTCACCACGAATAGTGGCGCCAGCATAGATAGGAATTCGGCCTAGGTGCCCACCTAGGTTCTTAACCACAATCTCTTGCGTATCGAGCAATTTCTCAACAATTACGGCAATGTTTTGCACACCCGCGTTAACTAAAATCACCGACAGCTTGCCAGTCAAAAATGGCAGCTGCGAGTCATAGCCAAGGTAGTCGGAGAGGTCGATCAGCGAATAATTAATGCCGCCCAATTCAATGCGTGGCTTTTCCGCCTTGAGATGACCAATCAGCTCATCAACTCCAAGGTTGATAATGCGCTCAATGGTACGCGTGGCAATGGCAAATTGTTCGCCACCTGAAACGACAAACATCGCACTGGATACTGCCAGTGAAATCGGCAAGCGAATCAGAA
Source organism: Cryomorphaceae bacterium (assembly GCA_047623225.1). Classification (GTDB taxonomy): domain Bacteria; phylum Pseudomonadota; class Gammaproteobacteria; order Arenicellales; family Arenicellaceae; genus Arenicella. The sequence continues at coordinate 16,024 of JBLHME010000043.1, forward strand.
AATTTGATCCGGCTTGATCGTTTTCTAAATCATAAGCTATTGAGCCACTCATTCGGCGCAACGTAGATTGAACCACGTCCATGCCAACACCACGTCCAGAAATTTGCGTCAACTTGGCCGCAGTGCTAAATCCGCTCTGAGAAATATACATAAGCATATCTTCAGGATTGAGTGGTTGGTCCTCGGTCAACAGCTTGTCTTCGATTGCTTTTTCACGAATTTTTTTCAAATCGAGACCAGCGCCATCGTCGCGCACAGAAATCATGATTTCACGCGCCACTTGTCGGCACTCAATCGTTATCTTGCCAGCCTTGGGCTTTTTAACTTTGCGGCGCGCCGCAGACTTCTCTATACCGTGGTCAACCGCGTTGCGTAACATATGCTCCAGAGCAGGCACGACGCCATCAAGAATGGACTTATCAAGTCGGACTTCAGCACCAATCAACTCTAACTCAACATCTTTGTTTAACTCTCGTGCAGTGCGCCGAACAACCTGACGAAGCTGCGGCCCAATACCACCGAAAGACACTAGTCGAACCTGCATGATTTCGTCTTGTAATTCGCGGTTAAGACGATCCTGTTTCTGCAAGGAGTTTTCTGCCTTGTAAACAAAGCTACTTAACGAATTTTGAATGCCGCCGAGTTCATCTAAGTTCTCTGCAAGGCCCCGCGACAATTGCTGCAACTTGGTATATCTATCAAGCTCGAGCGGATCAAATTCCTCGCTTCGTTCAGGCGTTACGGGTTCGTTTGAGCGGGACGTAATTTTACTGTCAGCCTCCATCTCAAGCTCTCGCAATTGTGTGCCAAATCGTTGCACGTTGCTGTACAACTCGTCTACCACTGACTTAATTGAAACCACATCTTCGCGCATCTGCGAACGATTCATGCTCGCATCGCCCACGTAGTTCGTCAGGCTGTCGAGAGTTTCTGTTTTAATTCGCAGCGCTGCAGCTCTGTCTCGGATCGCTTGATCTTGACGATCTTTATCTTGCTGCTCAGAGGCACTTAGCTGAGTAGAACCAGGCACAAAAATGCTGGCCACGACTGTTTTTGCAGACGCCAAAGGATCTGAGCTTTTCGGCCGAGCTGATGACTCATCATGAACCTGTAACTGATCCATCAAGCTATCAAAAGGCTCTGCGATACCACCGGAGGCCAAGCTATTGCTGGCGGCAATCACCACATCAAAAGTTTCATCGAGTAAGGCCTTAGATTTGCGGAATTCTGACACTTTTTGAAGTGCCAGCGTATCGATATAGGCCTGTGCACGGTTTAGCAGGGGTGATATTGATTCCAGCTGACTCGCATTAGAAATCAAATCTTGAAGAGCCGCATATTGCTCCGCCATTTGTGGCTGCACCTCGGCCCAACCGCGTGCTGATTTCCAGCCAGTATTAATTTGCCCCATCTGTGAAACAATGTCACTCAACGATTCACTTATTTCAACACTGCTCGTTACATCTGCTAATTCTTCAGGTGCTGGAGAGGCAGCAGCTACTTCAACAGACACAAGCTTGTCCTCAGCCAATGATTGCTCTAACACCGCTGCATCGGCAGCCACTCCCAAGCGCTCTAGGAGATCGCCCGGGGCTGTAAACTCTTCGCTCTTTTCAAAAGCGTTGGTGGCGGATTCAACCACGTCAACGTATTGCTCTAGAGTTTTACGAACCTCACGGAGGCCGCCTTCGTCTCGAATGTAATTTTGCTCTAAGAATGTTTCAGTATGGTGAGTTAAGTTTCCGAGCGATACAGCCTCTGCCATTAAGGAGCTGCCCTTTATAGTATGCAAGTGGCGCATCACATTGGCCATCGCTGGTGCCATTTCACCTAGATTTGAGAGCTTGGCTACTGCGTCATCCAACTCATGATGGATACCGCGCATCTCTTCAATAAAAACGCCACGCAACTGCTGCGTTATATCTTCATTTTGGTAATCTTGCGTAGTCTCAGTTTCTGGTTCGGCTTCAGGCTCTAGCTCTATCTCTATCTCAGGCTCTAGTTCTATCTCAGGCTCTAGTTCTATCTCAGGCTCTAGTTTTATCTCAGACTCGGGTTCTATCTCAGGCTCTAGTTTTATCTCAGACTCGGGTTCTATTTCAGACTCGGGTTCAAGTCCTTCGCTGATCAACTCTTCCTGTTCGACAGTAAAAGCTGGAGGGGCATCACTGTCTGCGAATTCAACCTCCACATCGTGTTCAAGAATATCTTCTTGCGTTAGATTTGTTAAATCGTCTGGCAGTAAGCTCTCTTGCCCATCAATTGAGGGTGTTTGCTCTAATAAACAATCGAGATCAATTGCGTCCAATCCGAGTGGCTTTGAACCTTTGTCTTGTGCAAGGTCGTCAGCTAGCTCAATATTTGAACTGCTATTAAACGCACTGAGAGATTGTTCCAGACTACTCAAATCATCCGCTGAATCACTAGTAAGTTCAACACTGGCACCTCCACTAGCAGACTCACCGAGTAAATCACCGATATCTTCGAGCTCATCGAATACTGCAGCAACTCTCTCTGAGGCCTCTGATTCAGACTTAGGTTCAGAAAACCCTTCGGGGCCCACTACCGCCTCTTTTCCTACCAGTGACGCTGGGTCAGCTAGCAGTTCATTGTGCGTATCTAACTCATCTGCTTGTTCAGATATATCGATTTCAGTCAGCGCATCAAGATCGCTAAAGTCAGACTGGCTTTTTGCATCAGTTTGGTCGTCTATCTGGATCTGGTCGAGAGATAGACCGTCTTCTAGAAGCGATTCATCTAATTCAATAATTCCAAGATCGTCGAGATCTAATGAAAATTCATGAATATCACTGTCATTAACCTCGACATCTAAATCTAGGTTGTCATCGTCAGAGGATATTTCAATAATCTCCGCATCGAATTCCAACTCAATTAAGTCATCTTCAACAACATCATCGCCGGCAGTATCAACTGACACCGAGTGCTCCGCAGCCTGGAGCTCTAAAGCAGATTGTAAGTCGTTAACTATGCTCTGCCACTGGTTCTTATCACGTACAAAATAGGGTTCTTGGTCCCTTGGGTTGCTAACAAACTCATCCGTTGCATCCATCAGCGCTCTAAGAGAGTCACTTTCAGCCTGACTTATTTGATCACCATGTTCTTGCTTTAATAATAATAAGTGTTCAGCTAGATCATAGGCTTCAGCGACATCGTTCAAGCCTAAGGTGCGCGCATTTCCGAGCAAGGTGTGTACCGAAATTGAAGTGATATCATTTTCGACAACATCACTTTGATCTGCATCTAGTTGCTCTCGAATACGCGCCAAATTGGCACTCGCTTCTTGAACAAACACTTCACGCATTTCAGGGTCGCCAATGACTGAAAATGAAACACTGTCCAGATCATTTATATCTTCAGTTACATCATCTTCAAACAATGAACCACTAACATCTAATTCTTCATCGCTGATTTCTATAGCGTCAACAATCGCATCATCAGATTCAGATGATACTGACTCAGCTTGATCACTTTGCAACTCTTGCGATTCCTCTGAAGGCTCAGTCTGTTCAGTCACCTTGACTTCTGGGACTGGCTCAGAAGACTCTTCCTCTATGTCACTGGAAACCAAACCACCTTGATCGTCTGGCACTTGATCCGAAACTTGCTTTTCTAGGTCGGGCTCTGGCGGCTTTGCTTCGGCTAGACTAGGTTCCTCACCCACCTCTTGTTCGTGCAATGAAACTCTTTCAGTTTTTGCTCCCCATTCTGCTGTATCAACAGAATACTGATTTTGGTAACGCTCTTCAATATGTTTTGCAAACTCATCGAGCGCTTCACGAGAAAATGCCAAGATCGAAGGTGTTAGAGGCTTTTCTGTGTCCAGCACATAGTTAAACAAAGATTCGCTAAACCAAGCTACTTCGCCTATTTCGTTCAAACCGATCATTCGCGCACTGCCCTTAAGGGTATGGAATGACCTGCGTAAATCACGGATTGCAGACCTATCGTTAAGGTCTTTCTCGCAGGCGGCGAACGATTGATTTGCGCTTTGCAATACTTCAATACTTTCTTCGACAAACACTTCAAAAATTGCATCGTCGACATTTTCTTCTTCGACGGCATTCTGTTTGCCAATTTCAGTCGAGCTCAAGCTGGCTTCTTCGCCTTGAACCGCTTCAGCTATATCGTCGTCGAGTTCTTCAAGCTGCATGTCATCATGAAAACGAGTAGCGTCTTCTTGATCACCCTCGATGGCTGATTTTCGGTAGACTAAAGCAGCTTCAGCATCGAGTTCTTCAGGCGTTTCTTGGGTGCCATAAAGAGTAATAATTTGCTCGGCAATACTGGCCATATTATTTTGCAAATTAGTCGTAATATTGTCTGTTAAAAACGCCGGCTCTTGCGAGATCACATCTACCAACCGGTCTTGCTCTTTGACAAGGTGCTCCACATCAAGCAATTTAGTTTTTTTAGACAGTACAGTCAGATCGCGCAAACTTGATTTAAGGTTGGTAAACAGATCGAAGTCTGATTGACTGCCAAGCCAAGAAAATAATGAGTTAGAGGCATTGTCGAGCAAGTCCTCCACATCATCACGCGACACACGCTTGCCAATTGCTAATTCCAAATCTGTGATGCTGCGATCAAGCAAGTAATCCATGTTTTCACGACCAGCCTGCAGACCTTTAACATACTCGTCCATTGTGCCAATGGACGTGGCCAGAGCCTCAATCAAAGACCCAGAAGCGGTTGATTCACCACTCTCGACTGCCACAAATTGCTCTTCAGCCATTTTTAGTAGCAATCCAACTTTTTGTTCACCCATTACTTGCAGTGCACCACGGACTTGGCGAATTTTGCCGTCTATCCCACTTAGCAGTTGTTTGTCTTCAGGGTTGATCGAAAATTTCTCAAGGTTTGCTTCGATGTCTTTGAGGTTCTCTTCAACTTCTGAACCCACCACATCGAGTAGTGCCTGACGTTCGTTGCCAGTTAGGTGGGTACCATCCATTTCTGGAGTAAGCTCTTGCTGGTTATTCAACGCCCCAAGCGCTTGTAGCTTTAATTGGCCATTTTGCAACCAATTTTGGTCTGCTTGGCTGGGTTCATTGATACTGTTTTCTACAAACATAAACGCAGAAGCAAGATGAAAAGCTGTATCTTCGTCTCGCTCAACCAAACCTTTGCGAATACCACGGAAAGAATTCAGCGCTTCCTCTAAGACTTTACCAACAACCCCAACTTTGGCTTCTGCCACTTGGTCGTTGAGCGCGCCTAATTGCTCAAGTATTTCTAGCAGTTGCGTGCTATCGGTTTGCTCGGTTTCAAAATATTTAGTGATCAGTTGACGAATCAGCGGCAGCGGCAATCCTTCACTAGACTTCAACGCTTCTAGGCTGGTCTGTATGGCCACGAAGTCAGCGGTGTCAGTGGCAATTTTAAGCGCTGGGAAATACTCATCTAACTTGAACGCATCGGCAATTTCGTCCATGCGCTTGGTGCGGTTTTCTCCCACACCAGTGTAAAACAACATGATCTTAATTAACTCTTCGCCAGGGTCACGCACCAAGGCTGACTCACCTTGTATTTCCAAATTGCGAAAATGATCGTCAATTTGCCTAAAAATTCGACTGTGTACCGACTTATTGCCAAGATCATTGTGCTTAACGTAATCAACGTAAGCCGAAGCGACCCACCATAAACGAGCCACTGAGCCAAAGGTGCTCATTTGTAAAAGCTTTTCGACAACTACGCCTATTTTATCGACTGCAGAATCATCTCCATCACGTAACCACTGCAATAGAAAAGATTGATAGTGTGAACGCAAGGCACGGGCGCGACTCGCATAAACTTGATCCTTGAGAGCCTTCTGCGAATCTACTTCAGGAAAAACTTCAATTGATGGCGAAAATAGAGACGAAATTTCGATTTCTTCCAAACCGCGAATAGCGCGAATTTGATTGATCAGCTCTACCACATAAGTAGGGTTTTCGGCTAAGCCTTGCTCAATGCGTTCAAAACTCGTTTTCAAGGCCGTGACAGCTCGTTCAACTAGAACTACAAAAGACGATTTTCCAACGCGTGAGTCTGCGTTAGAAAAGTCCTCGACCAACATCTCAGTTTCGAGCACCAAAGCCGAAAGCGAGCGGATTTCAAGCATTTGCAACGATCCTAAAATCTGATGCAGGAGATTGGTTAGGCCTAGAAGTATTTCTTTATCATCAGAGTCTACAAACCGCTGTAACTCTGGAGAGGCGCTTTCAAGCGTTATCTCTACTTCACTCTTAACCCACTTAAAGGTCTCTAGATCTATGTTTGAATAGATTGACATATTGAGTCTCAGTGCTAGTTCAGTATCTGAAGCTTCTAATCAAAAATCAGCTGGCCAAGTATTGCAGGCTTAATTAGAAGGCAATTTAAATCGGGATACCGACGTTTCCAAATCTTTCGCTAGCTCTAACAGCTTAGCGATTGAGTTGGCTGAATCTTGCGCCTTGCGTGACGTATCGGTAGAAGAATCACTCACTTGCGTTACCTCTTCAGATACCTTGTACACTACTTCGGCTTGCTGATTAGATTCCTTAGAAATCCCGTCAATCAAACCTGATAAACGCTGCGATACATTTTCAATTTCTGACAACGCTGTGCCTGCGGAATCCGCGATCTTGGTGCCCGCCACCACTTGCTGTGTGGCCTTTTCCATTGAGAGTACCGCGTCGTTGGTATCGTTTTGAATAGTAGTTACCAGCTCAGCAATTTTTTTAGTAGCCTCGGTTGAGCGCTCTGCAAGACTTTGAACTTCATCCGATACCACCGCAAAGCCTCTGCCCGCTTCACCCGCCATGGATGCTTGAATGGCGGCATTCAAAGAAAGAATATTGGTTTGCTCCGCGATATCATCAATCAACGCTACGATGTCTCCGATGCGTTGCGAACTTTCGCCCAAGCGCTTAATTCGCTTAGACGTTTCTTGTATTTGTTCGCGCATGTCGTCCATGCCAGTGATCGTGTCGCGCACTGCCTGTGTGCCCCTTGATGCAGCCTGAATCGACTCAGCCGCCATAGTGGCTGAGCTACTTGCTTGTTCTGACATTTCTCTCATGCTGCTTGAAACGCTCTGCATTAAAGTTGCAGCTGAGGATATTTGAGCGGCCTGGGTCATATTGGACTTGGATACCGATTGTGCGTTGTTCACCGCCAACTCAGATTCATTCGCTACCTCAATCGATGCGCGGTTAATTTGCGATACCAATTCGCGCATCTCCATTACCGCAAAGTTTACTGAGTCGGCAATCGCACCCGTGATTTGATCGGTCACCTCAGCTTCCACTGTCAGGTCTCCATCCGCCAGCGCGCTCATTTCATCCAACAGTTTTAAAATAGATTCTTGTTGGTCAGCCAGGGTTTCTTCCAGATCAGCGTCATGTTCAACTAAATCTCGATTCTGAATATTGGTATATCGCCATAGAGCGAAAGCACCGAAAACCGCCAGCAAGATTGGCAACAGGGTTGCTAATCGCGACATATTGTTTACCAATGACCCCTGATTACCAGCACTTTGTACCGCTTCAGAAAGCTCTGCGCCTTGCTGCCGAAGCGTGGCAAGGGTGGTTCGCGAACTGGATACAAATCTCGCTCTATCACCCACTTCAGAAACTTGCGCCTCCAAATCGAGATATTGCGTTTGCAAAGGTTCTGCTGCAGTGCCCACTACCGCCGCCGAATTACTCACAATTCGATTAAGCGTGTCTTGGAGCCGCACCATAAAACCGCTTTGACGATTCGAAATTTGCGAAAGATTCGAGTCAGGATCAAAGTAATCACCCATAGTACCTGCGAGACGGCCTAGGATGCCGTTAAGGTTTGAAGCCTCAGAGGTAAGAAAAAGATACTTGTTTTTAGAGCTGCTAGTGCCCTTGTTGCGGCCTTCTTTAGCTACCGCCTCCACAAATCCTACCGAGTCGTTTACAGTGCTACTGATATTGGTGCTTAATACCGATAACATATTTTTGATCTGAGTTACTTCACCCTTATTACTTTGAAACGCCTGCAAAGAACCTTGGTAGCTCAAAAACAATTCACTTACTGATTGATTGCCTGCGGCGTTACCAAACAGACTTGCGGTGACATTTTCAATGGTTGAATTCAATTGCACTAGTTGATCAACAGCAGCTTCGAGCTCGATCATATTTTTTTCAAACGGTTCGAATTGGCCTGACGCCGACAATGCTTGCGCAGCTGAGCTAGTAGTAAGGTTTACTTTATCAACAATTTCCTCCGCGTGGTCTGCGCGTTGCTGTTGCACAGATACCACCTGAGGCAGAACTAAACTAGCGAGAAGCGCCAGTATAAAGGCCACCAATGTCAGAGTTAGCCATAGGCGCTCACTCCCAGCTGAAGCCGAAACCGGCCCAATCTCAGTTGATATTCCATCGTCGGCGTTTTGTTTTGGGTCACTCATTTTTCCACCTATTACCTTATCCAGCTCTGCTCGATCGGCTGTTTGTGTTGTGTTTTTGCCAAGATCTATCGCAACAGATATAGCTTATTGAACTTCTCTAAATTGCTCGGATGCAAGCAAGCTTGCCACATCCAAACGGAACCAATCTTGTTCGTCGGCCCTGTGGCCTTCGTGCACAAATGAACTCAAACCGTCTAACAGATCCTGTTTTTCCTCGAGATCTTCCAACGCAGGATAACCTTCAAAATAACGAAAGCCTATTACGCGATTGACTAAAAAGGCACTCTGACTTTGCTCATCGCTTAGCAATAACAAATGACCTTTATTGCTGGGGACCGCTCGTTCAAACCCGGCCAGTAATGAAAGGTCAGATACTGAGTACAGCACGCCTTTGGAATTCACTAGGCCACGCATCCAACGTTTCGTTTGCGGTACTACCATCAAATTATCGCAGGTCGAAACTTCCTTAATGTCTTCAGCGTCACAATAAAAGTTCAAACCGTTAACCACGTAGGCAATATTCTTCACACCCGCCGACTGGGTGGCATAGGTAAGACCTTGCGCCGCTAAGGCGAGGGCTTCTTTGCGTATCTTATCGAGCAATTCGAACGGTTCGTTTTCAGTCATCTGATCTTATTAAAAAGTTCTAAATAGTAAGCGGCTAATATCTCTACCTTGTTTATGCAAGCAGCGCTCTAAGCTTGGACAGCAGCAATTTGGGATTTGCTGGCTTAACCAGATAGTCTGCTGCACCTTGTCGTTCAGCCCAAACTTTATCAGTTTTTTGCGACTTTGAACTTAGCATCAACACTGGAATGTCGGCTGTTTCAACTTGTTGTGAAATACCGCGCGTTGCTTGAAAGCCGTTCATTTCAGGCATAACAACGTCCATCAAAATGCAATCAGGTTGCAGTCGTTTAGCTTCTTCAATACCCGCTTTACCAGAAGAGGCATAGGCCACCGTGTAGCCCCCATGGTCAAGAATATTCTTCACATACATGAAGTCAGTTTTGGAATCATCGATTACTAAAATGGTTTTATTAGACATGGCTTTGTGGCATTTTATATGGGTTGGGAGTGTTCTCGGTGCAAGCCTCTCAAGCAATCACACGTAGCGATTAATCGCTTCTAGCAATTCGCTCTTAGTAAAGGGTTTGTTAATGTGCTGCTCAGAACCTGCTACTCGACCGCGCGCACGATCAAACAAACTGTCTTTGCTAGACAACATAATCACCGGGGTATGACGAAAGTAACTATTGTTTTTAATTAGTTTGCAGGTCTGATAGCCATCTAAGCGTGGCATCATAATATCAACAAAAATAATGTCCGGGCGGGTATCGGTTATTACCGACATCGCTTCAAAGCCATTAGTGGCTGTATACACTTCATAACCCTCTTTTTTCAAGATGGTTTCAGCAGTCATGCGGATAGTATTACTATCATCAATAACCATAACCTTTGGATGCATACTAAGTTTCCTGCACGAGCTGCTGACCTATCGCCTCGATTCGCTTATCGAATTAGTTAACCTGCATTAGAGCGGGTAGGTACCAAGATTCGAAGAATTAATCGAACTATTAAACGAACTTAAGAGATAGTCGGCTTAAATTATTGTTATTAGTAATATTTAGACTCTATAACATACATCATTGGCAATTTTTTGTTAACCAAAAATTAGGCATTTATCTAGTAGCTAGGGAAAATTATCATTTTAGTTGCAGCAATTAAAGATTCGTATGAGAGTTTGCTAGATTTGCTTATAATGGAACTCAAGTTTTCTGCAAAACCCTGTATACCCAGAACCCTCATCAGCTATCTCATGAATTGGAAAGTCTATATTTTACGATGTGCCGATAATTCACTCTATACAGGGATTACAACCGATCTGGAGCGTCGTTTGACTGAACACAATAGTGACAACAAAAAGGGGGCACGATATACACGCGCTCGGCGGCCTGTAAATCTTGTCTACCACGAAGCTTGCGAAGACAGAGCTCAAGCGAGCAGCCGCGAATATCAACTAAAAAAACTCAGCCGCAAGCAAAAGTTGACCCTCGCAGGTTTTCCCAATCCATCTCAGACGGCTTTGCTTTGAGTAAGCGCAAACTCAATCGTCGTCAAACATGGCGCTCCGAGAAAATTCAGAAGGAGCGCAGTGACCGCGCACTTAGAAAAGAACGCGATCTAAGTCGCCAAGTCCAATCTGGGGCTTTAAGCAGCGAACAACAGGGCTTGGTTGTTTGCCGATACAAAGAACATTTTGAAATCGAAGCGCTCGAAGGAGACGACAAAGGCACAATCCATAGCTGCGTATCGCGCGCTAACTTAGGGTCACTGGTCGCTGGTGATCACGTAATATGGCGAGCGGGCGCGGATAAAACTGGGGTCATTGAGACGCGTATGGATAGACGGAGCATTCTGGAACGCCCCGACAACTTTGGCAATCTTAAAGCCGTGGCCGCCAACGTCACACAGATGCTAATTGTGATCGCCTGTGAACCTGAACCGCAGACCAATTTGATCGACCGCTATCTGGTAGCTGCCGAACTGATGAATATTCGCCCAGTGATCGTGCTTAATAAAGCCGACTTGCTAACCCCTGAGAATACCGCCGACATCAGCACTTTGTTGAATCGGTATGCGCAACTTAACTACCTCACCGTGAATATTGTTAGTTCTAGACATCAGGCAGCGCAACTCGGCGCCTTGCCAGAGATCATTGATCAACACACAAGCATTGTGGTGGGCCAATCGGGTGTCGGCAAATCCTCGCTGATCAACACCTTGCTGCCCGAAGCAATGCTTGAGGTCGGCGGCCTCTCGGCGCTCACCCGCGAGGGCACCCACACGACAACCAAAGCCAAGCTATTCCACCTACCAGGCGGCGGCGAATTAATAGATTCGCCGGGGATTCGTGATTTCAGCTTGTGGCATATCGAAACCCAACAATTGCAAAACGGCTTTGTGGAAATTGCTGCGGTATTAGGCAGCTGCAAGTTTCGCGATTGCAAACATGAAAACGAACCCGGCTGTGCCATTTTGGCCGCGGTTGCATCTGGCGAGATAGGCGCTATTCGCTTTGCTAGTTACGAGAGAATAAAGGCCGCCATTTTGGATCAGCAGGCTCGTGGTTTAGTCCTTAACTAAGCCGACTCGCAGCCTGAAGAGCGTGTTCAGCGC
>JBLHME010000044.1:0-26648 GCA_047623225.1 Cryomorphaceae bacterium
AAGGCATTCAGCGAAAAAATGCGCCCATCTATGCTCTTATTGACAGACTCTTTTTACAGTGGCGCAGCCACTGTAAGCACGCTACTTGCGGTTAGCCTGCTAGCCATGAATTGGCATTGGTGGAGCACATATATATTGGCACTTGGCGCCACTGCATTGCTCATATTATTAGCCGCAGTTTCAAAATACCCTGCGCGTCAGCAGCTACAGGCCCAAGGCGCTGAAATTGACCACGATTCAGCACACGGCTGGCCGATCTCGGTGTATTTATGTGGCCTATGCTTGTTGGTTTACTTGCTTGGCCTGGTAACAATTTATTCCTGGGTCCCAAACTACGCCCAAGCTAGCTTAGGCATGGACCAAGCGAGCGCCGGCAATCTGGTAGGCCGAATGTTTTCAGGTATGTTTTTTGGCCAATTAGTAATGTTCATATTAGTGCTAAAACTACCCGTTCGGATTCTTATTTTTATTTGCTTGGTCGCCGCCTGTTATATGACTAGCACGCTCTGGGGCGAGCACGGTTTTGCTTCAGTCGAAAGCTCTATGTTTGCGCTTGGACTGGTTGGCGGTGGTGTGCTCAAAGTGGGCATATCTTATGGCACAACCTTGACCAAAAGCCCCAGCCCAAAAATGGTCAGTTATCTACTGTTTAACACCGCTTTAGGCACCGCGATCGCTCCAGCGTTAAGTTCGTGGGTGGTTGAGACTGCTGGTTTAGAGTCAGTCATAATGTTTGCCAGCGCTTGCTATGGCTTGTCCTGTATTCTGCTACTGCTGACTTTTTTGACGGCCGCAGCACAAAAGACTGCGATCTAATAGAATGAACAAGCAACAAATTTTACACACACACACGCCTCGACTGCTTTGCATGGTCAAAAAGGTGCAACCTTTGCACCGAGCAACGCAGGCGAATATCATCAACTACAACTAGGTAAAATAGGACTACTCAAATGACAGCTGGTGTTTTAGTTTTTGGTTCGATCAATATCGACCATGTATATAAGGTTCCGCACTTTGTGCAGCCTGGCGAAACCTTGGCCAGCGATTCCTTAGAAACTGGTTTGGGTGGCAAAGGCGCAAATCAAACCATAGCGCTGGCTCGAGCGGGCGCAAATGTAAGCCATATTGGTCGCATATCAAAGGGCGATGCTTGGGCAATAGATATCTTGAAGTCTGATGGTGTGGATGTGAGCCAAATTGCACAAGTTGAAGAGGCTAGCGGGCACGCTATTATCCAGGTTGATGAGCACGGCGAAAACTCCATCATTCTGCATGGTGGGGCCAACCAGAGCTTCAGCCTCAGTGAACTCGAAATGGCTATCGATGCACACCCACAAGCTGAGTATCTTCTTGTGCAGAATGAGTGCAATTTGTTGGCTGAGGCATTCGAATTGGCTGCTAAGAAAACCCTCAAAATTGTGCTAAACCCTGCGCCAATGACTCCACAGATTAATGCCCTGCCATTAAGTCAACTAAACACGCTGATTGTAAATGAAGGCGAAGCACAAGCGCTCAGTGGCGAACATGATGTTGACGCAATGATCTCTGTTTTTCGTGACCTAATGCCTAACACTAGGGTTGTCATAACCTTGGGCGAACAGGGCGCGATCATGCTGAGCAAACAAAACCTGCTCAGAGTACCTGCCACTTCGGTCACTGCGCTAGACACTACCGGCGCAGGCGACACCTTTGTTGGCTATTTTTTAGCTGGCTTGATCGGCGGCCTTGGAGAGAGTGCTGCGCTCGGTCGGGCATGTCAGGCTGCCGGCATTGCAGTGACGCGGCAGGGCGCTATTTCATCAATCCCAACCCTTTCGGAATTAAGCTGATGCATAAAATAATAATAGACACCGACCCAGGCATTGATGATGCACAAGCCATTGCATTTGCCATTGCCCACCCTGAAATTAAACTTGTCGGTTTGACCACGGTATTTGGCAATGCACAAGTAGCACTCACCACCCGCAATGCGCTAAAAATACTTGAGGTATTTGGCCAGCCTGATATTCCTGTGGCGGCCGGAGCCAGCCAACCTCTAGAGCAGCCTAGGTTTCCAGAACCTGATTTTGTACACGGCAGCGATGGGATTGGAAATCTAAACCTTTCGCCTCCAAACGCTATAGCTTCGAGCATAAGCGCTGCCGAATTTATTGTGCAACAGGCGAGTTTGGCGCCCGGCGAAATTACCGTGGTCGCCATTGGGCCATTAACTAATATAGCCCTTGCATTAGAACTAGACCCCCAATTACCGAGCAAGCTCAAACAGCTAGTGGTCATGGGCGGCACCGTCGATGAGCCAGGAAATGTAACCCCTCTGGCCGAAGCGAATTTCATCAATGACCCACACGCGGCCGATCGAGTGCTGGCGCACGATTGGCCCTGCGTGATAATCGGCTTGGATGTGACCTTGAAAACACTGTTGACCGACGGCCACCTTGGTCAATTAAGAGATCATGGTTCTGCAATGGGAAAATTCTTATGGGACAGTAGCCGCTTTTATATTGATTTTTACACCAGCCGTTTCACGCGTACTGAACTAGCGCCAACGGTACCCTGTTGCGCTATGCATGATGCCAGCGCGGTGGTTTACGTAGTTATCCCAGATGCGTTTGAACTAGTTGGCGGCCCTGCACGGGTGATCGAGGAAGGTGTTGCTACTGGCCAACTCGCCATTGACAGAAAGGCCGAGCCTTATGTTTTACCACACTGGGATAACCGCCCAACCACCTATGCGGCCATTGGCGTGAAATCCGATCAAGTGGTTGACGTCTTTTTGCAGACACTTCTCAACTACTAACAACTTCTCGTTCACTAGCAACACTCCAATCAACAGCAACATTGCAATAAATCGTCATGGCTAAGTTATATTTTTACTATTCAACGATGAATGCAGGCAAATCGACCACATTGTTGCAATCGAGCTTTAATTACCGCGAACGCGGTATGCACACTTTGTTGCTGACTGCTTCATTTGATGATCGCTATGGCGAGGGCAAAGTTTCTTCACGAATTGGTTTATCTCAAGACGCCGATCTATTCACCGCTAAAATGGATCTTTTTGAACATATTAAGCAAAAACACCAATCCCCAGAAATCAATTGCGTTCTGGTTGATGAAGCGCAATTTCTAAGTAAACAGCAAGTGTGGCAACTAAGCAGTGTGTGCGATGAGCTGGGAATACCTGTTTTATGCTACGGCATTAGAACTGATTTTCAAGGGCAATTGTTTGAGGGTAGCCAGTGGTTACTGGCCTGGGCAGATGAACTACAGGAGCTAAAAACCATTTGCCACTGTGGCAAGAAAGCTAACATGGTGGTTAGGGTAGATGATAAAGGCCGAGCTATTCAACATGGCACACAAGTTGAAATTGGTGGTAATGATCGATATGTTTCACTCTGCAGATCTCATTTTAAAGAAATCTATGGCTCACAACTAGTGAGCTAACGACTCTAGGTAAATTTTGCCACCGCCACCGCAAAGAACGCCACACAAGTCATTGTCAAACTGAGCATTACCGCCGCTGACCCCATATCTTTAGCGCTGCCTGACAATTCATGATGCTCCATACCGATGCGATCAACCGTCGCTTCAAGCGCTGAATTTAGTAATTCAACGACGAGAACAATAACCACCAATGCACACAACAATATTTGTTGCGTAAGGTATTGCCCCAACCAAATTCCTACTGGGAAAAACATACAGGCTAACGCCAGTTCTTGACGAAATGCGCTCTCGTGTCGGAAGGCGGCAGACAGGCCTTGAGCAGAACATAAAAGCGCCCTCCATGCTCGCTTTGGGCCAGTGCCATTATTCAGAGGGTGTGGTTGAGTCATATCGAGTTCCCGAAGTAGCTATAAGTAAAAGTGTTGTGGCTTTAATCTATTTATCTCTGTGCATCGACGGAGATATCAACGCACTTAAGTGCGGCTATGGTTTCTGGCTGAGCCAAAGATGGTTCGACCGTTCCAAGCTTTCTGCGTACATTATAAACTCATAGCGATCTCGATGATGAGCTTCCAATAGGATGCAGCTTATCTATATTGGATTCCATCAACTTCTGCCAAACGTCGATACGGTTTTTGAACAGTGTTTGGTTTTGGCCTCCGGTCAGTCCGGCCAAAGGAACGGATTGCCTATCTGAAAAAATAGATTGCTCCAAAAACGGCGCTTTAGTTTCCTTTAGATGAAGTACAGAGAGAGCGAAATCAATGCTGCTTGTTCCCTTGGCATCATACTCAATGCCTCCATCCACTTGCGGGTGGTAAATCAATAGGGGAATATCGTCGGTAAAAATCGCCTTATATCCCTCTACATTATGTGCCCTTAACTCGGCAATATAATCTTTGCTAGGGAAAGTCGCATGGTCAGAGGTAACAATCACAATAGTATTGTTATAGAAGGGTGACTGCTTGAAGTACTCCCAAAACTTTCCGAACCGCTTATCAAAATTATAGAATGTATCTAGCACTGGGTTCGACTGGCGTGGGTTCTCCGACGACCCGCGATAACTAGGTTCTTGTTCAAGCAGCAACTCAGTACCATAAATATTTTCAAAACCTGTCTTTGACACCACCTCTTCTAGATCAGTGTTATCGAGACGCTGTGACACAAAGAAGTAGTTTTGATATTCAGCATCTCTTAGAGCATGCCCTAAACAATAATAGTTAACTTCTTTGTATAAACCGCCAACCGGATAGATTGAACATAATTGTCCGCCCAATGCTCTATAAGTTGCGTAGGTATGACTGTGATAATTGTTGACGCGAACGGCGTATTTAGAAAATTCCTTAATGTTCGGCGTTAAACCTTCAAAATAATCATGATATGGCTCCACCAGCCTGGTAGAAATACCTTCCGCAAAGAAGACAATTATATTTTTCTTCTGCCCTTTATCTCCTTCACCATCGGGCACAAATTCCATTTTTGAATCAAACCTTGTGGTGCGAACCAAAGGGTAATCAGCCAGCTCTGCGCCCAAGAATTGGTAATTTTTATAAGCAAATTCAACACCATGTTCGCTCAATACATCAGCATTGGCGGTAATGAAATTTTGTTTGTGCAAATAGGATAAGTACTCGCTGTAGGATTCGAACAGCTCTCCGATGGGAGACTTTTGCTGTACACCAGCCCTGCCAGAATCATAAAATTCAAACCGTTGGTCGACAGTTTTTTTGCTTAACCAGTCTTTATCATTTTTCACTAAAACCGATATTACTAAGACCAGAAACGCGCCAATTAGGCCAGATCCAAAAGGTATCCTACCCACATATTTATAAATTTTGTGAAACAAAAAAGCGAACAGGATCAACTAAATTAGACCTGAAAAGATGATGTTATCTAACTCTAGAAAGCCGATGTGATCTGCATTTTCTAAGGCCACAGATGGCAAATATTTTCCTGTGGTGGAAAACGACTGTGACTGAACAAAGTAAAAAAAAGCTAAGCTTAGGCCCAAACAATGACTAACTTTATTACCTGAGTTAAGCACAAGCAAAAGCGCACACAATTACAGAAAATCAACGAAATAGCGGTTTAAATAAACAAACCGATCTATATAAAGAATGTCCTGAGGCCATTCAAAATTAATCGTAAAGGTGCTGACAACACAGACAAAACCGAGGGTCAAAAGTACCTATAGTTTTAAGACTTTAAACATATTTAGAAGCACTTATATAAGATCGCATGAACTGCGCTGTCGTTTTGTCTATTTAGTTCGATCGATTCGTCCCTTCACTTCGCGATGCAATACAGATTCGACCTCTGCCACTGTTTCGTCAATGGTGTATTCGCCTGAACCGGTGTACTCATTAAAAAGATTGATAACTCGATCGCTACGCCGCCCTAATAACATCATCTTATGCGACATGCTTTCGGACACCTTTGGTTGTGCAATCGCATCGTAGATAAACGCAAACAGGCTAATAGGGCTAAATGCTATGTCACGCACGGCGTCTGCCAATAATTTTAGTTGAAATACCAATAAGTGCTTAAAAGCCTTATATAAGGGTAAAGGTTCATCTTGTGGTAAATTTTCTATAGGCATAATAATTCCTGTTTATACTCGCTCTGTCGAAATCAAATTCGTAATTAGTATAGTGGGTCTGTCGCTTTCAAATTCAAGATTTTGTCAGGCAATTTGATTACACGAACAAGGCTTCTATGCTTCATAAAAAGGTTTTTAGCAATGGATACAATGCTTCTATCAAATAGCAAACGGCATCATTCAACCCGACAAAGCCCGCCCAAAGTTTCTACCGCTTGCTCTACCTCGGCGGTCCAAGGCACTCCATAGCTCACTCGAATACAACGCCTAAACTTGTTGCTAGCAGAGAACAAAGCTCCTGGCGCTACGCTTATATTATGCCTTAGCGCGAGATGAAAAAGCTCTTCTGAGTCATTGCCCTGCGGTAGCTCGATCCACAGCACACCCGCTCCTTTTGGATCGCTTACTCGTGTTCCTGGAGGAAACCACTGCATCACTAACGCAGTCATTCTTTGCTTATGGCATTGCAACACGGCGCGCAAGGTAATCATGTTGCGCTCATATTCGCCGCTGGCAATAAAGTCTGATAGCGTCCATTGATTCAACAACGCTGATGAACAGGAAGTAGCGCGTTTGATGCGCAAAGCCTGTGATGAATATTTGCCAGCCACCAACCAGCCGACTCTATAGCCTGGCGCCGCTGTTTTAGAAAATGATGAACAAGTCAGAACCAGACCTTTTTTACTGTATCCCTGCGCAGGCACACCGCGCTGCTCGGTGAAGTACAGGTCACCGTAAACATCGTCTTCAATCAAAGGGATGTTATTTCTCTCAAGCAATTCAACCAAGTCTTGGCGTTTCTGATCGGGCATAAATGACCCAAGCGGATTGCTGATTGAGGTTGAGAAAACACAGGTCGCGACCCTATGCTCTTGCATCGCACGCTGCAAATCCTCCAGCCAAATACCATTGTCTGGGCACAGAGGTATTTCCAAAGCCATCATGCCCAAACTTTCAACCAATTCTAATACGCCAAAATAGCAGGGTGATTCCACCGCTATCACGTCACCGGGCTTGGCTACGCACTGCAAGGCAATCGAAAGAGCCTCTTGTGCACCATTGGTAATCAACACTTCGTTGGGGCTAACCTGCAAGCCTTGATCCAAATACCGCAACGCTATTTGGCGGCGCAAAGGCTCAAACCCTGCCATCGGCCCATAGGCAATAGCCCTAGAACCGGCCTTTGTAAGCACTTGGCGCATTGTTCTGGCCAAAGATTTATCACAAGAATGAGCACCTGCTGGATTCGCAATGCCCAGCGGTATCACCCCTGGCTGGTGAATCGCGTCAAACACTTGCTCAATCAAAGATTGACGCCGCACAGCCAAAGGCTTACTTGCGAGCTTAACGCGCTTTGGTTGTTATGCCTATTGTGGTTTGATGCGTAAAAAGTAACCCGATTTCGGCCGTGCTTCAATCACCCCCTGCAGTTCCAGCTCGGCATAGGCCTGCCGAACAGTTGGAATACTTACCTTTAGCTTATGACTTAAGCCGCGCAAAGATGGCAGCTTTTCTCCAGGCCGCAAAGTGCCGGCAGATTGCATTTCTTGAATCATGCTAATCACTTGCTGATATAAAAACTCGGCAGCCTCTCGTTGGATCGCTATAGTCATAGTTTAATCTTAAAGTGTAAGCCTATCTGTATAGGTCTAATAATTACAAAACTGTCTCTGTTATGGTTTTTTGGAAAGTCTAAACTTAAGCCCGCACAAACGCAAAGCACCTAATCAATCGGCCAATACGAATGAAGAAAGCATTGTTATACATATCCACTGTTCTGATATGGGGCTCCACATGGTTGGCCATTGAATTTCAGCTTGGCGAAGTTCCGGTTTTTGTGTCGTTGGTGTATCGATTTGCAATTGCGGCCGTGGTTATGTGGCTGTATTGCGTATGGGCCAAAGTGCCTATGTCGTTTTCGCGCCAGAATCACATGTTTATAGCCTTGCTTGCGTGTTCCAATTTCAGCCTGAATTACGCCTTAATTTACTACTCGCAAACTTATCTAAGCTCAGCCATGACTTCGATAGCGTTCTCGACCATGCTATTGATGAATATCGTTAATACCCGCATCTTCTTTGGCAGTCATATTTCAATCCGCGTTTACGTTGGTGCGCTGTTTGGCATCCTCGGCATCGTGGCATTATTTTGGGACGACATTGGGGCAATAGAAGCCAGTGTGGCATCAATGCTTGGTTTGGGTTTAGTCTTGTCCGGAGCACTCGTTGCATCCTTAGGAAATATGGTTTCTGTGCGCAACTCTCGAGCTGACATGAACGTATTCGCGGTTAATGCTTGGGGAATGCTTTACGGCACTTTGATTCTAATTTTTGTTGTATTTATTAGCGGCAACCAATTTACTATCTCTACCCAACCGAGCTATCTAATATCGCTACTCTATCTAGGCGTATTTGGAACAGTGATTGCCTTCGCCACGTACTATGTACTTTTGAACGATATGGGGCCAGAAAAAGCCAGCTATGTGATTGTGCTGTTCCCGGTTGTAGCGGTGGTACTGAGTACCCTGTTTGAAGGTTTCAGATGGACCAACAACACCGTTATTGGCTTTGCTCTAGTGTTAATTGGCAATGCCGTATTACTAACGCCATTGGATAAGATCAGCACTTATTTAGCCAGAAAGCAATTAGGCTAAGATTAAAAATCTATGAATTTGAGAACCTGATCCGCAGATACACATAACCGCCTACAGCGCCAGCAAGCCCTTGGCTTAGCAACCCTGTTGGAGTTCGCGTTGGCGCTATGCCACTAAGACCTAACACCATGTGCAAAATGCTGTGGAGTGCGACCACGCCAACAAAACCCGCCAAAGGGTATAGAACTTGAGGTTGTTTGATGAAGCGCATCAGCACTAGCCCGGTGAACGACAATGCAATAAGCAAACCGATAGCAAGTAGCGGCAGGTATAAACCCAGCATGCCAACGAGGTCGTGTGCAATGGCGGCTAGTCGCTGATTGAAACTGACAGCAAAGCCCATATCTTGAACATTGCTGATGTTAAATTGGCTCACCAATATCACAGCCAAAACATAGGTAGAAAGCACGGCGAAAATATAGGCAATTATTCTTTTTTTCATAAGTTTTTGCGTTTGAAAGTATGGTGATTTAGCAATTGTGTGGCGAGCACCCACTCTACAAAAAGAACGGCGCTCACGCAATCTCTGCGCGGTGAAGCCAATTGGGCCTAATCAACAGTAAAACGGTTTATGCGTTTTATTGTTTCAACATGCCCACGAATAGTAAAATCGTCGTTGTTCATTAATGATTCAAGCGCTTGAACGCCGCCTGCCACTTCCGCTAGAAAGCGTTGCTGGTTGTCTAACCTGCCAAACATAATGCCCTTTTTAGGATTACCCATTTTATCGTGAATCACGGTGAAGGTTTCAAGTTGTGCTGGCCCCTGGGCCTGTTCAATAAACTCAGGCGCTTTATCGGCAGCTACCTCAGTTGGCAACGAGGTACTTGCCGTGGCGCGCCAATCCATTTGGGGCTCGCGTGTTGAATAAATGCCCACCGAGTGCTTGGTCAAGAACCAACCATTGGCGTTGAGCAAACCAAACTCTCCCGGATTTTCTCTTAACACGTCCATCATTTGCGCAATCGCGAGCAAGCTATAGCTGTTGCCAGCTCCGCCAAAATACGGCAGCCCCCCGGTCAGGCTCAAACCTCTTGAGTCTTGCTGGGATAGCCCAAACTCATCGCAGGCAATTTGCACTGCCGACGGGAAGCAGCTATAGATGTCGAAAAAACCCATCGAATCAATGTCAGTGTTAGCCATGCTCATGGCTCGCTTGCCTGCATCACGCATGCCTGGCGAAGAATGGTAGTTTTCACGCTCACTAACATTCCATATATCGTAGGTGTCAGCAAAGCCGTGCAAATAGACGAAGCGATCTGAGTCTATGCCCAAGGCCTTTGCCTTAGCCACCGTTGTTAATATCACTGCCGCGGCCTGATTAACGTAAATCATCGAGTTCAGATACTTCGTATAGGGAAACGCGATCATGCGGTTTTCGCTACTAGGCGTGATCAACTCAGACGCAGCTTTAGTATCGTTAAACCACGCGTTTGGGTTGCCTGCAGCGACTTGAGTAAGCGAAGAAAAGATCTCGCCCATTGCCGCATGATGCTCTGCTTGCGTTCGCTGATAATGAATTCTTAATGCATTTTCAAACAAAGGGTAAACATTTGCAGGAAGGTTTAAGTCATACAACGCTTCGTGCTTGGTACCACAAGCTCGTGGCTTTCCAAGCATTGTTGCTTGCCCGCCTGGTTTTTCGCGCCATTTGCCTTTTGGCAATAAAACCTTTGACCAATGATCAAACTTCTTGCGCATAGTATGCAGGGCTTCGCCGCCACAGATCATCACCGTTTCACACTCACCTTGAGCAAGCTTTTGGGCAAAGTGATGGACCATTTGTTGCGGCGTATTACCACCAGTGGTCGAGTAATAAAGGTTTTGCGGGCTAATCCCTAGCTGGTTGGCGACGCTCTTAGGCACATTGGAAAACGAGCCAGATAAGGGGTTAGACACGCTCTCTTCATCAACCGTTAGGCCAGTGCAAGCAATCGAATCGACTTGGCTTAAGAGAGTAGCCACACCAGAATCAGCCTCGGCTGCAAGCGCAGCTCTGGTCATTAATTCTATCGGCGTTGGGCCGCTGGGGTCATTGCTCTTGTCGGTAATTTGCGCGCAGGCAACAAGAACAGGGGTATTGTCATAAATCATCGATGGGGAACCTTAGTCTGCATGCGGCTGCGAATTACAATACCGCTTATAAGCGTTAACAATGCAAAGCAGGTGAGTATCGCAGCAATAATGAAAAAGTTCTGCAATGCCAGCATTAATAGGGGGTATATATCAGCAGTAATTTCTTGCTTGCCAATACTGCTGCCGAGCAAATATGAAACAATGCCAATGCCCACAAAGCCGCCCATTGTGCGCATGCCGTTTAAGGTGGCTGAGGCACTGCCTAGTAGGCGCTCTGGTACCGAGCCCATAGTGACACTTAGCAGTTGCGTGTCCACCAAGCCAATTCCCAAACCAATTAATCCGAGCGCAAATACAATAAGCCAAATGGGCATGTTGGGGTCGATGAATGCCAGAATGGTCATTGCTGCCACAATGATTGAAGTGCCAAAAATCAAAATGACTCTAACCCGTATTCTCCTTACCAGCCAGCCTCCAGCTAGTGACGTGACTGCAGTAGCGAATGCTTGAACAATTAGAATAAAGCCTGTGGTTTGTGGATCCAAACCCTTGATGTATTGCAAATACAAAGTAGCCGTAAATGGCAACGACAACATTGCGCAGTAGGTTAAAAAATGCGTAATGGCCAGCGTTGCATAGACTAAATTGTCTCTGAATAAAGTGACCTGCAATAAAGGGTCTCGGCGCTTGGATTGAAACCAACAAAACCCAATAAATAGAGAAATACCACTGGCCAATAATAGTTGGCCAGACAGTTCATTGGTGCGAAACACAGCCACCGCAATTAACACTAAGGCCAACATATACAAAGAGGTGTCCAATATGCGTAGCTTTGAATCGCGATCACCAAAGCGCTCCCAATGTAAAAGACCAAAGCCCAGACCACAAGTGGCGAGTAAGATAATCGCGGGCACATGAAATACCCAGCGCCAATCCATATATTGCAGCACAACTCCGCCAAATAGAGGGCCAGCGACAATGCCAAGGTAACAAATAGCAATGTAAATACCCATTACTTGTTGTTTCTTGTCCTCAGGCGGAATGCTGCTAACCAAGGCAATCGAGCTGCCAAAAATAAACGCGCCGCCAATGCCCTGGACAAATCGGCCGAGCAGTAAAATATCGGATGAGGTGGCCAGCCCGCCAATAACACAGGCCAGGCCTGAGGCAAGTAGCCCGAAACAAAAAATACGTCGCCTGCCGTAGATATCAGCAAGCTTGCCTGCGGGCAAAACCAACATGGCGTTGCCTAAAACATTAAGCAGAGTAAACCAGCTAAGGTGCTCAGCATTGAGTTTCAATTCTTCGGCGATAGCAGGAATCGCTAGGGTTGATGAATGCATCAACAAAGGAGCCATAAACGAACCAATCAATATCACCGCTAAAGACAGGGTCGGGCGATTAATAGGATTTGCTATTTGGGGCGTGCTATTCAAGAGAGTTTCCTTGTTATCGAATTTAGAACCCGATATCATTTTTAGTCTGTTTTGGCCTACTTTTTGAGCAACCGCTGATGCGCATAGCCCTAATCCTCATTCTCGCACTTTTTGGCAAACTAGCCTACTCCGAAGAAGCACCCAACTACCAACTTAAAACGGTTGCTCAAGGCCTGAATTTCCCTTGGTCAATGGCATTCTTACCCGATGGGAATTATTTATTGGCAATGCGCAGCGGCGAGCTGCGCAGAGTTAGCTCTAGCGGAGTGGTTGGTGAACCTTTGAGTAATACCCCTGAAAGCTACATTGCAGGCCAAGGTGGCTACTTTGACGTAATTCTTGACCGCAACTATGCAGACAATAAAACGATTTATTTGTCCTTCGCGCACGGCACTCCCAAGGCTAACGGCACACGCATTGTCTCTGCCACATTGATCGCCGACGGCCTCGAGAATGTGACGCCTATTTTTACCGTAGAGCCGTTAAAAGATACGCCGGTGCACTATGGCGGCCGGATGGTGATTTTGGCAGACGGCACTTTGTTAATGACGACTGGCGACGGCTTTCAATATCGTGAAGCGGCGCAAGATCGATTCAGCCAGCTCGGCAAGACCATTCGAATTAGTACCGATGGCAGCGTGCCAGCTGACAATCCGTTTGCTGATGGTAAGCAAGGCAACCCCAAAGTTTACACCTATGGCCATCGTAGCCCACAAGGCCTGGTGTTAGACGAGGCTGATAACATTGTTTACATGCATGAGCATGGAGCAAAAGGCGGCGACGAAGTTAATATAGTGTCAGCGGCCAATAATTATGGATGGCCCGCGGTCACCTATGGAGTCAACTATTCGGGCGCTTTAGTTTCGCCACTGCAAGAAGCGCCAGGCATTGAGCCACCGATCAAATACTGGGATCCAAGCATTGCTCCGTCTGGCTTAGCATTCTATAACGGCTCGAAATTTCCAAACTGGCGCAACAGCTTATTTATAGGCGCACTGGTTGACCAAGAGGTAAGCAGACTACAGCTTGAAAACGGTAAGGTTGTCGGCGAGCAGCGATTATTTTCTGAACTTGATGCTCGCATACGCGACATACGAGTTGGCCCTGATGGCTTGTTGTATATTTTAACTGACAGTGAATCAGGAAAGCTGATTCGCGTATCGCCGAAATCACCCTCGAGTGAATAAGCCACAGTTGGACCACATACCCGAGGCTAAGCCATCTGCCACCGTGGTACTGCTGCGCGAGACAGATAATCACATAGAAGTTTTGATGCTGCAGAAAAATAGTACGATCAATTATGGGGGTAGCTGGGTGTTTCCAGGTGGCGTGTGTGACCAGCAAGACTATGTGAGTGCTGATCGTTTGCTCGGTAACCGAGAAATCGAGAATGTGGCTAGAATTACCGCCAGCCGCGAAGCCATGGAAGAAGCCGGCTTGGAGCTTAACCCACTAGAAATGGCTGCCTTCGCGCATTGGACTACGCCTGAATTTCGAATCAAGCGCTATGCAGCTTGGTTTTTAATTGCTGATGCGCGCCAATTGAATCAACCCGTGGTAATAGACCAAGGTGAAATAGTGCAAGCTCGGTGGCTAAGGCCCGCCCAAGCCATTGCCGAACAAGCAAGCGGCTCAATGTTGCTCAATGGCCCTTCGTTTGTCACCTTATCGCAGCTAACGTCGTTTAGCTCTGTAGAGGATGCAATTGCTAGCTACCAAAAAAAGACCGTCGAGTTTTTTGAACCAAGGGGTTACAAGACTGATCAGGGCATGCTCACGCTATATCATGGCGACAGCGAATACGATTTGGATCAACAGCCAACTGACAAACCGGAAAGTGCGCACCGCTTGCATATGTTAAAAGAAGGGGCTTGGAGCTACCTCAATCATCGAGGAGTTTAGGCAACTATTTAGGTAACGATAGAACCGCTAAAAAAGGATGGTTTTTTATCACCCAGCCAATCAAACAGAATAGTGATCACTGAATACTTTAATAAAATTCTCTAGGCTTTGGCTGTCTAGTCGATTAATTCCCGCTGCTGCGGATCGACCACCACCGGTTGGGAATTGTCTACAAACTTCTTCTGCACCTTTCTTTTTTTCCAGCGGTGCACGTACGCTGACAAGAAAATCCCCATCGGCGCGATCGGTCACTACTGCATGCGCGCGCGCAGGGTGAAGATTGGCAAGGTCATTGCCAAACACACCACTAACTCGTCGTGACCAAGTTTGGTTTGGTAGGTGAAAAACGGCTGCGCTGTTACTCTCAAAGATCGGCTTTGCAGCGCTGGCCTTCGCCATATCCTCATGGTAACCGTTTTCCAAGGTTGCGAATGTGTCGCTATCATCAAGCATAAAATCAAACGCACTGGCATATTTAGACGTGCGCTGAAACAAGGCTGCCGGATCAAAATAGAGATCCTCCAAGCTTGCCCCATAGCCATTGTAATTAAGGTATACGCCAAGCTTTCCTAATTGCGCTAATTGCTGCTCCGAGATGTCCAGAGTCTTTGCCATCGCGGTCGCAGCTCTCTTAAGGTTGTCGCCAAATGTACCGACTACCGCCCACTCTAAATACCGCCCTTTTAGCTGCTTATTTATCAACAGCGAGGTGCAAACATCTGCAGAGGTATTGATAAGCGAAGTGAGTTGCGGGTGGCTTGGTATGTCACCGGCATAATGATGGTCACAATAGAATACCGAAGCCCCTTTTCGCAGCGCTCTTTCCAAATCCACACGATTTTTATCCAAAGAAATATCAAGCACATTGATCACATCACCGCTTTGAGGGGTGACGCGTTTGAGCAAGTTTATATCACGCTTTACGCCAGTAATTAACTCAGAATTTTCTGGATTGTGCAGCCGCAGTTGCGTCAAAGCGCAAATACCATCTGCATCTCCATTAAAACAATCATAAACCGTCATAGGTAATAGCCTTGGTTAAAATTAGGGGCGTTGGTCATCTAGAGCGATTGATAGTAGTCCATTAGAATCTTAGCTACTTCTGGCCGCGAAAACTCAGGCGGTGGCGCTATGCCATTGCCAAGTAACTCACGAACCTTAGTGCCAGATAGGATTACAAAGTCTTCAAACTCATGATCTGAAACATCACGCATCATAACAACCTTATTCAATTTTTTGGAATACGCAGTGTGGTCAGCATTGAATATTTCTATTTCCAACGAACCTTGTGGAACTTCTTGATCAAAAATTGTTTGTGCATCGAAGGCACCATAATAATCGCCCACGCCAGCGTGATCTCGACCAATAATAAAATGCGTTGCGCCCATATTCTGACGAAACAGTGCGTGCAATACCGCTTCACGAGGCCCTGCGTACAACATGTCAAACCCGTAGCCTGACACCATCACACTGTTTTCGGGGAAGTAATGCTGCACCATTTCTCGAATTGAAGCATCTCGAACGTCGGCCGGTATATCACCTTGCTTCAATTTGCCCAACAACATATGAATCACACAGCCTTCAGCACCAGTTGCTTGCATGGCCATTTTGCATAACTCTTCGTGTGCCCTATGCATTGGGTTTCGGGTTTGGAACGCGACAATTTTTTTCCAGCCACGCTCGGCAATTTCTTCACGAATCTCAACCGCGGTTTGAAAAGTGTTGGCGAACTCTGTTTCAAAATAACTGTAGTTCAACACTTCAATTGGGCCTGAAACAACAAAGCGCCCTTGCGACAAAAAGACTCCTACGCCTGGGTGTGATGGATCTAGCGTGCCATAAACAGCTTGTGCTACGGCTTCAATTTCGTCTTGAGTGAACTCATCCACCGAACTTACGTGTTGTACTGCAATTACAGGATTGCCTTCGACGTTAGGATCACGCAATGCGATTTTTTCGCCTATTTGAAAGCTAGCCTCAGGCAGTAAGTTCAAAACTGGCACAGGAAAAAACAATCCCGATTCGGTTTTCATAGACGCTGCCACAGAGATTGCGTCAGCTTTGCTCATATACCCTGCTAAGGGGGTGAAGTAACCACCGCCAAGCATAACTGCATTGGCTGCAGTGGCCGAGCTCACTAGAATTTGAGGCATTGATTGTGCTGCCATAGTGAGAGCTTCTCGCTCTGTAGTATCGGCAACAAAAAGAGGGTTCAGGGCATCAGCCCCATGTGGCTTAATCACGGATATTTCCTATTTAAATGAGGTTTTGATAATTTATTTGTAGAGAATCAGATAACGATTTTCTTGTAAGTAGTCGAGGATTTTTTCAACCTCTTGCTCCAGAGTCATCTGATCTGTATTAAGAATGATCTCTGGATTCAATGGCGCTTCATATGGGTCATCAATACCTGTAAAGTTTTTGATCTCGCCGGCACGAGCTTTTTTATATAAGCCTTTTGGGTCGCGCTCTTCGGCGCATTCAAGTGAGCAGTTAACATGAACCTCAATAAAGTTATGACCGCTGTCTTCATGAATTTTTCGTACTTGATCACGGTCAGCTCGATAAGGACTGATGAAGCTATTGAGCGTGATAATGCCGGTATCACAATACAACTTAGAGATTTCGCCAATACGGCGAATGTTCTCAGTTCTGTCTTGCGCAGAGAAGCCCAAGTTCTGGTTAATGCCTAAGCGGATGTTGTCACCGTCTAAGCGATAACTTAGTTTGCCTAGCATGTATAAGGCTTTTTCAACCGCAACAGCAACCGTACTCTTGCCACTGCCTGATAGGCCTGTGAACCATAAGGTTGCGCCTTTTTGCCCAAGTCGATTGAATCTATCAGCGCGTGTTACTTCACCGCCGTGCCAAGTTACATTAGTTGCTATTTGTTGTGTCATGGTAATTTACTTATTAGTTAATAGTTAGTCGTTAGTCGGAGAACTTAGCGAGCCAAGGTTCCGTAAAGAATTAAATCTGCGCACTGCTCAATCGTTTCAAAAAGATCAAGTGATTCATCGCGAATGAGGTTAGCGCCCCATGAATTACAGATTCCAATAATTGAGTAAGCAATAAAATGGGTGTCAGCATCAGCTCTGATGACAGCCTGCTCAATGCCCTCGTTTAGGATAACTTCGAGCAAACGGCGGTAGCTAGAGCCAAGCTCTTTGAGCACCACTCTGCGTTCAGCTGGCAGATATAAGCGTTGCTCGTTGTGCACTTTCATGGAGGCGTTCTTGCCGCGATAGTTACTCAAATGCGAGGTCACCACCGCTAGAATCTTGCTCTCAAACGGCTGCGGCTTGGCGCAAATTTTTTGCATGCGTTCAACGTATGCGCCGAAGTTGTATTCGCAGACTTCCTGCAAGGCTTGTTCTTTGGATTTAAAGTAGTAATACAAGCTGCCCTGCTTGATGCCCATCGCCTCTGCAATATCTTGAGTGGTGGCACCATGAAAGCCCTTTGACGCAAACACTTCAGCCGCGGCTTCTATGGCCACAAGCTTTTTACGAGCGTAATTATTGCTCGGTGTTACTAGTTCAACGGCGTTGGCAGAATCATTCATGGCGCGATCATAGTCGCACCATTCTCAAAAATCTATAGCTTTATAGAAATAAACTTAAACCTTATATTTACATCAATATAATCAACAGATTAAATCAATAGATCAATAGTTTTCTCAACAAACTACTCGAGCGTGTACTCTGGTTGCTTGTCTAGTTCAGGAAAATCTTGTTTTAGCCATTTATGCAGGGTGTAACACATCATGAACACAATCGGGATGATTGGCAGTGAAGACACCACCGACATCGCCTTGACGGTCTCAATACCCCCTGCAACCATTAGGCCTATCGCCATAACACCCAGACCAAGGGCCCAAGCCAATCGATTGTAAGCACTCGGCTCTTCAGTGCTTGGCAAGTTGTTGGTACAAATGCTGGCCAAAATATACGCTGCTGAATCAAACGTGGTGGCGTAAAAAACAACTGACAGCACAGTTACCACGGTCATGATAAATGTAGGCGCCGGTAACTCATTAATAACCGCGGCCACCAATGGTGCCATGCCCTGCTCTGCCATAATCGCCGACGCGTCCAAAACACCACTACCTTCTAAGTACAATACATAGGCGCCAGCGATGCTTAAAAACATGAACGTGCCCAAGGCACCAAGACCAATTATTCCAACCACCACCTGACGGATGGTTCGCCCTCTTGAGATACGTGCAAAAAACAAACCCATCATTGGTGCGTAAGCTATCCACCAAGCCCAATAAAAAATGGTCCACGCCTCAGGAAAACCTCTTCGCTCAATAGGGTCGGTCCAGAAGCTAATACGAAAGAAGTTATCCAGCATCAGCCCCAGAGAATTTGTGCTTATAGAGAGAATGTAAACCGTTGGGCCTAGCACTAAAATAAACCCCATTACAAAGAACATCAGCACTAGGTTTAAATCTGCCAGCACCTTAATGCCCTTCTTCAAGCCTAAGTACGCACTGGTTCCAAAGATCATGGTCCATAACAAGACGACCACGATTTGTGTCAGCAAATTATCGGGCACGCCTAATAATTTAACCGCTAAAGACGACACCAACGGCACGCCAAAACCCAAAGAAGTAGCCACACCACCCACGATTCCGATCACCACAAAGATGTCGATAACCATATTGGTAATAGACTTGCCCCTTTCAGGAATAGCTTCGCCACACGCATCGGAAATTTTTAAACTATTAGTCTTTCGAACAAATAGAGCGAATGCGATGGGAATTGCTGGTAGACAATAGATAGCCCAAGGCACAAGCCCCCAATGGAATAAAGGGTACATATGAGCCCACTCAAACGCAGCTGAACTATGTGGTTCTATGCCAACCGGCGGAGTATCCAAATAAAATATTGGTTCCGCAAATCCCCAGGCTATTAAGCTAGCGCCCATGCTCGCGGTGAACATCATTGCCACCCAACTGGTGGTGGAGTATTCAGGGCCCTCATCTTTTTCGCCTAGTTTGACATGTCCAAACCGACCAAATGCCAGCCAACCGGCGAATCCCAAGGGCAGCACCCCGGTGATTAGATACAGCCAACCAAACTTTTGAGTTACCCAACTCATCGCGTCTTGCGCCCATGCTGCGGAAGCTTCCGGGGCTAAAATCATCAAGCCACTGACAACAATTAGAGCCGCGATTGAAATTATAAATACCTTAGTATCTAGCTCTGGCGTGTTATTAATCGACGCTTGGCCGTTTAACTCATGTTGAGTCATGCTTTCCCCTATCTTGGTTTAAAGTTGGTCAGACTGTTGTTTTAATTATTATCCAAATTGCCTTTTAATCTAGGATTTAGCGGCTCACTATGGCACGCACAAGATTCGCTCGCAACTTTGCTCCAACTGAGGCGCTCCGTCAATTTCGGATAACTCGACCACTTTAATCTAGCTAACGTCGAAATCACTCATTTATGTCTCTAGAACATGCTTGGAAAACGGAAGATTATGCAAAGTACAAAGCTCTCCAGCAATGTAAAGCTCGGCATTTGTTTCTGCGAAATTTTTGTCAAGCATGGCGATAGCTAGATGTTTACTATAGCGCATGGACCAAACCTGAGATGATATCTCTCCTACTACTTGGTCATCTATCACAACATCATATCCACCATTCCGATTGGCTAGCCCAGACAAATCAACTTGCGCCGCAAAAACCAATCCTACTAATTTAAGCGTCTGCTTGCCGCGTAATTCTTTAAGCACTGGCAGACTCAAGCTTTCAATATCAGCATCAAAATCAATATAACTGTCCAGCCCACAATCCAGTGGTGTGTGCATATCGGTAATGTCTGAGCCAAAAGACAATAATCCTGCTTCAACACGCTCTATTCCATGCGGTGAGCCTGGGCCTACATTTAAATCAGCTCCTTGATCAAACAAGGCGTCCCACAACGGTTCGGCTAAGCTGGCGTCGTGCAGGTAAATTTCGAACCCTCCCTGCTTACTCCAACCTGAACGAGCAACATAGATATCAACGCCCATAAAGGGCAGCATCTTGCCGCGAAAAAAACCGATGCTGTTAACCTCATCGCCAAACACGCGAGCGACTAGCTCTTCAGCCTTTGGGCCTTGAACAGCAAGTGGAGAAACATCGGGTTCGAAAACCTCAACGTCTAAATTCATGCCAATAGCAAGACCTAGAGCGAAGAGCTTTAGATCGCTGGATGCTATGGATAACCACCATCGATTCTCTCCAATTTTGATAATAATTGGGTCATTGAGAATCCGGCCTCTGTTGTCGCAAATCGGAGCGTACTTGCCTTGTAATAGATCCGTTTTACTTAGATCTCTGGGAGTCATCAACTGCACAAGTCGATCTGCATCTGGGCCGACAACTTCCACCTGTCGCTGCACCGACACATCCCACACTTGAACGTGCTCACAAAGGTGCCAGTAGTCTTCTTCTCGAGTTCGAAATAGCGTTGGCAACAACATGTGGTTGTAGACCATATAGGCTTTCGCACCCGCGGCTTCCACCTTGCGTGTGAATGGGGTGAGACGCGTGCGCTTACTTACGCTGAGTAACTTGTTTTGGATCAATTTTGCTCCTCCAATAATTGGCAAAGTGCCGCACTCGGGTGAACGGCAGATTTTACTTGCAGACCGAGGTACTGAACCTGGTCATCTGATTTTTCAAAGGCTTGCCAATCGGGCAAGGTTTTTGTATTGGGGTTTCCAGACTCAGCAAAGCTCAACCAATACTGCATTATTGAATTCGTGATCAAATGATCGTCTTCGCTGGTTGGCAGCCAGTCGTCGTGGGTATTGAACACATAGGGTAGTTCCGCGCCGTGATACGCACCCATCTTGGCGCCTAATTCGCCATCTCGTTGTTTAGTGAAATGATAAACCCAGGTTCTACCGCCTTTTGTTGCATGTGCCTTGGCCAGCAAAAACGACGGACAGGTGTAATTAACACTGGTGGCGAGTTGGTCTAACTGAGCAAGCGCTAGATCCTCATCGCTCTGAGACCCCACATTAAGGCTTGCAATGATCGCGTCTTGGCTTATCGCTTGGTCATCATTGCGCAAATTTTCTGCTATCCAGCTTGTCATAGTAGCGCCTTGCGGTAGGTACATACGCGATTCATTGGCGTTGGTGCCAATCATCAAATCGACATCGGCCAGCTCGCCCAATTTGGCCGATTCAGCCAATTTTTTTAGCACGCTATCACCATCTATTACTGGGTCAAAAAAGTGCTTTTGATAGGTTTGCGCTGCCGCGGCCAGAGTTTTCTTGGCATCCACTGTTCGCAATGTGGCAATCGATGAATCACCAGAGTCGTTTAACGATAACGCCAACGCCTCGCCCAATGAGTCCTGTTCGACCTTCGACGCTCCTCTATACATCGCCCAACCAGCACTTTGGTGTATGACTCTTTGGAACAATCCCCGAGCAAGAGGAGAGGCCATTAGATACGCTATATTACTGGCACCTGATGACTCGCCTGCCACTGTGACATTATTTGGGTCACCGCCCACTTCAGCGATATTGTTTTTTATCCAATCCAAGGCCGCTATTTGATCTAATAGGCCAAAGTTTGCTTGCGCTAGCTGCGGATGCGAAAAGAATCCAAACGCTCCTACGCGGTAGGCAATGGTAACGACTATTGCGCCCTGGCGAGCCAGGTTTTGGCCAATGTAGTTTGGCTCAAACGACCAACCACCTTTATTGCTACCACCGTGAATGAAAACAAAAACCGGCAGCGGTTTGCCTTGCTGCTGCTTGGGGGCCCATATATTCAGGAATAGACAATCTTCACTAAACTGTGGCGTTGGAAAGCTCTGCGGATCCCCGCCAAACGACTCAATAACGTTTTTGTACCAATTAGCCAAGTGCGGGCCCTGCATGCAGGCCGCCGCAAACTCGGTGGCCTGCACTACAGGAATCGATTGCGGCCTGACCAGCGCTTGAGGAGCTGCCCATCGAAGATCGCCCACTGGCGCTTGAGCAAAAGGAATACCTAAAAACGCTTGAACTGCCGACCCTTTAGAACCCTCTGAGTTCTGACCAAGATATATTGCATGCTTTGTTTCGATCTGTGGCTGAGCATCCGGCAACGCCTTTTGTTCAACCTTTTGTTCAACATCAGGAGCTGCACAAGCACTAATAGACAGAGCAATTAAAAAAAGCGAAAAGCGTTTGGCGATTATAAATAAAATAGGCAATCTCACGTTAATCTCCCAATTTGATTTGTGTATTTATTTTCTCAATAAGCAGGTTTGTCTGCAAACGACATTTATAACACCACGCATGAATAAAACTAACCCATGTACACATCTACGCGGCAACAATATGCAACAATCGTAATTTATAGCGATAACACCTTAGATTAATTCACCTCTCACTCAAATGACACTCAAACTTGATAGCCGAACCTTGCCCTCTCTAAATGCCCTTAGGGCATTTGAAGCCGCTGCTCGCCACCTCAGCTTTAAAACAGCCGCCCAAGAGCTCAATGTCTCACAATCAGCTGTCAGCCATCAGATCAAAGCCTTGGAAGAAAGCCTGGGCCTAACTCTTTTCATAAGGCGCCCACGAGAGGTTGAGTTAACCCTAAACGGGCAACACTACTACCCTATTCTGCGTGATGCATTTGACCGCATCGCCGATGCAACAGAACTGATGCTGGGGAATCGTTCACAAGCAATATTGACTGTGCAAGTTTATTCCACCTTTACCATCCACTGGTTGCTACCGCGCCTGGCTAGCTTTCAATTGGAGCTCCCTGATATCCAGGTGCGACTGCACACTTCGCAGACAAATACAGATTTTCATCATGAGTCGGTCGATGTGGCCATCTTAATAGACCGAGCAAACAATCCTACATTGCGATATGACCATCTCTTTGACACACAACTATTCCCAGTGTGCAGCCCAGATTACCTGCGAAAAAACGGCCCAATTGAGTTGCCAAAAGACTTAAAGAACCACCCCCTGCTGCAAGTCTTCCCATCACCGGAAGATTGGCCGAATTGGGTATCAGGCATGCAGTTAGAGCCGTTTAGCTATAATTCAAAACTGCAATTGCATATGCAGAGCTATAACGATGCGCTCGCCAGTGCAGCACAAGGCCTAGGGGTTGCATTGGGCCAGCAGCCTTATATGGATGAGTATTTGACCAGCGGCAAACTAGTGGAAATTTTCCCCGAGCAGCGAATTAACAACCCCAACCATTGGTTCTTAGCGTGCAGAAAAGAACAGGCCGATGTGGCAAAAATCGAGTCCTTTCGTGCGTGGTTGGCTGATCAAATAGCGTCCGATTGCAGCCTAGAATTGATTGGCGAACAGCCTCACTTATAAGCAGTCAAAGCGGCGCCTAAGTTTTCTTTGAGGTCAGGCAAGTATTGTTCATAGTGCTGCCATTGCTGCACCGCTGTTTTAAAGATAGGTTGCCGCACCTGCTCGGAGCTTGGCGTGCGCACCGCGCGCTCAGTCTTATGAAACTCAAGGCATTGCGCTTCAAAAGGTAGCTCACAGTATTCAAGAATCCGCCTGACTTGTAACTCCAAATCATCCAATACATTTTCATGCTGAACTCTTAAAATTGCGCCCGGTAACACCTCCTCCCAATGCGACATAATGTCTACATAGGATTTATAGTAACGACCGATCAGGTCTAAGCCATAGCTAAACTCTTGCCCTTCGGCAAACAATTGCTTAAAGCCACTAAAACAACAGGCCATTGGCTCGCGGCGCGCATCAATAATTTTTGCATTCGGCAGGATCAGCTTAATTAAAGCTATGTGCCGGAAGTTATTCGGCATTTTATCTATAAAGAAGGCCGCCCCTTGCCGGTGGATTTGTGTGTCATTGATAAAGTCGTCACCGAAAGAGCGTAATTGCTCTGCGTCTAAGTCAGCTAATACGGCTGGGTAACGCGCGGCCTGTTTGTTACTGCGACGGCCGCCCAATCTATGTGCCAGCCCAATGATATTTGCCAACTCCATAGTTCCGTCAACCTGAGAGTGCGAGGCAAGTATTTGCTCCAACAGCGTTGACCCCGAACGCGGCAAGCCAACAATAAATATTGGCGCTGATGACGAACAACCCTGACCTAGACGCTGCTCAAAAAAGTCAGCATTGAAGAGTTCTTTTTGTTGTTCAAACTCTTTTTCTAAACGCTCTGGCTTGTACTGACTGCTTTGGTGCTTTATTGCATTTCCGCGCTGATAGAAATCAAATGACTCACTAAATTCAGCTCTATCCTCATATGCTTTACCGAGGGCGAAACACATGTGCACTCGATCATTGCTCGAGGTAGTTTGTTTTGCTTGTTGTTCGCGCATCTGATCGATTTCGCTTTGCGAGAACTTATATGTCTTCAAGTTCGCTAAGCTCCAATAAGCATCACCGAAATCTACTTTGATTTTATACGCACTGCGATAAGACTCTATCGCGTCTTCTGTCTTACCCACAGTCTTAAGCGCGTGGCCGCGAGCGGCGAACACACTATGCTGGTCTCCATGTTTGCTAAGCACACGGTCGTAAATTTCCAATGCCTTATCAAAGTCACCCACCGCTTGAGTTTCGCTAGCCAGTGTTACCTCAAAACTAATATTATTAGGATCAATGGCATGCAATTTTTGTGCTTGTTCAAGAGCCTTAGCGAATTTTTGGCGTTTATGCAGCACAGAAACGTAATCTGCGCGCGCGCGGTGGTAGTCAGGATAAAACTCTACACAGCTTTCCAATAAAAATTCTGCGTCATCCAATATTTGCAACTTAGTGCCAATTTCGGCGAGTAAACGCATCGCCTCACCATGATGCGGATGCTTTTTTAGAAAACCTCTACATAGCTGCTCAGCAATGTAGAATTTTTCTTCGTATATTAAACTCGATACGGCAAGTAACTCAGGCGGGAGCTTAGCCAACCATTGGGCGTGCCGCATAGCCTCTTTGGCCTCATCTTTTTTATCAATGGCATCGTAAAAGAGTACTAATGCCTTCCAACTGGCGATCAAAGCTGGATTCAAACTCACTGCCTGTGCGTATGATTCTGCTGCAGCCTCTGGCTGCTTGGATGCTATTAGGCTATGACCTTTTTCTTGATGGGCGCGACCGTAGTGCGGGTGCGCAGACAGCAAAAACTCTAGAGTGACATTCGCAGAGTCCAAATTTCTATTTTGACGATAAGACACCGCCAGATAGTACAGACCATCACGATGACTCGGGCTTTGTTCGAGCAAAGCACTTAGTTTAGCTATAGCCGGTCCTAATTGCTTTGCCTGAAGCAATTTCTTGGCTTCTTGCAATAAAGTATCTAGCGGCGCTGTATTCACATTGCTCATTTACGTTTTAACCGGGAAAGGATAGCTCTGATGATTTTCATGAAGTGTGACAAACACCAAGTATAAAACATAGACCAAAAAAAAGGCGGTCGTTAGACCGCCCAATACTGATTAGAGACAACGGCATTTGACTGCCGTTGCTTTTACTAGGTGACTACTGAAACTTATATGAAAATCTCAAACCAATCGTACGCGGCTGGTTAGGAGTGGTTTTCAAAATATCGTCTTCGTTACTGATGAACACTTCAGCAAGCTCATTGGTAGCATTGTTAATAAACAAAGTCGTTGACCAGCTGTCTTTAGCGTAACCCAAGGTAAGGTCTAGGGTGTTATAACTATCGAGTTGCTCAAGTGCGCCTAAGTTAATAGAACTGACAGTGTCATCGCTGTAGGCATAGGCTGCTTGTGCAAACGCGTTGCCTTTTGCGGTATCCCACTCATAACGACCGCGAACAACATATTGAATCTCCGGCGCCAATGCTAAGGGATCACCTTCAGGCGCAATACTCACAATGTTTGGCGGAACTCGCGTCAACTCAGTATCGTTGTACGAGAAGTTAGCAAACAAGGTAAAGTTGTCATTCATCGCCCAAGCTGCATCAAACTCAATCCCTTTGATTTCTGAATCTGCGGTGTTATTGATGAAAGCCAGGTTCGAAATATCGAAGTTAAGGGTGGTTACTTGCATGCCATCCCACTCGATCATATAGGCTGCGCCGTTTAGGCGTAAGCTATCGTCCAACAAGGACGTTTTCCAACCCAACTCAAAGTTCAGCAACTCATCCGACTCGAAAAAATCTGGAATAAATGGCCCAACACCGGCAACTAGACTGGCGCCGCCATTGCGGTTAAAACCGCCTGGGCGGTAGCCTTCTGAGATTGTGGTGTAAAGCATGACGTTATCATTAAGGTTCCATTCCAGGTTAGCCTTGAAGATAGTATCGGTGAAACTTGCAGGGCTAGAGTCCTTCAAGATTTCGTCAACATTTTGGCCTGAATCACGATCAACACCGCGATTACCAAAGTTTGAACTACCCACTAGTGACAACTCTAAATCATAACGGCGCGCACCTAAGGAAAGGGTCAAGTCGTCAGTGAGATCGAATGCTAACTCACCAAATATAGACGTCTCTTTCTTGCCACGAGTGAAGTCGTTAAAGTAGGTGACGCCAGCTTGTCTGGCATTAGGATTGGATGCAGTAGAACCA
>JBLHME010000045.1:0-25905 GCA_047623225.1 Cryomorphaceae bacterium
GAACTCACATAGGCCGCGCATGTCATCGTGGTTCGAAATAACACAGGCAATATCAAAAAACAGCTCTTTGCTTTTCCAACGATCGAGTAAATCGGCTAAGCAATGCGTGCCTTTACTGACCATCAAAACCACTCGCTTTGGCGCAGCACTATCGACAATGCGAAGATTCATATTCAGCTCATTCGCCAAAGGAGCGAACTTTTCTTGTAAAGTCTGCAGCTCAAATGGTAAGGAATCAGCCTTTACTTCAATGCGCGAAAAAAACCAATTATTCTCCGCTTCTGAATGATGATTAGCGTGCGATATCCAGCCGCCGTTCTGCGTGATTAAATCACCAACGCGAGTCACAATTCCAACTTGATCTGGACAATCAAAGACGAGGCGATATGTATGAGGCATGCTCTATCCTAATAAAATTAAAGGTGAATATTCGCTGCGCACTTTAGATTCATGGCCGCTCAGTTTGTAAAAACAGACAACCACTTCAAGCTATATGAAAATTTTCGTCATTTTTTCATATAGTGGGTTTCAGACGCCAATTTGTCAATACAATAATAGCCTTCCAGCAGTATCTTTGTACTAGCGATTTATTCGGTAAAGCTCGCCGAGCCGCTACGAATCGTGTACCGCACGCTCCTCCTATACACCTAAGCGATTTGTATGATTGTGACACCAAGGCCATTCAGCTCTTCAAGCAAAGTCTTACTTACCCATAAGGCGCTGATGCACCAAGTTAAGGTTTTGTGCATTGTCTTTCACTTTCTGAATGACTTCAAAATACGATAATAATTCCATTGGTTGATGGCGTTGCTCCCTCGCTATTTTGACTAAATACTTGCCGTGTTCAAAAAAGATTCCATAGGCCTGCCAAATCGAAAACTTAGGGTCAAACATATGTGTGGGTAGCGAGGCAACTCCGTTGACTTCAATCACCACAAACTCACCAAGCATAAACGCTTCTTCATCAACGCACTTGACGTCTACGCGACCAAAATTAAACCCAGGTTGTGATTCAAATACTTCGAAAATGGCCGCTTCGAGCTCTGCAGTGAGTAAATGTGAATCATCGGTGAACTTGCAACCAAGAGTATGCGAACCTATAAAAGACAGCCTCTTTTCTTCACCGCTGGCAAGCACCTGAGTCGTGTCCAAATCTTGTAAAAACGAATCCCAGTGCGCAGTGTATCTAACATGTTTCTCAGCCAGGGTGCGCAAGTTGTCTGTGCCATTGCCCAGCACAGTAGGAAAGTGTTTTTTGTTAATCCCAGTGATTTTGGCTCGGCCATTTACACGCACATAAAACACTCCACATTCGTATGAAAATGGAGTGAATTTCTGCACAATAAACCCCCCCATAAGCAGCGGCGCATTCCGATCAACATCTGCCCCATTATTTAGCTTAACAATCCCTTTGCCGACACAACCCATGTTTGATTTGAGCACGACTGGATAACCATGTTCAGCAATAAACTTAAAAATAAAATTCTTTTTATCCTCAACACTTAAGCCATCCTCAACAAGATCACTGGGAAGAAAAAACCGTTGATCGAATGCCAATTGACTCTCGAGCTTTGACCCAAGACCAATTTCGCCATGATCCAAGGCGTAATTAGCTTTAGCCAAAGTTCTAATGCCGACCAAATTAAGCAGGCACTGCCACCCAAGATAAACATAAAATGGAAATTCAAAAACTCTAGGGTGCCAAAATTCGTATTTTTTCAAAGCGTCATTCTCAGAGCAAATAGATTGTAGAATTGTAATGTGCGCGCAACTAATAATCTACTAATACGATGCCCTACGGCTTGCTAAATCAACGATCATTGTCAAATTCTAAATACTAAGCCCTGCTGATAAAGCCATGAAAAAGTCATGCTCAAATTGTTTAGCGACAGCGGCGGCGCGGACCTCGGTAAATCCATGTGGCGCGCCAGCGTAAGTAAACATTGCAGCGTTGACCCCGACAGTCGATAAGCGTTCAACATAGATCTGATTTTCTGGTAGGAATAGATCTAAATCACCACAAGCTATCCAGGCAGGCGGGAGGTCTTTAAGGGAGTGTGTCGCGGCGGGAACATATGCATCCTCGGCCAATTGGCCTGCCAAGTAACTTTGCCAGCCATAGACGTTGAATTCTCGAGTCCAGCAAAACTCTCCAAGTCGAGGGTCATCATGCGAACCCGCTACACCAGTCGTGCTATCCAACATTGGGTAAACTAATTGTTGATGGCAAATAGCATACTCCGCTTCATCTCGAGCGAAGATCGCTAGGCTGGCGGCCAAACCACCACCGGCACTCTCACCACCTACGGCAATACGGTTTGTATCAACACCAAGGCTATCAGCGTGACTATGCAGATAAGCTAACACTGCATAGCAATCATATAACGCTGCAGGAAAAGGATCTTGCGGGGCTAATCGGTAGTCGACCGACACAATTAAAATGCCTAGCTTTGCACAGAGAGCGACGTTGAAATCATCTGAATTCTCCGGCGCTCCAAGCACCATGCCCCCACCGTGAATGTGAAGATAGGCAGCTCCAGTAGAGGCTCGATTTACAGGCGTGTATAGCAACGCTCTAACATCAACGCCACGCTTAATATTAGCGCTGCTGCCATAAGCAGCAACAGTGATTTCTTGCCGAGTTACGCAGTCGGGTAACTCTGTCGCCATCACCACAGCGGAAGCTTCCGCTGTGCGGATTATTCCAACAGTGGCATCACTAAGCTCAAACACAGGAAAGTTGTCAAAAAAATCTCTTAACTGAGGATCTACCAGATTTCTTGACGACGTCATTGCAAATTTACCAAAT
This sequence comes from Cryomorphaceae bacterium, assembly GCA_047623225.1. GTDB lineage: Bacteria > Pseudomonadota > Gammaproteobacteria > Arenicellales > Arenicellaceae > Arenicella. The sequence goes on from JBLHME010000045.1 coordinate 2,810, forward strand.
CACTAATTGAAACGTGGAGTATCATATCTTTTCGGGCCGAGAAACTATATTGTTATGTCGAATCGGCCACCCTAGCAGCACGCAGTTTCGACTGTATGCTCGCGACTTTTGCGCGCGTAAGCGGGTAACCAATAAAGCAAAGAATGGTTAAACTTCCGAATACTAGTGCCGAAGTCAGCCCCACCACAGCCAGCCCATTAATAGCGCTATCTGCAACTTGGCTTGGCTCAGTTTGTTTTGGAAAATCGATGAGAAACAAGGAAACGCTGGCGATGCCAGTGCCTAGGGTGAATGTAAGTTTTTGCACGAACGACAGCGCCGAATACAAGATACCCTCTTGACGCTTTGAGGTTAGCAACTCCATCTCGTCGGCAACGTCCGCTAACATCGAATAACAAAGAATGATGATGCCGGTAATACCGACACTGGCAAAAGCGTGACATACAACAATTGATTGAAAAAGTGCTGCGTCGCCTATTGGAGGGAGCATACCAAGCAGATAAGCCCCGTATGGAACTACCGAGCCTATAAAAAAAATCGTGGCGAAGATCAGGCCTGCTTCGCGCTTATCAAGCTTCGCAGCGAGCACAGAGGCCAACAGCGTTGCTGGGATAAGAATCAACACAGGTATGGCCGCAAAAGTGACCTTTGATTGCTGAGACATTTGCCATAGATAAACACCGTAATAGAAGCTCAGGGCTCCGCCTACCCCATATAGCACCGCCATCGAACTGTAAGTCCAGGTCACAACCCTGAAGGACTTCAACTTTGCTGCACGCCTTAACTCACTAAACATCTTCCACCATGCCTCAGGTGTGTCGCCGTGATGCTTGGTGATGTGCGGTATACGGTGCTTTGTTCCATAGGTAGCAATCAAAGCGCCTATACAACCGATGATTGCCATGGCTAGTGCCAGTGGTGCGTAGCCATCTCGATTCATCATGCCGTCTTCATACTGCGGGCTATCTGGCAGAAATATGGTAAAACCAATCACAAAAACGCTGATGTTGAATAAGCCGTTAAATATTTCACGCACTGAAACGATATTGGTACGTTCATTGTAGTTATCAGATAGCTCGGCTCCAAGCGAGTAATACGGTACGCGAAAAATCGTTAAAGCCAAGCGCACCAGCACGGCAAAAGTAGTCATCCATAAAAACATCCCCATAGTATCTAGATCGTGTGGCGGGCTAAACAAGAGCGTCAAAAAAAAGCCGGTAGGGATTATCGAATACAACATAAATATATGTCGGCGCCCCCACTTCTTAGAACGATAATTGTCAGTTACCTGCCCCATAAGAGGATCAGAGATAGCGTCTACAACTAAGGCTATGGTCGAAGCGATAACAACAAGAAATTCCGATACTCCGAGTAGATTGGTGAAGAAAAATAGAAAGAAAAAGTGGAACAACATATCTTTTACCGAAGACATGCCCTGCCCCATTCCATAAGCGATCTTGGTTGGGATCGATATTTGACGTGCTTTCTTTACTGTATTGTCGCTCATAATTGAACCTCTATTAAGTTGGCAGACTCCGCCAAACAAGCATCGTAATCAGTCAGTATCTGCTCCCTTCTGTTATCAATCGCGACTCGAGCCGCGGGGTCATTAAAGACATAGAACCTGTTTTTCAAGATAGCGTTCAAGGTTAAGTCAGCAAAGTCTTCAGCGCTCATGCCGTTATCGATCAACTGCTTGGACATTTGATAAACCGGGCTGTCTGTGAAATCATTTTCAGATTCAGAAAGTGATGGCGCTCCGCCATGCGCATTATAAATATTCGATTTAACCCAAGTCGGGCATAACACACTGACGCCAATATTCGATTCTTGCAATTCTTGACGGAGACTTTCAGAGTAACCAACCACGGCGAACTTTGTGGCGTGATAAGGGGACATATAGGCGGAAGCAACATGTCCAGCCATTGATGCGGTATTAACAATATGCGCTTGTTGTTGATGGGCGCGCAATAGTGGTAAAAACACTTCGGTGCCATGCACCACGCCCATTAAATTGATATCAACAATCCAGCGCCAATCCTCGATTGCAATCAAACCACTCTGCCCTGCTAAGCTCACTCCTGCATTGTTAAACAGAAGATCCACCTGACCAAATCGTTGAATCACTTTCTCAGACGCAAGCACAACCGAGTCATGATCTGCAACGTTGCAAGCTACAGTGGCAATTTGGCCCACTGCGTTAATATCAGCAGCAGCAGTCTCAAGGCTGACGACGTTAACATCGCTCATCATGACATTTGCGCCGCGCGCGACTAACTCTTTGCTTAAGGCTAGGCCAATACCCGATGCTGCGCCTGTTACAAACGCTGTTTTGTTTTTGAAATCTTTCATGCTGTTTCCTTTGGTGCACAACTCAACCGCTATCAAGCACCACACTTAATAACCAATAGTCGAAGTAGCTTTGAAAATTGCGAACTGCCACCTAAGTATCCGTGGAAATTTCGTCATTCTGATGAGTGCAGCATTCAGCGCCGCACTCGTCAGTTAAAAAGAAGACGCGCCCTAGCGGGCGCGCCAAACACAGCCTAAAAGTTAACCTGTATTTCTGCGCCCACGGTGCGTGGGGCATTGTAGGACTGAGAAACTCCGAAGAAGGGAGCTCCAGAAGAGCCTGAACCAGTCGCCGATTCATTATCAAAAGCGTTACGAATGTAACCATGGACTTGGTAGCGTTGTTGATCATCATAAAATGACACACGAGCATCAACTCGATCATAGCCACCTACTTTAGAGCTCTCATGATTGAACACAGAATAGAATTGCGAGCCTACGTATGAATAGGTTGCTGAAAGTGATAACAGACCATTTTTCAACGGAATTCCATGACTCAAAATTGCTGCAAATTTTTGCTTAGGTGCTTTATTCAGAGCATTGCCAGTCGGGTCTACCAAATTAGTATCACCAGCAGCGGCTAATGGATCGACTAGGCAGCCTTGGGAACCATCTGGGTTAGTTGATAAACTATCGCCACAAAAATCAGTGTATTCGCTATCACTATACGAATAGCTCGCAATCAAATTAGTGTTTGCGCCCATTTGCCACATTGCTTCTGTCTCAAAACCAAATACCTCACTGTCTTTGGCGTTGAACAATTCAATCAAATTAATACCAAAACGTCGTACACCAACTTCGGCCTGGAGGTCAGTGTAGTCGTAAAAGTACAGCGCTGAATTCAGTTGTATGGCATCACCAATGGATATTTTGTTGCCCAACTCGATCGACAAAATTTCTTCTTCACCAACTTCAGCTTCATTTACACCAGGTGTCGCCTGAATGTCAGATAGTCCACCCAATCTAAAACCACCGGACTTATATCCCTGACTCACATTCAAATACCATAGGCTATCGTCATTCGGGCGATACTCGATGGCAGCCATGCCAGTCACAGCGTCCCACTCACCTGAGTGAGAATCAAACAAAGTGCCGCCAGTAACATCTACAGAATACTGGCCGTAGAATGATGTAGGTGGAGGTAATACGCCACCTAGAACGCCGGCAAGTATTTGTGGATCAAAACTGTATGCAAGTTGATCAAAGATAACGCGTTGATGCTCTGAACCGGTTTTTTCGTCTTTGGAATAACGCAGCCCCCCCGTTAGAGTAACTTTCTCGCTGACATCAAAAGAGATTTGTCCATAAATTGCAGTGGATTTGCTGTTTAGCTCACCATCTTGATAGTAATAGTGACTATTTGGGTTAGGTTCGCTCGGGCTCCAACGAAACCCAAAGCCAAGATTAGAGGAACTTGGTGCTTCAGGCGTTATAATTCGAGGGTCGGCTAAGAAAGCATTACCGGGTTGTCGAAGAGCAAAAGGTTGGAACACATCTTCTTCATAGTAATAGGCACCAATAATCCACTCTGGGCCGCTGTCAGAATTTGACGTTAGTTGAAAGTCATGGCTACTCCACTCCTTTGATTCACCAATATCATTCAGTGTTGAAGCTGGCACAAAAACTGGAGCGCCTAGGGCTGGGTCAATCAGCGTAATGTTGTCTCTTCGGTTTGAATTGTCATTATCAAAGGTTGTGGTGTAGTCGTATTGCGACCAGCCTCCCATGTATTTGAAACTAACTTTGTCAAAATCCCAATCAACGTGAGCGGTAACTGAGTGACTATTAGATATATTCAAAGAACCTGTTTCATTTAGGGCAACGGTAAATGGGTCGTTAACTGAAGGGTTTTGCTCAGTAAGACCAAACGTTGGATTAACAATTAGATCGCCACGCACAACATCCGAGCGATATGGAGAGATCACAACAGGCTGGCGCGGGGTGGTGTCTTGCTCAAAATATGCATATTTCAGCCATACTTGCAGATCTTCAGTGGCATCCCACTCGAGCTGAGCTTCCGCGTAGTTAGAATCTTCAGCCCACTGATCTTGCCCAAACCCGACATTCTTGATGTAGCCTGCATGCTCATTATGGCTGGCAACAAGTCGAACTCTGGCGTTATCAGAAATTGCACCTGACGCAGCTGCACCAATTTCGATCTGATCGAAATTACCAACTCGTGCACGTACTTGTCCTTCCCTTTCTTCGGTTGGACGAATAGAAATAGCGTTGACTGCACCACCAATCGTATTACGACCATAGAGCGTGCCTTGTGGGCCACGAAGAACTTCAATCCGTTCATTAGTCAGTGTGGTTACCGACACACCAGCGGTCTCAGATGTATAAATACCATCTGTATAAATACCAACACCTGGATCTGAACCCAAGGCATTAGTAAGGCGACCTACACCGCGCATCGAAATTCGATTGGGTGCATCTTGAACTGTCATGCCTGGAGTAATATCAGCAATATCTTGAATACCCGCAATGCCCAAACGATCTCGGGTATCCTTGGTGAAAGCGGTAATAGCGATAGCGGTATCTGTCAACGCGGTTTCACGCTTGGTTGCGGTGACCACAATTACTTCCAATTTGGTTGCAGCTTCTTTAGTTTTGTTGTCTTGCGCTTGCGCCAATCCAACAAATCCGATACAGGAAAAAAGTACCGTGCTGGCAATAAGCCTATGTTTAATCTTCATCTCTAGCTCCTCTGTTTTTTTGTTACACTCAGCAAATTAAGCACCAAGCCGTAAACTGTGATTTGGTGATTATCTAAACTATGAGCCGAGATTAAGCTTCGCACCATTACCTCATAGGTTAAGCTGAAGGCAGATTGTGTTATGCAGGTCACTGAATTAGACTTTTATTGAGATGACAGAAAAATTTGTAAATCAGCAACGCCAGTTCGGAAACTATTTGCGCTTTTGGCGAACAACTAAAGACATTAGCCAGGAACATCTGGCTCATGAGCTGGACTGTTCGGTCAAACACATCAGCTTTCTCGAAAACGGTAAAACGCAGCCAAGCCAAGCCCTGATATTGCGATCTGCTGAGACGCTTGATTTATCCAAAGTAGATACAAACAATCTTCTTATTTCAGCAGGTTATCGCGCTGAACACGATTTTCTGGAAAATCACCCCGAGGAAAAAATACTTTTAGAGCAATCTCTCGCACTCATGTTAGAAAACATTGGATCCAGCCCTGCGCTAATACGTGACAGATTTGGCAATATAAAAATGATGAATAAGGCGTGTGTGGTGATCTGGCGAGAATGGCTAGGCGACGCCATGGATGATCCCGCCTTGATGAACACCTATCGGATATTTTTCAGCAATCGTGGTTGGCGGCCGTTTGTCGAAAGTTGGTCGCAAATCGCGGTAATCCTATTGATGAATCTCAACCAAGAGCGCCTGCTATCACCTAATGATGAAGCCGACAAACTAATAGAGGAGTTATCGGATGTTTACTCTTCAAGTGAAGATTGGGAAAAGCACAGTAGCACTCATACAAAGCGTTCATCTTTTCCGATCTCCATGCACAATCCTAAAACGAATATTCAGTCGTCCAGCTTGGTTTGCGCCAGCACTATTGGCAACCTGAGTCAAAGTGTTGACGCGAGCTTGTGTCTAGAAGTCCATTGCCGCATCGATCGAGAAAGCCCCTACACCGCAGTTGAGATAGCCAACATGCAAAATGTCACTCACCCCCTATTACCTTATTAGATAAGAAGCCAGGGAGGTTAACCTAATAGGTAATGGCATCGCAGTAAAAATAGCGCCATTATTTCTCATCTAACACAGCCCTTACGCTTAGGTGAAAAATATGTATCAAATTGGCCGCATTCCCCTCATATTTCTAGCGCTAGCAACTTGCCTAGCATTAACCTCTTGCAACCAGGCAAGCGAGACACCAAGCGCTGAAACTGCCTCTACTATACGCGCAGAAAGCAATACGCCAGACGCTCCTACCGTTGATACATCAGAAGTAATTATTCATCCAGATGGTTACGAAGAAATTTTGGTTTGGAGCGAAGGCGTCAGACTTGTTGGGCGCATTTATACGCCGACGGATATGCAGCCTGGCACGAAATTACCTGGACTTCTATTGGTTAACGGCTGGGGAGGAACGGTTGAAAACACCACCTCTAGATACGCACGAATTTTCGCTGACCAAGGTTATGTGGTTCTTACGCAAGATTTCAAAGGCTGGGGCAAAAGCAATGGCCCGCTTTACTTAAATACAGAATTGCCGGGTGGCTCTGAGTCTGAAGAAATAACCGTGACTGTGCAACATATACGGCACGTGGTTGACCCAATTTCATTTCTAGCCGACACCGATGCAGCGCTTGACGTATTAGCGTCCGACCCGCGTGTGCAAAGCAAAAACATTGGTGTATGGGGCACCAGTATGGGCGGCGGACTTTCACTTATAACAGTAGCCAAGAATAAAAATGTTGCTGCTTTCGTTGACCAAATCGGTGCAGTTAATCACAAGGCCAACTTCTTTATGATTCCTGAGAGAACCATTCGAGAAGCTGAAGCCGGCGTAGCCCGAGGGCAAATCCCACCGTATCCTGATGCCAGCAGCAAGGCCCCTAACCTCAGTGGTCACCCAAATTACATTGCGCTCAAAAATTTCGAACCCTATGATTATATTGATGATATCAATGTACCTACGCTGATAATCGATGCGCAAGATGAAGAGTTTTTCGATCGCCTTAAAAACGGTAAAGCCTTTTACGATGCGATTAAAGACAGGGTTGATGCTGAGTATATGCTTCTTCCTGGCAAGCATTACGACATATATCGTGAACAATCGCCCAAGGCAATTGAAGCTGCTATCAAATGGTTTAACAAATATCTCAAGGGTGAATAATCTTGTTAACTAGCACAAAATTTTTAGTAGCCCTCCTCAGCAGTGGCCTATTTATCGCGGGCTGCGGGCAACAGCCTAGCGAAAACAACGACGCCCAAATTGAACTGCAGAGCTCATCAACGTCTGAAGTCGCTGAAGGCGAGATGCTTTACCAGAACACTTGTGCTGGCTGTCACTCCAATCCAGATGTTCGTGCACCCAATATCAGCGCCCTTAACGCGATGAGCGTTAAGGCGTTATTGGCTACCATGAGCAAAGGGAAAATGGTTGCCCAGGCATCCCAACTCAGCAACGCTGAGAAAGAGACACTGGCTTCGTATCTTTCGCATAGCAAAAATGCAGAAGACCCTGATTGGCATTTGGCGATGCAATGCAGTGATGACCTCAAGGTTGACCCATCAGAAAAAGTTGCAGTTGCAGGCTGGGGATTAGATAAATCAAACACACGTTATCAACCAGACGAGATAGCGGGGCTAAAGGCCAAGGACCTAGCCAGCCTCGAACTTATATGGGCGCAAGCCTTTCCAGGTGTCACGGAAATGCGCTCGCAGCCAATTTTGACCTCAGACACCGTATTCGTGGGGCCCTCTAGTTCTAACAAAATTTACGCATTTGACCTAGATACAGGATGCGTCAAATGGGCTTATTCAGGCTTTGCAGCAATCCGTTCAGCACTGAGCTTAGGCGAAATGCCTAAGACCAAAGCACGATTCATTTTGTACGGCGATATCGAAGGATATGCCCACGCCGTTGACGCCGTAACGGGAGAAAGGATTTGGGTAGCAAATCTCGGAGACATCGCGGCGAGCCCTGAGCAGGCTTCTTCAAATAACAACGGTAGTATGATTATCACAGGCACCCCCGTTCAGCATGGCGACAAGGTATTTATCCCCGGGTCTAGCTTTGAAGTGAGTAAAGCAGGCAACCCAGATTATGAGTGCTGCACCAAACACGGAATAGTGACGGCAGTAGATGCGTTGAGCGGCAAAGAGATCTGGACTTATCACACCACCGAAAATGCTACGCCTCAGGGCAAGAGCTCTAACGGCACACAACAATGGGGCCCCTCGGGCGCACCGGTTTGGACAAGCCCCGCAATTGATGAAAAACGCAATGTCATTTACATCGGAACGGGGGAGAACTACTCACAGCCGACCACCAAGACTAGCGACTCTATCATTGCCTTGAACATGGATACCGGTAAGCCCGAATGGATTTTTCAGGCGACCGAAAACGATGCCTACAATCTCGCTTGTGCTAGTTGGTTGGGGCAGGAAGACGGCCCTAACTGCCCTGAAAACCCTGGACCTGATTTTGATTTTGGCGCCTCGGTCATTATCGCCAGAGACAAAGAAGGTAAAGACATACTCTTAGCCGGCCAAAAGTCGGGCGATGTTTGGGCCCTCGACCCCGATGATTCTGGCAGTGTTATATGGAATAAACGCGTTTCAGATGGCACGCCACTTGGAGGTATTCATTGGGGTATGGCAGTGGTTGGCAACAGTGTCTTTGCACCCATTGCAGACCCAGAGTTCTCGATAGCTCAATGGGAATATGAGCCATTAGCCGGCATGGCCGCAATAGACATATCAACTGGTGAACTGGTTTGGCGCCATGAGAGCAGCCGCGGATGTTTTCAGAATCTAGCGGAAGTCGATATTTCTGGGGCCGCCAAAGTGCCTTGGCCATCTTGCCCACCCTACTACGGCAATTCAGGTGCCGCACTTGGTCTGGATGACATGATTCTGGCAGGCACCTTGAATGGCAAGCTGCAGGCCTTTTCACCAGAAACAGGTTCGGTTATTTGGGAATACAACACTAAGCGCGAATACCAAACCCTTAACGGCATCAAAGGTCACGGAGGAGCGCTGGATAATGCTGGCTCAGTGGTCATTGGTAACGGCTATATGATCGTTCAGAGCGGCTATAGCTATGTTAACCAAATGCCCGGCAATGTGGTTATGGTGTTTAGAAAAAAAGAGTCGTAAGCGGCTTAACTCAAACACAGCCACCTGTAACATGAATGCCGCCTGACACTACGTTCATAAAGTGAACAATCTCGCAATTTACATTCATTATGACTTTGGGTAGGAGCAAACAGTGCGAGGATTAAATGCATGAAAAAGAGATTGCTCGCAACGCTTTTGAAAAGCTTCGGTCGATAACCGGCCTACACATGCAAGCTGAGAAAACCAACAGCGTTCTTGGCACCTGCCTGTGGGCTGACATGCTCGCAAGGCTCGACCACACTCAAATCGAATTAATAGTAAGCATTAGACAGCGCCTCATGGCGAGGGATCTAAGCACGGTTATTGGTCAACTAAAACTGGCCGCTGGCGATCAACACGCCCTTCTCATAACAGAGCATATTGAACAAGCTTCAGCTGTACAGCTTAGGGATAAAAATGTTAACTACCTCGACATTATCGATAATGCATACATAAATATCCCACCCTTTTATGTGTTGATTCAAGGTGAGAAATCGTCAAAGGCGGTTAGTGACAGCAAGCCTGGAAACCAGTTCAGCACGGCTGAGCTAAAGGTCATTTTTGCTCTCCTATCCAACCCTAAGCGGCTAAACGCCAACTATGGTGAAATTGCGTCTAGCGCTAAGGTTGCTTTGGGGATGGTTGGGACCATTGTTCGCCACTTAAAAGATCAAGATTACTTTGTGGAAACCAGCAATCCTGTCAAACGTGAATGGAGCAATCGCCAAAAATTGATTGCCCATTGGGTTGAACAATACCCAAAATTGCGCCGCAAACACTACATTCGGGCATTACTTCAATGCTGATAAAAATTGGTGGCAATCGCACAAATTGGGACAACACAAAGCCTTGCTAGGCGGAGGTTTTGCTGCTGTATGTTATAGTAATCGTGCCAAACCAAAAATAGCATCACTCTACTTAGATGATCAAAATCAATGGGACTTACTGCGTGAGATGCAATTTATCAAAACCACAAAAGCAAGAGAAAATAATTCTCACGGTGTTCACGTTTATTCTAAATTTTGGGTGCATTGCGAGCAGCAAAATGGCTCGCATAATGTTACTCACCCGCTTATAACCTACGCTGACATTCTAGAAACTAACAATCCTTGTAATCACGCAGCAGCAAATGATATTGCGGTTCGCTATTTTGCCGACTAGGCCACTAAGAATGTAAGCACGCTATGTGCTTTTATCGCTTTTCTCTACTGTACTATCTGGGTTACAAAACCTTCAGTCATAGCCCAATCATAGAATCTCTCTATCCAACTATCCGAAGGTAAGTTGAGCTTACGCATGCCAAATCCATGGCCGCCTTTTGAGTACATATGAAGGCCTGCTGTTTTACCTTTTGCTAGCCATTGAGAATACAGCTGCACACTCGAAGGCGCCAGACCAAGAGAATCATCCGAGGCACAAACCACCAACATAGGCGGCGCATCAACAGGAGGGTCCTGCACATCGAAAACCTCTGTCCACGCGTAGACCGGCACTATAAAATTTGGTCGGGTTGCTTGGGTATAATTATAGGTGACGCCCATAGTCACAGCACCCCCAGCAGAGAAGCCCATAAAGCCAATCTTATTAGGATCTAAGCCAAGTTCTTTGGCGTTACTTCGCACGTAGTTCACCGCTTCCAAGCCGTCATTAATAGCCAGCGGCAGCACCGGTTCTACTCGGGCGCCAATGCCGCCCCAGTCGTCAGTGGCTTCTTTTACACCGTCTTGCCCAGTCGGCACCAATCGATATTTAAGAACGAATGCGGTAATGCCCTTTTCCACCAACCATTGCGCTACTTGCCGGCCCTCGCTGCTAATGCTGTGCGCATAAAGAGCTCCGCCAGGAGCAATAATCACAGAGGTGCCATTGGCAAATTCTGGGTCTGGTCGAAAAGCCAGCAACGTGGGCGTGGACACGTTGGTGATGACCTCGGTCTGCCATATGCTGGAATAGTATTGCCTTTCCTCTGTGGTCCATTTAACACTGGGAGCATTCGCAAACGGCAGCTCAATCACTTCTTGAGAAAACGCAGGCAAGCTGCTGAACAAACAGACGAGGACCACAGAAATTAGTTTCATTCGAGTCTTTGGTGAATTATACAGGGTGCTTATTCTACATTAATTGCCGCATGCAAAAAAATGGCCTTCTAATAGTTATTTTATAAACTAGGTATCAGGCTTAACCGAGTTATCGAAGTGTTTGCCAAGCAACCAACCTACATAAGCCCATGCGGCGGCTATACCAGCGCCTACTAATGCTACGGCCGCCAAGCCTAATCCAAGACCTTGGGTTAAACCAGTGAAGGCCCAGCCCATAATCACATCACCTCCGCGGTAGGCAACAATATCTACAACGGGTTTAGCTTTGTAAAGACTCTCTTCGTCAACTTGGGTGAAGAGCATCTCGCGAGCTGGTCTCACCAGGCCATAGTTACCCGCACTGCGGGTTACCCACAAACCTAAGGCGACAATGAGTACAGGCGAAAATGCCAGCACCAACATTCCAAACATCAACACCATTGGCACAATAAGCAACGCTTTTTGCATTCCCAGTTTAGGCACAAGGCGTCCAGTCACAAAAAAGGCCAACACGAAGGTAATGGTATTTGTAATAACATCACGTATACCATAAATAGCGGTTCTGTCTGCTCTGGAAAAATCCACTAAGAGATTTTTTTGTTCAAAGTAAACGAACGAACCTATGCCCGTGTACAGAATGATGAATACTCCAATACCCAAAAGATATGGGTTACGCACAAACTCAACGAATCCAGACAATGGGCTACCGCTGAGCTTTCGAGCAGTCTCTTCTTTCGCGTACCCTTGATTGCCAAGCGCACTCTCTTTGAGTTTGGAAATTGCGAAAAACAAAGGTACTGGAACCAACAACATCAGCGCAGTAATCAGCACCATGGGCTGCTGCCCTATAGTCTGCACCAACACTGCTGCTAATAATGGCCCCGCTATTGCGCCGGTGCTGGCACCCGCGGCGATCACAGAAAATAGCCGCGACGCCTGTTCTTTGTTAAAGGTGTTGGCCATGAAGGTCCAGAACACCGAAATATGAAACAACGCAAACACACTCACCCAGAGGTAAAAAGCTTTGTCGACCAACACCGCATCTTCTGACAAGCGCACAAGAAAGAAGAACAGCACAAAGCTCATGGAAAAAAACAGGTAAACCATCGGCACTAGCCGCTTCAAAGAGACCTTTGAAACAATAAGCCCATAAAGGGCCACTAAGGCGGTGCTGATAAAAAAGTTGAGTGTCCACAACCAACTCACTTCGGCATCAGTCCAATCACTGGCCATTGCGTCGCGCACAGGGCGCAACAAATAGTAAGCAGCCATTAAAGTGAATACGAAAAGAAAGGAAAGGACTGCTGCTTTGACTTCGTTCTTGCGCACATTAGTCGAACGAAGGATAAGCCGAGTTAGAGGATTTTGATTCATTTCGGTACAGATGATAATTGCGTCATCAGGATACTAACATCTAGGGGTAGCGCATTTGATTACTAGCGCAAAATATAATTACTGGGCTAAATAATTACTGGGCTACATAGTCTTGTAAAAACTTGGCTCCGCCTTGTGATACATATTCATTAGCCGCTCAGGGAAAACTTGCCCCGGCTTAGCTGGGCCAATCAGCGCAACTAATGCGTCATAGTGGCTATCTAGGTCGGATTGGTTCTCCCACTGCTCGTGCAACACAAAGTCCGTTGGCCGACTAATATTTTGATGAAACGTATAGCAAATGCACCCTGGTCGCCCACGAAATTTGCGCGAAAGTAAGTTTACAATCTCCTGATAGCCGCTCAACATTTCCTCTTTAACCGAAATCTGCACTATTACCGTAATCATCTTCTAACCCCTAGTAAATAAACCCAAACCAAGTTAAATGCAAATCCAGCAGCGAAGCAAGGCGCTAAGCGCTAATCAGACCAATTTGGCTTGAGTTTTAGCCCAAAGTCGCATGTATTCAGCCTCAAATATAGACTGAAGTCCCTTTAGTGAGCCGAGATTATGGTTTGAAGTTCATAACTACCAAAGAACGACGCTTAAAGCCATCTGACAAACCGCAGGTCTTATAAACGTCATGGAGCGAGAAAGGGCTTAGCCAAGGAAAGTTAGTTAGAGTCTAGAACCACTAAGAGTAACGTCCGATCGTGACCAAACTCCGTCGAATTTGGTTTTCACTTTGCTTGCCTCTTCAGTCTTACCTTGCGCTTCTAAGCTTTGTATCAAACCAAACATTGACCAACCATTGCGTGGATAACGCTTCAGATCAGCTTTGTATACCAGCTCCGCTGCACCACTGTTACCTTTACTAAGTAGTGCTTCATCTAATGATTGCCGCGTTGGGTAATACCAAAAGGGAGGTTCCGTATACGGCAAACTATCTTGTTCACTCACGGCACTTGCAATTTCGCCAGCCAATAATTTGTCAGCAATCTTTAATACTGTACTGGCAGGATAATCATTGCCATCTAACAACAATATTTTATCTGTTTGCATTAACGGCTGCAGCGCTCTGTCTCAGTCATGGCCAAATCCACCTTGCCTTGTCGAGCTAACGCAACACCGCGGGCGTAACGCCATATTGCGTTTGATAATTCTAAGGACTCGGCCGGCTGCGGTTCCACCAATACCTCATCCCACTTGCCAAACTGAGTGAGTGCTAATAATGGAATCGTGTAAAGAAACTCAATGGTAGGGAATTGCTCAATCTGTTCAAGGCGAATATTCGCCGCGACTTTTCGTGCCGCGTCTATTGAAACCACACTGCGACCTTCCATAGACGCTGCAGCCCAAAGAAAATGAATATTGTGAGGGTAGTACAAAGCGGGGTAGAAGCCTTGGGCATTACACGCTGCTATATAGGCTTCGTCTACTTGAGCCGCTCTAACGTTGGCTTCAGAAGCGTCATGATAGCGCCCAACTCTCCAATAAATATGAGATGGCATATGCACCAAATGACCAGAGCCTGGCACTAGAGTAGAAAGTGTGTCGGCCGCCGCCTCGGCCCGTCCCAGATTGCTTGATGCTTCAACTGTGTGAATATACAAATGTAAAGCCAGAGGGTGTTCAGACTTCTAGTAATAATTTTTCTAGAGAATCTATCACCAACACAGTGTCGTCTCTAGGACTGCCATCGTCAGACCAATAATCCCAAGGCATGGTATTCATTAACGCCTCTGCAAACATTGCCGCGGCATCATCGTCACCTCGGTACTTCTCTGCTAGTGCTTTCATCTTCATGGCGTAAGCCAAATCAAGCGAAACGCGCGCTGTGTCAAAGTCACCGTTGTAACGTGCTGCCAAGGCGTCAATATAATCACGCGCTGCCTAGCTAGCATTGTCCTTCAGCGATACAGCTCTCTGAATGGCCGCAAACGCAGCAACACGCTCAGCGGGCATCATGATGGCCTTACCCTTTGCAGTCACGTTAATGTTTGGCCCAATCGCCAAAGCCTCGCCCCAAAAACACATGGCGCAATTAGGGTCTAAAGTTTGTGCAGCTTTGAAGGCACGTATCGATTCCGCGTGATTAAAGCCAAAAGCCAGCACCATGCCCTGCTTAAAATAGCGCTGCGCAAAAGGGTCGGAAGTGGTGATAGCATGATTAAAATCGACCATACCATCAAACAATGGCGCGCCTGCTCGTTTGGCAACCTGTTGTTGTTCAAACAACTCGAGTGAATTTTTGGTACTTTAATTAGTGGTAGTGTTGCTTGTTACACAAGAAGATAAAAACAAGGCAGCGCATAGACAAACTAAGAATTCCATAGACATGACATAGCTTAAAATAGAATATTAAAAAGTACCTTACGCTCAGAATTTGAAGCAGTCAATTTACTAGTTCAAACTCACACACGACGTTGCTGGCTATTGTCTAATCTAAAAAGTAGTTGAAAAAAGCTCAGAATGACGCCATGTTAGATTTTTGATCTGCGGTGAACTTGCATGAAACTCCCTAGCCTTAAAGTTGTTCTTCTTACGCCACTAGTGGCGTTTACCTTGTTCTATCTATTAGGTGCAGTGCTTATAGCAAACCGGGGCAACCCAACGTTAGAAACTGTAGCATCTCCCGCCAAGGCATTAGAAATAGCTATATTTGGCGCCAGCGGCACGGCGGGAGATGGCATTTTGGAAGCCGCCCTGGCATCTAAAGACATTGGCAAAATCCAAGTTATCACTCGCCGGATAACCCCTCGCATGCAGGCAGGTATCAATTCAGGCAAAGCAGAAGTGACAATCCACTTGGACTATCTCGATTACTCATCGATTGTGAGCAAAGTCGCTGACGTTGACGCGGTGTTCTGGGCGATTGGCATTAGCTCATTAGGCGCTGACGAAAAGACCTACGGCATGATCCACGTAGACTTCCCGACCCATTTTGTGAAGGCTTGGGCTCCCATTAATCAAAAACCAAACCCATTATTTCACTTTATTAGTTCCAGCGACATTTCAGAAGACTCAAACACAATGTGGGTACGTGAAAAGATCCGCGCCGAAGAGTCTTTGTTCGAATTCGCAGAAGGCAGCAAGCTACGCGTTATTGCTTATCGGCCGGACTACATTGGCCCTACCAAACAACAAGCTAGTCTAGGGCAAAACCTACTCTATTGGTTCTTCAAACCGGTAGGCGCGGCAGTGCTGGCCACACAGATTGGCCAAGCTATGATTGACGTAAGCCTACGCGAGCCTCTATTTGAGAACGGTGCTAAATTGAGCACGGGTAAAATAGTGCAGCATGCTCAAGCGTATCTAAACCAAACTAACCCCGAACGCCAATAGCCGCCGAGACAATTTAAAGACAGCTTCTTAGCCTTTGCATATCGCTATAACGCGACTTTATGCTTGGCACATCGGCCGCATTTCGTAGGTCACATAAGTGCTTAAGACTCTTTAAAAGGACTGGCAGCGGTGGTCCGCTCGCGGTCAAATCAGCCTTATCTGTAAGGCCGGATGCTGCACTGGGTTTTTCGATAAACTTTGCCACCAGCATTTCGTGGTGTTGTGAGGCGATCTTGCCGTGCATCTCACAGACCTCTATAAATAACTGAGCATTTTTTTGAAACCAAGCCTTTTGGGAATTCTCAGCATGGCAATCTAAAAAGGAATCGAGCAAGCTTTTGCGGCGCATGCAGTCACGCAGAGTCAGCTGGTCATCGGGGTGCATGTACAAAAATTTCTCAACAAGAATTTGCGAATAATAAGGGTCGTCTCCTTGGCATAGCCCGAGCAATAGATCAATCACATTGATGCCAGCAAAGTCGCCAGCATTGGCGCCACGGTAGTTAGTGTTGCCAACAAAATACGGTTTAAAATAGGGCCGCACTGAATAAAAGAACCGATCAGGGTCAAGCTTGTTAAAGAGGTAGGCGTTAGTCGCCACCATATCTTGCAATGCACGCTTGGCGTTTTGTAATAAGTCCGCGGTAATTGGGTGAGATATGCCGAGTGGCAAACAATGCAGCAACGCTTCGGATGCGCGAATCAATGCAAATACACCGCGCGTATTGTTTTCTAGAAAAAGAGCTTCATCCGCTAGGCTGGTAAATGTTTTGTATGCGCCATCGATCGCCTGATTGTGTGTTTCTTGATGCGCAGACGCAAACCTCGGCACTACGCCCAACGAAGCACCCAATTGCATTGCAAGGGCCGAGGCTGCGCGCAAAGGAGACTCGGTTTCTTGTGCTGGGTTGGTTATTTCATGGCGCCGACAAGCGGCAATAAAAAAACCCACATTGCCCAACAAGTTGTAGCCATTGTCATAACCTTCATCGGTATTGCCTTCATTGAGCAACCGCTTTGCCAGGCTGTTTCCTTCATCATGAAGCTGCTGCTTTAAGTCTTCCCCTACTCCCACAACATTTTCACGATGCTCCTGCGCGAAGTACAAATTTTCTAATTGTGTATTGAGTTCGACAAATCCAGTTCGAATCCAACGTTCAAATTTTTCAACATTCGGTGTGCTCATTATCCTGCCACTTGCCCGACTACATTGCCCGGGTATCTTATTAGTTATGAATACTAGGTTACCAGAGCCAACGCCATTAATCCTACCATTGAATTGACTTTAGAATCTCATCTCAAAAACGCTTAACTAAACTCGCTCAATGAAATTGCAACTGCGTGGGCTTCTATTTTATCAAGCATCAATCCTCTGCGTCGCGCAAACGCGCCAAGAGTTCCTCTTGCTCCTGAAACGCGGCTTGTATTTCCAACATTACGCTATCAACGTCAGCCGGCGCTGTATCGACTTCAATTATTCCTTTAAGCTTGGTATCAGGTTTTAGATCACCTTTTTCAAACAATTTCCAAATTTCTTTTGCATATTGCCCTTCGAACAATTCAGGTGCGTACTGGCCATAATAGTTGGTCATGTTTTGCACATCTCGTTCTAACATTGCTTTCGCATTGTTGTTAGCGGCAGCGTCTACAGCTTGTGGCAGGTCAATAATCACAGGGCCAATTTCATCCACTAAAACATTGAACTCGGATAAATCACCGTGGATCAAGCCAACGCACAACATGCGAATAACATCTTGCATCACAACTGCGTGGTCATGCCGCGCCCGTTCTGGGCTCAGTGCCACGTCATTCAGGCGGGGTGCCACATAGCCCTCTTCGTCGGTGATCAGCTCCATTAACAATACTCCTTCGAAGCAGCCATACGGCTCTGGCACGCGCACGCCAGCAGCGGCAAGCTTATACAAGGCATCTACTTCTGCATTTTGCCAAATCTCTTCTTGCTGATCACGGCCAAACTTAGAGCCCTTTTCCATGGCACGGCCACGACGGCTATTGCGCACCCGTCGGCCTTCTTGATATTGCACAGCTTTTTTGAAACTGCGCTTTGCAGCTTCTTTATATACTTTGGCACAGCGTACGTCAGATCCACAACGCACCATATAAACAGTGGCTTCTTTGCCACTCATAAGTTGACCAATCACTTCGTCGATCAAGCCGTCTTCAATCAGCGGCAATAACCTTTTGGGTGTTTTCATTCAGATAACAACAGCAATAAATTTGTTGGCCATTATAGGCTAAAGTTGTGACTAGCTAGTAACTGTATTTACAGAACACCAAGTCTATTAATGTTATTGAACTCAGCAATCAAAATCATGGTGATTCTGTTAATTTTAACAGCCGCAATGTCAATTACATCTTTAGCAAGTATACTGTCGGCATACTAAAATTAATCAAAGGACGCAGTTATGCCTATCGACCGACGTACGTTTAACCTAGCTTCAGTCAGTGCACTTGGTGCAATGGTTCTTGCCCCTTCAGGCATTGCTACGGCCGCGGGATCAACCGCTATGAACCAACGTATCTTGTTGGCATCGCGCCCCAGCGGCAAACCGACAACTGATAATTTTCGAATTGAGCAAGCGCCTATTCCCGCTATCAAAGATGGCCAGGTTTTGTTGAAAACCAAATATTTGTCCCTCGACCCCTATATGCGTGGCCGCATGAATGCCGGCGAGAGCTACGCCGCTAGGGTTGAAATCGATGATGTCATGGTCGGTGGCACTGTTAGTGAAGTAATCGAATCGCACAATAGCGCATTCGCTAAAGGCGATATGGTCACGTCTTTCTCAGGCTGGCAGTCGTATGAAGTGTCGTCGGGCCAGGGGCTTAGAAAGTTAGACCCACGCATCACTCGGCCGTCGCATGCTCTTGGAGTGCTCGGCATGCCAGGTCTTACAGCCTATGTAGGGCTGATGGACATCGGCGAACCTAAAGCAGGCGAAACAGTCGTGCTGGCCGCATCTACCGGTGCGGTCGGTTCGGTGGTTGGTCAACTCGCCAAGAGCAAAGGCTGCCGTGTAGTTGGCATTGCTGGTGCTAAAGAAAAATGCGACTACGCAGTGAAAGAGTTAGGTTACAACGCCTGTATCAGTCACTACGACGATGACATGGCCGCACAACTCAAGGCCGAATGCCCAGACGGCATTGATGTCTATTTTGAGAATGTAGGTGGCACTTCATGGGAAGCGGTAATGCCTCTACTTAACAATCATGCTCGCGTTCCGGTGTGTGGCCTTATCGCTCACTACAACGAAACATCTTTACCACCGGGGCCAGATCGCATGGTCGCGTTGCAGGGCCTAATTCTAACCAAGAGCATTCGTATGCAAGGTTTTATTGTCAGCGATTATATAAACCGTGTTCCAGCTATGGTGCATGAGATCGGCACTCTACTCGCGACTGGCAAAATGAAATATAAAGAAGATGTGGTGGAAGGGCTAGACAATGCTCCCGAAGCATTCATGGGGCTATTCCGAGGAGCCAACTTCGGTAAACTGGTCGTGAAGGTCAGTTAGAAAAAGCTGGGATTGTCTGGGGATAGACTAGAGAAAGTTCAGTCTATCCCCTTTAACCTTTATGCGGCTTCAGAGCTACTTCGATTCTTCAGGAGATTGTCAAACGTCTTTGTTTGTCTCTTCTGTCTTTGAAAGTGCATCCGTATCTGTCGTTGTAAACGGAGAAAGTCCATGCGCAGAGTAATGTTTTTTGTGTTTCGTCCGATCTGAAATACAGAATGGACGATATTTTCATCCTCTATTCGAATTTAAACATCGTCTTCAGCGCGTGCGGAGCGAACAAAATCACTGAAGAAAATAGCGGACTGAGGGTCTAACTCATCCACGACAATGTTTTTTAATCGTATCTCCATTTCCAACCCCTTGAATAATTGAGCCCTAGATACATGAATGTATCTGTACAATTAAGGAGTTCAGCGATTATTGATAATGCAATGCAAACAAACGCAATATCTCCACGCTATCTTGACTTTCGAACAGCTAAACAGGGCCTGAAGAAAGCACACCAACCGCAACCAAAATAAGGCAACACTAATGGAAGAAAAACGCAAAGACCTAAAAAGCACGCAGCAAAAACAGGTGATACAGGAAGTGATCCAGACACTTAATCAATCGCACCCTTCTTTTTATTACCTCCCTACTATCGAATTAGCCGCTGAAATAAAACGGCACATCCACCAAAATGGTACCCTAATTCACGACAA
This sequence comes from Cryomorphaceae bacterium, assembly GCA_047623225.1. Lineage (GTDB taxonomy): Bacteria > Pseudomonadota > Gammaproteobacteria > Arenicellales > Arenicellaceae > Arenicella. Next base: position 23,063 of record JBLHME010000045.1, read on the forward strand.
ATTCGAATTGGTGAAGGATCTCAGTCGCAGAGATATCCAAATACTGCTGAGTCTGCATGGCAAATAAGTAAGCATGAAATTGACTCTCTTATTTCACTAAGTCTTTGCGCGACCCTGACAGTATCGCTGGTAACAAGTCCAGAATGTCCAACCGCGCGCGCGCTCCATCACAGGCGTCACCAATACCATTGCGGTTGCTATCGGCTTGATCATTCGCAACTAGTGGGCAGTTGTCTGCTACATCGTTTACGTTATCGTTGTCATCGTCTGGGTCTCCCTGGTTGCACATGCCATCGGTGTCTGTATCTAAACCGTCGTTCAACGGAAAATTATCGCTTAACGGGCCAAATCCATCTCGGCCTATCGCACAATCGTCACAGCCATCAAAGTCGCTGTCTTGACATGCCCTTGGATTCGAAGCACTGATATCACCACCATCCAAAATACCGTCGTTATCTTGGTCTGAATCACATTTGTCACCCTGCTCGTCGCTGTCAGCATTGACTTGCGCTGGGTTAGCGATGCTCGGGCAATTGTCATTTGTGGCCGTTACAGTGTAGTTCTCTGGCAACACGGCGGGACCGCAAACGCTGATTAATCCTCCGGTGCCAACGTCGTCATTATCCGCATCCAGATATGCCGAATAGAGCTGCCATTTACTGGCGTCTATGCGTGCACAATCATTTACATCCAGTGCCGCGTCATTGTCATCATTAGCATCGCAAGCATCGCCGTCAAAGTCAGCATCAGAATTGGTTTGCAAGACATTGCTAAGCAAAGGGCAATTATCGTTGCTCGCGCTAGCGCTGTAACCTGATGGCAGGCTCGCTGCAGCACAAATCGCCAAAAGGTCACCAGTACCAATAGTGTCCAAATCGGTATCCAGGTAGGCCATATAAGGTTGGTAGGTAGCCGAATCGAGCGGCGCGCAATCATCGGCGTCTAAGCGCCCATCGTCATCGTCATCTGTATCACAAGCGTCACCTAGTTCGTCATCATCACTATTAGCTTGATCGTCATTAGCGATGCTCGGGCAATTGTCCAAGGAATCAATAAATAGATCGTCGTCTTGATTAAAGGGCTGCTCAGTCTGCTCTAACACAGACGATTGATAAATCGAACCATTGTTGCCAACAGTGATAAATGAATTGGCAAAAAAGATAGCGCCATTGCGCCGGGCTTGCTGTGCAGTATTGCCAAGTTGCCAATCAAGCCCATTGATGCTGAACGCATTCTTTTCGACTCCAGAGCTACTCTCACCTGCCGCTAAATACACCCCGTTGCCATAAGCAAATGCGGCAAACTCATCGGTATCATTGGAGTAGTTGCGACTGAAAGCTTCGCCGTCTTGAGACACAAGCAAGGAAGATCTAAATCCATTGGCAAAAAATATATTTCTAATGAAGCCAATGTGCTCTAAGCCTTGATAGGTCAAACCAGTGCCGGACGTGAAGTCGACCCAAGTTTCTCCGTCTGTTGATACCAGAACCGTGGCTTGGGCATAGGTTATACCGGAACTGCCTGGCGGAGATCGTTGCCACTGACCCACCGCAACAAACCGCCCGTTACCATAAGCCACTTGATTTAGAACCTTAGTGGTGGGCGTTGTGGCTTGTTGCCAGTTCACACCATCAGATGAGGTTAAAACAACACCATCATAACCGGAGGCTACTTTTTTAATTCCATTTGATGCAATGCCAGAAAGCTGCGGGCCAGTATTGAGCCTTCGGCGCCATGTTATGCCGTCGCTGGAGGTGTAGATTCGCCCTACATACTGACTACTTGAAAAATCATAGCGCGAGCCGACCGCGGTCCACAATGAGCCGCTGTAATCAACCGCCTCAAAATCCAAATTATTAGTAGACCCAATGGACTCACCTGTTTCAGATAAAAACACTGAATTGCTCGACCATGTCTCACCATTATCAGTAGAACGCCGCATGCTGCCGTTATTGCCAACGGCAATCAGGATGGATCCATCAGAAGCAATATCATTGAGTGAACTGCCGCTGCTCGAACGCACCAACCAATTATCCAGCGGATCACTCACTACAACCTGAAGGGTATCGCTCGCGCTCTGGCCTTTCATGTCGCTGACAGTCAGCGTGACCGTATAAGTACCCCCAATCGCCCATATATGCTGAACCGTGCTTTGGCTTGTATGAACAACGCCATCACCAAGATCCCATTGGTATACTAGATCATCATTTTCGGGATCAGTCGCGACCGCCGAAAAGGCAACCGCCTTGCGTGCATCTGCATTGGTCGGGCCCGAGATTTCGACACTTGGCGCTTGGTTTGCAGAAAAATCACCAATATTTATTTGCACATCAATCCATTCATTTGGCGCCGTCCCGCCCTTTTCTATCGGCGTGATATAAACGCCTGCATCGCTATCCACATAAGTGCGGCCTAGACTGATGGCAGTATCTTGTATGCCTTGTGTCGACCCCGGTGTGGTGTCCACCAACCAACTGCGAACTTGAGAAGGCCTTTGCCAGAGGAGTTGCAAGCCGTTGCGCAAATAACTGTTTCCAAAGCGTTGCCGATAACCGAGCCAATAATACTCGTTGGGCCCTTTGACCATACGGGCAGTTTGCACATTGCTAGAATTGGGGTCATCAAAACGATGAATTCTATGCAAGCCACTACTACTAACATCAGACCATTGATTTGTTTCAATCCAGTCCAAGCGCTCTAGGGTTTGCGGGTGAAAGTAACCATTAGAGTTAAAGGCACCGCCTAAGATATCGTATACGTTGCCATATTCCTGACTAGAGCCCGCGCCCACTGAACTACCATTGGTAGTGGCCCAATAAGACGCATGGCCAGCACCGTAGTTA
>JBLHME010000046.1:0-25673 GCA_047623225.1 Cryomorphaceae bacterium
CCCACAATCAATCGAGGACCGATTATGTAGTGCCCTGATCCAGCTCTGAGTTAATTGGCTAAGCGTCGTTTGGATCTCCGGCAAAATACAGCAACATAGGCTAACAAGTGTAAGTGACTGGAGGGAGTTGTAACGGTCGTTACTAATGTCAGATTTTTGCCCCCCCCAACAAGCGCGTGACTGTTCATGGCAGGTTTGCGACCAGGGCTAATTTTGGTCTTGGTCGCAACACAACACGGCCTATACATCGGAAGTGATTTCACTGCTTATGCTAATTCGATTTATAATACGCAATTATTTTTGTTGCAACTTTCTTAGCTGAGGCTGGACTTTGTCCGGTGATAAGCTGGCCATCAACGACAACATTTTCAGCCCAGGATTTACCATAGACATGATGCGCGCCTCTTTCGGTGAGTCGATTGATAGCGAGAAAGTTAAAATGCCAATGGTCTCCAGAACAAATAGCGGGTTGGTTGAAACGCCAACACCCCAACGATAAAAACGATCACGTGTCACACGAAACCATTTATAAAAGCTTATTCATTCAGTCTAGAGGGGTGCTGAAGAAGGAGTTACTGGCATGCTTGAGAAGCCAGCGGGTAATGCGCCGCTCTCGCCATACGACCCTAAAGAGAAAAGGACTTGGAGGTATAGTGGATGCAGTCTCCATCAGTGAACATCCTGCATCAGTTGAAGATCGTGCCGTTCCAGGCCACTGGGAAGGAGATTTAATTGCTGGACCAAACAATAGTTATATCGCGACACTGGTTGAGAGACATTCTCGTTATGTGATGTTAGCAAAAGTCGAGAGTCGGCATACAGATACGGTTATCCAAGCGTTGATTAAACAGTCTCGAAAGTTGCCTAGCGAATTGTATAAATCATTGACATGGGATCGCGGGTCGGAGCTATCTGGACACAAGAATTTTACTCTGGCGACGGATATTGACGTGTACTTCTGTGATCCTTACAGCCCATGGCAGCGGGGCTCGAATGAGAATACAAACAGGCTATTAAGGCAATACTTTCCAAAAGGTACTGATTTATCGATACACTCTCAGGCTAAGCTGAGTGCAGTTGCTCGACAATTAAATGAGCGGCCTCGTAAAACACTTGAATACGAGACACCAGCCGAACGGTTTAACGCATGTGTTGCGTCGACCGGTTGAGTTCACAACTCAAAGCGGACACTTGCAATACTAATGATGCTCGCTACATTATTGATTTCTTGCTGCCAATTCCTTTTTATCCAATAAATATTCTCTCGCTGAATGGACAATGATAATCGGTCGATATTTTTCTACCACATGCGAAAGGCTGGCGATACTAGCCTTAGGCGACTTTCAGGAAATCATTGCCTAGCAGTACCTCGGGAACTTGAGGTTATTGAAGGCTGGAGTCTAAACGGAGAAAATCATGAGGCTTTTCTTAAAAGTTACTTCTCAATTATTTGTTTGAGAAACCCGATTGATCGTATTAAGAGTAGTTACAAGTACGAAGGGCGTTGGAAGCAGCAGGCAGAGATTAGAGATCACCAAACAGCAAAACCCTTCAAGCAATGGGTATCCGAGGTCTCTGCATTAAATCCACGGTCATATCTTTGGGAATGTGTGGAGAATTATTATATAAAATCACTTATTGGATATCCAAAGTTGGGATCAAAAAATATAGGAGAGACAGAACTAAAAGTTGCGATGGAGGTCCTAAACTCATTCAACATGGTTCTAATTTGCGAAAAGTTATCGAGTGATGAAACAAGCACTCTACTTAAAAGTGAATTGGACGTTACCTTACCAATTTCTAATATAGTGTTTCCGACAAAAGCACCAAGTCCAAAGGAGTCTGATCATGAAATATTTAACCCAGACACTATCAAACATTTATCAGAGGCTAACGAATTAGATTTTCGCCTTTATGAATACGCCAAGTTGCTTTTTTCGGATAGGGTAAAAGCTCTGAGTAAATGAAATCTAAGTCTGCTTTGGGCAAGTAGCTGCCTGTTCGTTGACTTTTCAATACGGCAGTTCCATACTCTAAGAGGCCTGTCGAAGAGGAAAAGTATGATTATTAAAAACAATCTAACGTCGTGCCGTATATTAAGCTTTTAGTTTTTCAAAGGAGCCCCGTGAATCATAAACCTATATATGTAATGTTGGCCATTCTAATTTCAACGATGGGAACATTTATAGCAATTAATGCGCTATCAAATTATTCGGGATTTATTACGTATTTAGGGTTCACTAATGGAGTTGCTGGAACCCCGTCAAGCTGGATTTTAGCCTTAATTGTGGTACTCCTATATTGTTATAGCGCTTCAACAATCTCTGACGTTAAACGGTATATGTTTAAAGCAGATTTATTGAAGTTTGTTGCAGTCATTGCAGCGGTCTGCGCTGGCATAGTTGAAGAAATTGTCTTTCGAAAATGGGTGATGGATTACGCTGAATCCGAAGGGTTCTCTATCTTCACCCAAATATTGCTTTCTGGCGTGGCTTTTGGTTTAGTGCATTTAATATGGGGATTGAAAAATATTAAAGCTGGAATTAACGCTGCACTTTCAACATTTATATTGGGGCTAGCTTTAGGCGTCGTATATTGGGTTGGAGATAGAAGTTTAGCACCGTGTATAGTTGCCCATTTTTTTATAGCTGCGTTAATTGAACCAGGGTTATTGATATCTGCAAATGAAGGCAAGTTGGGATCTTGGTCGGAAAAAACTAACAAACGCATCGAGGGCTGACAAGAAAAGCTTGGCCTGCACTCGTTCCTCGCAAATTTTAGCCAAACGCTTCGTGTGGCTTATGTGGGCGTTAGTAGCGAATCTGACTGGCTGTTAAGGGCAACCTACCGTCAGCTGTTCTGGTCTAATTGAAATAGACACTTTAATAAAAGACAATGTTGTTAATTATTGGAGTCCCCATGAATCAAAAACGAGTATACAAGAGTTACCCCAAAGAGTTTAAAGAAGAGGCGGTGGCGTTAGTCACTGATCAAGGCTATAGCCTATCTGAGGCAGCCGAATCACTCGGCATTCGAGCCAACCAGCTTTACGACTGGAGGGCTAAAATTGAAGCGTCGAAGCTAGATGGTGCCTTATCAGACGATGAGCGCGGTGAGTTAAAACGGTTACGTAAAGAGAATAAAACGCTGTGTATCGAGAAAGGAATATTAAAAAAGACTTCAGCCTTCTTCGCCAAAGAAATAAAGAAGGTATCAATTCGTTCAGCGCAACGCAGACCAATTAACCACGGATAAGTTATGCCGGATGGTTGGTGTTAGTCGGTCTGCCTATTACGCTTGGGTTAAACGCCCAGCAAAGCTGATCAGCGCGGACGAATTGAATCTTTACCGAAGAGCTAAGACTCTGTTTAACGCAAGCCGTCAAAGCTTGAGTTCGAGAGAGCTTATGAAAAAGCTCCGCGAAGAAGGCTTTACTATCGGTCGTCACCGAACAAAAACGCTCATGCGAAAGCTTGACCTGAACGTGAGGTAGCGCCTTGCATACAAGGTAACCACGAAGCGTAAGCACAGTGATCGAGAGGCCGATAATCTACTCAATCAAAACTTTAACCCCATAGGGCCGAACCAGGTTTGGGCTGGAGATATAACGTATTTGAAGACCGGTGAAGGCTGGATGTATTTAGCTATAGTGACGGATTTGTACTCACGTCAAATTATCGGCTGGGAAATTCATAAACGCATGACAACCGATTTAGTTGACCGTGCATTGATGCGGGCAATTAATCTAAGACGACCAAAAAAGGGGTGGTGTTTCATTCTGATCGTGGCTCCCAGTACACCAGCCGGCGCTTTCGCAAGCTGCTGGACAAGAAGGGGTTACGATCCTCAATGGGCGATGTTGGCGCGTGTTGGGATAATGCCGTCGTTGAACGGTTCTTCGGTAGCCTGAAACACGATTGGATCTTGAAGGTACACCAGCCAACGAGAAAGCATATGAAAAATGACGTGGCCGCGTATATGCGCTACTACAACATCGATAGATTGTATTCAGCCAATGACGATCTATCGCCGATGAAGTTTGAATTATCTTAATTGAATGTGTCCACTACTACTTGACCAGAACACGAACCGCTGGACGAATACCACCGGCCTCTTGCAATATCCGCTGAATCGATGAATGCCCACGATCAAATAACCTGCCGATACCATGTAACGTATCTCCCTTTTTCCACCGCTCCCACATCAACTCCTTTTGCTTAGCGGAATAAATAATTCTCGTTCGTCGTTTCATTTCTACACCTCATCTAATAATCTAAAGATAAAGTGTTGCGTTGACCAGTTGAGCCCACCGCAACTTTCTGCCTTTTCGTATACAGATGTTTGATTAAGTGAAAAGGCTGTAGAATACTCACTAGCAGCAAAATAATAAATAGTGATACTAATGAAAGAACCTGAGCTAGCAGCCGAGATAGCAGACTTACTTGGACAACAGGCTCAATGCGTTCTAGCTACGGTGGACGATACAGGTCCATGTCAACATGTAATGGCATATGCATACAGCGAAGACCTTTTCACAATTTACCTCGCAACTTACATGGATACGCGTAAGTTTCGTAACATGCTATCAAATCCTAAGGTTAGTATGATTTGGGACAATCGCAAAGGCGGCATCCAGGATCATGTCGATGGACATTCACTTACGGTAACGGGAATAGCTGAGTTGCTTGAGGGACGAGCACAAGATAAACCTCGTGCTGCGATCCTTTCAAGGAATTCGACACTGGGTAAATTACTATCTCAAGAAAAATGTCGATTGTTTTCGGTTGTTCTGGAAGAATATACCCTGACTCGGGGTTACGACCACGTCTTTAAGTTTGGTCGTGGTTCTCGAGCAGTTAGCTAATAAAAGACACGTCAAGAGGCCGATGATGGCGACACACTACCGTCTCCTAACGACCGCTAAGGACAACTTCGCGTCTTTTGCATCCGTTAGCTTGAATTTCGCAATTGGCTCTAGGACACTCGTAAGTGACCCTGAGCGTCTGTTTTGGACTGTGGCTAATTATTAGCGACCTTCTCTTTAGTTCCCAGACTCCAAAGACACACTTTGGTAACAGGTCTTGTAGATTAAATTCGCTTCAACAACATTGCCGAGCCACTGCCGGTAGCACCGCATATTGCCACCATCCCAAGCTCTTTATCTCGGCGCTCTAGTTCATCTATGAGTGTGCCAATCAACATGCCGCCTGTTGCACCCATCGGGTGCCCAAGTGAAATAGCGCCGCCATTCACGTTTACCTTGCTGTGGTCTAATTGAAAGTCACGAATGAACTTCAAGGTAGGCCCTGCAAAGGATTCATTGAATTCAACTAGGTCTAGATCTGCGGGATCTAGTTTATTACGCTTGAGTAACTCGCTGGCTGCTGCGCTTCCGCCGGTGAGAACTTCTTCAACTGGTCCACAGTAACTGCGGTAATCGATGATTTCGGCGCGTGCATTCTTATTTAATCGATCAGCAAAGGATGCATTGCCAAGCAAGAGCATTGAGGCACCATCGACCATGCCCGGCGAGTTGCCTGCGGTGTGCTGGTGTTGGATAACAGACAGCTGAGAAAAATGTTCCAATGCGCGGTCATCCATTCCAGCTTTGCCCATGTCAGTAAACGCTGGCTCTAAGCCCGCCAATTCCTCTAGTGATATGCCACCGCGAATTGCCTGATCTCTATTTACTATCTCACCGCTAGGGGTATCAATAGCGATTAGCGATTTGTTAAAAAAACTATTATCTTGCGCATGCAGGGCGCGTTTTTGACTTTGTAGAGCATAGTGATCAAGTTCCTCACGCGAGAACTTTTCTTGGCTGGCGAGTAGGTCAGCACCAATTCCCAGAGGAAAGCCACGAACCTTCTGCAACCACTCAGGGTCGGTCATCCATTGCGGTTGATCTGACATCATCCGCACTCTCGACATTGACTCAATTCCACCACTGATCATTGCTGAGGTTCGGCCGCACGAGATTCGGTCTGCGGCATACGCGGTTGCATCCAACGATGAGCTGCAAAAACGATTCAGCGTGAGGCCAGGCACATGATCTGGCCAGCCTGCATAAATCAACGATGCGCGCGCAATATTGCCAGCCTGTTCGCCGAACTGACTGACACAGCCTAGCAGCACATCTTCTATGTCGGCCGGGTTAAGCGTGTTGCGAGATTCTAGTGCCGAGTAAAGCTGCTTTAGAAGTTCATAAGGGTGGACATGGTGCAATGCACCATCTTTTTTGGCCTTGCCGCGAGGTGTGCGAATCGCGTCATAGATATAAGTAGGGGTCATTGAATGATTGCTTGGCCTATCGGCCAATTATAAAGCTGGCACAGCTGGTCGCGCTGCCGCCCACATTAAACGTTGCCATGTTTTGCGCATCGGCGATTTGCATGGCTCCGGCTTGGCCTGTCACTTGCTTATAGCAATCAAGCATCATACGCACGCCAGTAGCGCCAACTGGGTGCCCAGTGCCAATGAGGCCGCCACTTGGGTTGATTGGGAAATCACCATCCATTGTGATGCGGCCTTCTTCAACAGCTTTCCAACTTTCGCCTGGAGCGGTTAGGCCCCAATGATCAATAGCCATGTATTCAGTGATAGTAAAGCAATCGTGAGTTTCTAGGCCATCTAGCTCAGTGACTGATTCTAACCCCGCACGGCCAAGAGCGTCTCTAACCATTTGCGCTGCGTGCGGAAAAATAAGTGCTTGGTCCTTGCTGATGCGCATTTTCTCTTCAAATAACAGCGGAGCACTGCGGTGGCCCCATCCTTTGATATGAGGAATGTCGCTTAGGCTAATGCCTTGCTTTTTTGCATACACTTTAGCTACTGCTTGATTGGCCAGAAATACACAGGCTGCGCCATCGGTGATTTGGCCGCAGTCCATTTTGCGCACGCGACCTTCGATCACGGGGTTAACAGTATCGTCATTACTGTAATGCTGCTCAGTGAACTGCCAGTTGCGTGATTGTGAGAAGGGGTTGTTGCGAGCATTGTTGTAATTATTACGCGCGATGTCCTTCAAACTGTCGACCTTGACGCCGTAACGATGGTCGTATTCTTGTATCAATAGATCAAACATATAGGGCCAAGGGTAGTCGCATTTTAGCGCTTCGCGGCCATTCCACGTAGCAGCGCCCAGATACTCCGCGCCCTTTTGCCCTGGCACATTGCGCATTAACTCCACCCCCATTACACAAGCCAGACCATAATGCCCAGCTTGGATGTCTGTCATAGCCGCCAAAGCGGCCATTGAACCCGACGCACAGGCGGCTTCATGCCTTGCGGTTGGGATGCTGGCTAGCTCAGGGTACACATGACCAAAATAGCCGCCTAACAATCCTTGCCCAGCAAATAACTCAGCCACAAAGTTGCCAACGTGACCAACTTCTATTTGCTCTGGTTCAATGCAGGTGGACTCTACGGCTTGAGTTAACACCTCGGCAAACATGTCGTACAAGCCGAGGCCTTCACGGTGCCAGTTCCTCGCGAAATCAGACTGAGCGCCGCCCAGGATATAAACGGTAGAGTTATTATTCATGATAAGAACCTATTGGTTTTGTTTGGCAATTATTTATTTAACTGAATGAGTAGGTCGATACGATCAGCACCCCAAAATAACTCCCCATCAGCAACAAAGCTCGGCGCACCAAAAACGTTAGCCTCGCTTGCGTTTTGGGTGTGAAGTTTTAGCATATTCTTAGCAGACTCGAACTGTTCGCCAGTGCTAAGAGAAGCGTAGTCGAGGCCAAGGCCGCTAACTGTTTTTTCTATAATTGAGGGGTCGGCTACGTCCTTTTGTTGCGCAAACGCAGCATCAAATACCGCACTTGCGTAGTCTCGTGCTTTCTCGCTGTCTAGCTTATCAATCGCATAGAACAGACGCATTGCGTGCATGGCGTTAAACGGAAAAGCCGGCGGTAGCGCAAACTCAATGTTGAGCAACTGTGCGCTGCGTTGTAGGTCATGATCAAGGTAAGTCATTTTGATCGAGAATCTAGCCGGCACCGAATGGCCCAACTTATGGAAAATAGCGCCCAACACAAAAGGCCGATACTGCACGCTTCTGCCAGTCTCGCGCTCTATCTCTGCTATACGCGCTTGCGCTAGGTAGGAGTAGCTTGATGAAAAATCAAAATAGAAATAGATCGGCTCGGCCATGCTGGGTGTTCCTTGGTTCTGTACGTATTGTTAAAATCGGTTTTGCGTTGTTTAAGTTTTGCTTTGTCGTTGGTTCACAGCGTCACTGAGTTCGAACCTAAGTACTTTGTTCATTGGGTTGCGTGGCAATTGATCGAATACTTCGAGGCGCTCGGGTAGCTTGTATTTAGCCACACCATGCTGATCGAGATACGCGGTGATGTCTTGTAATGTTGGCGTTGCTTGATCCTCGGTAACCACTATGCAAGCACATACTTTTTCGCCTAAGCGAGTGTCGTTATAGGCGCAAACAGCCGCTTCTTGCAAGCCTGCAAAGCCTTCAAGAAGTTGGTCTAGTTCAGTGGGCGAGATTTTGACACCGCCACGATTTATAATGTCTTTGCAGCGACCTACAATTTTATAATAGTGCGGTGGCTGGCCACATATTTCGACTAGATCACCGGTACGAAAATAACCATCTGGGCTAAACACTTGGGTATCGCTTTGTGAGCCGTAATAACCGTCAAAAATGGTCGGGCCGTTTATGAGTAATTCACCGGCTAGCCCCGAGCCTGTGATTATCGCCCCAGTCTCTGGGTCAGCTACTTTAGTTTTGGCAAATTCGTATACGTCGCCTTTCCACGCAATACCCTCAGCGCCTAACCGTGGAAACATGGACGCACGTTGTTCTGGTGTGGGCGCTATTTGTTGATTTGAAAGCAGACAAATTCCCTCGTTGGAGCCGTAGAAATTAATCACTTCTTTGCCGTACTTTTGCGAAAAGGTTTCAATCATCCACGGCGCCAATGGCGCTGAGCCTGAACCTACACAGCGTAGGTGACTAAAATCAAAGGCGTTCCACATATCGGGCGCCTTAGCAAGTTGATTCAGTACAGCGGGCGGCGCAATGGTGAAGTTGATTTTTTCGGATTGCAGTTGCTGTAGGTAAACGGCTGGATCAAATGGGTGATGCAGATGCAATGCGCAGCCATGCACAACCGCTGGGAACAAGAAGCCGCCAATTGCCGCCATATTAATCAGCGGGAATGGGTTCAGTAGTGCATCTTGATCTTGGTATTCGCAAGCATCGATAACCGCCTGCGTGGTTGACAACCACATATTGTGCGAACGAGGCACGCCCTTGGGCGTGCCAGTGGTTCCTGACGTCCAGCATATGCTTAGAATGCGATTGGCATCACTTATAACATCCGCGTGTTTCTCACGATATTTGTCTAAACTGGGGTGGTTTGACGCTGAGCTATCAATTGTTAAGTCGGCGCTATTGCCGTCTTCTCCAAAGCACAAGACTTTGATGCTCAGTTCGCGAGCCTTGTCAGCCAAGCGTAACTTCGCAAACCGTTCGATGCTGATCAAATGCTTGGATTGCAAGCTCGATTGAATTTCGTTTAATTCATGTCGACCATATTGAATGGGCACGGGCGAGACGATAGCGCCTATTTGGCTGAGCGCATAATAAGTCACTACTAGCTCAGTAATATTAGGCAACTGCACGATGACTTTGTCACCGCATACAATTCCAGCGCAGAGTAATTGCTCCGATAAATTACAGGCCGCGAAACTTAACTCAGCGTAACTTAGGCGCTGGCATGGATTGCCATCAAAGTCGATGCGGTTGGGTTGGTCGGCTACCGCGAGGCTTTGTGGGTGTTGGGCGACCTTATCACTCAATAAGCTGTGTAAAGTCTTGTTGCCCCACCAACCTTTAGTGGTGTATTCGTCGATTCTTGATTGTGGGCTGGTTATCAAAGCGCTTGCCTATATTCGTTTTCAATTTGGTCAACTAATTGGGCAATGCTGAGGCGTTGATTGGACCCGCCAACACCTTGACCAGCGGCCCAAATATCGCGCCAGCGTTTCCTATCACCTGCCGCTTTGGCGAAATCAATCTCGGCGGCTGCCGGCATATTGCCCGGATCGTAGCCTGCGGCAATCAGACTATCGCGCATCCAGTTCGCTTTAACGCCGGTAATTGAATCAGAGCAAATGATGTCTTCTGCGCCTGAGGCTAGCACCATGTCTTGATATTCATTGGACGCCAAACTTTCGGAGGTGGCGATAAAGCGAGTTCCCATGTAGACATAGTCAGCACCTAAGGTTTGTGCAGCAGCTACGGCTCGGCCGCTGCTAATTGAGCCAGATAGAATGATTTCGCCATCCCAAAACGCACGCACTTCTTCAATAAATGCGAATGGCGATAGTTGCCCTGTATGACCGCCAGCGCCAGCGCACACTAAGGCCAGCCCATCCACTCCAGTGCCGGCTGCTTTGCGCGCGAAACTGATAGAATTTACATCTGCGTAAATCTTGCCACCATAGTCATGCACCTGACTGACCGCTTGTTTCGGGCTGCCCAAAGCAGAAATGACTATCGGAGCGCGGTATTTAATGGCCAGATCTAAGTCCTCTTGCCATCTCGGGTTAGAACGGTGCATGATTAAATTAACCGCCCAGGGCCCAGCACCCGGAGCATTGGCGAGTGCGCTGGTGATTTCAATTAGCCAGCCTTCCAATTGCTCAAGGGATCGCGCATTGGGTGTTGGGAATGAACCCACTATGCCTGCTTTACAAGCCGCAATGACCATTTCGGGCCCCGAAATTAAGAACATGGGCGCTTGAAAAATGGGGAGGCGCAGTAGTTGTTTAAAATGCATGTGGTTAGAGACTTTTATAAACGAACCTAATCCTAGAGAATCTTAAGGGCAGATGCAAGAACACTGGGCTTACAATGGCCAAAGCAACTTGCATAAACGAACCATGAATCTATAATCATCAGGCGCGGACCATTAATATTCTTGCCGCGGGTGCTTAATGTCTTTGCCGCAGGCGCTTAATACCCTTGCTTGCCGTGAATATGCACGCCATGTTGAGAAACGATAGTGTCGTAAATAGAGAATTAAAATATGTATGAAATTAACTTACCTGTTACTCAAAAAAGTCTCGGCCATGCACCTTTGTTGGATGATGCGCCAGAGTGGATTTATCAATTGGATAATCCTTATTTACACGGTGCTTATGCGCCCACAATTAACTCGAACAGCAGTGCTGACAACCTCACTGTAATCGGAGAGATCCCGGCGGACTTGTACGGAGCCTATTATCGCAATGGGCCCAATCCCGAATTTAAACCGAGTAACCGCTACCACCCATTTGACGGCGATGGTTTGATCAATGGGGTGTTTTTTCAAGACGGCATGGCATCGTTCAAATCTCGTATGATACACACTCGAGCATTACAGGCAGAGCGTGCTGAAGGGGCATCGATTTGGCCCGGCGTGATGGGGCCTTTTGACTTCTCACTACCAGACTCGCCGATTAAGGACACCGCTAATACCGATGTGATTTTGCACAATGGCCAGTTAATAACGCTTTGGTATAACGCCGGCCGTCCGTATGTATTAGACCCATTGACACTCAAAAATAAGGGGCCATTTGATGCTCCCGGGCGGCTGTCGCGCAGAATGTCTGCGCACACTCGAGTGGATTGGCAGACCGGTGAAATGTTGTTTTTTGACTACGGTGACGAACCACCTTATATGACTTACGGTGTTGCCAATCCTGATGGCAGCCTTAAACATGAGGTGGCGATTGATCTGCCCGGGCCTCGCTTGCCGCATGAGTTGGCGTTCACGGCTAACTATGCGGTTTTGCATGACCACCCGCTGTTCCACGACCCCAAAGTGCTGAAGAATCATAAAATGCGTTTGCTGCAATTTCATCGGGATATGCCTACTCGGTTTGGACTGATACCTAGGCTAGGCTCGGAGGTGACTTGGTTTGAGTGCGAGCCTTGTTTTGTGCTGCACACCAGCAACGCTTGGGAAGACGGTGAATGGGTGGTGATGGATGGTTGTCGATCAACTAACCCTATGCCCGACGCTGACCCAAGTGAAGGCGTGTTGTCGCACATGCTGGCTTATATGCGCCTAGAGGCTAACAATTATCGTTGGCGCTTCAATTTACGCACCGGCGAGGTACGAGAAGGGCCTTTGGATGATTTGAACACAGAGTTCAATAAGTCTAACCCCATCTTCCACGGTGTGCAGAGCCGTTACGCTTATCACCAGTATATTCCTTTAGTAGAAGAGGGTGGCCACACGTTGCGTTTCAACGCCCTGATTAAATACGATAATGAAACTGGCCAATCGCAGCGTTGGGATTATGGCGATGGTGTTTACGGTAGTGAGGCGGCATTTGCTCCAAAACAGGGAGCAAACCGAGATTCTGTTGAGGATGATGGCTATTTGGTCACCATAGTTACCGACAGCTCAGATTGGACATCATCTAGCTTGGTGTTTGATGCTAAAGACATCACTCGCGGCCCGATCGCAGAAGTTAAACTTCCGCATCGAGTTCCTGTTGGCTTCCACGGATGCTGGGGTCGTGGTGACGAACTGTATGCACAAGAATAATATTTTGAGCAATCAATTACTTTTTGAGATAACAATAAATGACTAAATTATTAAGGTTAGCAACTGTCGCGTTAGTATGTGGATTTGTAATTGCCTGTGTTGATCAAGCGCCAGAGACAATTGCGCCAATGAGCGCTGCGACTGAGCT
Organism: Cryomorphaceae bacterium; assembly: GCA_047623225.1. Taxonomy (GTDB): domain Bacteria; phylum Pseudomonadota; class Gammaproteobacteria; order Arenicellales; family Arenicellaceae; genus Arenicella. The sequence continues at coordinate 12,721 of JBLHME010000046.1, forward strand.
GTATCACAATGGCAAGATTGTAACCATGGACCCAACCCGTCCTGAAGTAGAGGCAGTGGCGGTGCGAGACGGAATAATTCTCGCAGTAGGGAGCCTTTCTGCGGTAAAAACAGCTGCAGGTGATAACGTTACACACAAAGATCTGGCGGGCAAAACAATGTTGCCAGGCTTGATCGATGCGCACGGGCACATTAGTTATACAGCGCTCAATCTGACCGCTGCGAACGTATCGTCACCGCCTGTGGGCCCTGCGCAGACGGTCGACGATGTGATTCAATTATTGGTGCAACATCGAGATAAAACCAGTGGCCGAGAATGGATTATGGGTTGGGGCTATGATGATTCTTTGCTGGCTGAAAAGCGCCACCCAACACGCGATGACCTAGATAAAGTTTCCACTACCCAACCGGTTCTGATACGTCACGTATCAGGGCATTTTTTAAGCTGTAACTCTAAGTGTTTGGAGTTGGCTGGTGTGGATGCACAAATGCCCGACCCAGCAGGTGGAATTATCCGCCGTCGCGCAAACAGCATGGAACCTGATGGAGTATTGGAAGAAACGGCCATGGGCCCACTTTTTGCGGTGGTGCCTACGCCAGATGCGCAGACGCGTTTGAAATTGTTGAGCGCAGCGCAAGATTATTACGCCAGCTATGGTGTCACCACAGTTCAAGATGGTGCAGCGCAAGCGGATGAAATCGACTTGCTGCTAAGAGCAGCTGAGCAAGACTTGTTTTATTTGGACGTGGTGGCTTTTCCATACGCGCCTTACTTAGGCGAACGCCTAGCCGATTATCCTGCCTCTAGGGATTATCAAAACCATTTTCGTGTGGGTGGCATTAAGTTGGTGTTAGACGGTTCCCCGCAAGGTAAAACAGCTTGGTTGACCAAACCCTATCTGCATCCGCCGCATGGTCAAAATGACCAGTACGCCGGCTACGCAACGCTCAAAGATGAACAAGTACAAGCCTTTGTGGACCAAGCATTTTTGAGCAATACGCCTCTGCTGGTGCATGCCAATGGTGATGCTGCCGCCGACCAATTGATTAAGGCTGTGAGTGAAGGCAATCTTAAGCATGGCAAGGCAGATCGCCGACCTGTGATGATTCACGCACAAACGGTTCGTGAAGATCAAATTGACGCCATGTTAGAGCAAGGCATTATGCCGTCATATTTTTCCGCGCATACATTCTACTGGGGCGACTGGCATCGTGATTCTGTGTTTGGTGTCGAGCGTGCTTCACGCATCAGCCCTCTGCGCAGTAGCGCCGATAAAGGTTTGCGCTACACCACCCACAATGATACTCCAATCGTTCCGCCGGATATGATGCGCTTGCTTTGGGCTTCGGTTAATCGTGTAACTCGCAGTGGCCAGGTGCTGGGTGAGGCGCAGCGTGCGACCGTTATGGAAGCACTTAAATCAATCACTATTGATGCGGCTTATCAGTATTTCGAGGAAGACCGAAAGGGCTCGATCACAGTCGGTAAGCTGGCTGACTTTACGGTGCTGAGCGACAACCCACTATCAGTTGATGCTATAGAGATTAAAGATATTCAGGTGCTAAATACGGTTAAAGATGGTGCGGTTGTGTACTCCAATTCGTCAGAAGACAGCCCCTTGTAGTGCTCGTTAGATTGTCGCGATAGACTGATAACGCAAGGGCACGTTTTACGCTAGGCCTGAAATTCAGTAATAGGCCTATTTCTGTCGAGCTAGAGGCAAAATTTGGAGACCGTTTTTGCTCGCAAATACAGGCAGTATGCGTTCCCACGCATGGGCTCTTGATTGTTGGCTGGTGTCTGATGCGAGGTCTGCAGTTAGTTTTTCAAACTCTTGCGAAAAATCAACTTTCTCACTCAATAGACTAATGACATGCCCACTCACCCAGAAGCAATTTCCGGGGAAATACGCAAGCGGCCCGAGCACACCATCTGCGATAAACCGTTTTAGGAGGCCTTGTTGCATGCTTTGATGGTCTGTGTTTTGGCTTTGTTCACCCAACACCATTGCGGCGTATTCGAGGTCTATTTCGGGTCGTATGTTATTGTTTTTATGTTTCTTTGCCCAAGCTATGCGTTGTTCAATAGAGAGCTCTGCGATGCTTGGTAAGCGCTTGATAAGCGATTCCCAAGAGGTGGTTATATTTATCTCGAGAGATTCGGCAATCTGCAAAAAGGGGCGAATATTAAAATAGTCAAAAGGGTAAGCGTATGTGCCAATCATGCCTAACTCTGAATCCGGCTGTCGCATTTTTTCCAGCAGGGCGGCATCAACGCCACTTAAGATTTCCAACATAGCCTTACGCCATGAGTCGTCAGATTTGCTATGCGCGTAGAGCAATGCTCCATAATTAAGCGGAGCAACCAAAGCAAAAAGCTGGAACATTCCGCCCACATCCATGCCTCGATTGGGTGAATCGATGATTGTTGCGTTTGGGTAGTGGTTTAAAATAAGCTGGCGTTGTCGGCTTAGCTCGTGCTTACTATTAACGCCTTGCAATAAGTTCACAAACAGGTCGAACGAACAATTGATTTTTTCAAGGGCAGATTGGAATTCTGACCAATGGCGAAGGTTGGCTAAATGTAGTAGAACAGCGGTTGTCTGCATGGAGAAATCTAGAGTATCAATTTATTCTGCTACGTTAAAAATTATGTCAGTATAATCGGCTCCTAAGATTATTCTACTGCGGTCTTTACTCGGGTAAGCATGTCATCAACAGGTAACACCAAGCAAGCTTTGCTAGAGAAGCGATTGAGTAATGCTAAGAAGTATCACAAGGATGGTGACCTAGATCGGGCTGCAAGTGCGTATCAATCGATCTTGCAAACGGATCCGCAAAATGCCGATGCTTGCTACCTGTCCGGTTTGGTTGAATATCGTCGTGGTCGCTCAGAAGCCGCTAAGGCGCTTATTAGTAAAGCTCTGGGGTTTTCGCCTACCAATGCTCTAGCGCTGGCGTCATTGGCGCAAATACTTTTTGATGAAAATGATTTTCAGTCGGCCAAACGACTTTTTTTAAAGGCTGACGAACTAAAGCCTAACACCGCGAGTATCGCTAATGGTTTGGGCCTCGCGCTCATGCATTTAGGCCAATTGAAAGCCAGTCGCGAAGTCTTTAACAACGCTTTGGCTCACCATCCTGCGGCCTTTTACCCACGATTTAACCTTGCTGGCCTAGAATATAAAGTAGGTGATTTGACACAAGCTTTGCAGCACTATCAGCTTTGCTTGAAGCTCAAGCCAGATGATGCGGCTGTTTATAATAGTATCGGGGCGGTGTTTTTTTCTCAGCGTAAAATTAATCAAGCATTTACAGCCTTTGAGCGAGCAATCGATTTACAAACCGTCAGTGCTGAAGCGCATAATAATCTTGGTGCAATTTATATCCAACGCAAGCAATATCAATTGGCGTTGCAGCAGTTTTCTTGTGCTTTGCAGTTATGGTCGGGCTTTGAGCTAGCGCATGTAAATGCAGGCTTAGCCTATCAGCTATTAGGTCAGCCAGATCTCGCTAAGGAAATGTTGGGTTTGGCAGTGAGGATATCGGATACTGAAGAGGTCTTGCCGCGCCTAGCTTTATGTTTTTTGGATTTGCGGCAATTATACGCATCAAGTGAACAGCAAACTGAATCACGACAATTGTATAAAAAGACCATTGAGGATTTTCATGATTTTTGTCTAACATTAGATTCAAACGGGCGGCAAAGTCTTCAGGCTTTGATTGGGCTTACCCAGCCCTTTTATCTACCGTATCAAGGCCACAACGATAAAGATTTGCAGATGCTTTACGGCAAGTGTTTGTCGTTCAAAAAGAAGCGTGATCGTGCTATCTCAGAGCTCGCCCGCGCTAGCGGTGGCCGCATTCGAATCGGCATTGTATCTGCGTTTTTCTACGATCACTCAAACTGGAAAATCCCTATCCGAGGATGGATGCAGGCTACCGGTGAAACTGCCCATGTGGTTGCCTATTACACTGGCACCAAGATGGATCGTTGTACCGATGAAGCGCGCAGATTGGCAGACGCATTTCATCAAAACTTGGGTTTTGATGAAATTTGTTTGCAGATAGACCGAGATCAGATAGACGTACTAATATACCCAGAAATAGGCATGGATCAACTAACCGCTAGGCTTGCCAGCCATCGCTTGGCCTCGGTTCAATGCACTTCATGGGGCCACCCTGTTACCTCAGGCCTAAGCAGCATCGACTATTTTCTAAGCAGCGATCTCATGGAACCAGATAACGGCCAAGAGTGGTATAGCGAGCAGCTGATTCGTTTGCCGAGTTTATCATTTACATGGCAAGCAGAGCCATTGAGCAATGCCTCGCTTTTTTCGGCTAAAGATTTTTCTCTAAAGCAAAGCGATACGATTTTTCTTTGTGTGCAAAGCATTTCGAAATATTTACCCCAATTCGACCCTCTTTTTGCTCAAATAGCGCTTCGAGTGCCTGGGTCTAAATTTGTTTTCATTCGGGCTGACAATGACGCCCTGCAGCAAATTTTGGTCAGTCGACTCAAGCACTGTTTCGCATCACTGGATCTAGACATGTCTGCCTATGTTGTTTTTCTTGAGCGGCTAAATTCTGAACAATTCAGAGGCCTGAATGCGGTTGCCGATGTATGCCTTGATACGCCGCTTTGGAGTGGATGCAATTCGAGTTTAGAAGCCATCATGGTTAATTTACCCATCGTAACCTGGCCTGGTGAATCGATGCGAAGTCGGCACACCAGTGCGATCTACCAAAAGATGGGTATCTCAGAGTTAACCGCCAATGATGAAATAAGCTATGTGGATTTGGCAGTGAGACTAGCCAATGATCAACAATGGTATAAGGATATTACAGAAAAAATAGCGATGCAGAAATTTCGATTAGCGCAAGGACAAAAGGAATTGGCTACTGCGCTAAATGATTTTTTTATTGATGCTACTAAGGAGCCATAAATGACTAAGGTCGTGAGTGGGAAAACCCCCAAAACAGTGCTGCCAAAAATAGGGCTTTTACTCCATGTGTTCTATCTAGAGGGATTGCCTTCGTTACTGCGCGTGGTGCCGCACTTCCCTGCAGACATAACACTTTTGGTATCGGCGCCGGAAAAACACCTTGCGGAGGTAGAAAAACAACTGCGTGCCGCAGCCCCTAGAGCGAAACTTCATATCAAAGTAGTACCCAATATAGGCTTTGATATCGCGCCTATGTTGATCTGCTTTGCGCAGCAATTATTGGAACTGGACTTGGTTTGCAAGTTACACACTAAGGACAGCCTTCGCTACCAACTGCACAAGGGTTGGAGAGAACATTTGCTTCACAACTTAGCTGGTTCGGCTGAGATAGTAGCAGATATACAAACACGATTTTCTGCCAACCCTAGGCTGGGCGTTTTGTTAGCTGGGGCTTGCCCCACGTTAAAGGCGTCAATGCAGTGGAATGATAAGCACTTAGATGTGGTGTACAAATTGCTTGATGAATTGAAACTGCCTGTGGAATCGATATTAGATTTTCCGGCGGGCGCAATATTCTGGTTTCGACCAGCAGTACTGGAACCCTTATTGCGCAAAAGTTGGGCGTGGAATGATTTCGAATTTGAGGGCAGTGAGGGCATAGCGCACGTTATCGAGCGATTGATTTTGTTGCTGGCGGATCAACAAGGCTTTACTTGGCTAAAGATGGATAAGCTGGCCCATTCTCCAACTCCAATAATGTCTAAGGAGTTGACATTATTGCAACCAAAAATAGCCGTTGTGTTGCACATTTGGGCGTTAGATGGTTTGGCTAAAGCCATTGCTGCCTTAAAGAATATACCGCAGCGATTTGATTTGTTTGTGACACTTTCGAGCAATCATGGCGAGAAGGTTTCTGCAGTTCTCGAACAGCACTTCAACGTTAACGAATACCATTTTTTTGAGATCGAAAATGTTGGCCATGACCTAGCGCCGTTTCTAGGATTGGGTGCGCAATTGCTGGAGTACGATTTGGTATGTAAGCTACACCTCAAACAAAGTTCGGTTAAGTGGTTTGATTACTTATTGAACAACCTACTGGGCGGAGTAGTCGAAGTGAATATTATTCTGGCAATGTTCGCACGCAATGAAAATTTGGGCATGGTTTACCCAGCATGCTTTCCACCAGCACAAGGCGGTTTGATTTGGGGTGATAATTATGCCAAGGCGCAACGCATTGCCGCCGCGCTTAGTTTGCCTGAGCTCGACCCTCTCGAGACAAATTTTCTAAGCAGCACGATGTTCTGGTGTCGCCCGCAAGGATTGCGAAAACTGTTTGATTATTCAGGTTTTCACTTCACTAAAGCAGACAATGCCTTGTTGGATGGAGCCGAGTCGCACGCTGTGGAACGGCTCATTTTACTTTGCAATCAGGATGCAGGATACGCTGCCCGGAGTGTATTACAGCACCCATACATCGACAAGAAAAAGCGGTTTGATAACTCTGATTAAGTAACCTCATCCTTTTAAGGCAATACGCAGTTACCGCTTAGGCTATTAGACTCTCTAAGGTAGTCAATCGTTTCTCAATTGTTGCGCTAATCTTGGAAGCTTGTGTTTCGTCAGCCAATTTTTCATAGCAATTTCTCAATCGGTCTAGAGGCACTATCCAAGCGGATGCTCTTTGGTGTGCTGTTTGATAATGCTCCTTTGCCACTGAGTAGTTCTCTTCGGCGAACGCCAAATCTCCCAAATAGAGTTGAGCGCTTGTGGCATTTTTTTCATGGCCAGAAGCCATCTCAAGGAGCGACCGACATTGTTCACGCAATCCGCTTTGCTGCATTTGGCTAGCGGCCAAAATCAAGGCGATGTCTGGGTGATCGGCGTAATCTCCAATCTGTTTAGCGAGCAACTCCATTGCGGCTTGCGCAAGACCTGCTGCCGCTGAAACTTGCGCCAACGCAACTTCAGCTTGCTGGCGTTGTTGTTGATTTAGCTCAAGATTGTTGAGCGCTATCAGCAGTTTTTGTAGCTGGTTCTTATCTAGGTTTTTTTTACGATTCAGCAAGCCGATAGACTCTCTCGCTAGATCAAAAGCATAAGCTTCATCGACTGCTTGGGCTTGTGCTAGGAGCGTGTTTTTTCTTTCGGAAGTGCCGCTTATAGCCTTGATATAATAGGCGTGAGGCAACTCTGGTCGCTGTTCAAGCAGTTGCTGACACGTTAACTGCCCGCTCTCAAAATGGCCTTGTGTAAGATCTTCGATGGCCGAATAGAGTTTGCCGTAATAGTCCAGATCTGATTGATTTTTATTCAGCAAACTGACGACATAATCACCGATAAAACGAAATGACAATGGTGTGAAGCCGCTGGTAACTGCTCGCGAAACGGTGACTAATTCAGGTTGACCAACTTGTTGCAATATTTGGTTTATTACATGGGCTGGGTCAATCCACAATTGATCTGCAGGCACATCGACAAAGTAATCAATATCCACATCTAAGTAATATCCTTCTTCAATCTGCAGGCCCTTTAGTGCTTGGTAGTCACAGATCGTAATGTCCAAGCCAAGTAGTTTGCCTCTTAACGCGCCGCTAGGAGTTCTTTTAAAGCCGCTTAACTCGGCAAAAGTAATACCATCCATTTGCTGAATATAGTCGAGTAGAGATTTTGAGTAATCACGTGGGATATGCGGCGGAGCAACCCAAATCAATCGATCGACTAAGTCTAATTTGTGCGCAGCGTAGAGAAAATTTTCAATGCCGAAAGAGAAGCGGTTAGCGGGGTTTAGATGGTTCGGTGCTTCTAAATTCTTGACTTGGTCAATGGTTTCACAAGCTCGCAGACGATCCAGTGACTCGGGGCTAATCTGTTGCAAATCCAAATGCGCATCGAGATACACAACCGTACGTGTTTTTCCGTGGCCTGCAGAATTTTTTCGCTCCCACCAAACCGGCAAAGTTGATGAGTGCTCTTCAAACAGATATATGTCGTCGTCATTGATCACTAGGGTTAAGTCTCGATAGATTTGCGTGCACTGAATTGACCAATAGTAAACGCGTCAGAGCGAAATGCGAGCCCAAGACTCGCGATGCCCTTCAGGTAAAGTTGCAACAAAGGCTCGTTGCAACTATTTATGTCACCAATTAATTCGTTTTGATCCTGCTCTGAAACGGCGAAGCCTTTGTGTAAGGCCATAAGCGATCTCATATCAGATACATCAACGTCAATGAATCCTGAATCAATTATAAGCCGCTGATATTCAATCGCTTTTCCCAACATTGGTATGGCCCATGTTTTACAAACATCATTAACCAGTTGATTGTCATGAGGGGCCTGAATGTCTTGACCTGCCAGCCAATCTTCGCCAACGATTCTACCGCCAGGTTTCAGCACGCGATGAGCCTCTTTAAAAAATAGCGCGCGATCTTCGAAGTGGCAAGCTGACTCGAAAAAGCTAAGCACGTCAAAACTATTATCTGGGTAAGGCAATTGTTCAGCATGACCAATGTCAATTTGAATGCTCAGGTTTTGTGATTGTGCATAGTAATCGGCCATTTGTTTTTGCGCCCTGACTGGCGTAAGGCCAATCACCTCGCAGCCAATGCTGGCACGTAAATGGCAGGCTGTAGCGCCAATGCCGCAGCCTACGTCGAGCACTCGGTCTCTGGGTTTGATTTTTGCTAGTTGCGCTAGATGATCAATCATCCGCACCTGATCAAGGCCAGAGACCGAGGTGTTGTCGTCGAGATAAAAGCCGGTGTGCCAGTGCACACCAAGAAAATCAAGGTAGATAGGAATGCAGCGACGGTAGTATTCGTCAATCACTTCCCTAGCAACGCGCCCTGACGCTTCAATTATAGCTACCAGTTGCAGATCGCTGAGTTTGCCAACTTGTAGTTCTAAATCACTGTTCATAGTAGACGCAAAAATACTCATGACCATCACGCCCCTGGCCTGCGGAAATGTGGCCAAGTGTCTTATTCCGAGTTAGGTTCATTAGGCGACTCATGGATTCATCGTTAATCTGCAGGTGCTTGGCAAGTTCTGAGATATGGTGTTCAATATCGCCCACGGTTAAGTTGGCGGGGTAGAGATTTATATCAAATGAGTTTCTGTTATTGCCAGCTTCGCTTACCTGCAGAAAGATGAACTTCGACTCGGCCTGGTTAGAAGCTAGGCTTCTATACGCTTTGCCTATAATCGATTGAGCTGCTTGGTGGCATTCGGAAGTGATTTGATCAAAGCTTTGACTAACTTGGCGATTTACTTCTAATTGAGAATGAAGAGGTAAGTAATGATATTCAGTAATATTAGTTTTTGTTGGCTCAAAGCACTCCCATTTAAAGCCTTGGTGCATTAACTGTGCTTGGTCGTTACTAAGGCCTTTCGATAGTTGCTCAAGTATTTGATCCCAGAATTCCAAATATACTTTGTAGATTGGCTTGTCGTTATTAAGATCAAAACCTAGTAACAGCAAGTTAGCGGAACTCTTATTGGCAAGCAAACCCTCAAATAGTTCGCGTGGCATGGACAAGTGTTGACATATTTCTGTCAACGTTTTGTCCGAGATTAAATTTAGCGCCACTCCAAGCAGGTACCGATTTGCTGCCACGCCGCCCGAGGTAAGCTTGAAAGAGCGCTCATAGCCACACGCCAAGCCGTGTTGTTCCAAAGCCTGAAATGGGCGAACAGCCATGGCTTCGCTTTTTGTTAGATTAGAATTAATTTTGGGCAATTTTGACACTTAAGATCCGCCGACCAGTAGGCTGATTTGGCTTTTATATGGCACCAGTTTAACGCGAATAAAGTGCCGCTAAGCAAGTTCTTGACTTAAGCCTCGTGGAGGACTTTCGTGTCAGTTAGGTGACAACGTAATTTCTTGAAACTAAAACGCACAAATGTAAGACTGTCACAGCTAGGATTATAGCAAGTTATAGGGCCTGTAATGAATTTCCCAACGATGGGAATGAAATCTGTGCTCTATATCCGTTCCGATGAATAACATTACAACTGAAAAAGGGCAGAATAGTGCGTATTTAACCCTTTTCTGGTAAGCCGTTTATGTGGCAGTAATGCGCTAGCTTTTGTTATTGAAACTAGTTTCTAGGGATGGCATACTCAAGATGTTATGGTCATAGAAAAGTATTAGGGTTCTGAGGCGAGTTTTCCTAAGGAGGGGCGATCTTAGGATAAAAAAAGCACGGGATTCAATGATTTGTGTCCCAATGGGGGAAATATTGTGAGTTTAATTCAAAACGTATCTCGGCCAAGTCGAGGCATTCTTGGTGTACGGTTACATCGGTCATTGGCGGTAATTTTCGCATCAGCCTTCATGTTTGTTCTCCCAGTCGGCGTAATGGCGGAGGATATCCTTGATGTTTATGAGCTCGCACAGAGCAATGACCGCACATTGAGCGCAGCCAAAAACCAGTTCGAGGTGGTCAAGCAAGGAGAGCGTCAAGTAAAAGGTCTTTACTACCCCACGTTGGATCTTAGCTACGAATATACTGACACCGATCAAACCATTAATCGCAGTGACAATGAAGTGTTTGGCACGGGCGAATCTCAGTACCCTACTAACGTATTGAATCTAAGCCTCACGCAACCGTTGTTTCGCTGGGATTATCGAAATGACCGCAAGCGTGCCAAGGCCGAAGTAATTCAAGGCGAGCTGGAATTATTTGCCGCCGAGCAAGAGTTAATGTTGCGCGCCGCCGAATCTTATCTTTTGTTATTGGCTTCGCTAGATACTGCAGTAATGGCTCAGGCGGAAATGGACGCAGTTGGCGAGCAGTTGAAACTTTCTGAAAAACGCTTTGAAATTGGTCTTGCCAACACCGGGGAGGTGAACGAATCTAGAGCGCGCTTTCTGCTTAACCAAGCTGAGTTGATTCAAGCTCAAGACGCGGTCGTTGACCGTGAAGAAGCATTGCGCGTTATTACTGGTGGTGCTGTTGGCGATTTAGCCCAACTTAAAGAAACGTTCCCGATGGTTTCCCCCGAGCCTGCGGATATCGATAGCTGGTCAGACCAAGCTGTGGATGGCAATCTTGCCTTGCAATCGCGTGCCGCGGCGGTGGCTGTTGCAGAAGCCGAGTACAATCGTCAGAAGTCAGACCGTTACCCAGATATAGACCTGTTCGCAAATATTAATAACCGTGATGCTGAAGGTAGCTTGTTCGGTGGTGGTAGTGATGTGGATACTTCAGATATCGGAGTGCGTGCGCAGTGGACCTTGTATCAAGGTGGCCGTCTAAGTTCTAAGATACGCGAAGCCAAATTCAAAATGGCCCAGGTTGAGGATGAATTTGAAGTTGGAAAATCTAACGTTCGCCGAGAAACACGCAGCGCCTACCTTGGCGTTGTTAGCGGCATCGCACGCGCGACCGCACTCAAGTCATCGGTTGACGCACAGGAAATGTCTTTAAGAGCTAAGCAAAAGGGTTTTGATACTGGTTCGAATTCGAATTTGGAAGTTCTAGACGCAAAGCGAGACTTTTATTTCGTCAAGCGAGACTTTCTTAAAGCGCGCTATGACTATCTGCTGAGCATGCTAAACCTGAAGCGAATGGTGGGCAGCCTAACCCCTACCGACTTAGGCCAAATTAATGGCTTGTTAGTGGGTGGTTCTGCGCTTATACCAAGCTCGATTGAGGCCTTTGCTGATGAAGATTTCCCTCTGATTGAAGACATTAGCGCTGACGTGAACGAACTTGACACAGCTGCCGAAGTTGAAGCTGAGCAAGTGATTGAGCCAAGCCAGGAAGAGGTGTTAGTAGAAGCCGCTATGGCTGGTGAATTTTCTGAAGATCAAATAGATGCAGTAGCCATTGAAGAGCCGGGAGTCGTTGATGAGACTGAGGCGATTGAGCAAGTCGAAGTGGTTGAAGAAGCATTAGCTGTCGAAGAGGCTGAAGTGGTCGAGCAGACCGAAGTAGTTGAAGAAACCCTAGCGGTTGAAGAGGCTGCAGTGGTTGAAGAGGCTGCAGTGGTTGAGCAAATCGAGGCGGTTGAAGAAACAGTAGCGGTTGAAGAAGCTGCAGTGGTTGAGCAAATCGAGGCGGTTGAAGAAACAGTAGCGGTTGAAGAAGCCGCAGTGGTTGAACAGGCCGAAGTTGTTGAAGAAGCCGCAGTGGTTGAACAGACCGAAGTTGTTAAAGAAGCCGCAGTGGTTGAACAGCTTGAGGTTGTTGAAGATGCAGTCGAAGAAGTTGAAGTAACTGAAGGGGATGTGTCAGCAGAAGCGGGTGATGCCAAGGAGCCCACTGAAATGGTTGAAGAAACGAGAGCAAACGCATGGCTTAGCTCTCAAGCAGTCAATGCTTACACACTGCAACTCTTTACTTCTCCCAGCTTAGAGCAATGCGAACAGGCGTTGCGTTTAGCTACTCAAGATGGGCATTGCTTTGAATCAACAAAAGGCGGTAGTTGGTACGCATTGGCAGGGACCTTTGAGTCGCGTGGGGCTGCGAAATCTGGTGCCGCGGCCATGGGTTTCGAAAATGCTTGGCCTCGATATGTGGCTCGAATACAAGAGTTACGTTGTGCCAACACCAAATTACAGCAGGCATACCCTGCAATGTGTAGCACACAGGATTTAAATGCTGAGGAAAGTTCGACGACGACCGATTCTCAAGCCTTAGCGCAGTCTCTAAATCAAAATTATGATGCCAAGGAGCCCACTGAAATGGTTGAAAAAACGAGAGCAAACACTTGGCTTAGCTCTCAAGCAGCCAATGCTTACACACTGCAACTCTTTACTTCTCCCAGCTTAGAGCAATGCGAACAGGCATTGCGTTTAGCTACTCAAGATGGGCATTGCTTTGAATCAACAAAAGGCGGCAGTTGGTACGCATTGGCAGGTATCTTTGAGTCGCGTGAGGCTGCGAAATCTGGTGCCGCGGCCATGGGTTTCGAAAATGCTTGGCCTCGATATGTGGCTCGAATACAAGAGTTACGTTGTGCCAACACCAAATTACAGCAGGCATACCCTGCAATGTGTAGCACA
>JBLHME010000047.1:0-25487 GCA_047623225.1 Cryomorphaceae bacterium
CCAGCGCTTAGCGCATTGAGCAAATCAGCGGCCATGCTGTCACCCACAAGCAGAACCTTGGTTTTGCCGTTGCGTGCAAAATCACCTTGATATTGTGTCATCTCACGCCAAAAAAACTCAGTGTAGTCTCCTCGGCTGTAGTCCAATTGCTTGATTACGTGAGCTGGATAACGCCACAACCAACCCGCTGACGAATAAGCATTCCATGAGACAAGGCAGAGCAAAGCTGCAAGCGCAAAAGACGTTCTTAGAAAAGGCTTATTCGATTGCCCCGGGGCTGATTTAGACTTACGAAACGGTTGCTCGACAAAGCGATACATAAACACCGCAAGTAGAGTGGAGGCCACCGCAATTAACAAATAGTCAACCGAGCCAAGTTGGCTGGATTTCCAATAATTATAGAAAACGATGATTGGCCAATGAATCAAATAAAGGGAATAACTGATCAGCCCAATCCCTACCATAGCCTTATTTCGTAGCAACCCTGAAAACGCATGGTTAGGCCCGCTGACGATTATCAACGCCGCGCCGACACTCGGCCAGAGTGCATTAAAATAGGGAAAGATGGTCTCGCCATTGAAGATAAACAGAGAATAGCCAATTGCGGCAAAGCCAATCAGAAATAGTATTTCGTCTCGCCGGTAGATGTTTTTATAAGACGGTGCCCAAACGATGATTGCGCCAATAACAAATTCAAACACTCGAAACGGAAGGAGGTAAAACATCGTCGACCGAATGTCTAAAGATGACTCACTCTCAGGCATGAACATACTGAGCATTTCTTCAGCGTTGTATAAAAAATAGAGATTTAACAGTAGGCTACAAGCGCCAATAAAGAGCAGTGCAATCGGTAGAAATCTTTTTTTTGCATAAAGAAATAGAAAGAATAATAGTGCTGGCCAGACTAAATAAAACTGTTCTTCTATACTTAAAGACCAAGTATGCAGTAGCGGCTTGAATAGATTTTGTTGATCAAAATAGCTACTCTGGCTCCAGAAAAGAAAATTACTCAAACTGGTGGTGGCGTAAACAACCGACTCACCGAAGTTGGCCAAATGTTGCGGTGAAAATATTTTGTATGCCAGCAGTAAACTGAACAAAAATGTGAAAAACAGTGCTGGGAATAAACGCCTTACCCTGCGCAAATAAAAGTTTTTAAAACTGAAAGTGTGCGTTGTGCTGAGTTCCGAAACAATTAGCTTGGTGATTAGATAACCGCTGATGACGAAAAATATATCCACCCCAACAAAACCACCACTGAGGAAGGTTTCATTTAAATGGTAGATCACTACGCTCACTACCGCGACCGCTCTCAGCCCATCAATGTCGGCTCTGTATTTCATATAACTCGTTTTAAAAAAGACTACTTCTAGCTTGGCGCAGTGGCATTAAAGGTATCCCAAGTTTTCATAACAGCAAGGAACTCAAGGAGTTTATTGTGACCGGTCAAATCTATTCTTCTGCGAAACTGGGCCCAATCAAGAAAACATGCCAAACGAATGACATCATCGCTATAGTTTCCCGCCAAGGTCTCGATGGCAAGGCAAGGGCTTTGCTCTAATGTATTCAATAGAGTTTCAATACGATTTTGTTGTCGTGCCAAATACGGCGTGGTTTCAGGAGTTACGCCGTCTCGCTCAAGTAAAAACAAATTGATCGCCGCATCCATCGCGGTATTCGCCATAGTATAAAGTTCCATTTGCACCACATTTTCGATAAACGGCTTTTGATCCTGACTCCGCACATGCATCAAAATTGAGGTCGAATCGGTCAGCCTTAACTCACCATCTTTTAAAAACGGCACACGCTGACTTGGCGAACCAGCAGAGCTAGCCGCATAATCTGTATCTTCAAATTGCCATTCCAGCGACGATTCCATCAAGGCAATGCGGCAATGCCGCGCGTAGGGTGAAGTATAGCTACCGTATAAAATCATATTTTGAGGATCAATTAGTCTTTGGGTTTAAAGATGAACGGCCGCTATGATATCACCACATCAGGGTTCGAGCTAAAACATGCAACTCTTTTGCTAACATGCAAATTGCTCCATACTTAGTGCACCTATATGAAATGCAACCAATCAAGCTAGGCTAGAAAGATGATGGGCGAGATTTACATACAATATGAATACTGGTTTGCTGCATTTCAGTTGGTGTTTGCCATGTTTGGTATGGGCGCAACGCTCACCACTGGTGATTTTAGAGATGTCTTACGAGAACCACGCTCTGTAAGTCTCGGCACATCGGTACAACTTATTGTCGTGCCTCTGGTAGCATTTTTATTTATTTATACAACTGGGGTGGCGGCTGGCGTGGCTATTGGTATTGCACTGATTGCGGCGATACCTGGTGGCACTACGTCGAATATTTTTACTTATTTCGCCAAGGGTAATATTCCGTTATCGATTTCAATTACCGGCATAACCACTCTGGCTTGCCTTGCGACCACGCCGCTAATCCTCAGCTTACTCATTACCGAGTACTTGCCTGCAGATTTTAGTATGCCAACCGCGCAAATTGTATCTGATATTGCCTTGACTCTATTGCTACCGCTGGCCTTAGGCATGTTGGTATTGCGGCAGCTGCCCAACCAGGCCAGCACCATATCAAAATGGAGTATTCGTGCCTCATTGTTCGGGATTTTGATGATTGTGGTGGGCTCATCCAGCGCTGGGCGATTGGATATTGATGCCTTTGGACTGCAAAACGTATTGTGGATCTGTTTATTCATGCTGATTCTATGGTTCGCCAGCTTTGTTATTACGCGAGTGCTCAAACTGGCTAAGAGTGACTGCACTGCAGTCGAAATGGAGGTTGTGGTGCGTAATGTGAACCTTGGCGTGCTCATAAAGGCATCGATGTTCCCAGCCGTAGCAGGCGCTGCCAACCAAATTGGCGACACGGTGTTGTTCGCTATTTTGCTGTATGGCGCTGTGCAAATGATTCTCGCTGCAGGAATAATTTTTACCCGGCGCAAACCCGGTTAGATTAGGTACCTTAAGGGTTCATTTTCACACTGTACTTAAGGTAACGCTATTTGCGCAATGCTCAATTTCTTCATAATTCTGTGCCGCTTGGCGGCCACCAATTAGGTTTGGTCTTAATATCTAAAATGGTTTCAATAGGATGCGTTGAAGCATAGACTCATCAGCAGACAAAAAACCTTGAGTCAAACACCGCCTTTCACTTATTAGATTAGATGCTTTTATTGTGTCAAAGCACTTCGAGCTTAAGCGTCAATCAAACCATGATAGAAGCGAATCAAAAGAATAACGCCACACGCTTTGTATTGCTAACCGTGTTCTGCTACTCAATGGGCTTTGGAATCATAATGCCCGTTTTGCCTGAGCTTATAGTTGAGCTCGAAGGCGTGAGCATGTCTGAAGCCACTCTGATTGGCGGATTTATCGCGGCGTCGTATGCGGTGTTCCAGTTTCTTATGGGCCCTTTAGTTGGGAACCTTGGAGATCGCTTCGGCCGCAGACCAGTGTTCTTGCTGTCTTTGGCTGGATACAGCGTGGATTTCTGCCTAATGGGCTTTGCGCCCAGCATTATTTGGTTGTTTGTTGGCCGCGCAGTAGCTGGAGCACTGGGAGCCATTTTTGGTCCAGCCAATGCCGCTATGGCCGATATGTCTAGCGGAGAAGATCGTGCCAAAGGTTTTGGCTTGGTGGGCGCCGCCTTTGGCATTGGGTTTATGGTCGGCCCTGCAATTGGCGGCTTGTTAGGTGACTTTGGTACACGAACACCTTTCTTTGTGGCGGCGGGTCTATCA
Source organism: Cryomorphaceae bacterium (assembly GCA_047623225.1). Classification (GTDB taxonomy): domain Bacteria; phylum Pseudomonadota; class Gammaproteobacteria; order Arenicellales; family Arenicellaceae; genus Arenicella. Next base: position 3,775 of record JBLHME010000047.1, read on the forward strand.
GCATTTGCGTTTGTCTATGGATTTTTTGCTTTCCCTGAAACCATGCCTGAGTCCAGTAGGCGTAAGTTTTCTTTCAAACGGGCCAACCCAGTTGGCGCACTCCTTAGTGTGCGCAAGATTCCTGGCGTACTAAACATTTCAGTGATTTATTTTATTTGGCTAACCAGCACTAATATCTACCCAGTTAGTTGGGCCTATTTCGCGCCAATACGTTTTGCTTGGGATTCGAAAATGATTGGCTTGTCTCTCACCTTAGTCGGGGTTTCAATGGCGTTTGTGCAAGCAGTGGTATTGGGTCGCGCAGTAAAGCGTTTTGGCGAACGCTACACCGCGATGGTTGGCTTGAGCGTTGCAGTTTGTGCGATGCTGTTTCACGCATTCAACAGCAATGCCAGTTTGGCGCTATTGGTGATCTTGGTAGTAGGTTTACAAGGCATGGTTATGCCGAGCATCAATGCAATGATGTCGCGCCGCACCCCACCCAATAGCCAAGGTGAACTGCAAGGTTTCAATGGCAGCTTAGCTGCACTTGCAGCACTCTTGGCACCGCTGATTTATAACACCACGCTGTCTTATTACACGTCGCAGAACGCCAGTGTGTATTTTCCTGGAGCAGCCTTTCTGATCTCAAGCACGTTAGCAATAGTAGCGCTGGTTTGGCTTTATTTACTAAAACCTAGCCAGCTTAATCAACAACAATAAAGTTATATAAAACTCAGCGCTTAATGTTAAAAACCAGTGTTTCTCTATAAATTGATCTGAATGCAGAACGACTCTGCGCTTAAGTAGAATATAAAACGCTAGCTTACAGTTGAAGCTGTCTGTTGAATAAAATCTGCACAATTAGCCGGCTCGGTTGCTTTTATCCTGGTGTTTCGGCGACCTGCGTCAGAAATTCGCACACAAGAACCAACGCTCAAATCTGTCTTGCTAGAAGCGATTTCAACAAAGTCTCCTTGTGAAGTTTCAATCGTGTAGAGCGTGGCATCCTTGCGTGTAATTGCTTCTTCGGCAACTGCGCCAACAAGCGCACCAGCCAGGCCGCGCACTATAAACCCTAAAAATGAATTGCTAGTCGCGTCATGTATCGCAGCGGCTGAAACAACATAGGCTCCAATACCAGTGTCACTTCCACCAATGGTGATTTGTTCACGACTGAGCACCGCGCCGTAGGTCAAAGACCGATATGCACCGTCGCGTGAGACAACTCTAGAATTAGATGCGCAGGCCGACAAAATAGTGGCGCACAAGATGATGATGGTTAAGCTTTTGAGCATGGTTGTAACCTTGTTTTGTTTATTGTAGTTTCGATATTCGTCTATACCTGCGTTAGGCCCCATCAACCTTTTGAATAAACATAGACTACTCAGCCTAGAATTAATAATCGTATACGCGAAAACCTAATTTTTATTTTCGATCAAAATGGCAAGATTTATTGCTTAGACAGCGCCGAGGGTTCCGCACGCGCCTCTATCATCTGGAAAAATCGCCCTTATTGCCGAACCCTCTGATCTAGCGAGTTTCAGCGCAGGGGCCAATTAGCCTAATTCGATGATATACGCCGATCCTGTTTAACCGGTGTTCTCGGCGAGCGTAATTCTTCACGCACTAGCGTACGAAGTGTTCGATCAAACACACTAAATTGCTGACCTGCTAACAACTCGCTGTAGCCGGTAGCAATTTGGCTCTGATAATCACTGGTAACCAATCGATACAAAACATCATCCTGCAGCTGGCGTTGTTTGCCCGGCTCACCAATCAACAAGTTTCTAACTTGACCATCAACAAGGTTAAATCGAAACCCTGAAATCTGTGAAAAGAAGTCACTTTCTCTGCGTTGTGCGCTGTATTCAATGATGCGCCGAAGTTGTGCTCCGCGCACTGAATAGAGGTGTAATTTATTGTCATATGGCAAAGCATCACTCAAATGATGCTCCTTAACAGCACCCATTGGAATACCTTTGCGGAACGTGCTCGAGGTCAACATCACAACGTCGGCCTCGGTAGCAGTGCGAACAACGTCGCAAACATAATTGCCAAGCAAGGAATCACTCTGAAACCCTTTTGGCTCCCTTAAAGCAAATGGCAATTCGCCTATTACCTCAAATTGATCAGCGTATATCGGGTCTTTTTGCAAATCATCCTGCATCTTGGCAACGCTAATTTGGATATCTTCAGCAGGCGAAATGGACGTTAACATTGGCACAACCTCACCTTCAAACTGGGGTCTTTGAGAGTCTTTAAAAGAAAGTTCAACTTTAGACATCTGAGAAAGGTAAGGCCCTGCTGAAATATAATAGCTGTGAGTTTCGGGAATTTGGAAAAGTGCTACCTCGCGATGACTGTGAGAACCGAAAATCAAATCAATGCCATTTACCGCATGCACCAACGCAATATCCTCTTCAAAGGGTGCATGACCGATCAACACAACTACGTCTACCGCCTCTTGCTTACGAAGCAATTCAACGATCTTTCGCGCTGACTCCGCTCTATCCAAGAATTGAACACCTTGAATTGGTAAAGCTTCTGGCTTTAACAGCGTGGCAAAATCATTTCCAGCCAAAGCGAAGACGCCTACCTTATGATTTTCAACTTGATAGACCGTATAATTTTTACCTTCATGCGCAAATGCAGGCTGGCCATTTGCGCCTAATGTATTAGCACTCAATATGGGAAAGTTAATCTGTTCTCTGCATTCTTGCAGTAAGGCCGAACCGTAATCTGAATCATGATTCCCCAACGCCATTGCATCTACAAGGCTGTTAAACCATGGCCATTCAGTGCAGCGATATTTATCAGACCAAGCGGGGGCGCCTTTATTCATCATGTCGCCCCCACTGAAAATCAAAGTGGCCGGGGACTTTTGCTGGCGCAGAAAGGCAATGGCGCGCGCAATCCCAGCTTGTTCTTGACCTTGCTCATTCAGTCTGGGTAAGGCATTTGCGTGGTAGTCGCTAAAATGAATCAAGGTGATCGAATCAACCTTGGAGGCACACCCTAAGACGCCCAATGCCAGCAGCGTAATTGCACATGCATTTACAAACCTACATGCGCAACCATTTTTTCTGGGCCATGAATATGTTTTAAATATTATCACCAAGCAATCTTAACACTTCGGATAACAAAGCTGATAGCAGGGGTGTTTGTAATCACAATTCATATAATGGCGCACTTGCTTCGAGCGCAACTGGTTGATCGAATGAAACCACACCGCGCCACCCGCGGCATTAGTGTTGTTTATAAAGAGCATTTTAGTTATCGTCTACGCTTATGAACCAAACATCAACCGCGCAGTCAACTTTCCAGCAGGCCTTGGAGTTGTGCGGCAATGCTGATCCTTTACTGCCAGCGCTCAGTTTGCTGCGTATCAACAGACAGACTTTCAAGCTGTGAGTGACACAGCAAAACTCGATGGAATTGTGAATTTATAACAATGTATTCAAGACGCGCCTTACACTGCAGACTGCGTTGCTGCAATATTGGATTCACCAAGTGCTTTGAAACTAATTTAGGAAACATGCGAGCTTCAACGCTAGCCTTGCAAAATAATAAAAACAAATAGGGAGTCATTGTAATGGACCAAGCTGCATCTGATTATCGCCGTGAAGAGATACTAACCGCTACTTATACTGCATTAAAAAAATATGGCCTTGCATCAATCTCCTATGATTTGATTGCTAAACAAGCACAAACATCTCGCCAATTGGTAAGGCACTACTATCCAGATGCCGAGGCCTTGATGGTAGACGTTGTGGAGAGTTTTACAGAACAATACCAAAGTTTGGTAATGCACAACGTGGTGTCAGAAAACGCGACTCAGCGACTCTCCACTCTGATGGACTTTTTCTTAGGATCAGCAACAGAGCAAAATAGCCCGACCGCCAGCTCAAGTGACTCCTTATTCGCGCTTGCCGTTAGCTCGCAACGAGTGCGTGATGCAATGCATTCAACACACCAAGTACTCGCCGACACTTTTGCAACGGAATTACTTTTCAACTACCCAATACTGGATTTAAGAACTCGTACTGACATTGGCTTTTTATTCGTGGCCTTACAGACTGGGCATTGGCGATTGTTATCATCCTTGGGTTTTGGCCAGCACTATGCCTCAACCGCAAGATTAGCAATGGAAGAAATAATTGTGTCCTATGTCAAAGAAGCAGAGGCACGCAAAGCCGCAGGGAGAAAAAAACATGTCTAAGTCTGAAGATGCAGCGCGCCAAAAAGAGATAGTAGAGGCAGCGGCTAACGTTTTAGTTGGCTCCGGCTTGAGTGCATTGCCATATGACCTCGTCGCCGCAGAAGCAGGGACTACAAGACAGAAAATTCGAAAATTCTATCCAGATCCTGATGATCTCCTGAGCGATTTATGTACTGAGATTTCAAGGTGGTATGAGGAGATTTTGGATCGCGAATTAGCCACTATCAGCAAAACTAAGCATCTCGAGTTTTTGTTAAATTTCTATTTTAGTGTGCCATCGGCTCAAGTAGCGCAGAAAAGACAAGATGATATAGTAATTGATGCCTTACTCGCCCTTTCAGCTAAATATGAGGGCGTTAAAGAAGAGATGTTTGCGCACTACCAAAATACTCAACAGCGCATCGCTCAGGCTATTAAGGCCGCGCACCCGGAAATAAAACCGAAGAGGTGCGATGAAATTGGATTTCAAATAGTTTGTCTATTTTTGGGTCATTGTAAAATGGTGGCCTCGCTCAATTTCTCACCAGATTATTGTATTGTTTCACGCGCAGCAGCTGATCGCTTGGTGACGGCGTGCAGTGCCTAAACAACGCCATAAAACGAAATTTAGATGCGCATCTGGATTAGCTGATCAGTCTTTTATAAATTGAGAACGGTAACAATGAAATCAAGCCGGCGATAAGCCGCCAACGCCGTGTCACGTAGACAACCCGCTTTTCTCGTTCTATGCCCGCAATGATTTGCTTTGCAGCGAGTTCAACCGGCGCCACCCAAAACTGTCCATCTCCTTGCGCCATGGCGGTATCCACAAAACCTGGGCGAACGTCGGTGATACATAAATTTATCTGTTGTGCATGCGCACGGCAAGCCAGACCTTCCAAGAACGAGGACACATACGCTTTAGATGCATTATAAGAAGCAACTGGCCCGCCTCTGACAGCCGCTATTGAAGAGATCCCCACAATGTGACCTGATTTTTTTGCCACAAAATAGTGGTAGGCGAGGTTTGCAATGGCGGTAAAACCCACCACATTCACCGCTACGGTTTGCAGTTCTTCTTGCAGAGGAAACTCAGGGTTGGTGCTGCCTAAACCAGAATTGATAATAACAATGTCGACACCGCCTAGTTGTTCAAGCAACCTTTTGAAATGCTTTTGACAGTCTTCAGAGTTACTTACATCAAAGTTAGCCACATAGCTTGGGGTTGAAAGCTCAGATTGCAGTGATTGCAACAACTCTAGTCTGCGCCCCGTGATACCCAAAACACACCCTCGCTCAGACAGCGCTTGGGCTAAGGCGCGGCCAATTCCAGAAGTGGCGCCAATAATGATTACCTTTTTATTCACAACGTTTTTGTCTGCCTTCGTTTCTATGCTTTATCGAATATGCGTTGTAGATCTATCAACCCTGAACTATTAACTATGCTCCTTCAAATTATTGGCTAAGCGTTGCCCCAACAAAATCAGATCTTCTACTTCATGGTTAAAGGCTGTGCCTGCTTTAATGTTCGTAAGCTGCGCTTTTATTCCTGCAGAAAACAGCTGCAAACTTAATTGCTCCTCTTTGAAAAGGACAATCGCCTGTGGCAAGAACTCATCAAACTTTTGTATTGCAGCGCGCAAATAGGCAGAATTATTTTCTTGATGATTGTCTATGGATTGCGCAGCACCCGGCACGCTCGAGCGCATTTCCACCACAAACATAGCCAGCAATTGTTGCACCATGGTCGTCAGTACTGGCCTCAGCTTCTTAGCTTCGGCTCTTTGTGCAAACCAAGCTTTAAGCTTGGGCAATAAGAGCACAACACTAAAGAAACCAGCCAGCGCGAGCAGTAATTCAAACCAAAATCCAGGAGACATAAAAGTATTAGTTTTGTTGGTTCAAACGACAGCGCAGCATTACATGCATAGTCGTCGTTGATACATATAGTCATAGTAGGGCAAACACTCTTCCACCACTGCGTTTTGTTCAGCCGTCAATTCTATTTCTTGCGCCGTGTAAGGAGCAAAATGAGTCGACTTCTCAACACTTTGATACCAATGCGGAGCCCACACGCCGTCACTATCACGTGGGCCAGCTGGCCAAGCAAGCATGGCTGGGTCAAATGCTAGATCGAGCGCTTCACACAAACTCGCCAGCGTTTTGTCTGGGTTGGCTAACACGTCTTGAGAATCGATCACAGGAATACTTTCAAAGCCAAACTCCTCTGCCAATTTATATATTTCGGCTTGTCGAGCAAAACCCACGTCGTCAGCTGATACTGAGTCTCGCTTAACCCCATACGACGCAACAACTTGGGCTGGATGACGAATTAGAAAGGCATGCTTAACGGTCTTAAACCAATCTCTATCGATTGATTTAACCATGTGCTGTGTCATGTGTTTTTGATACTGAACATTGGTATTTTCTGGTAAGGCTGCTTGCAACTCTTGCCCTATAACGGTTTGCCAATCTGATGACTGGCTTGCTAACACCTCTCGTTGCATCGGATGCTGCGTTCCCGCAGCGGTTAAATAACAAGCGTAAAAAGGCTCATCCACCACCACCGTATCACTGCGATTCTCCCAAGATCGCATCATGGCCGTAGAAATATTCCTAGGCCCTGACCACATCGCAATACGGCTTTCTTGCATTATTTGCATGCCTCATCGAGCATGCTTTGATACAGCGATTGTAATTTTTTCACCATTGGGCCACGTCTATCTTGTGGCGCGTTTTCAGGCTCTATATCACCAATCACACGACCATCAATTTCAGTGACCGGCACCAGACCTGCGAAGGTTCCAGTAACAAAGGCTTCATCAGCACTGTATACCTCTGATAAGGAAAAATTAGTCTCATGGTGCTCGATGTTATTTTGGCGGCATATTTCCAACACTGCACCCCGAGTCACCCCATCGATACAATATTGGCCAGTCGAGGTAATCACCTGGTCGCTCTTAACGATGAAAAAGTGCGTGCTATTACAAGTAGCAACAAAACCATGCGGGTCGAGCATCAGCGCCTCTGCTGCGCCAGCTTTGGTGGCCTGTATACACGCCAAAATACAATTTATTTTTGAGTGGCTGTTGAGCTTAGGGTCTTGCACATCTGGAAACCCTCGGCGCACATGCACGGTAAATAGATCAATACCTTGGGTTATGGTGGCTGGCAAAGTCTCTTTGTATTCTGGAATGATGACTATCGTGGGAGGAGTGATGGTTACACGCGGGTCTTGATACGGAGTGGATTTAGTACCGCGACTGACCATCAAGCGAATGTGCACACCTTCATGCATATCGTTGCCGGCTAGAGTCGCTTGGATTCTTTGCGCCAATTCTGCTTTACTAATACCAGGATGAAAGTCTAATGCCTTAGCGCCGGCGTATAAACGATCTAGGTGAGTACTCAAAAAAGCCGCTTTGCCGTTGTGTATGCGCAAGCCTTCCCATACTCCATCGCCCAGCATAAAAGCCGAATCAAACACCGACACCTTGGCCTCATCTCGGTGAATCAACTCGCCGTTTATGCTGATTAAGATATTGCTATTGCGATCGTCAACCGCGTAGGTGTGGGTAGAGTGGCTCATGTTAAATCCATAATGTTTTGATGGCCAAAGAATAACCGTTTATGCAGCAAGCTGTCATCGTAAAAAACCTAAGACCAACAAGTTTGATATTGAGTATTTTGTTCGCGCTAGGCGCTTTGGTTTAGAATGGCGATCATTATGGATATAAGTTTAATCCCTGAATCCGTCGGCCTATGTAGCTTTGCGCTTCTCATTGGCTTGAGCTGTCTGACCTCCATGCTCACTGCATCAATAGGCATTGGTGGTGGCACCGTGTTGCTGGCTGTAATGGCGCAACTTGTTCCCGTCAAGGCGATCATCCCGGTGCATGGGGTGGTGCAATTGGGCTCGAATTTTGGGCGCGCTGCAATCATGGCTCCGCAGCTGAATAAGCCACTGGTGCTTTGGTTTGCGCTTGGCAGCATTATAGGCGCGGCAGTTGGCGGGCAGATTGTTGTCAGTCTGCCGATCGTAACTTTGCAGGCGATGCTCGGCGCTTTTATTCTATTTAGCGTATGGGGGCCTAAGCTCAATTCAAGCGGCGGGAATTCGGCGTCCTTACTCGGTGGTGGTTTTCTTTCAACCCTACTCACCATGTTTGTCGGCGCAACTGGCCCGTTTGTGTTGGCAATTCTACGCGCATTCTCATTGCCACCGCAGACTTTGGTAGCAACGTCTGCAGCCTGTCTGGTTATACAACACATGCTCAAAGTATTGGTGTTTGGATTGCTCGGCTTTGCCTACGCACCCTACATTTGGATGATTGGTTTGATGGTGGCCAGCGGTTTTATTGGCACTGTGCTAGGCCGCAAAGTACTCATCAAAACCGACCCTGCAAAATTCCAACGGGCGCTTAATTGGGTGCTGACTCTTTTGGCCCTGCGCTTAATTTTTCAAGCCGTTTTCTGAACAGATCGATTATCGCTCAAAGTCACACCTTCCTTTTTATCAAGATAAGCAAAATCCTTTTTAAGCCAACGAACCAAGGAAACACACATAAGTATCAAAACTGGTATTAGAGGCAAAGAACTCACTACCGTTGCCGCAAGCACCGTCTCCAATGCACCCGACTGAAGTATTCCTGCAGTAAGCAATGCCAGTAAAGCGGCCCAAGCCAAGCGATTCCAGCGCAATGGTTCTTCATCATTGGCAAGATTCTTAGCGCAAATGCTGGCCAGCACATAGGCCGATGAATCAAAGGTGGTGGCGTAGAAGATGAGCGACAAGATACAAAACACTGCCAACGTTATCTTGCCCAAAGGCAGACTTTGAATCGCTAGGGCATTTACATATGACATACCTTGGGTGGATAAGATTTCTGTTACCGACAAGACACCGCTTGATTCCAAATACATGGAGTAGCCACCGGTAATCGCCAAACACAACCATGTACCCAGTGTGCCCCAACCAATCACGCCTAAGACCAATTGCCGAATCGTTCTGCCTCTTGAAATACGACCAAAAAACAAACCCACCATGCCTGTGTACGCCACCCACCAAGCCCAATAAAATCCAGTCCAGTCCTTGGGAAAATCACCATTTTCGATGGGGTCGGTCCAAGTGATAACGGCAAGAAAATTATCCAACACCAATCCGATACTATTGACCATGAGATTCAAAATAAACACGGTCGGGCCAGCAATTAAAATAAAAAACAGCATGGCAATCCCGAGCACCATATTAATATCGGCCAAAAGTTTGATGCCTTTCTTCAATCCACGATAGACACTCGCGCCAAACAAAAGCGTGAATAGCAGCAACACCGCCATCTTGATTATTAAGGTGTCACTGGCACCAAACAGAGTTGCGAACATCGCAGACAGCACAGTCACGCCTAGGCCTAAACCAGTAGACACTCCACCAAAAACACCCAGCACAATGAGCACATCCAAGTTGGTCTTGAGCCCTTCGCGCCCACGTTTAGGTAAGGCACCATCACAGGCATCGCTAATTCGTAAACTCGGGTTACGCTTCACATACAACATATACGCAATCGGCACGGCTGGAACGGCGTAGATCGCCCACGGCACGAACCCCCAATGGATGAGTGGATACATGTGCGCCCACTCAAACGACTTAGCCGAACCAACCTCAATACCCATAGGCGGAGTTTGCAAATAGTAAACGGGTTCGGCAAAACCCCAAGCAAACACGCTAGCATCAATGGCAGCGGTGAACATCATCGCCACCCAATGTATATTCGAGCACTCCAGCGGCTCATCAGCGGCGCCTAATTTCACATGAGCAAATGGTCCAAAAGCCAGCCACATGCAAAACGCAAAGGCAGCTAAGCCTACAGAAGGTACAACCATAGGAAATTTTGCGTTATTGAATCGCGCGCGCCACTAGTTAACTGCGAAGCAGCATCAGGCCAAACCAGTATCGGGACTGAGGCGATAACGATTACCAGAACAGCAGGTACAAATATTGACCAGTCGACTGATGGTTGAGACTCAGAAGTATTCATTTGCATGCTCACGAGTTAATCTCAACAGTTCGTCATTGGTTCACTACAGTGCTGTAAAAATCATCTGTTTCGAAATTGGGGCTGGAGTAAATAGTACGAGTCGGATTGTGGTAGGGTTGTAGACAGTCTGACAACAAACGTGCGCGCGTGTCGCTTGGCTAATCGAAATTTACGGTTGAAAATGAAAACTAAAATTATCATCGTTTTGCTAACAATTACTGTTATCAGTTGCGCAACTTATACAAAGCACTCAGAACTGGACGCCTGGACCGAGCTTGGGGACGTAAATTGGTCAAGCAAAAACGGGGTTACAGAATCTATAATCGATTCAGGTGAAGGATTTTTAGTCTCGACTAAAAAGTACTCGAACTTTTTGCTCGAAATTGATTTTTACCCTACCGCAGAAGTTAACTCCGGGATTTTCATTGCCTGCCAAAACCCACAAAAACTCTCGTTCACAGACTGCCACGAAATCAACATTTGGGACAATCACCCAAAACAGGAATATCGAACCGGTGCCATTGTGGCTAAAGTTTTCCCGCCGTTGGTCCAAATACACACATTGGACAAATGGAATACCTATTCGATCCGCATCGATAAGGGCAATGTCACCGTGCACCTAAATGGAATACACACAGCTCAATTAAACAACGAGGAATTAGGCGCCGGATACCTAGCCGTGCAAAAAGCAGAGGGTGGTCAGATCAAATTTCGGAATCTGCGAATTACCCTGCTTTGATTTGACAATTAGAATACTAATTTCAACGGTTAGCTGCCTGAAGGATCGTAACTATTAAGTTAGTGGGTAACCATCCTTTAAAAACCAAAAGCATTGACCACTGTAGTAACTAGTATGGGCTTATAGTTCATAGGAAGTTGTTTGCCCTAAGCCGATCCTAAAATCCGTGGTCTGTCCCGCTTCACACGTTCCTGCTTCAAACTGGTTCATAAAATTGTCTGGAACAATTACGCGTCGTGAGCAAAGTGCCTTTAAACGCCGGGGTCATATACAATATCGGCATGCCTTTGCAGCGATCGACCGCTATGACTCTAGTTGGTCGATAATTGCATTGACTCGATGAATAGACCGATGGTGTAAAAGAACGAAATCCCGCCCCTGTTTACCAATTGTCTCTCTCTCATCGTCATGCTTGAGATAGTAAATAACCTTCTGCTCGAGTTTTTCCATACCGTCGTCCGTCAGGTCATAAAAAATCACGTGCTCTCCATCGACTAGTGGATGTGTGATCGGTTGACACATGCGGTCAACGAACACCAGCGCGCCAGAGCTCAAGGCTTCCCACAATCTGGCGTCTCCTTCCCAAGAGTCTGGATTAGCATGCAAAATTATTTTGCTATCAAACAAGCATTTTTTGTATTCCGTATTGATTCGAGACCTTCCTATTGGTCCACACTCGGATACCAACCCGACTTGCATCGGAAAGCTGTATTTGGCCTCTAAAATTTTGGAAAATTCTAACAACGGAGCTCGTGCTCGACTGAATATGGGGTAATCAAGGATTTCATCTTCAAATAAACACGAAGCTCCTATGTTCCTCACTCCGCTATATTCTTCAGGCGGTTCAACCATGTCATCGACCACACAATATGCCGTTGGCAAGATGGGTAAACCACCATAGTCAATAAGCTGATTGTGCTGCCGATCAACGCAACTTCGCTTGAAATATAGTTTCCACCTGAAGTCATTGGCATCGTACACCTGGTAGGGGTTGTCATCGTAGTCAAGCATGATCACCTTGTGTTTGTAGGTGTCTTTGATCGGTCTAAATTGTGTATGATATGGGCAGTGGTCAACTAAGTGATTTTGACAAAATATAAGGTAGTCAGCGGACTTCGGATCATCCACCAAGTTAACTTGAGGATGTGCGAGCAACCCATCATGGGTAAGTCTCACCTCATTGCTCCTAGACTCGACGTGATCAAATAAAGGAAAGTAAATTCTGAATACAGTTGGCATCAAGGTTGCCTTTTATTTACAACTATTAATTTAAACTAGAAGGAAGAACTAGGGACAGACAATAATCGCTCAGGAGGGTATCTACAAGTACCTATTGCAGACCACCGCGATATCGAAGACTTCATCAATAAAGAATGCATCTCGTAGCCTTGCTGTTTCCGTTTCAGCCTTCTGGCGTACAAAGCGTCGAATTTTTTGCACCAGAAACGAATTGCTTCGCTACTTACCTTAACGCCTAGTTCAGCGAGAACGTCTTCGATATCTCGGTGACTAAGGTTGAATCGAAAATAGAGCCCGACCGCAAAGCTGACGATATAGGGTGGGAATCGATGCCGCTTATAAGTGTTCATCCGCTAATTCCATCAATTTCAGGCCGTTAACTTGATAATACTCTTATGTCGTTTACAAATTACTGTTAGATAAACTGAAACCAAATCGCTATTTTCCGCATCTTACTTTTAATTATTGAGTTCTATGTATTTGAAGTCTCTCACGTAATTCAAGATACAATTACTCCAAACCAATAAGATTAAGAGTACTTAGGTAATGCGCATTCCTCGGCCTTTTGTCCAACTTCCAATAACATTTGATTCCGAAAAATTGGCGGCGGAAATCGCCCAGTTTGATGAAAATGACTGGCGACCGCACCCCCAAGGGTTTGAGGGTAATTCGTCGATGATCTTAGTGTCTTCTGGCGGAACCGAAAACGATGATTTGGGTGGCGCAGTAAGCGCGGCTCCGCGGCTGCAAAAAGCACCGTACCTACGCCAAGTTATGGCGTGTTTTGATTCCGTGATTGGCCGCTCTAGGTTAATGCGGCTCGAGCCTGGCACATCAGTGTCGCAACACACTGACTCACATTATTTTTGGCGCAAGCATTTGCGCATACATGTGCCGATCATCTCAGAGCCAGAGGCTGCGTTTTATTGTGGTGATGAAGAAGTTTATATGCCGCCGGGCGAATCTTGGACCTTTAATAACTGGCTTCCCCATTCTGTGGAAAATCGCTCGGATAAAGCGCGCATACATCTAGTTATTGATACCGTTGGCTCTGCAGCTTTGTGGCGCATGATAAACGGCCTCGACAGCAACGCGAGACATCTCAATTTCGACCCAGCAGTTGAAGCAGAACTCCGATTTGAAACACACGATGGTCTGGCCGTGATGCCGCCTGAAGAACTTGAAGCTGACCTAATTGCTTTATGCAAAGACGTTAGTGTGCACAACATAACGACTGAGCTAAAAGAAGAGGTGCAGTGGTTCACGCGTGACTTTCTGCACGATTGGAATTCGCAATGGATGGCCGACGGTCTTAACATTTCTGGCTTTCCTGCCTACAAGAGTTTACTGGAAGCCTATCGGCAAAAGGTTAGCAAGCTTCCCGAAGAGCTGCGTTTGAGAAGCAATGGCGAACCCTTCAAAGAAGCGGCGCTGTTCACTTTGGATGCGGCTTTGATACCAGACAAATTCACCTCCGCTGAAGAACAAAGTGGAGTAGCCGCCTCTAGGACAAAACGCCCCAAGTTTGATCGCCCAATATTTATAGTAGCGGCTCCTCGTTCGGGCAGTACTTTATTGTTCGAAACCATGGCAGTTAACCGCGAGGTGTGGTCTATAGGCGACGAGAGCCACAAACAATTTGAAAGCATTGCTTCGCTGCGGCCCAGTGGCAAAAGCCCTAGCAACCGCTTGTTTGAAGAACAGGCAACGACCGATATCAAAGAAACCTTATTGGATTCATTCACTGCCGATTTAGTTAATAGCGATGGCAAACGGTTTGCCGATCTGACCGCGTTATCACGCCCAAGTGATGTTCGCTTTTTGGAGAAGACGCCCAAAAACGCGTTGCGCATTCCGTTTCTTATGAAGATATTCCCCGACGCGCGCTTTATTTTTCTGTATCGGGATCCACGGCAAAATATGAGTAGTCTGCTGGAATCATGGCGCTCGAAATCATGGGTCACTTATCCTACTTTACCAGGTTGGCCGAAAGACCAACCTTGGTCACACTTACTAATTCCAGAATGGCAAAATCTCTCTCAAGCAAGCTTGGCAGAAATTGTTTCGCAGCAATGGCTGCAAACCAATCAAACGATATTGGACGACCTTAGCAATATCCCTAATGAACGCTGGTGCTCAATTGAGTATGATCGTTTTTTGAAAAATACCGGTGAGTCACTGCATCGACTCTGTCAATTCTCAGAAGTTATTTTTGGGCCGCGCATGCGCCAACTCGCTGACAAACCCCTCAAGCTTTCCAAATATACTCAGACTGCGCCGGACCCTGAAAAATGGCGTAAGAACGAAACCGAATTAGGCCCAGTAATTCCAGCCACGCAAGAACTGCTCGCAAAGCTTAGAGGCTTACAACAATAGCCTTAAGAAAATTTGTCTGTGCCAAAACGCCAACTTAGTTAATAACTATAAAGAGACTTTACTATGAACAAGCTAACTCTATTCGTTTGCCTCCTGGTGTTTTGCAATGCCAATACACATGCCGGCACGGGTTTTGACCGCACTCCAGAAACAATCACAGCTGAGTGCGCAGCCTATATGAAAGTCTTTGACACGCGCATTACCGCACTGGTTGCGCAAAAATCCAAAGCAAGCTACCAGAGCGTGTTTGAACCATTCGACGATCACATTGTGGCCTTTGTAGATGATCTGCTGCACGATTATCTGATGCAAAACACCCATCCCGATGCTGATATACGCAAGGCCAGTACCAACTGCGCTTTAAAAGGTTTTGAAGTGCTCAGTGCCTTGAATGCCAACCGCCCGTTGTACGACCGCATGTCACTGGTTGCCACCGATGGTCTGTCTACCGATAAAGCCTTTACCGTTGACTACTGGAAGCAACAGTTTCAGGAATCTGGGATCGGTAAAGATGAAGACACCCGCAACGCAATAAAGCTGCTTAATGACGAAATTAGTCAAGTCGGCACCGTTTTTGACCAAAACATCACCGACGCGGTAGATTCAATAATGGTTAAACCAGATCGTCTTGATGGACTACCGCAAGATTACATCGACTCTCATCCAGCAAACGAAGACGGCTTGGTCACCATTACCACAGCCTATTCTGATACTTCACCCATAACAAAATACGCACATGATCGCGCCTTGCGTAAAGACGTAACGTTCATGAGTCGTAAACGTGCAGCGGATAAAAACCCACAAGTCCTTTTAGATTTGTTGGGCAAGCGCTTCGAACTTGCAAAGATGTTGGGTCATAAAAATTTCGCTGAGCTCAATATGTTAGGAACAATGGTGAAAACACCCGATAACGTTGTAGCCTTTACCGACAAGCTCAGCGCAGCCATCAAGCAACCAGCACAGAAAGAAAAAGCTAGGCTTTTGAAACAGATGCAAACAATCGACCCCAATGCGAAAAAAGTTCAAAGCTGGGACGCACCTTACCTGGCGAACATAGTTAGGGAAGAAGAGTACAAGCTAGATGCAAAGGCCGTGCGAGAATACTTTGATTACGACAAGGTTAGAGATGGAATACTCAAGTTATCTGAAGACTTGTTTACAATATCCATAGAGCCCAGCGAAAACCCCGCGTGGCACGAAAGCGTTGAAGCTTATAAGGTCTATGAGAACAAAAAATTGATTGGCGAATTCTATTTCGACTCACATCCAAGAGAAGGAAAATTCACCCACGCTGCGCAGTTCGGAATCCAGCTTGGAAAAAAGGACACCAGCATACCCAAAGCCGCATTGGTAATGAATTTCCCGAAAGGTTTAATGGAGCACGGACAAGTAGAAACCTTTCTACATGAATTCGGTCACCTGATTCACTTCATCTTCGCTGGCCAAAATGAAATAGGTTATAGCAGATGGCAAAGCGAATCAGACTTTGGCGAAGCACCTTCGACCATGCTAGAGGAATGGGTGTGGGACTACGATACATTGAAAAACTTTGCTACTAATAGTGACGGCGAGACTATTTCAGCTGAATTGGTAAAAAAGATGAACAACGCTCGCTATTTTGGTCAAGCACTTGGTGTTGCTGGTCAGTTAACCTATACAGCCTTATCGTTCGATCTTTACAATCAGGACCCTAAAGGTTTAGACCTCGACAGCTTCGAGCAAGATATCTTTGAGCGTTACTCTCCTTACGGCTATGACGAAGGCACACGCATGCATGCTTCGTTTGGACACTTAAATGGTTATGGCGCCAAGTATTACACCTATCAATGGTCTAACTCGATAGCTGAAGAATTACTGTCACGATTTAAAAAGGAAGGCTTACGTAATACCAAAGCCGCTCAGGATTATCGATATATGATCCTGGCCAGCACCGGCACGAAGGCCGCCGGCGAGTTGGTCAAAGATTTTCTAGGTCGAGACTTTACGGTTGATGCCTACGCTGAAAAGCTCAGCAAGGGAGAATAGAGTTTTAGGGCAATAACCTTGCAGTTGTTGCCATTCTTTCTAACAGGTTGCGCTTTAAGCATTAGTGGTTACGCTTTAAACATTCGTCTAAACTTACTTTAGTCAAACAATCTCAATAGCGCTCAATGGTTTGGTAACTCACATCGACAAAAAGGCTGAGGCCGCTGCAAGCCCGCCACCACCAGAAAAACCCGACCCCAATGAATGTTGTGGCAGCGGTTGTGTGCCTTGTATTTATGACTACTACTATGATCGATTGTCTGAATGGGAACAAAAGTACGGCAAGCTAAATAAGAAATCTCATCATCACTTTTGAATGCTCTATTTCTTGCGCGACTTTCTCTTGTTTCGAAAACCATTACTAATTCCAACCGACAATATTTCTCGCGGTTCCTCCATGTGTTCCCTCACTCTAGGCCCAAAGTCTTCCTCTTGTAGGCGATACCATTGGCCGAAATCAGAGGTATAGAAATCATACAATTGCCTGATTTCTTGGCCCGAGTATACGGAGTAGGCTTTCTCGTTGGCAATGATATAAGCATCGCGATAATCTTCAAATACTGTGCCAAATATTTCAACAAAGTTGGCGTTAGTGATCTTTTTATCAGAGGCAACCAATTCGTCTCGCAATCCTTCCATTATGTCCGTGGCGCGCGTTTCAACGTCTTCGAACTCAAGAAAGTATTGAATCATTTCTTCACGGCTCTGAGCAAAAGTGCTCAAGGGAAATAAAAGGAAAATAAACAGGCTAAGTGATTTCATAATGTGAATTTTAGAGTGATAGTTGGCTGCAATTACTTTGGCTCTACGATTAGGTATTCGACCGTGGTTGTACCAATATTAATAACCTCGTGCCAAGGAACCCCGCTGCTAGTAAAACTGCTGCCTTGTTTAATTTCAACCTCGCGTACCTTGTTCTGATCGGTCAATCGCATTTTTCCACTGGAGAGGGCATAGCCAAAATGAGGCACATGAAAATGTCGCTCATGGCCAACGCCGGGGGCAAAGCTGCACTTCAAGATTCTTTGCTCAGCATCTTCATGCAAGTTTTTGCAAACCGCTGAGCCTTGCCAACCTGCGGCTAGAGGATCGGGCAGTTCGCTACTGGTTTGTGCACCAGCGTCAACTTTGCCGATATTAAATGCAAGCAGCACCGCCAACATGGGGAGAACTATTTTTTTCTTCATAATCAATCAGTAATTTTGCGGTGTCTAAAAGAACCTAAACTAAAAGCTTAAACTAACAGTTTAAACAAGAGCGCGTTCAAATAACGCCAATAACCGTGCCCAAGCACGTTCGGCTTTTTCTTGATTATAGGCTGCTGAGTCAGGCGGGCACCAACCATGCAAGGTATCAACATACACTTCAATCTCAGCTGGAATGCTCGCAGCCGCATACGCCTCGCGCAGCACATTCTTTGCCTTGGGATCTTTTTCATCGTCATTCTGCGCAATCGCATGCAATACCTGCGCTTTTGTTTGCGGTATTAAAAGATGTGGGCTGTCATCTTTATCGGTTGCAAGGCCGCCGCCATGAAATGAAGCTGCGGCGCCAACTCGCTCAGGCACGGCCGCGGCAGTGCGCATAATCATCGGGCCTCCCATGCAGTAACCGGCGGTGCCAACACTTCGATCGGTGTCAACTGCGGCCTGTTGGTCTAAGAAGCCGATCAAGGCGATTGCATCACGAGCATGCGTTTGCGCATTCAATTGGCGGTACATGGGCATTACAATTTCGCGCGTTTCTGGGTCACCAAAACTCGCACCAAGTTTGACCACTGGCGCCTTTGCACTGCGATAATAAGGGTTAGGCACCAGCACGGCATATCCTGATTCCGCTAAGCGCTTAGCCATGGCTCTAAATGCTGGCCGCAAGCTAAGTATATCAGTCCATATTAAAACCGCCGGATGCTTGCCTTCTTTAGGGTGCACAAAATAAGCATCGGCAACACCATCAGGCGTGCTGATTTTTACCTCAGATTCGGTCGACTCAACCGCGTTGGCAACGCTAGGCAACAACACTGAAAAACCAGCAACAGCTGACAACTTAGCAAAATCACGGCGATTTAGTTTGCCGCCTTTACGTTGAAAGGCGTCTATATCTTTTTCAGTTTGTTCATCACACATTACGTTACATCCTGGTTTGGTTCGGGATTATGGGATTTTTATATGGCCACGTTCACTTACTTTAACGCTGCTAAAAGAGGCTAGTTTAACAAGCCAACACCAACTGATACAGCCCTTGCCCACATGGTTACACTCGCAATAAAACTCTAATCTAATTTGGAAAAACGGCATCTAAGGTATATCTCTTTATCGAACCACTTGGGTTCATACTCACTGCCACCATCTTTTCTGCAACTTGGTCGCCTCTGATGGGGCGATAGCGTTGCAAGCCAGGCAGCTTGCAGATCAGTGGCACGAGTTTGCTCCCAAGCTCTTCCGCAAAGCGACTTTCAATGCGCTCGCCCAAAAGTAGAGAGGGTTGGAAAATACTGATGTGTTCAAACCCAAGCTTCTCGATCATGCCCTCAAGCTCACCCTTCATGCGCATATAGGCATTGCTGCTTTTTGCATTAGCACCACTGGAAGAAACCAATAAATAGTTTTTAACACCTTGTTCCACAGCCAATTTTGCAGCGGTATATTGATAATCTAAATCAACTACGCGTTGCGCTTTTATTGACCCTGCCTGCTTGGCGGTGGTGCCTAGGCAAGAAAACAGAATATCACCGTTAAAAAGATCGGCTGCGTCGTTTAAATTCGCAAATTCCACCACATGATTGACCACCTTGGCAGAAGAATGTTCTACCGGTCGACGAGTGATAGTGACTATCTCACTCACACCCTCAGTAGTGCTTAATTGCTCGACCACTTGCGCGCCAACCAATCCTGTTGCACCAATTACGATTGCTTTTTGTTTCATAGTGTCAATGTGCCTGTATAGCAATAATTTCTCAAGTTAAGAATCAACGCTTTGAATTTAGATCAGCCGAGTTTGAGCGCCTCTAGTCACTCGGGCAGCTTAATTTAGTGTTACGAAAATCGATGGACCTTTGGTCAACTGGCAGGTGATCTATTTGATTTAGGTCAAACTTACAATCGCCAATTATTGCTATTGTTTTAATGAGGGGAATCAACCGATCTCCGTTGATCAAACCGATTCTATAGGGGGTTAATATATGAATTTCGCCAGTGTCACTGCTACCGCAGTTACGCTCTTAATGCTTACTGTCTGTAATAATAATCAGTTCAGTTTGCCTGAAGGCAATCTCGAGATCGGCAAAACCGTGTTTACGAATCGACAATGCGTTGCCTGTCATAGCCTTGATGGCGTTCATGACACGGGAACGCAAAGAGCAATAAATTTAAGACTTGGCGGCACCAAAACCCGCGTCTATACCTATGAGGAATTGCTAACTTCGATTATCAACCCGTCGCATAAGCTCGCGCCAGGCTACCCCAAAGACCAAGTTAGCTTTGAAGGAAAGTCTAGAATGCGAAATTACAATGACCTTATGACGGTAGGCGAGCTTATTGATTTAGTAACTTTTCTGGAATCCAAATACACTCTAAAACCAATTCGCCGAACTGAATTTCCAATCTATGTGATGGAAAAGGGTGTCGAAAACCTTTAGATAGTCAGTGGTTAATGAGCGGCTAGAGTGGGTGAGCATGTCTGATTGAAAAGCAAACTATCTAGTTTGTGCGTCAACACCAAGAAGCTGGGTCAGTGATATATAATCCTTGCAGATTCTAGCAAGAGGTAAGTTGATGAAAACTGTTTTGAAAATAGCCGCTGTTCTAGCTGTCATACTGATGTTGTTGCTCGCCTTTAATTGGCAGAAAGCTACAAACTTATACCATTCAGTTACTATGTTTGATGCTGACAAAATAGTGTCCAACTTTGTGAATATGCAAAAGTTGGCTCCAACCATAGAAGTGGTCAGCACCTCAGAGCCGCACTATTTTGAATCCCGACCACAGGAACTGCCCACTAACTTTGATTACAAAGGAGAGTCACGCTCAGTTAGCGATTTCCTTACGCAAAGCCAGACCACTTCGCTGCTTGTATTGCACGATGATGTAATAAGCCATGAATCGTACCACCTTGGAACCAACGCGCAAGACCGACGTATTTCATGGTCTATGGGAAAATCATTTTTATCTGCCATGTTTGGAATAGCGGTTCACGAAGGCGCGATTATAAGCCTAGATCAACAAGTGACTGACTACGTGCCAGAGCTTATCGGCAGTGGCTATGACGGTGCCACTATTAAGAATGTGCTGCAGATGTCCAGCGGTGTAGGCTTCGATGAAGATTATCAAGACTTCTTCTCTGACATTAACCGCTTTAGCAGAATGTTTGCGCTTGGCGGCTCATTTGATGAATTTGCGCAGACCTTAAAAAATGAGCGTGAACCTGGAACCTTCCTACATTACGTGAGTATAGATACGCACGTTCTCGGCATGGTGCTGCGTAAAGCAACGGGTGAGAGCATCATCGACTATTTTAACAATAGACTGTGGTCCAAGATTCAACCAGAGGCCAGCACATACTTCATTGTCGACTCCTACAATGAGCCAATGGTATTAGGCGGCTTGAATATGCGCACCACTGACTTTTTGAAATTGGGCAAGTTATTTTTGGACAATGGTCGCTGGAAAGGACAACAAATCATTCCTGAGCAGTGGGTGAAAGACTCTATAACACCTGATGCCCCACACCTCATCCCAGGTATAAGAGATTCAGCTAATACCACTCTTGGTTATGGCTACCAATGGTGGATTCCGGAGAACTCAGATGGTGAGTTCTTAGCACTGGGAGTATACGATCAGTTTATCTATGTAAATCAAACAGCACGAGTAGTCATTGTTAAAAATTCGGCAAACATCGATTTCATGCAAAACGATTTCGAGTCAACCGATGAGACAATTGCGCTATTTCGTAGCATCGTGAAATCACTGGATTAGACTATGCAAAAAAAATTCCTAATAAGCGCCATTTCGCTGTCAGCAATTTTGGCAATGTTCTGTGACTGGCACGATTTTCAACTGCCATTCATGGTCTTAAAACCCTTAACCACCATATTGGTAATCACCCTGCTATACCAACGCGT
>JBLHME010000048.1:0-24657 GCA_047623225.1 Cryomorphaceae bacterium
CTTTAATCGCTTGTTCTATAACAAACTTGATGTGTCGATTTCGCCAAGAACTGAGAACGACTTAGCGCGTTACAATATTGTTACTGGCTCTGGCTATCGAGCGAGTCCATTGCTAGATGAAGGCTTTAACAATCGACTTTATTTTGTTTTTGATCGGAATATACAGGGGCCTAAGACAGTAGATACGGATCAAGATGGATATCCTGATGCAGTTTCATACGATTATCAGTCCGTGGTAGAGCTTGATGAATCTGTCACCTATTCCAGAGTCGCAGCCAGTGATTTATCCGCCAAAGTTAATTCCATAGTTTTGGATACTGTTGGAGCACATAAGCATGGTTTCTTTTTAAATCTAGCCACTGGCACCAAGGAGAAGATGATTAACCCGACGCTTACCAATGATGGCATTGTTCTTGCGGTAAGTTATTCTCCAACTTCCGTAGTTACCAATTCTGGTGGTGATATTTGCGAAAAAAACATCGGTAGTTCCTCTTTGTATCAAATCGATCTCTACAGCGGCGAAGCAGCCCGATTGGATTTGGCTAAAGCGGGAATCAGTACCAAACCAATAGTGATTGAGGTTGAAGACGACGATGACCCAGATACTGACGGGACTGTAAAGGTGCTAATCGTTGGTTCTGAATCTTTTGATGGAAGCCAAGACTTAGACGTTAATGATGGTGATATAGATGAGCTGGTCAATCCCGGTCTTAATGACAGTAATGTTGGTAAGGTTATTAAAGCCAATTGGTGGGAAAAACGCAATTAGCTTGATCTGAATACTTGCGATCTAGGCCGTTGCGCAGCATGCGTGCAACGGCCTTTTCTTTATCAGTTGGCTAATACGCAACACTGGTATAGAGACTTGTTTTACATGTAAACTAAATTTACTAACTGAGACCTCAGCACAACTCAACGCTGAGATTCCTAATTATGCTTAGGTAACAGGCGAGCCGCATTATCAAATCAAACCAGATAATAATTCCACAGCTGTGCCGCAATAGTAATTTATTGATTATTACGGCCGTAACCCAGTTAGCGATTATCGTTTTGTGGTTACTTAAGCCTGAGGGCAATCCAATTGAAGCCCTAGGCAAGTGGTCACTCTATGGTCAATGGTTGGTATTGCTGACCTGTGCCGCTCTTTGTCTGTTGCGTAGAAAAATCGCTTCCTTGAGCTTCGTTGCTGGTGTATTTAGTGTGTTAGGAATAGGGCTTATAGTATTAGTCCTGTTGGAGTTGGTCGCTATGGGCTGGTCTTCCGGCTTTAGTCAAGTGAGCCTAGACTTTGATAGATTGCTGCGCTTTGGTTTGGCCGATGTTTTAATCCTCGGTGCGCTGCTGCGTTTTTTCTCCTTCTTAACGACAATGGAGAATCGCAATAAGGCCGAGTCGCAATCGCGCATTGAAGCCCTACAATCAAGAATCCAGCCTCACTTTCTATTTAATAGCTTGAACACTATTTCTGAATTAACGGCGACTCAGCCAGAGCAGGCTGAGCAAGCGATCAATTCGCTTTCCATGTTGTTTCGAGCGAGTTTAGAGAACAACCGCAAGAGTCACTCCTTGAAGAATGAGCTGAGTTTGTGCAAGCGCTATATCGAACTTGAGCGTTGGCGTGTGGGTGAACGTCTAACCTTAAAGTGGGATCTGCATGTTGAAGACGCTGCTAAGTGGAGTATTCCCAAACTTATTGTTCAGCCTTTGATCGAAAATGCCATCGTGCATGGTGTTCAGAATGACGGCTCTATCAACATACGGGTAGATGTGCGTGAGACGGATAAGCACCTGTCAATTAAAATAGAAAATTCAGTTGGCCAACAAACACATCATTCGCCAGGCCACGGAATTGCGCTGGAAAATATTAAGGAACGACTGTTTGTGTTATTTGACGACCAGCAAACTTTTCGCGTTAAGCAAGATGACAATCTTTATAGTGTGATTATGCGATTTCCTAAGTTGAAGTTTGTTGCCGAGGCCTTAGCATCATGAGCATTAAGGCTATCGTGGTTGATGACGAACCGTTGGCAAGAGCACGCTTACGGCGGCTTCTGATTGCACAAGGGATTGAAGTGGTTGCTGAGGGAGAAAACGGTCAACAGGCGGTTGATTTGGTTGAACAACAGCAGGTTGATATGTTGTTTCTTGATATCAATATGCCAGTAATGACCGGTTTAGATGCGGCGGCCCGAATAGGTGCTTGCGCTAAACAACCTCCGGCGATTGTTTTTTGCACTGCTTACGATGAATTTGCAATCCAGGCATTTAAAACCAATGCCACTGCTTATTTGCTGAAACCGATTCAAGCGAGTGATATTGCCACAGCCATTAGCAAAGCGACCAGCATAAGCCAACTGCAGTTAAACCAAATGCTGGAGCAACAGCTGGGAACCAAAACAATCGCAGTGAACTATCGGGGTGCTTTACAGAATATGGAACTCAGTAGATTCGCTTATTTCACCTCCATTGATAAAAATGTATTCGCAGTGCTGAGCGAAGGCGAACAAATATTAATTGATAAAACTTTGAAATATTTAGAGTCACACTATGTGGGCGATTTGCTCAGAGTGCATCGCAGTACTTTGATCAATCGGCATTATGCCGAACGATTACTGCGTGGAGCCTCGGGCACCACCAGCGTGATCTTAAAGAACTTTGAGAATCCGCTAGCAGTCAGTCGTCGTCATCTTTCAGAGGTAAAGAAGTGCTTTCAGTAAACGCTAAATTTTATGCAGGTGTTGCCACGGTAGCGATGTTGGTGCTGGTGAGCGGGTGCGCCTCAAGAGCAGTGCCGAGCAATCTAAGCGATGTCTGCCAGATATTTCGAGATAAACCGCAGTGGTATAAAGCCGCAAAGGCCAGCTCCCAAAAATGGGGAGCACCGATTCATTTGCCAATGGCTATTATGTATCAAGAGTCTAGTTTTAAGGCCAATGCCAAACCACCAATGAAGTATTTTTTCGGTGTTATTCCCACTGGCCGACCGAGTGACGCATACGGCTACTCGCAGGCGTTGAAGAGTACTTGGGCTGAATACCAAAAAGCAGTTGGCTCACGATATAAAAACCGCGATAACTTTTCCAGCTCTTATGATTTTGTGCAATGGTATGTGGATGCTACCTACAAACGCAATGGTGTCTCAAAGTGGGATGCCTATGGGCAATACCTAAATTATCACGAGGGTCAGGGTGGTTATGCACGCGGCACGCATAAGACCAAAACATGGTTACTCGGTGCCGCTAACAAGGTCAATGCTCGGTCTAAACAGTACTCCACGCAGCTAAGTCGTTGCCAAGAAGAGCTCGATAAAAAAGCCAAAAGCTGGTTCTAGTTCTGCTGCAATAGCCTATTCGTATTCACTCATTGAAGGGCAGCTACAGATTAAATTTTTATCGCCAAACACATTATCAATGCGACTAACCGGCGGCCAGTACTTCACGCTGTAGTCAACTTTAGGGTCGGGGTGGCAGGCCACCAGTCTCGAATAGGGGATATCTAAATCATCATTCAAAATAAAGGCTTGTGTGTGTGGTGCATTACTTAGCATTGAATTATCCAGCGGTAAATCTCCTTTGCGAACCATTTCATATTCTTCAAATATTCCGTTCATCGCACTGCAAAAACGATCCAGTTCCGCTAGAGATTCACTTTCTGTTGGCTCAATCATCAATGTTCCAGGCACCGGAAAGCTCATTGTTGGCGCGTGAAACCCATAGTCTATGAGGCGCTTAGCAATATCGTCGACCGACACACCATGATCTTTCATTGGCCGCGTATCAATAATGCATTCGTGCGCAACCAAACCTTTATCGCCAGTAAATAATATCGGGTAATTCTGCTTGAGCTGATGAGCAACATAATTAGCGCTGAGGATGGCGCACTGAGTGGCTTTGCGAAAGCCGTCGCCGCCCATCATTCGAATGTACATCCATGAGATAGGTAGGATACTGGCACTACCAAATGGCGCTGAACTAATGGTTGCACCTCGGCGACTTTCATTATGCTTATCTTGCGGCAGGAACGATGCCAAATGTTTACCAACCGCAACAGGCCCAACACCCGGACCGCCGCCACCATGAGGGATACAAAACGTTTTATGTAAATTCAAGTGCGAAACGTCACCGCCAAACTTACCGGGCTGAGCCAGGCCCACTAAGGCATTTAAATTTGCCCCATCAATATAGACTTGACCGCCAGCCTCATGCACCGCTGCGCAAACATCAGTAACTTCTTCTTCAAAAACACCATGAGTCGACGGGTAGGTAATCATTATCGCAGCAATTCGGCTGGGGTCTTTTGCGATCTTCTCTTGCAAATCAGTCAGGTCAACATTGCCGCGCTCATCGCACTTCACTACCATTACTCTCATATTGGCCATCTGCGCGCTGGCTGGATTGGTGCCATGCGCTGAACTCGGGATCAAGCAAATGTCGCGTTCAGAATCGCCGTTGGCTTCATGAAAAGCTTTGATAGCAAGCAGCCCTGCGTATTCGCCTTGAGATCCGGCATTGGGTTGAAGAGAAATCGCATCGTAGCCAGTGCAGGCACATAGCATGCCCTCTAACTGCGAGATCATTTTCTGATATCCCAATGTTTGATCCTGCGGCGCAAATGGGTGCATCTTGGAAAATTCTGGCCATGTCACTGGGGCCATCTCAGCCGCGGCGTTTAGTTTCATGGTGCAGGAACCCAACGCGATCATCGAGCGATCAAGCGCTATGTCTTTATCAGACAGGCGGCGCAGATAACGCATCATTTCTGTTTCGCTACGATAGTCGTGAAAAACCGCTTGAGATAGATAATTGTCTTGTCGTTGATATCGCGATTCTATTGCAACAATAGTTTCAAGGCCCTCAATTTGTGCGCCAAAGCTTTGCAATAGAGCAACAACGTCGTGCTGCTCGCACGTTTCGTCAAACGCCACGGAAACTTCATTCGCGCTGCGTTTGTTTACATTGTAGCCTGCGCTTAAGGCGTTTTTGTTCAGCTCGTCAGCGTCGACTCCAAACAGCGTGACGGTGTCGAAAGGCGTATCGCTACAGTTGATGCCCATTGCGCGGCAACCATCGGCAAACCCATTGGCCAGTTTGTTCACATGTAAAGCCGTAGCGCGTAACTGCTCAGGCCCCTGATAACAGGCGTATAAGGTAGCCATGATTGCGAGCAGAGCCTGCGCAGTACAGATGTTTGACGTCGCTTTTTCTCGGCGAATATGTTGCTCGCGAGTTTGTAAGGCAAGCCGGTATGCGGGTTGCCCTTGAACGTCTATCGATTGCCCCACAAGCCGGCCGGGCATCGAGCGTTTGTATTTATCCTTTACCGCAAAAAAACCTGCGTGAGGGCCACCAAAGCCCATGGGCACTCCGAAGCGCTGTGAATTGCCAACCACAATATCTGCGCCTAGTTGTGCTGGTGATATTAGAAGGCTAAGCGCGAGCAGGTCACTGGCCATGATTACCAGCGCACCTTGCTCATGTGCTTGGTCACATAGTTGGCTCAAATCAAAAACAGTTCCTTGAGCATTTGGGTATTGAACAATAACGCCAAACACGTCTTGCCAGTCGGCCTGGGGTGTAGACTCATCGAATTCGACCAATTCAATCCCCAGTGGTGCCGCGCGGGTATTAAGCACATCCAATGTCTGTGGATGACAGTGCTTTGAAACCAGGCACTTATTACGTTTACCTTTCAAGGCGCGATGGGCTAGGGTGAGTGCTTCACCGGCAGCTGTTCCTTCATCGAGTAACGAGGCGTTGGCAAGGTCCATGCCTGTCAGCTCAGTCACCATGGTTTGGAAGTAAAACAGGACTTCTAATCGGCCTTGTGATATTTCAGGCTGATAAGGTGTGTAAGCGGTATACCAAGCTGGGTTCTCCAGAACGTTACGCTGAATTACCTTGGGTGTATGGGTATCGTAATACCCTTGGCCTATTAGTGATTTAACTATTTTGTTTTGCTTCGCCAATTGCTCCAATTCTTGCAGAGCTCCTTCTTCGCTAAGGGCGGCATGCAGGGCGAGTGGTGAGTTGTCGGCAATGCTTTTGGGCACCACGGCAGTACTCAACTGGTCTAATGAGTCATAGCCAAGTGTGGCTAACATAGAATCGATGTCGGTTTGACTGAGGCCAATATGTCGGTCAGCGAATGAGTGCTTGGTCATTTTGATTTTCTCTAATTATTCTAGTTAGTGGCTAAGCCATTTTTAACAAAGGGATAGCGCGCAACTATGGCCTTGAGGAATTTGTTCCGAACCGCGATTTGCACTTCAGTGCCAATATCAAGCGGTGTATCTATGCGCGCTAGCGCAATTGACTGCTGCAGGCTTGGTGAGAATGTACCTGAGGTGATTTCGCCGATTTCTGTGCCTTCCAAAATTACCTTTTGATGGCCTCGCAACACCCCGCGGTCTTGCAAGATTAGGCCTATCATAGTTTTAGAACTTGGCTCGAGAAGCGCTTGCTTGCCGATAAAATCTCGCTCATGACTAAGCCTAACACTCCAATTTAAACCTGATTCCAGCGGGCTGTGCTCTTCATCAAGATCGTTTCCATAGAGCGACATACCTGATTCCAAACGCAAGGTATCGCGAGCGCCTAGGCCGCATGCTTGTACACCTGCAGCGCTAAAGGTTTCCCAAAGCGTGTTTATTTGCTCGGCTGGTGCAATAAATTCCACGCCGTCTTCACCAGTGTACCCAGTTCGGCCAACAAAGTGAGCACCTACCTGGCCACCTTGAAAGCGTTTTAGCTCGCCTATCAAACTTGCTAGTGCTGGCGGCAGTGTTTGGCCACACACTGCCAAGGCTGTTGGCCCCTGCAGAGCGAGCAAGGCAAGATCCGCGCGTTCCTTTACCTCGACATCAAACTGGCTGGATTGTAGATGCATCCATGCCAAGTCTTTTTCATTGGTGCTGGCATTAGTCACTACTCGGCAGCGCTGGTCATCAAGGTAGTAGACGATTAAATCGTCAATCACACCGCCGCGTTCATTGAGCATGCAACTGTAAACCGCTTTGCCTGCTTGCTTGCTCGCCTTGTTGATGTCATTGGCCAGTAAATAGCCAAGATACCCTAATGTGTCAGGGCCAGAGATATCCGAAACGGTCATGTGCGAGACGTCAAACATGCCGCATTGTTTGCGAACAGCGTGATGCTCCTCTATTTGCGAACCGTAATTAACTGGCAGAGCCCAGCCGCCAAAGTCAACAATTTTGGCGTTCAGCTTTCGGTGTTGTTCAATAAGGGGAGTAGATTGTACTGCGACTTTTTCTTCAGAATTCGCAACGGCGTTCGCGGCCGAATCGGTGGGTGATGTTCCAGTCATGCTAACCTCGGCTCATTATTGGCCAAAAAGGAGTTTACATTAGAGTATCCAGCTTGGTTGCCCAGCTGGTCCTCACGCATGCTCCTCTGTCCGGTTACCTGAAAGATTACCCCTTCGGTGGTTCGTAGAACTAGTTCTCGAACGCTCTCCAGAGACGACGTTCTCAGCTTTGTGGTCCTTTTGCCTGAGCGGTTACGAGCGCGTTGCGCCTTCGGCGGGTTTGACTATGAGCTCAAATGACAATCTTTCAAAAGTAGTTTAAAAAACAGCTTCAAAAAAATACATCAATCAGTTAACTCAGCAAACCTCTCTTCCACAAAGATTTCGTCGAAGCGAGATTATAAGCAATCAAAAATATGAACACCATAATAGGAACCAAAGAATATGAAAAAAAATGCCAAAGCGCGCTAGCGATGTCAAATTCGAAGCGAGGCTGTATTTAATTATGAGTAGATACTCATTTCCGCTATTTAATTGAGTGATATACCACAAGTAAAAGTAAGGGGACCTATGTGGCTTGCGTGTTAGACGTGTCGAGCGGGCACAAATCCGTGTATTATTGGCGCACTCAGCAGAGTGCTGCATCAATATATAAAATATATGAATTCTCCAATCTCCAGTTCCAATAAAACCGCCGTTGCCAGTTTGCTTTTTAGCGCTGCTGATAAAGTTGGGATTGTGGCATCGATTGCTGATTTCTTCGCCCAACGAAATCTCAATATTTCTCGCTGCGTTGAATATACTGACGCCGGGCAGTTTTTTTCAAGACTTGAATGGTCGTTAGATGATCATTGGGAAGACGAGGTTTGTTTTGCCGCTGACTTCGACCATGTGGCGCAGCAATACAGTGCCACGTTTAGTGCACGCTTCATGCACCGCAAGCAAACCTTAGGTCTATTTGCATCAAGCAAAATACCCAT
Organism: Cryomorphaceae bacterium; assembly: GCA_047623225.1. Taxonomy (GTDB): domain Bacteria; phylum Pseudomonadota; class Gammaproteobacteria; order Arenicellales; family Arenicellaceae; genus Arenicella. The sequence goes on from JBLHME010000048.1 coordinate 8,244, forward strand.
ATTGATTGACGTGCTGCATAAGGTCGAAACGAATTATTTTCCCGAGTTAGAAGTAAGTTTTATTGTTGGTAATCAAGAACCAATGCGAAAAATCGCCGACCATCATGGTGTGCCATTTTTCTACAGCGACACCACCACCGATGCCTTGCAATACGAAAAAAAGCAGCTCGGAATTATTCAGCGTTACGCGCCGGACTATATTGGTTTAGCCGGTTATATGAAGGTTCTGAGCGCTAATTTTATTACCAAGATTGGCTGCCCTGTTATCAATATTAAGCATTCTTTTATGCCTTCTCTAAAAGGCGCTGATCCCTTTGAATTAGCTTATGAAAGAGGCGTAAAACTTATAGGCGCGACTTCTCAATATGTTACTGCGGAGTTGGATCACGGCCCAATTATTGAACAAGATGTGAGGCGCCTGAGCTCAGGGACTTCTGCGCAAGACATGCTTAAAATAGGCCGAGAAGTTGAGCAACAGGTTTTTGCTCAGGCGCTGTTAAAAGCTCTTGAACACAAAATAATCATCTATAAGAATCGCAGTATTGTCTTTGATTGATCTGCCGTAACGGCATTAGACTTATCCCATAAAGGTACACTATGCATTTTAATCGCGCTGGCGCACTTGCTTCCCAGCACCTCAAAAAAATGGTTGACGACGCTACTATCAAAGTAGAATCGCCATTGGATGCCGATCAAATTCAACCTGCGAGCATCGACCTGCGCTTGGGAGCTACCGCCTATCGAGTTCGCGCCTCGTTTTTGCCAGGCCGCCACCGCAGCGTAGAGCAGTGTTTGGAGCAAATGGCCATGCATCGAATCGATCTAAGCAACGGCGCTGTGTTGGAGAAATCGTGCGTCTACATAGTCCCCCTGCAAGAAAGTTTGAACCTGCCGGCTGGCCTATTAGCGGCAGGTAATCCTAAGAGTTCAACTGGCCGGTTAGATGTGTTTACGCGCCTGATTACAGATAAAGGTGTTGAATTTGAGCAGGTACCTGCGGGTTATTGTGGCAAGCTCTACGCAGAAATTGCGCCGTTGACGTTTTCCGTGCTGGTTCGCCGTGGTTCAAGGCTTTCTCAGTTACGAGTGCGCTCTGGAGAATCGCAAATCAGTGACGCTGAACATCTTGTTCTACAAAACAGCCATCATTTGGTTGATAGTGAACTTGATGAAAGTGAAATTAAAAATGGTGTGCCAGTGAGTGTTGATTTGGTTGGTGACACAAAAACTGGCTTAGTCGGATTTCGCGCAAAACGGCATTCTGGTGTTGTTGATGTGGATAAATCAGCGGCTCAACCCTTTGCTGAATTTTGGGAGCCCTTGTATGCACGCAATAAACAAATAATATTGGACCCAGGTGAATTTTACATTTTGGTTTCCAAAGAAGCTGTGCATGTGCCATTTGATTATGCCGCTGAAATGGTTGCTTATGACACCTTGGTTGGCGAGTTTCGAGTTCATTACGCTGGCTTTTTTGATCCGGGATTCGGTGCGCCTGAAGCCGGAGGCTTGGGTTCTAGGGCGGTATTGGAAGTGCGATCGTTTGATGTACCTTTTTTGTTGGAACATGGCCAGAATGTCGGCAGGTTGGTGTATGAGCGAATGTTGGATACACCTGACCGAATCTATGGCCAAGGTGTTCCATCAAACTATCAAGCCCAAGGTTTAAAGCTTAGCAAGCACTTTATAATGGATTAGAGATTTATGGGCTAAAGGCTTAGGTTTATGGATTAGAGCCCTGAATTTGTTGAAATCTCACCCAAACGGGTGAAGTGTGCACCGCATTGATGACTTACATTAGATCTCGGTTCATGGAGAACCAGCCAGCTTTGAAGTTTAGAGCAGGAAACTAAATAACGGAGATTTCAAAATGCATATCAATAAAATCAAACTAAGTTTACTTGGCGCACTGTTAAGCGCATCACTTTTTGCCGGCTCGGCGAGTGCTGCAGGTCAATGCAAAGGTTTAGAGAACGCTGCATGTACTAGCAATTCTGCCTGCGGGTGGGTAGATGGATATGAACGCAAAGATGGCCGCAAGGTGAAAAGTTTTTGCCGAACATCGTCACGCGGCAAAGCTAAAGCGCAAACACAAGCAAAGGCTAAAGTTGTTAGCAAGGTCAATAACTAAGCCAGTTAGCCACTTAGAAGTGTTCAGCAAGCAAAAGGCCGGCTTTCAAAGTCGGTCTTTTTTTGAGCTATTTGTTAGTGATGAAAATGCCTCGCTTAGGGGCGGGGTAACCTTCGATGGTCAGTCCAATGTTCTGCGGGTCTAAAAACTCTTTCAGCGAATGGAATTGCATCCAATGGGTTCTGCGTTGCTCCTCTAGAGATGTCACGTTTTGGTCTACACAGCGGGCCCCCTTAAACCCCGCTTGTTCGAGTAACTCAAGGATTGCTTCGACCGTCATAATGCTCCAAACATTGCGCATCTGTGCATAGCGATCACTGGGTTTTAATATTCCGCCTTTTGCATGATCGACTATTAGAGTCTCTAAGATCAGCTCGCCGCCTTCTTGCATAAGGTTTCGCAGTTCTATCAGGTGATTGATTGGTGTGCGCCGATGATATAAAACGCCCATCGAGAAAACACTGTCGAAATGCGGCATGTTGCTGGGCATGTCTTCGATGCCCAGGGGAAGAAAATCGAAGCGCTGGTCTTGAGCGTATTTTTGGATTGCAGCATTTTGCACTACAAAACGCATCGAAGGGTCTACGCCGAGCACACTGCTTGCACCTGAGCCGAGCATGCGCCAGCAGTGATATCCAGTGCCGCAGCCCACATCCAGCACTGCACGCCCGTGCAAATCGGCTATGTGTGGCAATAGCCTGTGCCATTTCAAGTCAGAACGCCATTCGGTATCAATCCTCGTGCCAAACAATTCGTAAGGCCCTTTGCGCCATGGGCAGAGTGCATGAAGACCGCGATAAAGCTGCGCGCTTTGATCGTTACTCAAATCATCGTTGCTACCAAAGGTCACCACGTCCTGATCTAAAAACACTTGGCTTGGGGTTATATTTGGAAGATCATCTACAATCGCCAACCACTTAGGCAAATCGCCATGTCGCCCAGGCGGGTTTCGGCTTGCCAAGACAGATTCAAAGTGGGCCTTATACCGACCAATCTCTGGCCGTGCCAGAAAGGCATTTTGCGAAATCACTTGACCGCCAAAATAGAAATGAACTGTAGGTTTTGTACCCACGGGGTTATCACTGAGAAGCCCGCGTCAGATAGTCTTTGAGTATGGCATTCGAGTGTTTCAGGTATCAATACGTTTTCGATAGCATCTCTTTTCTGTGCGATTTCTAACTCGCTGTACCCTTGGTCGGCTTTATACTGATGGTGTACATCAATCAATAAAGCATTGGTTTTTGAATCCTCAAACTTGATTTTCTCAGAAAGAACCAAGGCTCCCCCAGGGTTCAAACCGGTGTATATTTTATCGATTAACGGTTTTCGCTGATCAATACTGATGAATTGTAGCGTAAAATTCATTAACACCAAGGCGGCATTTTCTACACTGGTAACCGACAAGTCTTGTTCACGCAATTCGAAGTTATGGGCATCCAGGCCGTGAACAATTAAATTAGCCTGTTTCAGCATTGCGGCGGAATTGTCTACGCCAATTATACGTGCAGGTTCATCCAGACCCTCGGCCATTGCGCACATGCCGGCGCCCAGGGAGCAACCTAGGTCATAATAGTTGGCGTCAGCTTGCTTGAACTGGCGGACCAAAGTGGGCAGAAGTTCTAGTATTTGCAGATAACCCGGTACCGAGCGCGATATCATGTCGCTGAAAACATCAGCTACTTTCTTATCAAAGGTAAAGCTGCCTGCAGCGGCGCTTTTACGCTTATAAATACGGTCTTTGTTGGAGCTCATTGTTAGTGTTAGTAGGTAAAGCCAATTAATTTCGAGTTTCTTACAGTTTGTACTCGCAATTGAACATAGTTGCATGATCTGACATTATAAATGATCAAACCTGACTTAAGGAAATAGCATGACACGGCCCAGCCTTTTAATTAACAAAATCGCACTTTTAAGCACCATTCTCTTTGTGGTGGCTTGCCCCTCTAGTGTCGCTGCAGAAGAGCTTTTCTGGCAGTCCCCCAACTCTGAGCAGAGACAGGCGGCGCTGCCCAATGGCGATGGCCAGATTTCGGCTTTGCTGGGTAATGATGAGAGTCAATACGAACGAAATTTCGGAACTGTAAATAGTCGAGAATCGCATTCCTCGTTTGCAATGACTCAGTCGCTGAACCAAGACACATCGTTTGGCGTATCGCATGCCAGTGGTGTGCACCAAAACAATACCGTGCTCGGCTTCACGCATAAAAAGTTGTCGGTATCGTATATGAATGGCTCGGGCGAAAATTATGCTGAATTAGCTGGGCACTACAATGGCATTGACCCCTATGTGTTTAGAGCGGGTTTCAATCAGAAGTTTAGCTACAGTGGATATTCTGCCGATTACTCATTGGGTAATTTAGGGCATTTGCAATACGGTGAAGCAACTGTGCGCGCCAATGATTTGTTGGATCGAAAAGCCCAATATGTTCAATGGGCTGGCGAGCGCAGCTATGCAAGAGTTTCCGAATTAAGTCGTGGCAACCAATCAATTGGCAATGGTCTAGATCTTGGTTTTATGTTTAGTCACAATAAACAAATCGGCTTTCAGGCGATGCAGCTCGACAACGACCGAAGTTTGCAACGTATTCGCTTTCAATTTCACGGCAAGCGTTCGCGACAATATTGGTTTGACGTTACTTCACACCGCAATGCCCTGTATCGAGACAACGACGACCTAAGTATTATGTTCAGTTTTAAAGCACCGATAGGTGCTAGATGGATATCCGGTCTAGACGACGATGCGGTCACTGAAGTTGAAACGCAAGTGCCCACCGATCAAGAAGCGGCAGGCGCTCAGGTGCCTGTTAAAAAGAAGAAAAGTATGGCCAAGCGTATGTTGTGGATAGGCACTGGTGTTGCCGCCGCCGCGAGTCTTGGTAGTTCAGGTTCAGAATCTGCAGACACAGTTTCTCGATTTAGAACCAAGCAGGCTGCCGCATTTGATGTGTTGAACAGAATTAATCCAGTTTCAGTAGATGAAAATCGTGAATACGGTGGGTGGGTATATCAAACCAGTGATGGTGGTTTTGGCTCGTCTATACCTGTTATCGGTACACAATCCATGGTGCAACTACCCAATGCACGGCAATCTAATCCAACAGGTTCCGTTTTAGCGGCTACTTATCATACTCACGCCGCATTTCATCGCCGCTTTGATAACGAGAACTTCTCGCCGCAAGACATAGAAAGCGATAATGCCTTAGGTATTGATGGTTACTTGGCAACGCCTGCTGGATTATTCAAATGGCACAATGTCACTACTGGCCAAATTATCACCATAGGCCCAATCGCAAATTAGATCTCTTGTTATTGATAGTGGGGGTTCATGTGCTGGATGTTTCTCCAAGTTATTTCTGTCATCGATCATTGATGAATCACCTCAAGCGTTTAGTTTGGCGAGCTTTTAAGTGAGCATGTTTCAACAAATAATTTCAATCGTTGCTCCGCTCTTTGCCATCGTCGCGGTGGGCTATTTCTATGGTTCTCGGGTCAGGCCCGAAATGCGCATCACCAATCAGTTGATCATGGATGTGTTTATGCCTGCGTTGATCTTTCATGTGATGATTCAAGAGGATTTTTATCCAACTCAATACCTCGGTTTAATTTTCGCGGGTGTCTTATTGATGCTGGGTTCGGGCGTAATAGCCTATCTACTGGCTAAGTTGCTTGGTTTCGCCCCACGTTCATTTATGCCTTCGGCCATGTTCTCAAATTGGGCTAATCTCGGCCTGCCTCTATATGTGCTAGCGCTAGGCCAACAAGCTCTGGATGGTGGTGTGATGTTGGTCGTGGTGGGCAATTTGCTGTGTTTTACATTGGGCGTATACGTGTATTCCGGCAAACTTTCTGGCTGGGAAGTGTTGAAGACCCCGATAATAGTTGCGGTAGCAGTCGGGCTAGCAATAAATGCGTCAGGGTTTCAAATGCCAAAGGCGATTGATCTGCCCATCGATATGTTAGGCAAAGTGGCTATTCCGCTAATGTTGTTTTCACTCGGAGTGAGATTAACCAGAGTAAGTTGGGGCGATTATCGCGTTGGCTTGGCTATGGCGATTTTTTGCCCAGTAGTGGGTGTGAGCCTTGCCATGTTATTGGTGCAGATCTTGCCACTGTCGCCGTTGCATCAAAACATACTGATTTTGTTCGGTGTTCTGCCGCCTGCAGTGATAAATTTTATGTTGGCTGAGCAATATAATAGCGACCCTGACAAAGTCGCCTCTATGGTCATTATCGGTAATTTAGCGTCTTTAATTAGCATCCCATCGGTACTTTATTTTGTACTTTCTTGAGCCGCTTGGCATCCGCTAAACAAGTGGTAGTCTCGTGTGAAAGGGGTCATTGAGCTTGCAATTTTTGTTTATAAAGGTAGGCTTATGCCCCGAAACAAACTGGTAAAAATCGTGGAATTAAATCTGCGTTTTCACCAATTAATTATAAAAATGCATATGAAACAACAAAGTAATTATAGTTACGATGAGATAATTGCTCACGGCAATGGTAAGTTAGAGGGTCAAGATATTTCTCGCCTACCCTTGCCACCGATGCTGATGTTTGATCGCATTACCGAAATTAATCATGATGGCGGTGAGTATGGCAAGGGCCGTGTTGTGGCTGAATTGGATGTTAAGCCTGAGCTTTGGTTTTTCGATTGCCATTTCAAGGGTGACCCAGTCATGCCTGGTTGCCTTGGGCTTGATGCAGTATGGCAATTAGTTGGCTTTTTTCTTTCTTGGACTGGTGGCCCTGGAAAGGGTAGAGCGCTTGGCGTGGGTGAGGTTAAATTCACCGGTCAAGTAGAGCCAGACGGCAAGTTAGTACGATATGAAATCGATATGAAACGAGTTGTTTCGCGCCGCTTGTTTATGGGCATTGCTGACGCCAAAGTTTATTTGGATGGTGAAGTTATATACACCATGAAAGATCTTAAGGTTGGCTTGTTTGGCGCCAATGGTTAAGCTTTAACAATAACAAGACAGATAAGTTAAAAATATGACAATGCGAAGAGTAGTAGTAACCGGAATGGGTGTTGTGTGTAGCTTGGGCAATGATATTGCGCAAGTCACACAGAGTTTGAAAAACGGAACCTCGGGTATTCAATTCTGTGAAGACTACGCCGAGCTTGGTATGCGTAGCCAAATAGCGGGTCGTGTATCAATTAATCAAAAAGAGATGATTGACCGTAAGCACCTACGTTTTATGGGTGATGCAGCCGCCTTTAGTTATGTTGCCATGCAGCAAGCTATAGCAGATGCGGGTTTGGACCCTGAGGAAATCAAAAATCCTCAGGTAGGTCTGATTACAGGTTCTGGAGGTGGCTCAACCTCTAATAATATTCTGGCTGCGCAAATCGCCAAAGAGCGCGGTGTAAAGCGGGTTGGCCCTTATGCTGTACCTAAAACTATGGGTAGCACTACCTCAGCCTGCCTTTCTACAATGTTTGGAATTCAAGGCACCAGCTACTCGATTAGCTCTGCTTGCTCTACCAGTGCGCATTGTATTGGTCACGCTGCAGATTTGATTCGTGGCGGCCGGCATCACACAGTATTTGCCGGCGGCGGTGAAGAAGAGCATTGGTCTATGTCGATTTTGTTCGATGCAATGGGCGCTATGTCGAGCAAATATAATGACACCCCCACAGAGGCGTCACGAACCTACGACGCAAACCGCGACGGCTTTGTGATTGCAGGTGGTGGCGGAATCCTTGTGCTTGAAGAATACCAACATGCAGTGGCTCGTGGCGCGAAAATTTACGCCGAGCTGGTTGGCTTTGGCGCTACCTCCGACGGTTTTGATATGGTTGCGCCTTCAGGTGAGGGAGCAGTTCGATGCATGCAACAAGCGATGGAAACAGTTGCAGGCCCAATCGATTACGTGAACACCCACGGCACCAGTACCCCAGTTGGTGATTTAAAAGAGCTTGAAGCTCTTAAAGAGGTTTTCAAAGACAAAATGCCTTTCATTAGTGCAACCAAAGCGTTGTCAGGTCACGCACTCGGTGCTGCTGGCGTGCACGAGGCCATTTATTCTCTCATTATGATGAAAGAGAAATTTTTAGTAGCGTCGGCAAATATTAAAGAGCTTGATCCAGCCGCCTTGGAATTGCCCATCTTGATGGAAAATCTATCGCAAAAAGTTAGAACGATTATGTCTAATAGTTTTGGCTTCGGCGGAACCAATGCAACACTGGTTTTTCAAGACATCTAGCCATCGCAGTTGGTTCTAGGCATAAGTGAGTAAGCGGTTTTGCTGAGTCAATTTATCCTCACTAATCTGTTTTTATGTGCTGATATTATTACTCGGTAAATAAGTGCATGACCGCTCAAATCACTCGTCGTGCAATAACTTCACGCTTCTAAATCCTCATGATTAATTCCCCGTCTAATAACCACTCAGTTGTGCTCGGATATTGGTTGCTATTTTGCGCAGCAATGGTCTATTTGATGATTGTTGTGGGTGGCATCACTCGCTTAACCCAATCTGGGCTTTCTATGGTTGAATGGGCGCCCATCATGGGAATCATTCCTCCTCTTAACGAGATGCAATGGTTAGAAGTGTTTGAAAAGTATCGAACATCGCCTGAGTACCTCAAAGTCAATGCTGGCATGTCTTTGCAAGCGTTCAAGCAAATCTTCTATTGGGAATATGGTCATCGCGTTTTAGGCCGCGTAATTGGGATGATTTATCTATTTCCGTTACTCTATTTTGTTGCTCGAGGGATGGTGCCGCGAGCGTGGTCGGGCCGGCTTGTCTTTTTGTTTGTACTTGGCGGCCTGCAAGGCCTGATGGGTTGGTATATGGTTAAAAGCGGTTTGGTGGATATACCGCGTGTAAGCCATTATCGCCTCGCGGCACATTTTGGCTTAGCTGTGATCATCTTTAGCTTAATGTTTTGGTACGCGATGGATTTTTTACGCGGCGAACGTAGGATGCTTTCGGTAAGCAATAAATACTTAGAAGCCACAGGCATGGTTGTGGGTTTGGTTTTTCTGATGATGCTAAGTGGCGCATTCGTTGCGGGCACCAAGGCCGGTTTTATCATGAATACTTTTCCCACCATGAACGGTCAGTGGCTGCCGGATGGCTTGCTGGCCATGACGCCGCTCTGGCGCAATCTTTTTGACAACGCCATAACCGTACAATTCACTCATCGCTTGATTGCTGTGTTACTGATTTGTGCCATTGCGAACTGTTTTATTATCGCGTCACGGCAACGTTTTAAAACAAACGTTGGCGTGCTGGTTTTACTTTTGATAGTGCAGGTAAGTTTGGGCATAAGTGCATTGGTTTACAGAGTGCCGGTAGCACTTGGCGCTGCTCATCAGGCAGGCGCGGTAGCTTTGTTATCTGCCGCGCTCTATGTGGCGCATCGTGCGCGCAAAACTGCTTAATCTAGCGCTATATCTTCTCTGACACGGTGGTCATGAATTTAGCGGTCACGCGCATCGCCTGCTTAACCATTTCTGGCAATTCAGCCGCGCCGTTATCGACCGCCATTTGAGCGTGATGTGCCTCGTCTTCAGCCATTTGGCTGACAACCGCACGGCTTATCATGTCTTCTTCTGGTAAGCGAAGCAAATGAGATTCTAAGTGTTGCACCACTTGTCTTTCGGTTTCGGCTAAAAAACCTAAACTCCATTTGTCGCCCGCCAGACCAGCTCCCAGACCCAGTGCAAATGATCCCAAATACCATATAGGATTTAAATAACTGGTGTGACTATCCAGCTCTTCTATCCTTTGGTAGCACCAGTTCAAATGATCTATCTCTTCATTGGCCGCGAGCTGCATTTCTTGTCGAACGCTTTCAGAGCGTGAAGTAAGAGCTTGCCCCTGGTAGAGCGCCTGCGCGCAAACCTCACCAACATGGTTCACTCGCATTAGCTCCGCCGAGATGCGCTGTAAATCTGGCTCAGCGGCGATCGGGTCATTGTCTATAGCCTCGGCCGGCGATGAACGCTTAGCAATGGGCTTATTGAACGTGCTTCGCAGGCCATGATCGAGGCTGCTCACGAGTTGATCGATAAAGTTGCTGGGTGAATGTGCTGGCATTGGCGCGTCGGTTAAGTTGAAAGGAAAGTTGAGACCCTATTATCGGGGTGACTGCAATTATAGTGTGCAACAATGAACTTGGCTATAGATTCGTTCATGTTAATGGTGTTTGCCATGAAAGATAGTTATATCAGCAATTATTACTGATTATAAGTTCATATAAACAACGGCTTATGGAATGTCGCGTTACTAAAGTTTAAGCGAATAAATTTTGACTGAGCTATTGGAATTGTCAATAATACAGACATCGAAGTTGAACAGCGAAAGTCATTTCAACTGACAAGTTTATAAAATCGGTTCACCATGCTATAGGTATTGAACTGGTTTGCACATCTCCTCCATCCTCCTTTGGTGGTTTGGGCGCGACGGATGTCGCGCCATTTTTTTATGTACAGGATGTGCAGTATGCCGCGGGCGCAGGATGCGCAAGAGCGGCTCTCTCAGCAACCACGATCAATAAAAGAACCCACACCACCGAGTAATCGACTTTTATGTTCGTCTGTTCAGCTGAAGGCTCCTTTTCTCACAGGGTCTCGATGCCCCCTTGTGGGGTGCGCGCAAGCGGCCATCTCAGCAACCACTATGAAGAAAAGAACTCGCACCATCGAGGAGCTGACTTTTGTGTCGGTTCATTCGGCCGTTGGCTCTTTTATCTCCTCGGCTCAGTCATGCTACTCTTAGGTGACAATACCGATTAACCTCATTCCCTAACCACAAGGCCCGATAATGCGATCATTAATCTATATCCCTGGGATACTTATAAGCCTTTTTATCGTTATGACTAACGCTGCTGCAGAGCAATCCTATGGCGAACAGCAAGAAGCACCCAAGATCACTCTGGGCAATGGCGAGAAGAATTGGATCATCGTTGATGGTTTGAAGCGCGATCAATCTACTTTGACCTTTGCCGAAGTTAACATCGACGGCAATGGTTTTTTGGTGATGCATCCGTTTGAGGAAGGTAAACCAAACGGAGATAAGTACATTGCTGCAACCTATCTCGAGAGCGGCAAAAACAAGAATGTGGATATTAACGTACACAAAGGTTTAGACAGCGGCGAGATGTTTATCGTCATGATGCATCGCGATCTGAATGAAAATAAGGTATTGGACTTTGTATTCGTAAACGATACCGAAGTAATGGACAAAGCAGTGTTTGAAGGCAGCAAAATGATCGCTCACGCGATTCCGGCCCCTTAAGCTAGTTTTGGTGAAAAGTGGGCTGACTTGGCCCTCAAAAACTTGATGTAAACAGTCGAGCCTAAAAGGCGGGTTGTTAGCTGCTTTTGATACTCTAGTTTTGCCTATTGCTGGCTTGCTAATAGCTTGCTTCTCTATTATTATCGCGCGTCCTTGCGGGATTCTCCGCAAGGCAGCTATTGGCCCTTGGTTTTTGAGCTCGGGTGGTGGCAAAGAAATTAAACATAGATAAAAGAGTTTTAAACATGAAAACATTTTCTGCAAAGCCAGCAGAGGTAAAGCGCGAGTGGTTCGTTATTGACGCCACTGACAAGGTGCTTGGCCGTGTGGCGACTGAAATCGCCCTTCGTTTGCGTGGCAAACATAAGCCTGAATTCACTCCTCACGTTGATACCGGAGATCATATTGTTGTGATCAATGCCGAGAAAATCGCTGTTACGGGTAATAAAGAAGAAGGCAAAATTTATTATAGTCACTCCGGTTTCCCTGGTGGTCTTAAAGACATAAACCTTCGCAAGTTGCGTGAGCGTGCGCCAACTCGAATCATCGAAAATGCAGTGCGCGGTATGTTACCGAAAAACCCATTGGGTCGCGCTATGTTTAAAAAATTACACATCTATGCAGGCCCTGAGCACAAGCACCAAGCTCAAGAGCCAAAAGCACTAGAGCTATAAGGGAGATTAGGCAATATGGCAACTTCAGAAATATATCTAGGTACTGGCCGACGTAAGTCATCGACTGCGCGAGTTCGCATTCAGTCTGGCACAGGAACAATCACAGTTAACCAACGTCCACTAGACGTTTATTTTGGTCGTGAAACGGCTCGAATGATCGTTCGTCAACCACTTGAGCTATTGGACATGGTTTCAACTTTCGACATCAACGTGAATGTGCAAGGCGGCGGCGGAAGCGGCCAAGCTGGTGCAATTCGCCACGGTATTACTCGTGCATTGTTGGCATATGACGAAGAATTTCGTCCTGCACTACGTGCTGCCGGTTTTGTTACGCGTGACGCTCGTGAAGTTGAGCGTAAGAAAGTGGGCCTCAAAGGCGCTCGTCGTCGTCCACAGTTCTCGAAACGTTAAGCTTATCCAAGCTTGTATCAGTGCACGCCTTTACACGGTCGTGCACTGCAAAAAAGCCAGCTATATGCTGGCTTTTTTATTGCCATTTAATAAACTGTGGTTAGATGGTTGACTGATGTCCAAATGTCACTAAACTAGGCTGACAAAGCCGCATAGAGCGATTAGAAATAAAATATTTTGAGTAGTTGTTTTGAATAAAATCAAAGTTGGCATCATTGGTGGCACCGGTTACACCGGCGTAGAGTTATTACGCTTGTTGGTAACGCATCCAAATGTTGAAATCAGCCTGATAACGTCTCGCACAGAAGCAGGCAAAGCAGTGGCGGATTTATTCCCAAGTTTGCGTGGGTTCAGCGATTTAGCCTTTAGTAAACCTGATGAATCTGCCTATCAAAATTGTGACCTAGTGTTCAGTGCCACGCCCAACGGTATCGCCATGCAACATGCGCGGGCATTGCTTGATAACGGCGTAAAGCTGATTGATCTTGCCGCTGATTTTCGGATCAAAGATGTGGCAGTTTGGGAGCAATGGTATGCAATGAAACATGCTTGCCCCGAATTACTTGAGTCAGCCGTTTATGGCCTGCCAGAAATCAATCGACTAAGAATAAAAGACGCTATGATTGTTGCCAATCCTGGCTGTTATCCCACTGCGACCACACTGGGCTTTCTGCCCTTGATTGAACAGGGTTTAATTGGCAGCGAGCTCATTGCAGACTCCAAGTCAGGTGTTACAGGTGCTGGAAGAGGGGCGAGCGTGGCGAACCTATTTAGCGAGGTGAGCGATAGCTTTAAGGCCTACGGTGTGGCAGGGCATAGGCACCACCCAGAAATCAGTCAGAATCTCAATGCAGTTTCGGCAGAACCGGTTCAGCTCACATTCGTACCTCACCTTGTTCCAATGTTAAGAGGCATTCATGCCACGCTCTACTCAGATTTATTGGATCATAGTATTAGCCTACAAGACCTGCAAAGCAGTTTTGAGCAGCGTTATGAAAATGAGCCTTTTGTTGATGTGATGCCGCTCGGGTCACATCCTGACACAAGATCTGTAAAGTCATCAAATATGTGTCGTCTGGCACTTCACAAAGCAGGTGGTTCAAATAAAATAGTGGTTCTGTCGGTGATTGATAATTTAACTAAGGGCGCGGCCGGGCAAGCGGTGCAGAATATGAATATTATGTATGGTTTTGCAGAAGCTCAAGGTCTTATGAGCGCGGCTGTAATGCCTTAATGATTTTACCAATGTATTTGTAGTAATGATCCGTAAATCAACCAACGAGCTAAGCATAAGGCCCAAGCTTTCGAACTCCTTTAAGCTCGTTTCAATCGGTGGTGGGCTGCTATTTTTGTTGTTGGGTTTGTATTTTAGCTATGCCTATGGCATTCAATCAGGTCACACAAAATTTCAGCAGGACCAAGCTCTGATTCAGCAACTAAACAGCACCGTTACCGGGTTGCGGGCTGACTTGGCGAGCTCCCAAGAAGGCTTTGTGTTTGCTCAACGGCAACAGCAAATACAAGAAGAGGCCTATAAACAAATCAGCAAAACCTATTCTAATTCAGAGCAGAAAAATCGTGTTTTGGGCTCTAGATTGGACTTTTATCGAAGCATTATATCGCCAGAAGATGGCCAGACGGGCCCTGCGATACAATCTTTGCAAGCCAATCACGAGAATGGCCAAGTAACTTTTGACGTAATTCTTGTGCAAGCGATTAAGCACAAACATCAAGTGCGTGGCAATTTGAAGGTAACCCTGTATGAGAGTGATCGGACTACTGGCCAGTGGCCCGTGTCTAGCCCGCGCAGCGTTAGCTATCAGTATTTTGAGCAAATTTCAGGCTCAATTGAGCAGGTAAGTCTGGCAGATAATGCTAAACTTAAGGTTGAACTCAGCTTGCAAGACGGAGAAACTTTAGAGAGGTGGTTTGATGTAACGCCATCTTCTGAGTCTCCGCCTATCGAAAAAGCAAATGAATCTTCGCAGGGTTCCTAAAACTCAAACTTAATTGCAGCGCATTGTTACCCAGCAATCGTGAGCAATTTTAAACGTCACCAACTTTAGACGTTACCAACTTCGGACGTTACCAACTTTGGACGTTACCAACTTTGGACGTTACCAACTTTAGGGCTAGTAAAAATGAAAAGAAATAAAGACAAAATCAGCAAGCCAGTAGAAACAATTGATACTCTCATTGGGTCGGGCTCTATGTTGCAAGGTGATTTAGAGTTCACCGGCGGCTTGCGCGTTGACGGCCATATTAAGGGCCATGTGTCTGCTCAAGATAGTAGTAATGGTACCTTAGTGCTTAGCGAGTCAGGCGTTGTTGAGGGCGACATTAACGTTCCTCACGTAGTAATTAACGGCACTGTTAACGGTAATATCGTTTCCACTGGTCACGTAGAATTACAAGCAGCTGCTAAGATAACCGGTGACATTCATTACAAAGCAGTGGAAATGGAGCTGGGCGCTGTATTGAATGGTAGTTTGGTGTCAGACACAAGCGCGCCTGTGTATGATGTGATTTCAGGCGGCGCCGAGCAAAACGAAGCATAAGAAGCCACAATTGTGCTTGATTCGCGGCCATTTGACCGTATATTAAAGGTAGTTATCAGGCATATCCTACTGCACTTGCAATGCGCGATGTTGCAGTACAAAACTAGAGTAAAAACATGATCGAAATTGAACAAGCAAGCCAACCAGCAGTTCCATTGGATTTCACCCTTCAAGCCGCATCAAAAGTGGCTGAGCTTATTCAAGAGGAAGAAAACGAAGAGCTAAAGCTACGTGTCTACGTTCAAGGCGGTGGTTGCTCCGGTTTCCAATATGGCTTCACCTTTGATGAAGAGCAGCAAGAAGATGATACTGCGGTAGACAATGCCGGAGTTCGCTTGTTAGTTGACCCAATGAGCTTTCAGTATCTGATCGGCGCCAAGATCGACTATAAGGATGATATCGATGGTGCACGCTTTATTATTAACAACCCGAATGCCAGCGCTACTTGCGGTTGTGGGTCTTCTTTTTCTGCCTAACAAATTAGTTTTTCTGCGTAACTATTCTTGCGTGGCTTAAACAGCGTAAATAACGGGCCAATCTCGGCCCGTTAATGCTGGTGGCTGATCTAGGCTGTTCTAGTCTAGCCAAAGCGTTTATCTGCAACAAATGGATTATTGAGCCGTTCTTGACCAAAATTTGACATTGGCCCATGGCCAGGAATAAATTGAATTTCATCACCGATCGGAAACAATCTTTGTCTGATTGAGTTAATTAGATGTTGCTGGTTGCCCTGTGGAAAATCCGAACGACCAATAGAGCCTTGGAAAATCACATCACCAACGGCCGCAAACTTTTGCGACTTTTCCACAAACACCACATGGCCTGGCGTATGCCCGGGGCAGTGCACCACATCGAATAATAGATTTCCCAGCGCTACCTGGTCGCCATGCTCGAGCCATTGATCGGGAGTAAATATTTCGCCTTCAAAGCCAAACCTCAAGCATTGTTCTGGTAGGGCGTCGATCCAGAACTGGTCACCCTTGTGCGGGCCAATTATCGGAACACCTGTGGCGCGCGCTAACTCTGCAGTACCACCAGCATGATCGAGGTGTGCATGGGTGATCAATATTTTATCTAACTGCAAATGATTGTCTGAAATCACGCTACGAATGCGTTCGATTTCACCGCCGGGATCAATAACAGCGGCTAACTTAGTTGCTGTACACCACACTACGCTGCAGTTTTGTGCAAAAGGCGTAACGGGTACAATTTTAAAATCCAGCTCCCGCATGACCTTACTCGCTTGGCGCTGGTTGAACCGTAACCGGAAACTCGTAGAGCAGACCACTTTCATCGACCAGGGTTATTTTCACCTCATCGCCTAACGCTAACTCTTTGACGGGGCTAATCAGCATCATATGTGTGGCCATGGGCGCTAGCTCTTTTGCACCATG
>JBLHME010000049.1:0-24504 GCA_047623225.1 Cryomorphaceae bacterium
TCAAAATGACTGAAATGCCGCCACTTTTCGTTGAGAAACTAGTCAATAGCAAGCTATTACTGTCGTTTCTCGCCTCAATTGGCGACATTTCATCCTATTTTTATTTCGCCCCTGACTTATGCTGAGGTCTCTTTATGAAAATCAGATGATCTCACCAAACAATCATATTTAAAAAGCCTAAAGATAGCTCTATACATTTGTATATTCATCGTCGACTTTAGCCTGTTGCAGTACGCTTTTTGGATATTTTAAAGATAATCGACAAAGTGCACACCAATCGCGGGCATATTATACAACTTTGCTTACCCCCCGCAACAACTACTTGGCTCGGAAACCCTCACAAAGTTTGGATTATGCTAGCTGCTGTAGAAATGAATTTGATGATCACGAATTTGTGGCTATTGTGCTAAGCTGAGAGGCGGAAATTTGGCGTCCATTTCGCCAAAAGCTATTAAGACTACATAAAGAAAATAGCCATAACCCCCCCCTCGTTCGGAGACAGTCATGAATTTCGAAAAAGTAGTGTTCGCTTTTTTTATTATTCTCGCCCTTTCGCTTAATTTCGGTTTTTTCATAGGTGAAATTTCTAATCCTGCGCATCATCATCCGTATGAACTCTTCGCAGCATTAGTAGTGAGTTTGATATGCACGGTTATGAAATTTGGTGACCGCACCCACTTTGGTTCAACCGTACTAGCATCAAGCTTGGTAGTCGATTTATTACTCATTACTGCGGCTATTATTTGGGCTTATTCAACCAAGGCAGGTACGATAGAGCTTTCTGGCGGTAATATGGCCAGCATCATATCGCTTGCAGGAGGCGCGCTAGTAGCAAACTTGCTGTCGGTCATCTTGCTGATCATTGAGACTGGGCAAATTCGTAAGTAAGCCGGCTCAAATCCAACTTTATCGCTCTATTCATGTCTGATATTTTCTTTTTAGTACTGCGCAGGTTGCGACTGCCACTAATTGTACTTATCTTTGTGTATGCGGCTGCCACACTTGGTATGACACTGATTCCTGGTGTAGACGATCAGGGAAATGTTTATCGCATGAGTTTTTTTCACGCTTTTTACTTCGTAAGTTTCACAGGCACCACCATCGGCTTTGGTGAAATTCCCTATGCTTTCACCGATTCTCAACGCGCTTGGGTCATAGTCTGCCTATACACGTCAGTAGTAGCCTGGCTCTACGGTATCGGCAATATGTTACGCCTGCTGCAAGATGAGACATTCCTAAAAGCGGTAGCGCATAGAGCCTTCCAAGGCAGTATCGCCAGAATTGATTTGCCGTTCTACATTATTTGTGGCTATGGCCAAACAGGCGAATTAATAAACCACGGTCTCGCCGAACTTGCCATTCAAACAGTGATTGTTGATCACAATCTTGAACGCACTAGAAGTCTTGAGCTAGACGACTTGACGATTGCACCCATTGTATTAAATGCCGACATTACCCAGCCACAAAATTTAGTTGCAGCGGGAATAAGCCATCCCTTGTGTCAGGGTGTAATTGCCGTAACGCAAGACGATCACATCAACCTTCAAATTGCAGTTGCGAGTAAGCTTATCGACAAGTCGGTGCCAGTTATTTGCCGCTCCGAAATTGAAGATGAGGCTGCAAATATGGCATCATTCGGCACTGACTCAATCATCAACCCCTATCTCACTTTTTCTCAGCGCCTTAGTTTACTGGCTCACAATCCAGCGTTGCATCGAATTCAAAACTGGTTTATCAATCAACACAGCGCTGAGCACTTAGCTGAGCACATCGCGCAACACGGTCTGCCAGGAGGCCGCTGGATACTTTGTGGTTACGGGCGATTTGGCCAAGCGGTTAAACAAAATGTTAAACGTGAGGATTTGGAGATTGTTGTGGTTGATATTGACCCTGAATCACATGGCGCACCCGCTGATTCCATTGTAGGTCGAGGTACCGAGGCGAAGACATTACAAGAGGCGGGAATTGACAAAGCCACTGTAATCGTTGCGGCCAGCGATGATGACGCCAATAATTTGTCAATACTGATTACGGCTCGCCAACTTAACAAAGATATTTTTACTATTGGAAGAGTCAACCGCGAGGCAAACCACTCGCTATTCATACATGCCGATTGCGACTACATAATGCGCCGCAGCCAAGTGGTGGCAAACGAGGTTCTTACCATTATTTCCAGGCCCCTAGTCACTAAGTTCGTCAGTTTTTCAAAGACACTTACATCTGGCAATATCCAGAAATTGATTAATGATATTGATGAACTTACCGGCGGCCGTGATCCCATTACATGGCGACTGGTGATTGACGAGGAGAATGCGCCCGCCTTTGCTCGCTATCTGCGAAATGACCGGTCTCTGACTGTGAACGACGTAAGTCAGCATCAAATGTTACCCAGCGCTCGGACGATACCATTGTTGCTGCAACGCGGCGATGTAAGCCATTTGATGCCCGCACTCGATACTGAGTTAAAAATTGGCGATGAATTATTATTATGCGGTAAGCGCGGCCAACATAGCTTGGCGCAGCGGTTACGTCATAACCCAGAATTAGTCGATAGCCTAATCAACAACAACCCACACCATATACCGTTAATGCGATGGTTGTCGCGCCGACGCGTAGCGCAAAGCAAACGTCATTATTAGCACTCAAGCCTATTTCCCCTAACCTCTACTCAGCCCTTAAAGATGCAAAAACTCGATACATTATTCGAACAGCTAAACGAAATTATTCTTGGCAATCCACAAGCAACAAAACTGGCGGTGGTTTGCCTTCTCGCCCGCGGGCATCTTCTAATTGAAGACATTCCTGGCGTAGGTAAAACGACACTCGCACATGGCTTGGCAGACTTGCTTGGTCTACCCTTCAAACGTGTACAATTTACCAGTGACTTGCTCCCTACTGATGTGATTGGCATGACCATATTTGATATGGGCAGTAAGAAGTTTCAGTTTAAGAAAGGGCCTCTATTCACATCCATTCTACTCGCAGACGAGGTCAATCGCGCTACTCCCAAAACCCAGAGCGCTCTACTTCAAGCAATGGAAGAACAACAAGTATCAGTCGAGGGTAGGCAGATAGACTTAGCAGATCCTTTTTTTGTAATTGCTACCCAAAACCCTTTAGAACAAAGCGGCACATTCCCGCTGCCTGAATCGCAGCTGGATAGATTTCTCATGCGCATATCGCTTGGTTATCCAGATGTAGAGAGTGAGAAACGCCTGCTGAAAAGCAATGGTCGGCGCGGCAAGTCGAGCACCAAGCAAGCGGTGTTCAGCACTGATGAGGTTCGAGAGATATCTAAAGAAATCGATACGGTATACGTTAGCGATCCCTTGGTAGACTATTTACAGTCACTCATTCGCGGCACTCGTGAAAGCGGTTTATTCGTCACCGGCTTGTCTCCTCGTGCCGGCTTGCAGTGGCTCCAAGCAGCCAGAGCTTTGGCCTTTATCGAAGGCCGCGATTCGGTTTTGCCTGAGGACATAAAATTTCTCGCCGAACACACCGCGGCTCACCGCTTACATTGTAGCGATGGTTCAGACTCGGCCACCGAACTAGCCCGCATTATTGACAAAACCGAACTTCTGTAACAAATTGTTCCGATGATAGAATATGTCAGCCTTTAAGATCGGTCGTCGTGAACTGTACATTTTGCCAACCCGAATTGGTTGGTATTACTTGCTCATTCTGTTAGCACTGTTCGCAATCGCAGTAAAATTCGATAATCAACCTGCGTTTATGATGTTGTTTATCTTAGTCGCTGTTGGCATGGTAGCCATGGTTTATACCCACAACAATGTCATTGGTTTGGAGTTAAGCAGTCAGCCAAGCCGCTATATCTTTGCCGGCGAACCTGCTGTTTTTCCGGTATCGGTGAGTAACAAAAGCAACAAAACTCGTAATGCGGTGTGGCTTATCTGCGGTGGATTTCACCAGCTTGTGCACCTGCAAAAAAGTGACCAGCAATCTTTTGATTTGAAGCTTCCAAGTCTGCAACGCGGCTACCTCAATTGCGACCCTATCAACCTAAGTTCACAATACCCAATCGGCGTATTCTTCTGCTGGACTAAACGCTATCTCTCAGAACAGCGTTGCTTGGTATACCCACAACCACTTAACTTGATAGCATTGCCCGACAATAATAGTCAGTCTGGAAAACAGATAGCAAGATCAAATGTACGCGTTGGTGCTGATGATTACGCTGGCATGAAGAATTATCAAGCAGGCGACCGACTGCGCGACATTCATTGGCCGTCGCTGGCCAAAACCAATAAGTTGGTGTCGATACAATATGAAAATCAAAGCAACAGTTCGATAAACCTTAGTTGGTTTGCGATCCCCAATAGCTTCTCTCAAGAGGATAAGCTTAGCCAATTATGCTATTGGGTCCTTGACGCTGAGCAACAAGGACTGCGCTATCAACTGGAGATGCCAAATCACACCATCGAGTTTGATAATGGCCTCAGTCATTACCATACATGCCTAAGCGTGTTGGCACTCTGGGGTAGCAAGGAGGGTATTAAAAATGATTAGTAGGATACGCGCGATGCTGCCCTCTCTTCCACCGATGCCGACTCAGCCACCGCTGCATGAGCCCAATCGCTCCACGCTATTGCAGTTGGGTACTTTGATAGGCTTTGCAATCATAAGTCATTTCAGCATTGCATTGCCTATCGTTGCAGGTTTTGCACTGCTTGTTTATGTTCTTAAAATGGCCACAATCTATCGAGGCAAGGTCGCTCCGCCACGCTGGGTTATGATGCTATTAACGGTTTTTAGTATCGGTCTAATTTTGTTTTTTTATGGTGGTTGGAACGGTCAAACGGCAGGCATAAGTTTCTTAGTTCTATTAGTGTCGTTGAAATTCCTAGAGTCTCGCTTACTGCGTGATTACTATGTGGTCTGCTTAATTTTATATTTTCTAGCCGCGTCCGCCTTTCTGTTTAGCTCTTCAATGCTCAGCATTGTGTCAGTGTTGTTTTACACTATTGCAATAACCGCTATTCTTTTTAAGATTTCAAACCCATCTGACATGCGCTGGACCGAGTCATTGAAGGCGTCCTCTATAATTATTGCCAAAGCTATTCCCTTGGCTATTTTACTGTTTTTCTTTTTTCCTCGTATTAGCGGTAATTTCGGCATCTTGCCATCTCAAGACGAATCACAAAGATTAAGCGCTCTCGACAACAACCTTGTCGCAGGGGATCTTGCAACAGGCGCATTTGACACAACCCTAGCGTTCCGAGCAGAATTTAACGGCGTCATACCGCCTCGCTCACAGCTGTATTGGCGAAGTAAAGTCATGCCCATTGAAAAAAACTTTAGTTGGGAGGTTATCGGCGCGGAGCTCCGAAATACTGAAAACATTCAGCGAAAGCGCGCTGCATCAAGTCAAAACACTGGAGATGTCGAATACCAAATTTTACACGAAAAAAGCTCTGATTTTTTCTTGCCCTACCTCGACTATGTTGCTGGCTACTCCAAAGGACAAATTTTGGATGACTATTCAGTGTTTGTGAAAACTGCTGCTGCGGGTAGTTTTTCTTATATGGGTAGCTCCACCTTTATACCCAGCCTACCCAAAATAGAAGACGGTAATCTTGCTGCATTGAAAAAAACTGATAGTAAACCTACAGCTCGTTTACTTGCCCTGCTTGAACAAATCAAGAATCAGTCTGGCTCTGACGCGGAGCGAGTCGATAATCTTTTTCGCTATTTTGTTCGCAATGGATTTAGTTATTCACTTTCTCCGCCTTCACTCAATAGTGTGACGCCTCTGGACGACTTTATGTTTGTTACACGAACCGGCTATTGTGAACATTTTGCCAGCGCATTTACCACCATGTTGAGATGGCTGGAAGTGCCGTCTCGAGTCGTTGTTGGCTATCAGGGTGGCAAGCTTAATCAAGCGGGTGGCTATGTAGAGGTGCGTTACTCAGATGCTCACGCATGGAGCGAAGTATGGCTAGACGGAAGCTGGCGGCGAGTTGACCCCACCGCGGCAGTCAGTCCAGAGAGAATTGAACATGGTATGGAAGCATTGGTTGAACTTTGGGACGGTTACAGTATTAACGGCAACGCCAGCGGCCGCACTCTGTCAAATTTTTTAAATCCCACAGGAGGGAAAAAACTTTGGCGGAGCATTACCGATAGCTGGGGAAATTTGGGCTACCAATGGAATAAATGGGTGGTCAACTATGATATGCAAGCACAGCGTGAACTTCTATCCAATTTGGGCTTTGACCCACGCAATAGCCTGACCACCTTAATCGCCATAATGGCTTCGGGGGCCTTATCAATACTATTGTTTTATTTTTGGCAGCTTATTCCCAAAGCAATCAAACGCGGCGAAGCTCAGCGGGCCTATCTTCAATTTGTAGTCAACTTTCGCAAGCATGACGTGCGTAGAAAGGTTTCAGACAGCCCCCGTGAATTTGCCTTGCGCGCCAACCAAAAATTTCCACATTTGGCCGACGAAATCGATAACATTACAAGAACTTATGAACAATTGCGTTATGGTCGCCGTTGCGAAGATATGGACGACGCTTTACGAATGTTTAAGCAACAGGTAAAACGGTTTAAACTTTCGAAACAAACCTGAATCCCACCAACCCGATAGAATAGAGATATGAAACAACTATATAAGAATATTTACGTTGCAGGACAGATAGCGCCAGAGGATTTTGCTTCATTGGCTGAGGCTGGCATTAGGACCGTAATAAACAACCGACCTGACAACGAAGAACCTGGGCAACTCACAGCTGCGGCAGCGCAGGACTTGGCAGCGGAACATGACATTGCTTACCATTATCTGCCGATGGCTAATGGGCAAGCGATGCCGCCTACATTGGTGGATGATTTTAAATCGGTGTTAGACGGCAGCAACGATCCGATATTGGCTCATTGCCGAAGTGGCATGCGCTCGTCATTTCTCTGGGCATTGGGCCAGATACCAGAAGGAAATGTAACGGTGGATCAAGCAATTGAGGCGGCGCAAGCAGCAGGCATACCGCTGGGCAATGCACGCGCTGCACTCGAAAGCGTGCAACCTTAGAGCATCGTGCACCTAGTACTAATTCAAAGGAGAATTAGAAATTAGCGCTTCGGCTGGTCGTGATCGCGCCTCACAACGGCGACAAGATATTGTTTCCCAGCCAATTGGAAAGCAACTCTACAAACTGACCCTACCAATGTTACTTGCGTTGATCGCAATCATGGGCCTCGGCATCGTAGACAGCTATTTTATTAGCTATCTTGGAACCGTTGAATTGGCCGCCATTGGTTTTATTGTCCCCATCACACAAATTGTGACCAGCTTCGGCTTGGGGCTAGGCATGGCAATTTCATCTTTAACGTCGAAACTAATCGGCGCTGAACAAACCCAAGGAGCTGCGCGTCTAATCACCGACGGTTTTTACCTCACTGCAATCTTATCGGTCGTATCGGTCAGTCTTATTTTTTGGCAACTTGAAAATATTTTCACACTGATAGGCGCTGATCAAGCAACCTTTCCTTCAATTTATCAATATATGGTTGTTTGGATTGCTGCAATTCCCGCCGTTATGTTCACCATGGTCGCAAGCAGCACCTTTCGCGCGCTAGGCGACACTGGAACAGCCGCCAAAATCGCTGTCTCCATGACACTATGCAACTTAATTCTGGACCCCTTGCTGATATTTGGCCTTGGGCCATTTCCAGAACTTGGCATGTCAGGTGCTGCCTACGCTACCGTTATCTCGGTAATGATTTCTTGTGCGATTGGCTTTTACCAACTTGGCTTTAAGGAGCGTTTCCTCATATGGGCAACACCCAAGTTAGCTTCATTGAAAATTAATTTTGCACAATTACTCGATATTGCAGTGCCTGCTGTGTTGGCAAATGCAATTGTGCCCATTACGGCCGCCGCCCTCACAACATTAGTTGCACAGTTCGGCACAGACGCGGTAGCAGGCTACGGCGTGGGAGTGAGAGTCGAAGCCATAACGCTAATCCTCGTTTATGCATTGTCTTCTACACTACCAATGTTTATTGGTCAAAATCTTGGCGCGCAGCGCAAAGACCGTGTCTATCAGGCCATCCGAATCTCCTTTCGCTTTGTCATTTTTCTGCAAATCGGTTTATATCTTGTGCTGCTAATAGCAGCCCCCTACATCGCAGCTGCATTCTCAGATGACCCATCAGTGCGCTCTACCATCGCCAGTTATCTTTGGATAGTTCCACTGAGCTATGGTTTAAACGGTGTCATTATCTTAGTGAATGTGTCGATGAATGTGCTGGGAAAACCTCGGATAGCCTTGTACATCAATATTCTAAGATTGGTGTTGTTCTACCTCCCCTTTGCTTATCTAGGTGCGCATTGGTTTGGACTCAAAGGATTATTCGTGGGAGTGGCGTTGGGTAATTGTTGTGCTTATCTTATGGCAATA
This sequence comes from Cryomorphaceae bacterium, assembly GCA_047623225.1. Taxonomy (GTDB): domain Bacteria; phylum Pseudomonadota; class Gammaproteobacteria; order Arenicellales; family Arenicellaceae; genus Arenicella. The sequence goes on from JBLHME010000049.1 coordinate 8,424, forward strand.
TTTTCGCTTAACCGTGTATTGCTTGAACTAGACATACTAGGCGAACCGAAGCCAGCTTAAGCACCAATTGGGCACTCTATGTTCTGCCTGCCAGCTGCCTATTTCCTTGTGCTTACGCTAGTCAGTGTTTACTTGCGCTGGTTAAGTTTGCTTATGCTCCTTAGGTTTGCTCGCGCTCTAGCAGCATCGCATCGCCATAACTAAAAAAACGATACTTATGCGCAATGGCATGCTTATACGCTGACATAATATGTTCATACCCAGCAAACGCTGACACCAGCATCAGCAGTGTTGATTCGGGTAGATGAAAGTTGGTTTGCAACATATCCACTACTTTAAAGTTGAAACCTGGGTAGATAAAAATATCGGTATCTCCCGCATAAGGAGCTATTAGTTGAGCGCCAGCTGCGCGCGCAGCGGTTTCAAGAGAGCGAACAACAGTGGTGCCAACCGCTATAACTTTGTTGCCGCTGGCTTTGGTGGTCATTACTGCCTCACATACTTGCTCTGACACTTCAATGTATTCAGAATGCATTTGATGCTGATCAATCGTGTCAACCCGCACCGGTTGATATGTGCCTGCCCCCACATGCAAAGTAACGGTTTCGATGCGCACGCCTTTATCTCTGATTCGGGCCAACAAATCTTCATCATAGTGCAAACCAGCAGTGGGTGCGGCTACGGCGCCCTCATGTTCGGCAAACACCGTTTGGTAACGATCTTCATCTAAGGCATTATCTGCGCGATCAATATACGGCGGCAGGGGAATGTGGCCTACCCTGTGCAGCCATTCAAATAGACTACCGTCTTGATTGGCTGATAAAACAAAAAAAGTTGCCTGCCTACCAATTACTGTAAGCACTACTGAATCATCTCCAGTGATGTGCAATTGTTGCCCTACTTTGGGTGATCGGCTAGAGCGTATTTGAGCTATAAACTCATTATTTCCAGTCACGCGTTCCAGTAACACCTCAACGCGACCGCCGGTAGATTTACTGCCAAACAAGCGCGCAGGTATCACTTTGGTATTATTCAGTACTAATAAATCATCAGGGTTCAAGTCATCGAGGATATCAGCAATGTTGCGCTCGCTAATTTGGCCATCGCTGGCTAGTCGAAGCAATCTGCTATCGGATCGATGCTCGGGTGGGTATTGAGCGATCAATTCGCTCGGCAATTCATAGTGAAAATCAGCTACTTTCATGGCGCAGGATGCTACCATTTCTATGCCCTGTGATCTAATACTTCGGCTTTAGATCGTTTGCAGGTAAATTTAATGCCCAATTTGACGGGCATTCGATGCGCAGCGCTGCAAGTTAGTTTGAAACCTAATATTGGATTCGAGCTAAGCGGTGGCTTGGTTTCTCACAGACTCGAGCCTGCCCAGCCAAAGCAGTGGGGCGCTAATTACGCAGGCTCCACAAAGTGCATACGATAAGCCTTCTGGTATTGGGCTAAGAACTGCAAAAACCAGCAAGAAACTCCATCTTATCCACTCAAGCACCCCGCTGTAATGTCTATTCTCCATTAACACACCAATGGAAAATGTACTAAGCAGCACAAACACAATCGTAAAGCACTGTTCCTGAAAGCTCATGCTTGAAGCAGCAAAAGTAAACAACAACCCCATTGCCGCAGTCGTTGCATAGTGAACTATTGCATATAACTTAATTGCGCCGGGCACCTCGGTATCGTACTTTTCAAAATGCCCTAGATCGGTTTTGATCAAAGGGTATTGATCGACCACATCTGGCGGCCGCCAACCAGTGCGACGAAACCATATTGTGATTTTATACCACCAGCTCTTGGTGTGCACTGCGTCTTGTGCAAGCTGACTATAAACCTGCATATTCACCCACAACGGGTTCCAGCTATTGCTTGCCCCTCGTATACCAAATATCACTGGTTGATCGTCTAACTCTTCTTGAAAGGAACCAAATAAGCGATCCCACAACACAAACACACCGCCATAATTGCAATCAATATAAATCGCGTTTTGCCCATGATGAGCTCGATGGTTCGACGGCGTTACAAAAATCCTATCGAGCACGCCTAATCGACCAATATGCTGGGTATGGACCCAAAATTGGTAGACCAAATTGATTCCGCCGACGGTTGCCAATATTAATGGGTCAAAACCCATTAGTGCCATGGGTAAATAGAATAAATAGCTTAGAAAACTAGTGCCTGTTTGTCGCAAGGCAGTGGTCAAATTGTATTCTTCACTGGAGTGATGAACCACATGCGCGGCCCATAACAAACTGACTTCATGGCCTAAACGGTGATTCCAGTAATAGAAAAAGTCATACAGAAAAAATGCTGTCACCCACGTAGCAATGCTAGGTTCTAGCTCGAATAGTGAGTATTGTTCATAGAGAAACACATAAACAGTGAACGGAACAATCAGCTTTACTGTACGCAATAATTGACTAATGCTGCCTGTGGCCAAACTGGTAAGCGAATCGTTAACCCTGTAATAGTTGGTGCCGCGGAGATTTTCAGCGATCAGCTCGATGAAAATCAGTATAAAAAAGGCGGGAACCGAATACAGAATTACATTCATTTTTTTGCTATCCGTTATTTAGCTTTGTTCACGCCAACGACGGTAACGTTTGGTTCTTAACCGCGTATTTAGCCGATCTTGAATAATCGATAAGATCGGATTTACGCCAGCTTTGGGCTGCAGACCTTTAGCCATACGATTGAGCTGTGCCTTGGTCATTGACATAACACCCAGCGCCGCGATAGTTGAATTTTCCCAGCTGAGTCGTGGTAATTCTACATCTAATTTTTGATCTGCTTGCCAAGCATTAGGAAGATCTGGCACAAACGCCATAGCACGGGCAACACCGAGTACTGACACGCCATAGCCTGCACTATCGTCTAGCGCATCAATAGCAACCTGACGCCTGCGAATGCCGCCAGTCACCATAATAGGCATGTTCGCTACTCTAGCGATTTCGCCTGCGAACTGAATGAAAAACGCTTCACGTTCACCAGTGCTATCGTCGCTTGAATTTCCTTGCATTGCAGGGCTTTCATAGCTGCCGCCAGACAACTCTACCAAATCAACCTTTCTAGAATTCAATTGTTCTACTACCCATTTTGCATCCGCCTGATCAAAGCCACCTTTCTGGAAGTCGGCTGAATTCAACTTAATCGAGACACAGAAATCTGAACTCACTTTCGCTCTAACTGCATCGACGGTTGCAAACAAGAAGCGTGCACGATTTTCTAGACTGCCACCCCATTGATCTTCACGTTTATTGGTAAGCGGCGAGAGAAACTGACTTAATAAGTAGCCGTGTGCAGCATGTATCTGGCAACCCGTGAAGCCTGCTTGCTCAGCCAATGCGGAGGCATTAGCAAAGCGTTGAATAATATCTTTAATTTCATGCTCTTCGAGCGCTCGCGGCTGCGCAAACATCTTAGAAAAACCAGGAATATTTAGCGCTATGGCCGATGGAGCAACGGCCTGTTCGCCCATTGCCGCGTATACCTGCCTGCCTGGATGACTGAGCTGCATCCAAACTTGCGCCCCGCCCTTCTTTGCCGCACTGGCCCAGGCTTTAAAGCGATCTAGATGCTGGTCATTCTGTAATACCACGCCACCGGGGCCGGTTAAGGCATCTGGTGAAACCATGACATTGCCAGTGAGGATCAAGCCAACACCGCCTTGAGCCCATTGTTGGTAAAGGGTGACTAATCTATCACCGGGTATTTGTCCGGCATCGCATAGATTTTCTTCCATCGCGGCTTTACATAAACGATTTGAAAGCTGGGTGCCATTAGGCAATGTTAGTGGTGTGAATAGATCGGTCATAATTCCTTAAGGGTGAAATTTTCCGCCCGAACTGGCCAATTCCAGCAAGATTGGTGCAGGAGTGAAACGATCTCCATGTTCTGCTTGTAAGGCTTGTAATTGAGCTACAACGTTTTCAGCCCCAAGGCTATCCATGTGTCGAAAAGGGCCGCCTAAGAATGGCGGGAAACCCAATCCAAAAATGGCACCAATATCGCCATCACGTGCACTGCGCAATATGCCCTCGCCTAAACAGTAGGCTGCCTCGTTAAGCATACACAACATAATTCTATCAATTATATCTTGCCGACTAATCTCTTTACGACCGTGATTACTCACACCCATAATTTGATAGATTGATTCGTCGACTCGTTTGCCTTTGGATTTTTCACCATAGTCATAAAAACCGCGTCCATTCTTTTTACCTTTACGGTCGTCATCAATAACTTTCTCAACACCTTCAATCAGTGGAATTCGATCACCAAAGGCTTCGTTCAATGTCACCACAATATGTGCACCAACATCAATACCAACCTCGTCCATCAGTTTAATCGGACCAACTGGCATACCGAAGGCTTCGAGTGCTGCATCAACTTCTTCGATTGCGACTCCCTCCAGCACTAAACGCACTGCCTCCATGTTATAAGGAACCAGAATTCGAGTGGTGTAGAAGCCAGGACCATCATTCACCACAATTACCGTTTTGCCCTGTTGTTTGCCAAGCTCAACAGCAGTCGCGGTAGCCCAATCCGCAGTCTTTGAACCTTTAACAACCTCTAACAAGGGCATCTTTTCGACAGGTGAAAAATAGTGCATGCCCACCACGCGTTCCGGAAACTGTGCTTTGGCGGCAATATCATCGATGGGAATGGCTGATGTGTTGGTTGCAAACACGGTTTCGCGCGATCCTGTACAGGCCTCTACATCTGCCACCATCTTTTGCTTTAAATCAAGACTTTCAAATACCGCTTCAATCACAACATCGCTATTACCAAAGCCACTGTAATCTGTGGTAGCTGTTAAGCGAGCCATAGTCGCTTGATGCTGCAAAGGCTTAAGCCTGCGACGAGCCAACTTTTTATCTAAAATTTTGCCAACGTATTCAACCCCTTTAGCCAAGCCTTCGGGGTTGATATCTTTGAGGCGAACCGCGGCCTTTGCGTTGTTGATTGTGACATAGCTAATACCAGCGCCCATCAAACCTGCGCCAAGTACGCCCACATTGTCCGCAGGGCGCGCGACTTGGTCGGAATCCACGCCGGTGTCTTTCTTTAACTCAGTGGTAGCAAAAAATATATTCACAAACTGGCTTGATTCTGGCGTCATCAAAAGTTCAGCGAATCCATTAGCCTCTATGTCTAAGCCATCCTTAAGACTGCGGCCCATACCATCATTAATTACATCAAGAATTTTGAGCGGCGCAGGGTATTTACCCTTAGTCATCTTGATTATTTTTTTGCGCGCCTGAGAAATAATAAAACCGCGCACCAAGCCGCTATCCATCAAACGCTGCTTAAAGGGTTTTTGACGCTTGGGCTTGTCTTTAAGTGCGTACCCTTTAGCAGTATCGAGTAACACTTCAGGCAACACTACTAAATCCACTAGACCCGCCTTCTTAGCCCGTTCAGCATTAAGTTGCTTGCCGGTTAAAATAAGATCCAGCGCAGTCGGTAGATCGATCAAGCGCGGGATGCGTTGGGTACCACCACCGCCAGGCAATATTCCCAACTGCACTTCGGGCACCCCAATCTTAGTGCTTTTTGCGCTGCTCGCAATGCGGTAATCAAAGCATAGGGCCATTTCCAAACCACCACCCAAACAGACCCCATCAATGGCTGCCACGGTAGTGATTGGCAAGCTGGTGATTTGTTCCATTAAGCTGTGCAACAGTTTTGAAGAATCGCGTGCTTGCTCAAATGTCTCAATACCTTGCAGCATAGAAATATCTGCGCCAGCAAGGAAGCAGCCAGGTTTGCTGGAACGAAAAACTAAAGCTCGAAGGCTGTTGTCGTTACGCACATCATTAAAAATACTTTCGAATTCGCTACGAATCCCTTCATTCAACACATTTTGCGGCTGAACAGGATCATTCATACTAATAATCGCAATGCCGTCATCTTTTTCTAAACTAAATACACTCATATCCTATTACCCTTTTCTGACTGCGGATTACTATGCCACTTCAACGATCATTGCTGCGCCCAAGCCACCTGCTGCACATGCAGTGATTAAGCCGTGTTGGCCACCGGTGCGCTTTAGGTCGTATAACATTTGTGTCAATTGCCGAGTGCCGGTAGCAGCAAACGGATGCCCCAATGAGATAGAGCTGCCACTAATATTGAATTTATCAAAATCGATTTCACCAATCGCACTAGTCCTGTTCAATCTCTCTTTTGCAAACTTTTTAGACGCAAAAGCTTGAGTATTTGACAATACTTGCGCAGCGAAGGCCTCATGCATGTCGATTAGATCTATGTCGGCCAGTGTAAGCCCCGCTTTGTCCAAAGCTTTTGGTGTTGCGAATGACGGGCCCATTAGCATCTGCCAATTAGGGTCCAGTGCGGCAAAAGCATGGCTCTTGATATAACCTAGTGGTTTGCAACCGAGTTCTTTAGCCTTTGATTCGCTCATTAACATCACCGCCGATGCACCATCGCTTAGTGGGGAGCTATTTGCCGCCGTTACTGAACCGTTTTTCCGATCAAAAACTGGTTTCAATTTTGCATATTTACTAAGCTCAGACCCAGCTCTGACCAAATTATCCTTTGAGATAGCTTGATACTTAGGCCCCATGATCACATGCATCACCTGCTCATCAAACCAGCCTTGTTGCCACGCATTAGCGGCATTAACATGCGAACGATGGGCAAGAGCATCTTGGTCTGCGCGGCTAATACCGTTTTCCTTAGCCATTTTTTCCGCCGCTTGCCCCATAGTGAGCTCAGACGATGGCTCCTTAATCGAGGGCTGAACAGGAATCAAATCCTTAAAGCCAATGCCCTTGAAGGCTTTGAGTTTGGAACCTTTTTGGTAAGTCGAGCGAACCATCGCTTCGGTCATCTTTTTATTAAAACTAATCGGCGGTTGTGACATCACATCGCAGCCACCGGCGATGCCAACGCTGATGTTACCCGCTTGAATATTCATCATCACATCAACCGCGGATTGATAACTACTGGCGCAGGCTCGGGACACACTATAAGCATCTACTTCGACCGGTAGGTTGGCGCCTAACACAGCTTCTCTAGCGATGTTAGGGGCATCTGGCGACATGACAACTTGACCAAATACCAACTGATCGATTTCATGCCGATCGACATCGGCACGCTCAACCAATTCCGCAACCAAAGTGGCACTGAGCAATCGTGCTGGCACTTGGCTATATCCGCTGGCAATCCGAAGAAATGGCGTTCTGCAACCTGCCACAATTGCAACACGCTCGTTGAATGAAGACATTTATTAGATCCTCTATGGTTAAATTGGTGGTATCAGGCTACTCGAGCCCAAAGCCGGCTGCTTATAATAACAAAATTTGCTGACCTTATCGCATAAAAATAGACAAAGTGTCCATTTTCAACAGTTCAGCCTATTCCACTCAAAATAGGGCCCTGGGTCGGGCTTTCGACCCGGTGCAATATCACTGTGAGCGAATATGTTGTGCTGACGAATCATTGGATAAGCGTCGCGCAATGTTCTTATGAGCTCTATAAGCGAATCATACTGCGCTTGAGTAAATCCTTGCGGATCAGTGTCTAGGCCTTCTAGTTCAATGCCAATCGAAAAATCATTGACCTTTGGACGCCCTAAACAGACTGACTCTCCTGCATGCCAGGCACGTTTATGAGTGGGAACAAATTGCACCAGCTGGCCATCGCGCCGGATCAGAAAATGAGACGATACTGTCAGATGGGCCATGCTGGCATAGTAAGGGTGTTCATCCGCGCTTAATTGATTGGTGAAAAATCTCTCCACTGCTCCCGAACCATACTGCCCTGGTGGCAGACTGATACAGTGAATAATGACGACTTCTGGAATACCATTACTTTCTCGGTCATCGCAATTAGGCGAAGCGATGAATTTTGCGCTGTCGATTAGACCTGTTTGATAATCGATCTTCAATGTGACTAGATATAAGGTTGTGCAAGGTACAGCATTATCCAGGCAAAGATACCTGCTAACACGTCATCGATCATTATGCCGAAGCCGCCATGCACGTGTCTGTCAAGCAATCGAATTGGCCAAGGTTTAAGAATGTCGAAGAATCTAAAAAAAATAAACCCTAGAGCCATGTTCTGCCAGCTCGGCACGAATAGAATCATGGTGATCAAAAAGCCAATAATCTCATCCCATACGATAGCGCCATGATCGTGCACACCGACATCAGACGCCGTTTTACCACAGAGATACACACCAATGGCAAAACCAAAAGCAGTCACCAAAAGATAGGGCAACAGCCCAAATGGTAATAGATGGACCAATGCTAGGTAGACTGGAATTGCCGCCAATGTCCCCCAAGTACCGGGAGCTGGTTTAATCAAGCCAGAACCAAAACCCAGGGCTAAAAAGTGTACTGGGTTGGAAAGTTTGAACTGAGCGGTCTGCGTCATAATTTAACCTTGGGGTGTTTCAACGAAAAGTGGAGGCATTTCAGTCATTTTGATTGGTGCATCGAATTATGCAGCGGTCTGCTTTAACTAATACCACTAAAATGCTGATAGCCGGGCTCTTCAGCCAAATGGTAAGGCTCGCCGTTTAAACTCATCGACACCGCTAGATCCTGTGTCTTGGTTACTCGACCAATCTTAGTCAATTTCACACCGAGCGTTTGCGCAAGCTCTAATAATTCCCCGCGCCGATCTCGAACCGCAGTAAACGCTAGCTCGTAGTCATCACCGCCACCTAAGGCTAGATCATATGTGCCACCCATAGAAAGATGCTGCTTGTATTCGGCAGAAACCGGGATCCTCTCTACATTGAGCTCTATGGACACGTCACTTTGTTTCGCCACGTGTGATAAATCAGCAACAACACCGTCTGACACATCAATGCAAGCATTGGCGATATTTAACAAGCCTAAGCCCAAGTCGACTTGTGGCTCAGGTTGATTCAAAGCAGGCATGATATTGTCTAGCTGGCTACCGCGAAAATGCAATACACCTTCGGTACACTTCAGAGCCAAAGCCGCGTCGCCCAAAGTATTGGACACATAAACATCGTCCCCCACTCTGGCCTTAGACCTGCACATAGCCTTGCCCTTGGGCAATAAACCCATAATGTGCAAACTTAAGTTTAGGGTGCCACGAGAAGTGTCGCCACCAATCAGCTGCACCCCGTATTTGCAAGCAATCGCATTCAATGACTCAGAAAAGCTGGCCAGCCAAGTCAAATCGCTGTTTGGCAGAGTGAGTGTTAGGGTTGCCCATTTGGGGTTAGCACCCATGGCTGCCATGTCACTCAAATTTACCGCAAACAGCTTATGCGCAATGTGCGCTGGCTCGGCGTCTGGATAAAAGTGCACGCCTTCGACCATCGTATCGACACTGACGGCCAACTCCATATTGTCTGGCACCGTAATCACGGCGGCGTCATCACCAATGCCCAACTTGGTTGCTTTGTGCTCAGGCCCAATACCCTGGCAAAAGCGTTCAATGAGAGAAAATTCAGCCAAGGTAACTCCTGCAGTCTGTTGTGTTTGGTTTGGAGTCTGGTCCTAACTGGCTTTGCGCAGCGAGCGAGCCAGCTTATCCATAACGCCGTTGATGAATTTATAACTATGATCAGAGCCGAATATCTTTGCCAATTCAATCATTTCATTTAATACGACTTTAGTCGGCACATCGGGCCGTGACCTGAGCTCGTAAGTGCCAAGCCGAAGGATCGCCCGCTCAACTGGGTCAAGCGATTTGAATTCGCGACCGATAAACGGTGTAATTGCTTCCTCGAGTTCTTCCTGACATTTTGGGACTTCGCTTAACACTTCGCTCAAAAACTTTTTATCTATATTTTGCATATCGTGAATTTGCGCAAATTGTTTTTGAATATCTCCAGCGGGTTGTTTGGTTAAATCCCATTGGTACAAAGCTTGCACCGCGGCTTTTCGCGAATTGTGCCGATTTGACGCCATCTAAACCTTCTTCAAGACGTTAACCATCTCAACAACGGTCATTGCTGCTTCGGCGCCTTTATTGCCTGCTTTGGTGCCAGCGCGCTCTATAGCTTGCTCAATGCTGTCTACGGTGAGAACGCCAAAACCAACGGGTACTCCTGTTTCCAACTGCACAGAGTTAAGGCCTTTGGCACATTCGCCGGCAACAAAATCAAAATGTGGTGTTGAGCCTCGAATAACAGCACCCAGCGCTACCACGCCGTCGAAGTTTCCGCTGGCTGCCATTTTTTTGACCATCAATGGGATTTCGAAAGCACCAGGAACATACGCCACGGTAATATCAGCCGCATCAACACCGTTGCGCTGTAAAATATCAAGCGCACCGCCTAACAAAGCATCGCCAATAAAGCTGTTAAACCGCCCGAGCACAATTGCTATTTTCTGGCCGTTGCCTTGCAATTCACCTGCAATAATTTTATGACTCATTTTTACTCTCTATTTCTGAATATATTCAACAATTTCTAAATCGAAGCCTGAAAGACCATGGGTTTTACGCTCTCGACCTAAGACTTGTATTTTGCCAGCGCCTAGGCTGGACAAGATTTGACTACCTGCGCCCAATAGGCGTAAATGACCTTGGCTGCTGGGGCGCTTATTGTGTTTGATTTGTTCGATGTCGTAAATGACTTCTTCAGCATTTTGCGTGTAACGCAGAATCACCACGATACCAGTACCCGCCTGCATTATATAGTCCATTGCGTCTTGAACAGGAAAGGTGTTTTTATCATTTAACCCTTTCAAAACGGTTAAAAAATCCGATTCCACATGAATGCGCACGGGGATAGGTGTCGCAGCATCTATCTGCCCGCAAACAAAGGCGATATGCGTTTCGTCACGCTCGGTATCCATAAACACCACAGACCGCAGTTTCCCTTGTGCCGTTTCAATTTCAGTGTCTTTTACCTGAATCACGGTTGGTTCTTTGTCTAATCGATAGCGAATTAGCTCAGCGATAGAACAAATTTTTAAATCATGCTGCTTGGCAAATTCAACCAAGTCGGGCAATCGTGCCATGGTGCCGTCTTCATTGAGAATTTCACAAATCACGCTTGATGGATCGCGCCCTGCCAGTCTCGCAAAATCAATTCCCGCCTCGGTATGCCCAGCACGCGATAACACTCCACCAGGCTGCGCCATGATCGGAAAGATATGCCCGGGCATGACGATGTCGGCTTGTTTAGCGTCTATTGCGACGGCTGCCTGTACCGTGCGTGCACGATCAGCTGCGGATATGCCTGTGGTAACACCATCGGCGGCTTCAATAGACATAGTGAAGTTGGTTGAAAAGCGTGCGCCATTGTTGTCACCCACCATCAACGGCAAGCCAATTTGCTCGCAACGATCTTCGGTTAACGTTAGACAAATCAAGCCTCGGCCATAACGAGCCATAAAATTGATGTCTTGAGCGGTAACTTTATCGGCCGCCATCATTAGATCGCCTTCGTTTTCACGGTCTTCATCGTCAGTGATAATGACCATTTTACCATTGCGGTAATCTTCTAGAATTTCTTCAATACTGCTATGTGCCATATCTAAACAATTCTCTTTTTAGAATTTAATCGGAAGGTTCGGTTTACTAAACTGAAGCTGGGAGATACCACCAAAGCAAGGCTATGGAAGTAACAAGAATCACACCAATCGTGCCAACCACGCCTAATTGTCGCAGCAGCATAAATTGTTTTGCATTATTCATTCCTACCACATGCGCCAAGCGCGCAATTAATAGAGTGCAGCCAAGGTAAAACACCAGCGTTGAATTAAAACTGATTGACTCAAGGAACCAGAGTAATAATAAACTCAATGGCACATATTCTGAAAAGTTAGCGTGGATTCGCACCGCTATCTCAAGCTCTGCAGAACTACCTTGCCCCAGAGATATTTTTTCGCCCATGCGAACTCGAACTACACCCAGAGACAAGACAATATAGATCAGACCGAAAAGAGCAGCGAACAAAGGTGTAATTGGCATATAGGTTCTCCGGGCTAGTGGCTACGCGCCACCGCTCTGGTAAAATTGATGTTTAAGCGAAGCCGTGGTCAGCCAAAAACGATTCGCTTAGATTTGACCTGGATTGAGTATCACCAGTCAATAGACGTTCTAAATATCGCGCAATCAAGTCAACTTCAATATGCACCTGATCGTTAACCTTTAAATCACCAAGGGTGGTGACTTCAAAAGTATGCGGAATCACATTAATGTCAAATAAGGCGTCGTCCACGCTGTTAACCGTTAGGCTTGTTCCATTGATGGTGATAGAGCCTTTTTTGGCGATGTACTTCTTTAAATCAACAGGGGCTTCAAACAACATTCGCCATGATCGAGCATCTTTGTGCAACTCAACCAATCTCGCCAAACCGTCAACATGACCAGAAACCAAATGCCCACCTAATCTAGTCGTCGGCAACAAAGCCATTTCAAGATTCACCTTGCGGCCCGGCGTCCAATCGCCAATTAGGGTATGGTTAATTGACTCTACCGACACGTCAAAACTTAAGTTATCACCCTGTCGGTCAATCACCGTTAGGCAAACGCCATTGATTGCGATGCTGTCGCCCAAGGAGATTTCTCGTTGCGTAAAAGCTGGTGCACTAACCTCTATACGCACGTCTCCACCAATATTATTGGTGGAGGCTATTTCACCTAACGTTTCTATTATTCCAGTAAACATGCCGTTACTACCCTTTGTTGATTTGCGCAAGACTGGTTTGGCTTACAGCGTCCACTCGGATGTCGGCGCCAACCATTTGCACTGCATTTACACGATATTCTACTCGATCTTCAAACGGCAAGGGCATATTGAATTGAAACATGCTCTTACCTTGATCACCCAGTAGACTGCCTGCATAGAACAGAACGAGTTCGTCGACTAAGCCAGCCTGCAAGAATGCGCCGCTAAGCGTTTGGCCTGCTTCAACCAAAACCTCATTGCATTCCCAGTTGGCCAGCTCATGTAATACTTTTTGCAGGTCAAGCCGACCCTCAGCTCCTGCTTGCATCTGAACAACCTCAGCACCGGCTTCGGTTAGAGCGGCCACTTTGTCGAGATCATTGGACAGTGTGAAAATCACCAAGCGGTGATCGTTGCCGATAATTCTCGCGCTAAGCGGAATCTGCAACTGACTGTCCAGCAACACTCTTAGAGGCTGACGCGTGGTGTCTGCATGGCGAACGTTCATTTGTGGATCGTCAGCCAACACGGTGCCAATACCTGTGATCACGGCAGAACTCACCGCACGCAGGGTCTGCACTTCGGTTCTAGCGTCGGCGCCAGTTATCCACTTGCTTTGACCGTCAAACGCCGCAGTGCGACCATCTAAAGTAGCCGCCGATTTGAGTACTACCCATGGTTTTTCACGACTCATTCGGCTAATAAAGCCTCGATTGAGCCAGCGAGCTTGTTGGCCCAAGACGTCTGACTGCACTTCGACCCCTGCGCCGGCAAGCATTTCAAAGCCACCGCCTTCGACTAATGGATTGGGGTCGCGCATGGCCGCTACTACGCGCCTGATACCCGCGTCGATTAGCCCGTCAGTGCAAGGAGGAGTGCGCCCTTGGTGACAACATGGTTCTAAATTAACATAGGCGGTTGCACCACGAGCCTTCGCCCCAGCCTCAGCCAGAGCCAATCGTTCTGCGTGCAACTGCCCGGCCGTATGGTGAAATCCTTGGCCCACTATCTCGCCATCATTTACGATTACGCAGCCGACCATTGGATTCGGATGAGTGCTGTGTGCGCCTTGTTGGGCAAGCTCTAACACTCGTTGCATAAATTCCTGATCGTTGGAATTACTCACAAGAGGCAAACCTGAAAGGCATAACGTTGCGCAGAGATTTTCACGACTTAGGGTCCTTTTGCTTGATCGAGTTTTGCGCTTTAGCCCGCGACGCGCGTCGACCTCGAACGGTTTCGGCCTGAAGACGTTTAATTTCATCGCTAAAGGCATCAACATCTTGGAATGATCGATACACTGATGCAAATCGCACATAGGCTACTTGATCGACCTCACGCAACTCGTTCATTACCAGCTCGCCAATTTTAAGAGCCTGAACTTCTCGCTCGCCACAGGTCAGCAAATTGCGCTTAATACGATGTAAAATATGCTCAATCTCGCTTGATTCAACTGGCCGTTTTTCTAGCGCGCGTTCTAGACCACGAGCTAATTTAGCTTCATCATAGTGCTCACGATCGCCATTTGATTTAATAATATAGGGCAATTTTAGATTGGCTTCTTCAATCGTGCTAAAACGCTCTTCACACGCTTCGCATGCACGCCGCCGCCGCACCGAGTATCCATCATCGGTGAGCCGAGAATCGATGACGCGGGTATCGTCGTTTTTACAAAATGGGCAGCGCATTGCAGGCCTATACTCTAGACAAATCTAATCTTTGTAGTCGTAAACGGGATATTGATTACACAATTCGATGACCTCGGCTTTTACCCGACTTGTAATGCTCTCGTCAAAGCTACCCTCTGGCGTCACACTGTCCATCACATCTGCCATCCATGTCGCCAAACGCACCATTTCATCGCCGCCAAAACCACGAGTGGTGATAGCTGGCGTGCCAATGCGAATACCACTGGTTACAAATGGGCTTTGCGGGTCGCTTGGAACGCTGTTTTTATTAACGGTTATGTTGGCAGCACCCAATGCGGCTTCGGCAGCCTTACCAGTGATACCCTTAGCCACTAAACTAATCAGGCTAAGATGATTATCTGTGCCGCCTGATACGGGCGAATATCCACGCGCTTTCAGGCCAGCAGCCAGTATTCGCGAGTTGTCTACTACCTTCTGCTGATAGACTTTGAATTCGGGTGCCAGCGCTTCTTTAAAGGCCACTGCTTTGGCGGCTATCACGTGCATTAAAGGCCCACCTTGGGTGCCAGGAAATACTCGCGAATTAAAGGCTTTTTCTAATGCTGGATTAGACTTAGCCATGATGATGCCGCCACGTGGGCCACGCAATGTCTTGTGCGTAGTAGAGGTACAAACGTCAGCGATGTTAATCGGGCTTGGGTATACGCCTGCGGCAATTAAACCTGCCACGTGTGCAATATCGCACATCATAACCGCACCGACCTTATCTGAAATATCCCTGAATCGCTGCCAATCTACGACTCTCGAATAAGCGCTGAAGCCAGCAATAATCATTTTAGGCTGATGCTCTACCGCAAGCGCTTCAACTTGGTCATAATCGATTTCACCAGTGGCTTCGACCAATCCATATTGCACCGAATTGTATAGACGGCCAGAGAAATTAACTTTTGCACCATGCGTCAAATGACCACCATGATCTAAACTCATTCCCAACACTGTTTCGCCCGGATTGAGTACCGCCTGATAAACCGCTGCATTTGCCTGCGAACCAGAATGAGGTTGCACGTTGGCATAATCACACCCAAACAACTCCTTGAGGCGAGCGATGGCTAGATCTTCAGCCACATCAACATGTGCACAACCACCATAATAACGTTTATGCGGGTAACCCTCAGCGTATTTGTTGGTGAGCTTAGTGCCTTGCGCTTGCATCACTGCTGCGCTGGCGTAATTTTCCGATGCAATGAGTTCAATATGCTCTTCCTGACGTGTATTCTCGTCAACAATAGCAGCCCAAAGCTCTGGGTCGACTTTCTCGATGGTGTCGCTTTTGTGAAACATTAGGATTTCTCCGCTAAAATTTTAAAATTTTTCAAATCGACCTACCTATTTCGCTAAAAAGCGATCCGGAGAAGCTAATAAATAAGCTAACTCACGGAAGGTAGGGCATATCACCTTGATCAGCGCCCTCTTTCTCAACCTCTTCAACCAACAAATCTTCGGCCTTAGCTCCCAGCACAAGAACCGTGGGGCTGGCCACAAAAATCGAAGAATAGGTTCCAATCAAAACGCCAATAATCAATGTTGCTGCAAATCCACTCAGCGCGTCGCCGCCATAGACATACAACGCAAACAAAACTAACAGCGTTGTGAGCGATGTCAATATAGTCCGTGGCAGGGTTTGATTGATTGAGATATTCATAGTCTCTTTTGTGTTAGTTTCACGAAGTTTACGAAAGTTTTCACGTATTCGATCAAATACCACAATCGTGTCGTTGAGGGAATAACCAATTAC
>JBLHME010000050.1:0-23387 GCA_047623225.1 Cryomorphaceae bacterium
TATCTCTCGCCACGCTCTACGGGCAGCCTGATTGAGTGTTTTGTCCTTCTGTAAAAGTTGCGAAATGACGCCAGCTTTGGTGGTTTCTAGCTCCTTGGGTGTCAACGCTTGCAATTTTTCGAGATACGACTGCAAGAAAGTATCAACCAATTGCATGGTTTCGCCGACGCTGTGGCTACTACTTTGAATAGAAACTGCCATTGCCGGCACCTCTAATAGATTGAAAGCGAAGGCCTGGACCAAATACCCGATTTCGTTTTCTGTACGTAAGTTTTGGTAAAAATCTGGCCCCATTGCGGCGCTCAGTATCTGCGTTATCGCTTGCTCTTTGACACTCTTGTCTCGACCCTGAAAATATAAAGCCAAAGCACTGTCTGGATGAGTCAGTGACTTTTCTCGGTAGATAACTTGGCCGTTTGCAAATTGGCGCACCACAGATCGCGGAACGCCCGATTCACTTAATTTATCGTCAAACTGAGCACTTAATAAGCTCGCCAAGTTTTGCGTCTGTTCTTCGCTGACATTGCCCGCAGATAAGGTGGTGACTTGAATGTCTTTAAAGATGCGTTTCGAGTGTTCGAGCAGCTCTTTAAGCGTTATCGTACTTAAAGCAGTTAGCTCTTCTTCGGTAGACCAATTTGATGACAGGAGCACCTCATACACGCCGCTCATCAGCACATCAGATGGTCGCCCCTTGAAGGAGTTTTCCAATCCCTGTCGCAGGTTTTGCTTGATTTGCTCAAACTTTACTTCGGCCAATTCGTCGATAGACAGCGCCTCTAGAATGCGCTCTAACAAAGTGTGTTGCTTATCGCTATAACCACTAATACGGACGCTAAATCCGCGGCTATGTGGATACATGTCGTACCCAAGGCCTGCTAAATAAGCAGCGTAAGTAAAACTGTTTAACCCTTCATTGACAGCATCCACATAGAGTTGCGTTAATACCCCAGAGCGTGGGTCACTATTCGCGAAAGGTGATTGCACGCTAAAATAAAATTCTGATTTAGGTTGCTCATACTCTAGCAAAGTTTGGTGCCAAACATCCAAACCACTCGATGAATTAAGTAAAGTCGGATTTTTTTGCGCTAATTCGCCCGGTAAAAGATCAGTGTCAACTGGAATAAAGGGGTTAATCGATGGCATCTGCATCCAAGCGACTTGGCGTGCATTCTCCCAGAGTTGCAGGTCTGTTTTATCGATATCCACTAGGCTGAACTCAACATCATACCAAGGTGTTAATTTTTCTGATTGAAGGGAAGGGTCCACAATGCTAAGTAGCAAATTATGCGGCGTCATCGTCTCTAAATAAGCGCTAATCAATTCCTCATCGAATAATTTGTAGGAATACGGGGCGATCAATACCTCAGCAGCAGAAAACCGCTGTAGCCGAGAAGCCAAGCTCTGTGCCAAACTTTGCGGTGAGCTTTGCTCCATGAACTTAAAATCCAATTCCGCCAATTGTTTTTGCTCTTGAAAATACCTTTCCTTTATTCCTTGCTGCTTCACCAGTGCAAGATAACCAAAGAGCATTTCACCAATTTCATCAATATGCTTAAGTCCCTCAGGGCTGAGAGAAATACTGATATCAAAGCTCCCCTGCACTTCGTCCATATAACCACGGCCCGCACTCAAACCGTTGGCCCATGCTCGTTTCTTCAATTCGGCTAACAGCGAACCCTCTCCCTCATGGCCAATTAAATTGGACAAATAATGTAGCGGCTTGTTATCAACAAAAGAATCTGCGGAGGCAACGGGAAAACTAAATGTGACCCGGCGCGCTTCCTTTAGCGGCTTAAGCGTTAATTTTTTGGGCAAGACGCCAGGTAAAAACAGCGGCTCTGAAAACGATTCGCGTTCGGCTTGTGCTTTGGGCAACGCACTAAATTTTTCCACCACCCAAGTTCGCAATTGTTCAATAGGCTCTTTACTCACTACCACTAATCGCATTTTAGCGCTATGGTAGTGTTGTTTATAAAATGCGATTAAGTCGTCACGTACTAAGTCGTCTTCTCGATCGGCCAAAGTGTCTAAACTGCCGACTGAAAAACCAGTAGCCGGATGAGCAGGATTATAAACTTGGCCACGAGCAGCCCACAGACGGCGACCTTCATCTTTCACTCTAGCCCGGTACTCTGAATCCACCACAGAGCGTTCACGCTGGACATTGTCTTTGTTAAACAATGGGGCTATAAAAAATTGCGCGAATCGATCTAAAGCCGGCTCAAAAAAATCTGGGTCGATACTGAAATAGTAATTGGTATTGCTCAGCACGGTATAGGCATTGTTGCGCCCTCCATGCTGGCGAATGAATTTCTGATATTCTCCTGCCTCAGGGTATTTTTCGGTGCCGAGAAAAAGCATGTGCTCTAGATAGTGCGCCAAGCCTTCACGGTCATCTGGATCGTCACCGCTGCCTACATAAACATCCATTGCCGCTGCTGCTTCGTCTGCTTCTGCATCCGACACCAACATCACTTGCAGGCCATTGTCTAAAGTAAGAGGTGCATATTCGCGGTGATCTGCAGGGCTTTTAATCACTGGCGTCTCAGAGGAAGTTTCTGCCATTGCTGATTGCAGCATGGCAATCAACAGCAATGACCCAAAGCAACAATAAATGTGAACAAGGTGTTTATGCACGTTTTTTTATTCCATCAAAAAGAGTTATGAAGCCCTTAGGATACTTATTTTATAAACCTTACTGGGTTAATAATATTTAATGCTGAATAACAACAGATCACTGTGAAAAAATGCTGTACGAGCTAACCAGTCTCTAACATTTGCAAAAGAGTACTGCCTATCTGCTCCGCGCGCCAAGTACGTAACAATGGCAGATCACGCTCACCACGCACCAATAATTCGATTGAGTTACGGTTAGCCAACAAAGCGGGAGTTATTGACAATACCTCCGCAGACTCTCGAAGTTTGGACATTAACGCCTTCGATTGATTTCGCTGTGCACTGTCTAATGGCGAATGAACTGGCAAGGGTGATGCATTTTCAGCAGCCTGCTCGACCAACTGGATCAACGTTTTACCGTAGCGCTGCCGTTGTTTATCCGTCAATGATTCAAGTGAGTGAAGCCCTTGCATGTCAGTTGGTCCAGCTCGAGCTATTTCTACAATTGCTTGCTTACCCAGTACCCACTCTCTGGGCAAATCACGCTCTTGGGCTAATTGTTCACGCCAAGCCGATACAACTTGAACCACCCCTTGCGCTTTAGCGTCCATTGATTGTACTGATTTTATCCTGAGCCACGCCTGATTAATGGCATCTTCCTGCTCATAGCGCTTAACCAACACAGCACATTCGTCATAATGCCATTGTAATCGGCCTTTCTCGTCGAGCTGCTCCGACAATTGGTCAGTTAGCGCCTTCAAGTACACCACATCTAACTGAGCGTATTCAATTTGATCAGCGGTGAGTGGCCGTTGCAACCAATTGGTACGAGTTTGCTCCTTACTTAATTCAATTCCCAATCGGTCTTTAACAATGCCGGCGTATGAAATTTGATCTGCAGCGCCCATAAAACCCGCTGCGATTTGGGTATCAAATAAGGGACTGGGCACAAAACCCATCACTTGATTCAACACTTCCAAGTCTTGAGAGGCCGAATGCATGATTTTCAAACAGTCTGGGCTTTGCATAATGGTTGTAAAGGGTTCTAAATTTGATACCGCAACTGGGTCAATACAAGCACTGCCGTATTCACAAGTAACCTGAATGAGTGCTAGTTGTGCGTAATAAGTACGCTCCCGCATAAATTCAGTGTCGACCGCAATCCAATCTGCATTTGCTATTTGCGTACAGAATTGCGTTAATTTTTGATCAGAGTCGATATAATCGAAAGGTGCTATTTTCATAGCGCTAATTTTAGTTGGAACGGAGAAAAAAGTTTGACCAATTTAATCAGTAGTTTCTTTTTGGTATTCATCGCCAAAATGAAAGCCCAAGACATGCCCAGCCACGATAATGCGCTAAAAATAGCGGCAAGCTTGGCTTTCGTAACCGAGGTACTCGGCATTCTTCGCCAAGAAGCCTTGCCGTTAGCCGTGGTTTTGGCCGCTGCAAAATTGGCATTATTTGGCTTACTACTGTATTTCATACTTAAAATTCATTTAAAACCTGAGAGATGGAGCCAAACCATGACCGCCATCTTTGGCGCGCAGTTCGTGGTTAACTTGCTTAGCCTGCCTTTTATGTCGAAGCTTGTCGCCTTCATGGAAGAGTATCGTGAGTCTATTGAACAAGGATCGGCGATGGTGAATCTTTCCGGTGCACTTTTAGTCGTCGCAGCGTTGCAAATTTGGTTATTTGTACTAACCGTGCGCATCCTACGTGAATCCATGGAAATCTCAACCTTCCGAGCCACCATGAACACCTTTTTGATTATCTATTTACTGACATTGGCGATGAGTGCGTTAATTGGTGCGTTTAGCCCGTCAACGCCATTCACTCTGCCTAATTAAATCCGCGCATTGTGATCCAAATACTCGGCATTGCAGGCACCTTCATGGCGGGAATAGCATCCCTTGCCAAAGAGGCCGGAATGAAAGTCAGTGGTTGCGACGCAAACATCTATCCACCAATGAGCACCTTGCTTGACGCGTTGGATATTGGCGTGCAGCAGGGTTATGTGCCCACCACAATTCCAGCAGAGGTCACAGAGTTTGTAATCGGCAACGCGATGTCTCGGGGCAACCCGATGGTAGAGCATGTTTTGGAACACTCGCTTAGCTATACCTCTGGACCGCAATGGCTGTGCGATAACATCCTCAAAGGCCGGGAGACTTACGCCATTGCGGGAACCCACGGCAAAACTTCTACTTCGAGCATGCTGGCTTGGCTACTACAGTGTGGCAATTTAGACCCAGGGTTCTTAATTGGCGGTAAACCAGGTAACTTCGATCGATCAGCCCAGCTCGGAAAAGGCAAAGCCTTTGTTGTCGAGGCCGATGAATACGACACCGCCTTTTTTGACAAGCGTTCTAAATTCCTTCACTACCGCCCTACCGTGGCGGTGTTGAACAATCTCGAATTTGATCATGCCGATATTTTTGACGATTTAGATGCGATCAAAAAACAATTTCACCATTTAATTCGCACGGTACCTGGTAACGGCAGATTAATTGTCAATGCGGACGATTCGCATCTAGAAGAAACGTTGGCCATGGGTTCCTGGACCCCCATCATAACCTTCTCGACCACCAAAGCAAATTCAGACTGGTTTGCACAGGCAACAGAAAATGACGCTAGTTCATTTATTATTTACAAACACCAGACACTTTTTTGTGAGGTAAGTTGGAATTGTTTTGGCGAACACAATATGAGTAATGCCATCGCGGCGGTGGCGGCAGCTCACCACGCCGGTGTTAATGCCAAAACGGTGCAACTGGCGTTGAGCACATTCGTACTACCTGCTAAACGCTTACAGACACACGCGACAAAACGCGGATTCACCCTATATGAAGACTTTGCTCACCACCCTACTGCCATTGCAAAAACGTTAGAGACACTCAGAAAAAAACACCCAAACCAAAAATTGGTAGCCGTGCTCGAGCCACGGTCAAATACTATGCGAACCAGCGTGCATGCACAGACGCTACCACAAGCTTTGGCCTTGGCCTCTAGTGTATATTATCTTGAATCAGGTGATTTGGGTTGGTCACTGGCTAACGAGACGGACCAATCACCAACTTATGCGTTTAGCACTGTAAAACAGGGCCTAGCTGAACTAGAATCAAACATCAGTTCCACCGACATTGTAGTCGTGATGAGCAATGGTGATTTTGGTGGCTTGGTTAGCGCCTTAACCAACATTGATTAAAGTTTTTTAATTTGAACTATTAGCCAACAAACAACACTAAGTTTTTACTTATTGTGCGCTGCCTTTACCACCTCCATGGGCAGTTCACGGTGAATTCACCCATTAGAGTTAAAATACTGAACAAACAACCAAACGATAAATTATGACTTTAAAACACGCTTTTTTAACCAGCTTAACCACCACTTTATTATTGGCTTTCTCCCCTGCAAACGCGCAAGACGCTTTTCAAGCAGGTAAACACTACGACGTAATGGAAGTCATTCAGCCAATCTCGACGGGTAGCAAAGTAGAAGTACTAGAATTATTTTGGTACCGCTGTCCGCACTGCAATGCACTAGAGGTACCATTGCAGAAATGGCTAAAAAACGGCAAGCCTGAAGAAGCAGAGTACGTTGCTTTCCCGGCTGTTATTAGTGAGCGTTGGGAACCCGCTGCTAGGTCTTTCTATACCCTAGAAGCCTTAGGCCTACTTGAGCAATTGCACGGCAAATTATTCTACGCTATCCACAGCGAGCGCCGACAAGTGACTTCAGCTAAGCAATTAGGCGCTTGGGTTGAGGAGCAAGGCGAGAGCAGTGCACAAGATGTAGTAGATACTTACGATTCTTTCGCCGTTAATACCAAAGTCAATTACGCCACCACCATGACAGGCAAGTACGGTATTTCAAGCGTCCCTGCTATTATCGTAGACGGAAAATACCGCACCAATGTTTCTCAAGCAGGTGATCACGACCGTCTTTTTGAGGTGATCAACTTCCTAGTTGCTAAAGCCGCTGCAGAACGCAGTAGTTAATTTAATTCAACCCTTATAAAGCTGGCGAGCCACCTCTCGCCAGCTTTTTTATGTCCGCTCTATTATGGCTCTATTATCAATTAAGGATTTAAGCATCGCTTTTGGCATTCATCGCCTGCTCGACAACGCCTCTTTGAGTATCAACTCCGGTGAACGCATTGGACTATTGGGCCGCAATGGTGAGGGCAAATCAACCTTGCTTAAAATCATTAGCGGAGCCATTCCTTATGACAGCGGTGAGTTACAAGGACTTGCTGATATCACCGTCGCCAAATTGGACCAAGCACCCAACTTACAATCGATGCAAAGTGTGTTTGAGGTCGTTGCCGAGGGCGTTGGCAGCACCGGCAACTGCATTGCTGAATATCGAAAAATCTCACAAAGCCCAGACCCTAGCAGTGACGATTTAGTGCGATTAGGTGATTTACAAAATACCATTGATAGCACCAATGGCTGGCAATACTTCAATAACATTGAAAAGGTTATCTCCAAGTTAGGTCTAGATGCCGACGCAGTGGTATCCACCTTATCAGGCGGTTGGCAACGCCGCGTATCGTTGGCGCGGGCACTAGCAGTTGAGCCTGATTTGCTGCTGTTAGACGAGCCGACCAACCATTTAGACATCGAATCTATTGCGTGGCTTGAAAACCACTTACTACAATTCAATGGCGCTATTTTATTCGTAACCCATGACCGGGCGTTTCTTGACCGCATTGCCACACGCATCATCGACTTAGACCGAGGCCAGCTGGTTTCTTGGGCAGGCGGTTACCAAGATTTTCTGCGACGCAAAGCCGCCTGGCTTGAAGAGGAAGGAAGGCAGAATGCCGAGTTTGATAAAAAACTCGCACAAGAAGAAACCTGGATTCGCCAAGGCATCAAAGCCCGACGCACTCGTAACGAAGGCAGAGTTAGGGCGCTGAAAACCTTACGCCAAGAACGCATGCAACGCCGTAGCCAGCAAGGGCAAATCAACATTAAGGTTGAGACAGGCGAACGCAGCGGTAAGCGCGTGATTGAGGCCAAGAATCTAAACTTGAGCTTTGCGTCAGAGAGTGGCACCAAGTGCATTGTTAAGGACTTCTCCACCACCATCTTACGCGGCGATCGCATCGGTCTAATCGGCCCTAACGGCGTCGGTAAAACCAGTTTAATCAAAGTGCTATTGGGCGAGCATGCCGCAGACAGTGGCGAACTTAAATTAGGCACGACATTGAGCGTGGCATACTTTGACCAACTGCGCGCCGCGGTTGATCCCAAGAAAACCATTGTTGAATTTATCGGTGAGGGGCGAGATGAAATAACCATCGGTAACCGCACCCGCCACGTTATCTCCTACCTAAGTGATTTCTTATTCACGCCTGCCCGCGCTCGCTCGCCTATTTCCAGCCTATCTGGTGGTGAACGCGCCCGCGTATTATTGGCTTATCTGTTCTCTAAACCCGTCAATTTATTGGTGATGGATGAACCCACCAATGATTTAGACATCGAAAGCCTAGAGCTACTAGAAGAATTGTTGATGGACTTTGAAGGCACCGTGTTATTAGTTAGCCACGATAGAACCTTTATGGATAACGTGATCACCAGCACATTTGCCTTTGAGGGCGAAGGAGTGATCAACGATTATGTCGGCGGCTATACCGATGCGATGGCGCAAATCGCAGCCAAGAACAAGGCCGAAAAACCGGCGCCCATTAAGCAAGTCACAACCACTAGCGCTCCACCTAAAGTCGTGTCAAAAAAGCTGAGCTACAATGATCAGCAAGAATTAAAGCAGTTGCCTGAGAAAATCGATACCTGCGAAAAGAAGATCGAACAGCTTACGCATAAAATTGCAGATGGCAGTCTTTTTAAAGACCACCCCGAAGAAGCCGTTAAAATTAACGAACAGCTATCGACATTGAGCAAAGCGTTAGAAACCCACTTTGATCGTTGGTCAGAGCTAGAATCCTAAAACACCAAAGATGAAATATTTAATGCAGGCGATACGCCTTCCGCTGGGTTACTTAATATTGGGTGTAAGCAAACTTACCCAACCTAGAGCCGCTAAGCATTCTCCAGAACAGCAAGCAGTACTTGACGCTGCTACAGCTGATTTGCAGTTATATCAATTCAAGCTATGCCCATTTTGCGTTAAAACGCGACGTGCGATTCATCGTTTAGGTTTGAATATTGAACTGCGCGACGCTCAGGGCAACGCCCAATGGCGCGAAGAATTGCTGACGCAAGGAGGGAAAATCAAAGTGCCAAGTTTGAGGATTGAGGATGAGGGCAAATCCACGACTTGGCTATATGAGTCTAATGAAATAATTGCTTACCTTGATGGACGGTTTGCTTGAGGAGTTAGACTCCGAGTCGGTATTCGAGATATTTGTTTGGTTCTTGTACACTCAGGCTGTGTGAAAACGGCATAAAACGACTCTTACTTCAATTCAGTCAGTTACTGAATTGAACTAAGAGTCGTTTTATAGAAGGAGAATCGCGTACCCAGTCGACTTTATTCCCTGCTCGAATAGAAGATTACATCTGCGACGATAGCCCAGTTAAGTTTATCGATACCTTTGTTGATGGGTTGATATTAATTGACTTAGGCTTTGCATCAGCTCAGCCGCAAGCCACAGTAACGCCAACCTATCACCCAGCAATGGTCCTCAAGCTTTATATTTATGGCTACCTTAATAAAGTTCAATGAAGCCGTAAACTAGAGCGTGAAGCTAATCGTAATCTTGAGTTGATATGGTTCCTCAATCGTTTGTCGCCCGACTTCAAAACCATCGCTGATTTGCGCAAAGATAACAGCCTCGGCATTAAAGGGTATTGCCGACAGTTCGTAATGCTTTGCAAGCAAATGAATCTATTTGCTGATTCATTGATTGCCATCGATGGCAGTCGCTTCGGCGCAGTTAACAACCGATATCGCCATTAGAAAATCAATAGGGTCAGGCTCGAATGGCACTAAGATAAGCATCTTCTGCATAGGTTTTAAGCCATTTTCTCCCCAAATTCACTCACATCCGGAAATGCTAAATGCCCTTAACTTAGTGCCATTCGGGTCAAGCTCGATTAAAAAGTATCAATAGAGTCTGATGGGATGAACCCACTCCTTTATCGGCATCACAATTTGCCATGATTGAGCGACTAATCACATTCAATCAGCGGAGCGAGTTCATGAAACAAGATATTACCCGAATCGGTATCGATCTAGCAAAAAACATCTTTCAAGTCTGTGCCACTAATTCAGACGGTAAAGTTATTTACAGAGACCTCAGCATAACTGACGTCTTTTGATGTGGTTTTCTGTAATTGCATTTTTTGAGAGGTATTTAGTGCATCAAGTGCGAGTATTTTTTAGTTTTGTTGGCGTTTTTGCCAATACTTCGTATTTTTGACGCAGCTATCCTGTACTTGCCGGGTCCGGTAGGCCGTAGAGCGTTAAAAACTTAGCGCCTTTACGAACGTTCGCCGCAATTGCAGCAAGACCATAAAAGGAAACATTTTTAGCAAGTCCCATAAAGCGCGTCCGCGCTAAACCGTAGTGGCGCTTGTAAGTGGCGAACGGGCGTTCTCCGCCAGCACGCGTTACCGCGATCATTTTATTACGAATTTGGTCGGCACACGACAGTGGATTGTTTCTATAGCCCTTGCGTTGCACCTGATCATCAATGCCAAACCGCGCTAATTTATTTCGAGTTTGGGCTGAACTGTACGCGGCATCCGCGTACAGCGCAGCTTCATCGCCCAGCAATAAAGTGTCGCGCTCCTGGCTGTCATGTACATTGCCTGCAGTCACACTTTGCCGATGAATAAAGCCATCTTCATCAACGCCCGTATGAACGGAGAACCCATAAATGGATTTCTTGTTCCCACGACTATCGTTCTTTACATGCCAGTCGGCATCAGAATCACGTGTCGGTAGACCGTCTACGCCATTTCCCGGGCCTGACTGTGCGGCTTCAATCGGTGTGGCATCAATGATATTGATGCGCCCTTTGGTCATAATAATGTTCTTAGCTTCTAGCTGCCCGTTAATCTCAGCCAACAACCGCTCCCACAAATCCTGCTCTACGAGCTGCGTGCGAAAACGACCCAGAGTTGAGGCTTCTGGCACATCACCGCCCAATTCAAGACGGCAAAACTTGCGGAACAATAGATCGCGATACAGGCATTGCGCTAGTTGCACGTCCGAAAGCTGATACCAAATTCCAAGCAGTAGACTTCGAAATAGCGTCAGTAGTGGATAACTGGGACGGCCCGTCTTTGCTGAATAGATTGATGACAGCAGATGTTCTATTTTCGACCAATCTAATAGCGCTTCGGTGTCGTCTAGACTGCGAAGTATTGGGTGGTCGATATCCGATGCGCTGACAAATAATGCGGATTGAGTTGTGAATGGCTTTTGCATACCTTATTTTAACAAATTATACGATGTTTGGTGAGTTTTGCTGAGGTCTCAACTAATAAATGTATCAACTAAATCACGTAGCGGCCTGATAGCTGTGAAAATAACATGACAACCAGTTGATCCCAACAGAGCAGAGAACGCGTTCTATAATCTCCTTTATGTCGGTCTACAGCAGTTTGAAAGCGGTGCCGCGGTAGGAATTTCAGAAGCTGAGATAAGATGGTGTTAGTAGGTTTCATGCCCGGGTTCCTGCTTGAGTAAAATAGCTGTCTTAAGAACCTCTATTTTACCGCAAGCCAGTGAACTCGGGCGCTTTAGACTATCACCCAATTCTTAACCGGACAGTAGTGATAAATGATCCCTCTTCGGCGTTAGTTGCCGGGGTGCCGAATGTAGGTAAATAAGGCTTTTTCAGAAACCCTTTAAAGGAAAGACCAAAGCCACAAGGCCTATTGAGTTTTGGGGTTGAGAGCACATATATGTGTGCATTGACCGTATTTACTTCTCCATATCATGACTCAGATTAACTCGCCTGTTGGATCAGGTAAAAAAGCACGCAAGTTCGGATGCTTAGCCGTGCTTGGCTTTATGTTGGTATCGATAATTATTACTGCTGGCGTTACTTATTGGATACTGTTTCCCAAAAGCTTCAAGCCCATAGAGCTTAGCCAAAAAGAACAAGTGGTGTTAGACAAAAAGCTCAAACTGTTCGAAGGTTTTACTTCAGGACAATCACCAGCAACAAGCGGTGAAACCAGCTTGAGTTCGAAAGAAGCATTGGCCCCAGAGGCCTACAGCGAAGAGGGTACGAGTAGGGAGCTAGTGATTACTGAGCGCGAGCTAAATTCAATTTTAGCGACCAACACGGATCTAGCAGATAAAGTTGCAATCGATTTATCCGATGATTTGATCAGTGCTCGATTAAGATGGCCAATGGATCCTGACTTTCCTTTTTTCGGTGGAAAAATTTTAAAGGCTCGGGCAGGGATCGAATTTTTTAATCAATTGGGCCGCCCCGTGGTGGTACTAAAAGGCGTCAGTGTAATGGGTGTGCCGGTGCCGAATTCATTTTTAGGTGGTCTGAAAAATATTGATTTAGTTAGCGAATTTGGCAACCAAGGTGGGTTCTGGCAATCATTTGAGCAGGCTGTTGAACTCGCTCAGGTAGATGATGGCGCCTTACAAATAAAGCTAAAGGAATAGGCCTCCCGAATGATCTGGCTCCGTTGTCCGACGAGATAATCTGACCTATGCCAGTAACAAAATAATATTTAACCTATTCCAGTAATAACCAAGTAAACTACTAGGTTATTATTTCTTGAGCAATTTATGCGTTTAACCACCAAAGGCCGTTATGCGGTCACAGCGATGATCGACTTAGCGTTGCACCAAGGTGAGCGCGCCGTGACTCTGCGTGATATTGCCGAGAACCAAAAAATATCTTTATCGTATTTAGAGCAATTATTCGCCAAATTACGAGATAGCCAGTTGGTTGAAGGTGTGCGTGGTCCGGGCGGTGGCTATCGTTTGGCGCGGGATGTTGACACAATATCAATCGCGCAAATTATCGCGGCAGTAGACGAACCCATGCACTTTACCGACTGTGGAGGCAACGAGAATTGCCGAGATGGGCAAAAGTGTCTTTCTCATCACTTGTGGGAAACCTTGACCGATCAACTAGATAGCTTTTTATCAAACATCTATTTAGGCACCATGATGCGTGAATCAGCTGAGCAAGCTGCAAAGGCAAAAACTAATCGCGACGTGCAGCATGTCGCGTTACCGAATTAATCAGTGCCGCTTTTGGGGCCAGTAAACAATTATTATGGGAAATAACGAAGAATTAAGAGGCTTAATCGGCCGTGAATACAAAGAGGGCTTCGTTACAGATATAGAAGCCGAGACTTTGCCGCCAGGGTTAGATGAAAGCGTGATCACTTTTATTTCACAAAAAAAGAGTGAGCCGCAATGGTTGTTGGATTGGCGACTGGAAGCTTTTGCTAAATGGCAGACACTGCAAGAGCCAGACTGGGCAAAGTTAAATATAGAACCTATCGACTACCAGGCCATCTCTTATTACTCAGCACCTAAAGATCCGTCGGACGGACCCAAAAGCTTGGATGAAGTAGATCCACGCTTATTGGAAACATACGAAAAATTGGGCATTCCGATAGCTGAGCAAGAAATGCTAGCGGGCGTCAGAAACATTGCGGTAGATGTGGTGTTCGATAGTGTATCGGTCGTTACCACCTTCAAAGATACGCTGGCTAAAGCGGGCGTAATTTTTTGCCCATTATCTGAAGCGGTGGAAAACCACCCGGAATTGGTAAAAAAATATTTAGGCACAGTGGTGCCAGTAGCGGATAATTATTTCGCTGCGCTCAATTGCGCCGTATTTAGTGAAGGCTCGTTTGTCTATATTCCTAAAGGCGTGCGCTGCCCGATGGAGCTTTCAACTTATTTTCGCATCAACGAAATGAATACCGGTCAATTCGAGCGTACTCTTATTATCGCTGATGAAGGTTCATACGTTAGTTACTTAGAAGGCTGCACTGCGCCGCAAAGAGATGAGAACCAATTGCATGCAGCGGTTGTTGAGCTGGTGTGTTTGAAAGATGCCGAGATAAAGTATTCCACTGTGCAAAACTGGTATCCAGGTGATGAAAACGGCGTCGGCGGAATTTATAACTTTGTCACCAAGCGGGGTATCTGTGCTGGCGACAACGCCAAGATATCTTGGACGCAGGTAGAGACAGGTTCAGCCATCACGTGGAAATACCCAAGCTGTGTGTTACAAGGTGATAACTCAGTGGGTGAATTTTACTCGGTGGCATTAACCCATAATATGCAGCAAGCGGATACGGGCACCAAGATGGTGCACATAGGGAAAGGCACAAAAAGCACGATTATTTCAAAAGGCATTTCAGCTGGACGAGGGCAAAATACTTATCGTGGATTAGTACATATGGCCAAAGGAGCCGAAAATGCACGTAATTATTCACAGTGTGATTCTTTACTGATGGGCGACCGTTGCGGCGCGCATACTTTTCCTTATATGGAGATCAAAAACCCGACTGCCAAAGTTGAGCATGAAGCGACCACCTCAAAAATAGGCGAAGACCAGATGTTTTACTGTCGTCAACGCGGTCTGTCAGAAGAAGACGCAATATCGATGATAGTGAATGGTTTTTGTAAAGAAGTGCTTAAAGAGCTGCCGATGGAATTTGCAGTGGAAGCACAAAAATTGTTGGATATTAGTTTAGAAGGGGCAGTGGGTTAAACCCCTTGGTTTACCGCGCTTATTCAGTCACGAAATTATTTGTAATATTTAAATGTTAACGATCAAAAATTTGAAAGCCGAAGTAGAAGGAAAAGCCATTCTGAATGGTGTCAATCTGTCTATTAATAGTGGAGAAATCCACGCTATTATGGGCCCAAATGGCTCAGGAAAAAGTACACTGGCAGCCGTTTTAACCGGCCGCGATGGTTATGAGGTAACGGATGGCTCAGTAGAGTTTATGGGTGAAAACCTATTAGAGATGGAGCCTGACGAACGTGCCCAAGCAGGTATGTTCCTAGGCTTTCAATACCCAGTAGAGATTCCAGGTGTTTCTAACGTGTATTTTTTAAAGGCGGCGTTGAATGCAGTGCGTAAAGCCCAAGGCAGAGAAGAGCTGGACGCGATCACTTTTTTGAAGCTAATCCGTGAAAAGGCCGCGTCAATGGAAATGAGTGAAGAGTTTATGAAGCGATCGGTCAATGAAGGCTTTTCTGGTGGCGAGAAAAAGAGGAATGAAATTTTGCAAATGATGGTGCTGGAGCCTAAATTGGCGATTCTGGATGAGATTGATTCTGGTTTAGATATCGATGCATTGAAAGTTGTTGCTAAGGGTGTAAATGCCCAAAAAGATGCTGACCGTGCGGTATTGTTAGTAACCCATTATCAACGTTTACTCGACTACATCGTGCCAGACTTCATCCATGTTATGTCTGCTGGCCAGATTATTAAATCAGGCGACAAGTCTTTAGCGCTAGAGCTAGAAGAGAAAGGCTACAGCTGGATAGAAGACGCAGCGGCCTAGGCCCAATATAGCCAAGCATAAATATCGACATGACACATTTAGAAAACTTTACAACAGAGTTGCCAAACACCTTACCAGGTGAGCAACACAATTGGCTAACGCAAACGCGTGCCGCTGGCGTTGCCCGGTTCAACGAATTGGGTATCCCATCTACTAAAGATGAGGATTGGAAATACACCAATTTACGCGCTTTAGCGAGTAAGCCATTTAATGCGACTCAGCGTGAGGAAGGTCTGAGTACTATCAATTCGAGCGAATTAGATGCCACCCGGTTAGTGTTTAGTAATGGGTTATTTCAAAGCTCATTGTCTGACTTAACATCATTGCCAGCGGGAGCCATTGTTTGCTCAATGGCAAAAGCACTGCACATTCATGCTGATAAGGTGCAAGCCCAGTTAGCGGTTTTGCAACCTGAAGATGGCAATGTTTTTATCAGTTTAAACACGGGTCTATTTACCGATGGCACCTTTGTATTTGTTCCGAAGGGAGTGAAGTTGGAAAAGCCGGTTGAAATGACGTTTGTTGCGACCGGCGAGCAAACTTTCAACACGCCGCGTAACTTAATCATATTTGAAGAAGGAGCTGAGGCAACGATTATTGAACGCCATCTTTCATCTGATGAAAGCACGGCTTTAACCAATACCGCTACTGAAATTAAACTGTCGGCCAACGCGCAATGTGATTTTTATTTAATACAAACCGCAGGTGCTAAAGCGCGGCAAATTGGTGGCACATGGGTTCACCAAGAAGCGGGTAGCCGCTTTTCGGCGCGTACTATTACCTTAGGCGGCCAGTTGGTGCGTAATGAACTTAAAGTAACGCTAGCCGGTGAAAACGCCCATACTGATTGCATTGGCTTATTTATTGGTAAAGCTCGCCAGCACATTGATAATCACACAACTATTCGTCACCAAGCACCAAACTGCACTAGCCGTGAAGTTTACAAAGGCATTTTGGATGATCGAGCCAGAGGCGTTTTCCATGGCCGAGTAGTAGTTGATCAAGATGCGCAACAAACGTTTGCAGAGCAAGAGAATGCTAACTTATTGCTATCACGAGATGCTGAAGTTGATACCAAGCCACAGCTGGAAATATATGCAGACGATGTAAAGTGTTCGCACGGCGCTACTGTTGGTGAACTAGACGCGAAGCAGATTTTCTATTTGCAGTCGCGAGGGATCGATAAAGATTCAGCCCGAACCTTGTTAACGTATGCTTTCGCGGCAGATGTTTTAGATGAGATCGAGTTACCGAGTTTAAAAAATGAATTGCGACAAGTTGTCGCTAAAAATATGCATCTAGAGGGCATATCATGAAACGCGTAAATGTAGATGTTCCTAGTCCTGAAGCGATGCAAAAAAACGATAGTGTATTTGAGCAGCTAGAGCAAAATGCAGAATACGCGCAGCAGAAAATTGAACAAAAGGAAGCAAACGGTGACCCTTCGCTTACACTAGAAGAAAATGTCATCGCCGCGCTTAAAGAGATATACGACCCGGAAATATCTATCAATATTTATGATCTTGGTTTGATCTATAAAGTAGATATTGACGGTGGCACGGTTGAAATTGATATGACGTTAACCACGCCAGGTTGCCCTGTTGCGCACTCTTTTCCAGGAATGGTGGAGAATACGGTATCGAAAGTCCCGGGTGTTGATATTGCACGAGTTGAATTAGTGTGGGATCCACCTTGGACACAAGAGAGCTTAACCGACGAAGCTCGCCTGCAACTGGGCTTAATGTAGGATTATGTCTGATTGGGTACAAGTCGGCTCTGAAGGGTCTATTGATGAAGGCAGCAACATCGTTGTCGACCTAGATAATGTGATGGCAGCTGTTTTCATGCAAAATGGAGAGTACATTGCCATTGAAGATGTTTGTCCTCATGACGGCAGCGAGATAGCCAGTGGTTGTCTAAAAGGCGGCATACTGGAATGTCCGCATCACGGCGCGACGTTTGAGCTTAAAACAGGTCATGTCTTGACCCCACCGGCATACGAGCCGTTGGAAATGCTGGAAGTGCGAGTTGAGCAAGGAATAATTGAAGTGCGAGATAATCGCTGGGATTAAGCTAGGTCTCGCAATGTAGCGACGATGCTGGAGAGCATAATAGAACAAATCCCCAGGCGTTTCTCTGGCATTGCCAAACTCTATGGTGATGAAGGCTACGCGCGCTTGAAAGCTAGTCACGTTATTATTATTGGAGTGGGCGGCGTAGGATCTTGGGTGGCGGAAGCTTTGGCCCGTAGCGGCGTAGGAAACCTCACGCTGATTGATATGGATCATGTGGCAGAATCAAACATTAATCGCCAATCTCAGGCTTTGGACAGCACCTTGGGTATGGCCAAGATAGAAGCGCTAAGAGGTCGTCTGATAGACATTAATCCTGATTGTGACATTGCCCTTGTCGACGACTTTGTAGAAGCAGAAGCACCGCAAAAGTATCTTAATGAGTTGGCTCATTTTATTGTAGATTGCATTGATAGCGGGCAAGTGAAAGCCGCTCTTATTGCCCATTGTTACCAGAATAAACGCCCTATCATCACTATTGGCGGTGCAGGTGGAAAGACTGATCCAAGTTGTATCAAGGTTTTAGACCTATCTCGGACAACCAAAGATGCTTTGTTGTCTAGAACACGAAAAATACTCAGGCAAAAATACAGCTTTAGTCGAGATGTTAAACGTTATTTTAGTATTCCCGCTGTTTTTTCAACGGAGCAGCCAATGCAAGGTTTTAAACGAGATAACGAACCAGGCGCGGCGACTGGATTAAATTGCGCGGGCTTTGGATCAGCGACACATATGACTGCTACTTTTGCCTTTGTAGCTGCTGGATATATTCTATCTAAACTCACCAGCTCACCACAGAGTTAGGCGCTTCTCGTAGTCACCCTAAACCTCGTATATCTAACAGTAGCGCCCTTTTGGGTTGTACTCGCGGGTGTATTCTCGTTAGAATTAGTGGGATAAACGAAGTTGGAGTGTTGTTTAAACACTCGCAACATAATAATTAAATACCAAGAGGTTGTTTACTAATGTCTGCTGAAATTTTCGCCTAATTACAAATATATCTTTCAATATTCGGTGAGGAGCCTTGGAAAAAGGCGGCCATCATTGTTGTTAGTTTGTTAGTGTTTGCGTGGTTACTAAGTTTTGTTATCAACAAGATCATTCAGTTTTTAAGTGGCAGCACCCAAACGATAGTAGATGATCAAATGTTTCGCTTGTTACGTCGCCCTATCGTATGGACAGTCTTCCTATAAGGGTTAATCATCGCTATGCAGGTGTTGGAGTTACCTGAACAATTCACACATGTAACGTCAGGTATTATGCACACCATCATAGTGTGGTTATGGGCCATGTTTTGTATCCAGCGTCAAAGTTATTGTTAACGGTTGTCAGCGCTACTAGCAGCGAGTAAAGCGAATCAAGTGGCGCGATTAGACCGGAGACACTGCCGCTGTTTATCAACCTGTTCGCTATTATCATATATGCTTTAGGTATTTACTTCGTGTTCCAAACTTGGAACATAGATATGACCGCGTGGTTGGCATCTGCCGGAATTATTGGCATAGCGGTGGGTTTTGCTGCTAAGGATACCTTAGCAAACTTATTCTCAGGGGTATTTATCTTGGCCGATTCACCTTATAAGTTAGGTGATTACGTGGTGTTAGAAGACAACTCTAGGGGTAAAGTAACTCAGATTAGTTTACGCAGCACCCGTATGTTAACTCGAGACGATGTAGAAGTAACTGTACCGAATTCAATCACGGGAAATACCAAGATTATCAATTAATCCAGTGGGCCGAACGAAAAGTATCGAATAAGAATTAAAGTTTCAGTTGCTTATGGTTCTGATACAGAAAAAGTGGAGAGCCTCTTATTGGCGCAAGCGGTGTCCGAAGAGCTGGTATGTAAATACCCTGCACCTCGAGTTCGCTTTCGTGAATTTGGCAACTCGGGTTTGGCTTACGAGTTGTTGTGTTGGATCGACGAGCCTGAACTATCGGGACGTGAGACGCATCAGTTGAATTCATCAGTGCATCAAGCATTCATTAAAAGTAAGATGGAAATTCCTTTTCCTAAGCAGGACTTGTATATCAAGCAGTTACCTAAGTAGGCTGTTTGATATAAACGAGGCTATTCTTGGGGGTTATTAGCCACCCCACTCGGCACGTGTCCAGTAGGCACGTGTTTGCGCGTTGATTCACAGTGGCCTTTTTGATCATCAAAGAAAATATCGGCTCTAAAGGTTTTCAAAAACTCACCTTTATCCATTCCGCCTAAAAAGGCCGCTTCATCAATACGAATATTCCAAGCGCGTAAGGTTCGAATCACCCGTTCATGCGCGGGTGCGGAACGAGCGGTAAACAAAGCTGTCCTAATCGGTGAATGATTTGCTTTGAATGCAGATTGAATATGATGAAGGCTGGCTAAAAATGATTTAAATGGTCCGCCTGGCAATGGGTTGTTGGCAGACTGTTGCTCACTTAAGGTGAATTTTTCTAAGCCTTCCTGTTGGTAAATCTTTTCCGCTTCGTCAGAAAATAGCACTGCGTCGCCATCAAAAGCGATACGTAACTCATCTGATTTATCTGCTGATTGTGTCACTTGACTAGGCAGGATTGTGGCTGCTGCTAAATTCGCATCCAAAGCCGCTTTGACATCTGCTGGATCAGCTGAAAGAAATAGATCAGCATTAAAAGACTTTGCATAACCCCAAGGCGCTTCTCCGCCCGTAAATGCAGCTCGAATGATATTGAGTTTATGATGTGCTATGGAATTGAATATCCGTAAGCCGGTATCGGCACTATTGCGCGAAATGAGTACTACCTCGACTTGCGTGGTGGTTTCCGATAAATCATTGAGTGCCAATAGCTTTTCAGCCAGGGAGAATGCCACACCTTTTTTAAGTATTTCGTTCTCGTGTTCTAACTGGTGCTGATAGTAAGCATCAACGCCTTTGTTTAAATATATTTGGTGACCTTCTTCAAGGTTAAACAATGCACGAGATGATATCGCAATGACTAATGCGCCATCAAAATTAACGGACACGAATACTTACCAAGGTGTTAGTTACCGCTTGGAAAATGTTTAGCGGTCGCACTACAGAGGTACACGCAGTCGCATCCCAGGGGTGATTATATTGGCGTCGCTAACTACGGTAGGATTAGCATCGAAAGTTTTGTGATACAGCAAAGCATCGCCATAGGCTCGAGCGGCAACTTTGGATAATGTAACACCTTCAACCACAGTGATAAGACGCATTTCATTTTGTCTCACCTCTGCTTCTTCTTCCAATGCTTTTAAGTATTTGATACTTTCATCATCGTCATCGTCTACTAGCCCACTCAGAGTAACAACGTTATTCGAAGAGTTATCGACTTCCATAATATCGCTTACCGCCGCTTGTAACTGATAAACAGCTGAAGGAATTTTATCGGCGTTGTCCGCATCTTCTATTGCCGCCGTGTTCAAATTATCAATCTCAGCTTGAAGTTGGTAGGCTGACGATGGAATCTTATCTCCCTCTTCGACTTCAAGTAAGTTGTTGGCGTTCTCTTCCTGTTGCTGGGCTATCAATAACGCTTGTTGTTGCGTCTCTGGACTGGTGAATGCACTTAAGTCGCCTTCTAGCGCTTTCAGCAAGTCTAGGTTTTCTTGTGACTGAGAACTGGTACTGGCATCAGTAGAGGCAATGGAGTCAACCTCCATCATCTGGCCCATTAACTCTACAATTTGTTGATTTAGAGTTTGATTTTGACCACGAGTCAATGCGAGCTCTTCAAGCAAGTCCGCATTTTCTTTGGTAGTTTGAAGCTCGATGGCAATCATATTGGTAATTCGCTTCTTATCTGCTTTAAGTTGCATGCTCAACTCTCCGGCAACGGTATCGCTTTGAGCCTGAAGGAGCTTATTGGCTTTTTCTTCCACTAGCTCTTTGGCAAGTTGCTGAGTTTTTCGCTGTTCCGCTAATTGCTCAAGTTTGGCTTTTTCCAGAGCGAGCTGGGTTTGCAGATCAGCGATATCCTTAAGCTCCTCTTGTGATAATCCATCAGTAGAGATCGAATTATTTTCTTTCTGTGAGTTGACGAATAGAAACCAACAAATTACAACAATAACGATCGTTAATATTATGTTGGTGATAAGTAAGGTGCTACCCCTTTGTTTATATGCAGTTGCCATTATTAGTTCTCAACGCCGTTGGCCACGGGCCGAACAGTAGTTAGTCCGAAGTTCTTCCAAAGCTGTAACCCGCCTCGAGAGTTTTTAAGTTTAGAAGGGGGATAGCCGATTTCAATCAGCGTTTTAATAGCCCGAGGAGATTGCGCACACCAAGGGCCGTTGCAAAATAGAGCCAAAGATAAGGCGCGGTCGAAAGCCCATGAGCCGCTCACTTTTTCAGCGCCTAGCAATGGCAGTATTTGTTCGATTGAGGAAGTGAAAATAACAAAAGGGATATTAACCGTGCTCGGAACGGTTTCGCTACTGTAAAATTTCGGCGTACGCGCATCAACTAACAGACCATCGCCGCCGCTCTCACTACGGTGTTAATAAAATCAAATGGCTCAAGTTCTCCAACAGTGTCTACTCCCGGTGCAGCTACCAGCGGCTGAATACAAAATGGAGGGCAAGCACGGGAAGCTTTTGTATAGTCGCCGGATAGCTTGTTTTCTTGATCCTGACTACGCGTAACACGCACAATGGAACCTTGATGATTTACATCAGCAAACTTCATCGCTTCAGAAATACCAACAAGGATAGGCGTGCCATCGGCGGTTTGCTGGGCGCTACTAGCCTGTACTGTAAACAGCATAACCAGCAGTAAGCACTTGATTATTCTCATTATTACCGTTTTTAGTTCTTATGATTTAGCAAGTTATTTGTAATAAAGTATGTCAAATTAGATTAACAAATACAAGCTGTTAGCAATTATTGTTATGTGGAATATAAGTCCTACAAAGATACCCTTGTTAAAACAGATTTGTTTACGGTCAACAAGCGCGTAAAAATGATGGATGAGTCATAAAGACTGGTAGAATTTAGCGTCCAAATAGAGTGTAGCACTATGTCATACATATTAGATGCATTGGGTAAGGCCGAAGTCACCCGAAAACAAGAAAACTTGAATGAGTTGTCATCAGGCGTTTACAGGCCCGTAGCCGAATCGGGTACTCGTAAGTTTATAAGAGTGACATTGTTTATCCTAATACCCGTTCTCAGCTTTTATTTTGGGTTTTTGGTGCGGCCCTACTTTGATAATGTACAAATAAGTTTCGATGTTCCCTCTGCAACGCCTTCGGCTGCGGTCGTTATACCCAAGATAAAAGCCAAGGAACCCAAGCTAGAAATTTCCAATACGCGGGTGGAGACCGGGTTACAAGATGCACCGCAGGAAACATTGGAGACTGCTGCCAGTGAACTATTACTGAGTGTTGTTTCGTATTCTGAAACGGCCTCTGAACGTTTTGCGATGATTAACGGGTTAATTGTTAATGAAGGCGATATTTTAAGTTCAGGAGAGCAAGTATTACAGATAGATAAAACTTCAGTATTACTGGAGAAGGAAGACCAGTCCTTTGTGGTGACGGTAAATTAAAGCGGCGATCAGGCCAATTGGTTCTTTCTGCTGCATTAGTTCAATGGGTCTATTTGCGCTTAATCGATGTGATATGGTCATGAAGCGCTTTATCCTCAGAATAGATTGCGTAAACTTGGTTCCTATCGTAGCCTGTCTTCAACTCTTGGTACGAATCGGCCGAACGATTCTTCTTGGGCAAAGCTACAGAGCCGATTAGCTCTTTGATTGGGGCCAGTTCGTTGACGATATTTTCCAGTAGTAAAATATCGTCAACCAATAGTTCACCGCCCTTTACGCAATAATGAATCATTGGCCTGAAATGATCGTAATGCAGCTTCTCGAAA
Organism: Cryomorphaceae bacterium; assembly: GCA_047623225.1. Taxonomy (GTDB): domain Bacteria; phylum Pseudomonadota; class Gammaproteobacteria; order Arenicellales; family Arenicellaceae; genus Arenicella. Next base: position 23,033 of record JBLHME010000050.1, read on the forward strand.
TAGCGTTCCTCTCGGATAATTTGTTCAGCGAAATCAAGATAAGCATCGAAGCTCATTAGCGAAAACTCGTTATGACAATCATGCTTCTTTTGCCATAAATAGTCTGATGCCATTCTATCGAGTGGGTCTCGAATGATCGTGAACTTAAATAATATATTATAGACACCGGCGGTCAGCATGTTTAGATGCACTAAATCAAAGGGCGTAAGATGTTGGAGCTAAGAACCATGTCGCCTCTGTTAATTATTCCGTAGAAGTGTTTGGATGTTTGTAATTCAAAAGCGCTTTCAATAGAGGTGCCGCCGCAACGAGGGATGTGAAAAAAAGGAAGGTCTTTTCTTGGCGAATTGGCATG
>JBLHME010000051.1:0-22807 GCA_047623225.1 Cryomorphaceae bacterium
CGCACCTGACCGAACTCGAAACTAAGGCCACCACTGACGATGGTATTTGGAAGTGGGAGAATGGTGATGAGTACTACAATGTGGCACTGAAACGTACTACCACTACCGACCTCACTTCGGATCAAATCCATCAAATAGGTTTAGACGAAGTTGCACGTATCCATGAGGAAATGCGCGAAATCAAGAAAAAGGTAGGCTTTGAAGGAGACCTGAAAGCCTTTATGCAATTCATGCGTGATGACGATCAGTTTTACTACCCAAACACAGCCGAAGGCAAAGCACGTTACTTAGGCGAAGCGACACAATTAATTGATACAATGAAAGGTCGTTTAGACGATCTATTCATCACCAAGCCAAAAGCAGATCTCAACGTGAAGGCAGTAGAAGCATTCCGCGAGCAGTCTGCTGGCAAAGCGTTCTATCAACGGCCTTCTGAAGATGGCACACGGCCTGGATTGTACTACGCCAATTTGTATGACATGAGAGCCATGCCGACCTATCAAATGGAAGCACTGGCCTATCACGAAGGCATCCCCGGCCATCACATGCAATTGGCAATCCAGCAAGAACTGCAAGATGTGCCAAAATTCCGTAGATTTGGTGGTTACACTGCCTACACTGAAGGATGGGGCTTGTATTCTGAATACTCTCCGAAAGAAATAGGCATGTATTCAGATCCTTATTCTGATTTTGGTCGTTTGGCGATGGAGCTTTGGCGCGCGTGCAGACTAGTGGTAGACACAGGCATACATTCGCAAAAATGGACTCGTGAACAAGGTATCGCTTATTACACTGACAACACTCCAAATGCCATTTCAGATGGCGTCAAAATGGTCGAACGTCATATCGTGATGCCATCACAAGCCACCGCGTACAAAATCGGTATGCTGAAGATATTGGAGCTACGCGGCAAAGCAAAAAAAGCTCTGGGTGACAAGTTTGACATTAGAGGCTTTCACGATGAGGTGGTTAAATATGGCCCATTGCCACTTAACGTTTTGGAAACTAAAATTGACGCATGGATTGCGGGTCAACAAATTTAAGCGCTTGGTACTGTTAAGTTAAATACAAAGAGCCGCCTAGTGCGGCTCCTTTTTTATGCCAACATTTGATGCAAAAACTGCAGGCCAAACTTTATACCAAATGTGGGGCTATTAACGAATAATCTCGAAACCCATATTCAGCTGAATCAAGGTCACGGCATACAATAGAAGACAAAGCAGTAAGCCGCACATCACCGCTATGCGAACAGCACTGCTAACTTTCTTACTTTTCATTTGAAGATAGAGTAGGCCCGAAGCGGCGCACATAAATAACCCTGATACAAACGCCGCCTGGCCCCAAAATTGGTTTAGATGTTGCAGCCCATAGTACAACGCATTCCAAACTCCGCCGAGCAACAAAACCCAAATAGACAAGACTAATTGTTTAGCTGGCAAGGAGCTATTTCTGAGTAGCAAGGCTACGCCGAGAAACATAATTATTGTGACAACAATTCCCACTGTTTATTCCTATCTTAAGGTCAAAGCGCTACCCTTAAGCCGCTTCTGAAAAGTTTACAGGCTCTCGCATTAAACGGATCAGCCGCCATAGCAAAAGCACACCAACCAAAAATAAGCTGACCACCATCGCCATCCACATGCCTTTGGCACCCGCTAAGCCCGGAAACCAGTTGTAAAACGAGAGGCCGATTCCTATTGGCAAGCCAAAAATCCAAAACGCCACAAATTGGTACTTGGGCGGGCTAGCGGTATCGTGATAAGCACGCAGCGCGAAAATTGCAGCGACCTGTAGACAATCGGCCAATTGAAATACGGCTCCGAAATACAATAACACTACCGCCAAGGCGATGACCTCAGGGTCACTGCTGAACAGAGCAATCAATTGATGGTTGAATAGTAAAAACAATACGCAGATCAAAGCAGAAATCATTAAGTTGAAAACGGTTCCGGCCTTTATGGTGTAGCGTGCTTGGTCATTGGACTCAGCACCAAAAAATTGTGATGCGCGAATAGTCACGCCTTGGCCAATGCCCACGTATAACATGAAGCTCAAAGACGCGACCGTAATCGCCACAGCATGCGCGCTGGCTTCAATCGGGCCAAAAAAGGCAATCATCATGCCGGCGCCAGAAAACATACTGAGTTCAATTACAATTGAAAAACCTATTGGCACGCCCATTTTTAAGGTCTTCGAAATCGTCGACCAATTCGGCCTTTGCATGCGACCAAGAAAATTCCTATCGCGTAATTTCTTATGTAAAACCAACACCACAATGGTGCTAATAAACATCACCCACACAAGAGCCACGGTAGCCCAAGCGCAGCCCACACCGCCGAGTTTTGGAAAGCCATAAAGCCCATGCACCAGAGCCAGATCAAGTGGGATGTTCAACAGAAAAGCGGCCAAATTAATCCACAATACGACACGCGTCAGACTCATTCCTTCTAAAGTGCCACGCACCGCAGGGATCATTGTCATGGGGATGGCGCATAAGCTAATCACCAACAAGTATTCACGTGCAATTGACAGCATTTGCGTTTCCAACGGCGCGAACTTAAGCCCCCAAGATACGGCCAAAACCAATACGGTTGCGATCACACCCACACCCAAACACATCCAAATTGATTGATGTAGTTGGTGTTTTACTCCTGCGTCATCCTTAGCACCAAAATGCTTTGCCACCAGCGGCTGGGTAGCAAAACCAATCCCCATAAAGAATAGGATGACCATATTCCAAGCATTCACGCCTAAGTTCATGCCCGCCAGCTCTACGGTGCCAGCCTGACCGGCAACTAACACGTCGGTTGCTGACATGCCAACCAACGCAAGCTGAGCAAGCGAAACTGGCAGCGCTAAACGAATCAGGGCGCGTATTTCAGTTATAAATGGGGTCACTGTATTTACCTTCGAGGCTTTCTACTTTTTTCTTTTAGTAACTGCTTGGGTTCTGGTTTGAGCGGTCAATTATGCACCAAGCGGCTGTTTGGTTCAGCTTATACCTTGTTTGTATTAACTTCTTGTATACTCAAACGGCCCAAAGCACAACTAGATCCCTACCCTGCTATTTTATGCCTGGTGACTCGACAGAATCAGACAACGTTTTAGAGGCAGTCTACGACTTGGCCCTCAACCCAAACAGCCTAGAGACTTTCACCGAACTGTGGGAGCAATTCTTGCAATCGCATGACCTTGGAGAAGTCGGCCAAGAAGAAATACAAGATATGCTGGAGAAGCATTTTGAGCGTTCTTTCCAGCTTTTGGAAAAGATCGGTCGTGTTGGCAAAACCGATTCTGACTCGCTGCAACAGTTCGTGGATGACCGCAACTCACCTTCCATAGCGATTAATAATCAGGGGCGTATAGTCGCGATCAATGCCGAGGCTATGACTCTATTTGGCGCCGACTCTGATAGCCTAGATATTGTTGCGTTAGTACATGAAGACAGTCAAGCAACCCTGCGCCATAGCGTAGATGAGCTGACAAAGACCGATTCAGCCACGCCAACGTTGGTGCTTTTGCGTAACCGTCTACCCGCTCTGATGCTCTTACAACACATGGCGGACTCAGAAATCATCATTGCTGACATTTCTGGCTCAAGTTGGGACCACCGCATTAGTAAGACCTTGCGCGCCATGTATGGGCTAACCGCCCGCGAGTGCGAGATAGCGTCAATGCTGTATCAAGGCCTAACGATCAAAGAAATTTCTACTCAACAACATCGCTCGCTGGAAACCGTGCGCAAGCACGCTAAGTCGCTGATGAGTAAAACCGAAACGCATTCGCAGCCTAAGCTTATGCGTTTACTCACAAGCTTGAACTTTTCGCATGCTGGCGAACATAAACCTATGTGGATGAACAGCCAGTGTGCCAATCACACTATCAAGCTGCGCGATGGACGAACAATCGCCTATTACGATGCTGGGCGTAAAAATGCCAAGCCTATATTTGTGTTGCACGGCATCATACACGATCCCGAATTACCCCCCTCGGTGCACAAACTTCTGCTCGAAAACGATTATCGAATAATTGGCATGAGTCGTGCATGGTTTGGTGAGTCGTCACCTCGGGCCAATAGCAACGACATATTGGAAGATGCCGCCAGTGACTTAAAACAGTTAATGGATGCCCTTGATATTAACAAGGCCACATTATTAGCCTGCATGGCTGGCAGTATCCACGCTTATGTTTTTACCGCTTTGAATCCCGACAGAGTTACACGAATTATTAATTTGGCCGGAATGGTGCCGATAGTCTCAGATGAACAAATAGAATCCATGCCGCGTAGTTTAAGAGCGGTGGCTCGCACCGCAAGGTACTTTCCAAAGTTATTTCCCACACTGATTCGCACCGGAGTGGCTCTTATAGACAGCGGAAATATCAGGAAAATATTCGACACAGCCTACCGAAACTCGCCGCTAGACTTCGCCGCCGTGCAAGACCCAGAAATATTCCAGCGGCTCTCTAGCGGATATCGCTTCGCCGTTCACAATGGCTATTCCGCGTACACCTATGAATGTATTTCGATAATGCAGGATAAGTCAAAATACGCAGCTAAAGTTACCTGCCCTATCGACTATATTCATGGCGTTCAGGATGGCTTGACTTCAATTGAATCGGTTAGAAAGTTATGCCAAAGCAATCCACAAGCTAACCTTATCGAGGTTGAACAAGGCGGCCATTTGTTAGTTTTTACGCAAGCGAAAAAGGTGTCTGGCCACTTATCCGCTTTGTTGAAAGTGTAGTTTCTTGATCAGTGCAATATAGAGCATGCTTGATACAAAGCTTTTTGCGCTCACGGCTAATATCAAATAGCCTCTATATCTAATTGTTACGCAGCAAACGCGACTTACTCGCTGCGCAAGCGCTCTTGAGACTTGTCGAGGTCCCCTCTGGCCGGTGTTTCAATGTTAAGATCAACCCTCTTCAACCAGACAATTTCAAATATGCACAAGCTGCTCCTGATTAGCGCCATAAGCGCATTTATATTCTGCACTAGCTCCAGCGTATTCGGTGCCGAAGAACTCTACACAGAGCAACCTTCAGTGACCCCGTCACTGGCGCTGCCAGGCAAGTACACGGCTGGGGTCACTACGCTCGAAACCGTCAACCCAAATCAGTTAGACAGTAAAGATTTCATTTCTCGGAGTGATCGAAAACTGACTTTGGAAGTTTGGTATCCGGCACAAACGACCGATTCAAACGCGCGCGCCAGTTATGTTGATCAAACTCGATCTGGCAAGTCTTTCGAACTCGCAGGTCGGGCCATGCGCAATGCCAAGCCAAAAGGCGACCGCGCAGATTACCCGCTGATTGTTCTCTCGCATGGTTATACCGGCTACCGCTCCATAATGTTTTACTTAGGCGAGCACCTAGCCAGCCATGGTTACGTGGTGGCTGCAATTGATCATACTGACTCACGCAATAGCGATATAGATTTTGCCACCAACGCCGGCGCTGGATTTATCAGCACTTTATATAATCGAGCACGGGATCAACAGTTTGTATTGGATTATTTTGCCGAGTCTAAAGCTGAAGTCGCCAAACTGGCGAATACTAATCAGGCAGCTGTCATTGGCTATTCGATGGGTGGCTACGGCGCCCTCAATACGGTGGGTGGTTGCTACGCTTACACCGCCGAGGGCTTGCAACTGTTTGGCGTTCCTAAGCAATATGTAGATGCGCTGGTAACGCTATTTAATAGTTGCTCGGCTGGCCGCGAAGCTGTAGACCCCCGCTGGCAGGCCATGATCGCTTTTGCGCCATGGGGTGGAGAGACCGGTGTGCATGACCTTGCGTCACTCGGAAACATCAAAATACCCAAACTTTTCATCACCGGTGATGCCGATGATATTTCGGGTTATGAAAATGGCGTAAAGGCACTGTGGGAACACTCTGGAACAGCGGCTAATCATCTTCTGATCTATCAAAATGCCCGCCACAATTTCGCCACGCATCCAGCCCCTCGTGTGGCCTACACAAATGATTTGGACATCGGTCATTATTACGAGCCTAGTTGGAGCAAAGAAACACTCAATCGAATTAACATGCACATGAACTTGGCTTTTCTGGATTGCTACCTAAAGAAGCAAGAATCGGCCTGCCAAATGCTGCCTAAGCGACCGAATATCACACAGATAAAACAAGCCGATGGAAAGCTATCTGACCCATGGCCTGGGTTCCCAGACCGCTGGGGAACAGGCGTAGAATTTCATTCCACTAAGTAGATGGCTAAGAATATCGAGATAAAAGCGCGCGCAAACAACACTCCTGAACAACGCGCAATTGCCAGCAGCTTGAGCGACTGTGATGAGCAATTGATTGTGCAGCGAGATACTTTTTTCAATGTAGAACATGGCCGTTTGAAATTGCGCGTATTCGCCGACCAGTCGGCTGAACTGATATTCTATCGTCGGCGCGATTCAAGCGGGCCAACGCTATCAGAATACTTTATTTCAAAAACCAAAGACCCCGCAGGATTAATGACCGTTCTTGCTCAGGCCTATGGCGTCGCGGTGCAGGTAAATAAGCATCGAACACTCTATTTGTCGGGTAGAACTCGAATACACTTCGACCAAGTAGAGAAACTCGGCGATTTTATTGAACTTGAAGTGGTGATGGCGCAAGACGAGGCTTTGTCCGACGGTGAAGCAGAAGTACAACGACTAATGCAAAAGCTTGGCATTACTACTGAGCATTTGGTGGATGTTGCCTACGCCGACCTAATCACACAACAATCTCAAGACAGTGAAGCAGGCAATTTAGAGTAGATATTTTCTATTTGCTTGAGTGGCTTCTTTGATACATTTGTCATATTTATGTACCATAAGACTTCAACAACAATGCGCAATTAATTGCCAAACAGGTGTTTCATAATGAATCCAGCTAACCGCGGCATGAATCTTACGCAACAGGTCGCTGACACTCTTGGCAATGCCATCATCAATGGCAAGTACGGAGAACACAACCCAGTTCCCAGCGAAGCCGTTTTGTGCGAACAATTGCAGGTAAGCCGCAGCGCAGCCCGTGAGGCTGTGAAATCACTTGCAGCCAAAGGGCTGATTACTTCTCGGGCACGACAAGGGATTCGGGTATTACCTCAATCTGAATGGAATTTGTTTGATGCCGATGTGTTGCGTTGGATGCGTGATTCAAACCCTTCGCTAGAATTGTTGCGGGAATTCACAGAACTGCGCGTAGCAATTGAACCGGGAGCTGCAATGCTCGCTGCACAACGGCAAAACATTGATAAGATAGCCAAAATAGGATTGGCTTTGAGACGCATGAAACAAGCTGAAACTGGCTTGGATGACCCCTTAGAATCAGATATCGCTTTCCACCTTAGTATCTTAGACGCCAGTGATAATCGATTCTTTATGCAATTAGGCAGAATCATTGATACAACCCTGCGTGTTAGCATCCGGTTCACCAACATGCGTACCGGTGTTCGAGCCGGCAATCACGCAGAACATAAAATGATTTACGATGCCATTGTCAACAAAGACCCCAATTTGGCATCGCAGAGCGCCAAAAATCTAATGGATGGTGCGCTAGGTACTATCGTTGCTGCGTTAAAAGAACAAGGCTAACTTAGTGAGACCTCAGCATAGTTCGAACTAGAGTGTGCTTAAGCTAGATTCGAGAGCTATTGAGTTAGACTTTACAACTACCATTCCGCAATAGTGCCGTCGTCATGCCGCCAAATCGGATTTTTCCAATCGCATCCTTGCTTGGCCATTTCAATTACGTAGTCTTCGTCTACCTCAACTCCCAAGCCAGACTTGCTTAGGGGCTTCATGTAACCGCCTTCAATATTGAAATCGTCCTTATTGAGCACGTAATCCAATAGATCAGCGCCTTGGTTGTAATGAATGCCCATCGAATGCTCTTGCAAGACGGCGTTGTAGGATACGAAATCTACTGCCAAACAAGCAGCTAAAGCAATTGGTCCCAATGGACAATGTGGTGCTAGCGCAACGTCATAGGCTTCGGCCATTGAGGCTATTTTCAAGCATTCTGTAATGCCACCGGCGTGTGACAGATCTGGTTGAATAATGCCGATTCCGCCATTCTCAAATACGCTTTTAAATTCAAAGCGGCTGAACATTCGCTCACCTGCAGCCAAAACAATACTGGTACCGCGGCTTAATTCTGAATATTGCTCGGCTTGCTCAGCCAGCACGGGTTCTTCGACAAACAATGGCCTAAATGGCTCAAGTTCACGCAACAACACCTTAGCCATAGGGACTGACACTCGGCCATGGAAATCCAATCCAAAATCGACGGCATTTCCTAAGTTTTGGCGAATTTCAGCGATTCGGTCGACCACCTTATCTACAGCTCTATGACTATCGATCATTCTAAGTCGACCACAGCCATTGAGTTTAAATGTGTCCCAACCTTGAGCCATAAGAGTTTTCATGTGCTCCGTTTCTTGCGCAGGGTCATCGCCGCCTACCCAAGCATAGGTCTTCATCTTGTCGCGCACCACACCGCCAAGTAATTCATGCACCGGCTGACCTAAAGCTTTGCCCTTAATATCCCATAAGGCTTGGTCAATACCCGCAATAGCCGACATCAAAATCGGCCCACCACGGTAAAAACCTCCGCGGTACATGGTTTGCCAATGGTCATTAATGCGCATCGGGTCTTTGCCGATGAGATAACTTGATAATTCTTCAACAGCGGCAGTCACCGAATGAGAACGCCCTTCGATTACCGGCTCGCCCCAACCAGTAATGCCTTCGTCGGTATCAATCGCAAGGAATAACCAACGTGGCTTAACTGAATAAAGCCGAAAGCTTGTTATTTTCATTTCTACGTATTCTCCCATAAAGTGCAGTTTTTATAATTATGCACTGACCCTTATAACAGCCTGATTCCATGCCCTATGACAGAGTAACTTGGCGCTGGTACATGAAGGCCACAAAACCCTTATGTACATTTATATGATATATATGATCGTACAAGAGTTTATTAACACTGTCAAAGTCAACCGTAGCGCTAACACACTGTAAATACTTAAGAAACCTTGTGAAAAACCATCAACCTAGAAGAAAAGTCACCTTTTGGCATGTGATTCGCGTAATCATAATTGCTTTGCTGCTGCATGGCATCAACATATGGAAGATCAATTCCAAGTCGCATCAATGAATCAGCACCGTAAATTTGCCCATTAGATGTTTGCTGGTATCGGCTAGACGGATCCAGAGCCACTAGCTTGGCGCGACGAAATGGAAGATTAGGACCTGCAATAATGTGAAAGTAACCGACATAGACGCGTTGGCTGTCTTTTGAGCTCAATTGCCAGCAAACCTCGTTCTGGGTGTATTTCAATCGATGAAAAGAACCATTCACAAGATCATCCGCCGAATCCTTATATAAAGCGACAATGTCCCTCAGGGCATCTTGATCAGCGTCCATATCCTGTACATTTATCGACAAACCACGTGCAGCACAGAAAAAACCCACTTCAGTACGTGTTTTCAGGGACACATCTCGGCCATTTTGATGACCAGGCACAGGGCCTATATAGGAAGCCAAAACACAGGGTGGAAACAACAAAGAAGCGCCATTTATAATCGGCAGGCGTCCGATCGGCTCAGACATATCACTTACCCAGCCTTGCGACATATATCGCAACATACCCAGATCAAAACGATTTCCGCCAGAAGCGCAATTCTCAAACAAGACCTGCGGGTAGCGCTGGGTAATTCGCTTCAGTAGATCATATAAACCGAGCATATAGCGGTGTGGTGTTTCGAGTTGCTGGCTCGCCGGCAGGCCAGCAGAACCAATTTCGGTCATGCTGCGATTCATGTCCCATTTCACATAGTCGATATGACCGCTGCTAAGAAAACTATCAATGCGCTCAAATAAGTAGCCGATCACTTCGGGCCGCGACAGATCTAATATGTGTTGATGGCGACCGGTTGATAAGGCTCGTTGTGGCACATGAATGATCCAATCAGGGTGATCGCGGTATAGTTGACTTCGTGTGTTAACCATTTCAGGTTCAAACCACAAACCAAATTTTAGGCCCTTTTCTTGCACACGTTTGGCGGTCGCCTCAACGCCTTGCGGAAATTTCCTTTTGTCGGAAAACCAATCACCTAAGGAGCTAGTATCATCATCTCGCCCAGTAAACCATCCGTCATCTAGTACCAACATCTCAAGCCCCAAAGACTTGGCTTTATCAGCAAGGACGAGCACAACATCTTCGTTTACATCAAAATAGGCTGCCTCCCAAGAATTCAAATAGCTTGGACGCGTAACCCCAACAAACTGCGGCGGACTTATTCGAGCTTTAATAAAACCGTGCCAAACTTGGCTCATACCATCTAAGCCTTGCGGGCTAAACACGTGCAAAACCTCAGGGCAAGTAAATGTCTCGCCAGCGTTTAACTTCCACTGAAAATTGAATGGATTTATGCCGGCTGATACTCGAACGCTCTCAAACTCATTTTTTTCTACATTGATGGCGAAACTTCCACTGTACATAAGCGCTGTGCCAACCACATCGCCGTGTTGTTCGCTGGTGGTTTTAGGCATAATCGCCACAAATGGGTTGTGCACATTGCTGCTCGTGCCACGAGAAGATTCAATCACAAATCGACCATGCGGTACGGCTAAACGCTGAGCATTGAATTCTCGCGCCCAAGTGCCTTTTAGATGCAGTATTTCGTATTCACCGTTGGGCAGGTCTAACGACGAACTCAACGCATTATGCAAGGTAATTTCAGAGTCACTAACATTGCTTATTTGCACCGACCGAGCGATCACGTCATGATCCTGATACACCGTATAACTGAGCTCTGCTTGTATGCCACTGAGCTCATCAGCCAAGGAGACTATTAGTGTTTCACTGTCGCCACCGCGGGCACTCGGCAAGCCAGGTAATTGCGGTTTATCCTTGCGTATTTGGTGACTCTTATAGAGTAATACATTAGTAGTATTGCCCGACCCATTAGTTGCATGCATTGCAGGGTATCGAGAATCAGAAGTGCCGTACAGAGGGTATTCTTGAGGCGTGTCGTCAAGGTTATAATTTTGCACGCCCTGGAATTCCAAAGCGGCGCTCCTAAACGCACGCCGCGGGCCAGCCGAAGCCTGCGTCGTTGGATCGATATAACCACCAAAGTGCACGTGCTCCAATATGCCCTCAGGCGATACGCGAAACACATAAGATATGCGTTGGTTTGCCAAACTGAAACTTAATTCATCTGACACATGAATGAGCTGGCTCATAATATTGACTCAGGAATGTTTCCTGTCAGGCTATAAAAGCCGTTAATTTATATGATATATAAGATATAGCAAAGTGTACTTATTTCTCGTCTACGCGCAATAGCTTAATATGGAATGCAGGTCTACCACCAACATAATTACATGCCCTTTTGATAAACAACTGAATGAATTTAATCTTTGTGTAATCCCCTAGGGCTTTAAAAATCCAAAACCAACCCTAGATTAATCTCACATACATTTTAGGAGTACCTTATGACAGATCAATACGAAGGCAATACGGCTTGGATGCGGGTTTTATTCACAGCGATATTCTGGGTGGTATTTTACGTTTCACAGTTCGTAATACTCACGGTGGTCGTGGCGCAAGCGGCATTTGTAATTTTAACCGGCAACCCAAATCATCAACTGCTAGTTCTGGGTGACAGATTGGCACAATATGTACAGAGTATCTTACGATACGTGACGTTCAATACAGATCAACGGCCATTTCCATTTGAAGAATTTCCAAAATCGGATTTAGCCGTGACTCAAGAACAGACACCCTTATAAGAAATCAAAAGTAACTACAAAGAGGCCATCGCATCAGATGGCCTTTTTTTATTCACCGATTATTGCTGGTTTCAGTTAGATTCTGGCTTATCGCCTAATAGATATCTTGGCCCATTGCCCTTGCTGGCGATTTGATCTTGTGGATTGTAAAGACGACATTTATTTAGCGATAGACAACCACAGCCCATACAACCGATAAGAGAATCTTGCAGCGCCCTCAACTGCTGAATACGAGACTCTATATCTTTGCTAAAACAACGGCTCAACTTATCCCAATCAGCCTTATTGGGAGTGCGATTATTTGGAAGAGACCCTAGAGCTGTGGATATTTCCTTGAGTGAATAACCGAGGCGCTGAGAAACGAGAATAAAGGATATCCGCCTGATCGAGGATCGGTGGAAAAGTCGGTGGCCACTTGAGCTACGCACTGAAGGCACTAACCCTTTGCCCTCATAAAACCGGATGGCCGAGACCTTTGAACCTGTGCGCTTAGCCACGGCTCCAATATTCAACAATGGATCATTTTTCATAAAAACTAGTTTATGAAAAATAATCCTTGACCTCAAGTTAACTTGAGATATTAAACTTGTCTCTCATTAAAAAAACTCAGGAGACAAACATGAAATCTCAAAAAAACTCTACTTACTTGGAACATACAAACATAACCGTAGCTGACCCAGATTCCTTAGCGGAGTTATTGTGTGCTTTATTTGATTGGCGTATTCGTTGGTCCGGCGCGTCAATCCATGACGGCTACAGCGTGCACGTTGGCGGTGACCACTCTTATCTTGCCCTATACACCAATAAGCAAGTCCTTACGGACCAGCAACGCGGTCACTCGATATTACACAATCTAAATCATGTAGCAGTAGTGGTACCTGATCTGGCCAGCGTGGAAGCGAAGGTGAAAAATAAGGGCCTCGAACCGTTCAACTTTGGCAACTACGAACCAGACAGCCGATTCTATTTTTACACGGAGGCTGGTCTTGAAGTTGAAGTTGTGAGCTACCCCTAGGAATGGGCTTTTAGCTTCTTTTCAGATACGAGCGCAAGGCATAAACGCACAGCGCGCTCAGAGATAATCCAATGATGCTGATGAGTAGTCGCCAATACCAATCGAACTTGCCCGTGTGCAAGGGGTAACTAAAATCAAACCCTCGCTTCAAGCTGCTTTGCAGTTCGGCCCGAGTGATTGTAAGCCGCCCGTCTGGATAAAACGTCATCGACGTATTACCCATTCGGTTCCAAGCGCCTTGTACTTGCAGGCCAATAACAAAGCTTTTCCGCTCGGCGCTCGGTAGGGAAATCCAGCGCGGTCGAGAGCTTGGGAATTGCTGCTCTACTAATTCCAGGGCAGCGAATAAAGTGGGCTGCTGAGGTAGCTCAATCTGTTCTTTCACACTGACTGCTGGTGCTTGAAAACCATCAACAAGAACCCTCTTGGACTCTGTGGGATAAACTAAAATCACACCGCTTATGCTTAACACCATTACTGGTATCAAACTAAGGGCTCCTAGATTGGCATGGCTGCGCATCCAAGCTCCACGATCGTTTGATCGCGGCACAAGCCCCAACTTGAAGAACTGTCGTCGCGGCCACCACAGCCAAAACCCTATAAACATTAACAGCAATAACAATAATCCGCCAAAGCCTGCAATGTTTAAACCGATGGTGTTGCCGAGCAAGAACCTATGGTGCAATTCGAGCAACCAATCTTCGAAACGATCGTTGCCCTGCCAAACCTCGAGTTGGGTGCCCTTCTGGTTGTGCCAAGCGTATCTTTTATTACTTAGATAGCCTCGATGTAAACTTAGGTTTTCACTGCCTAGTTGAACGAAACTCAATTCATGGTCTGAGTAAAAATCCTGCATGACAAGCACAGCATCGCTAATCGCTGTAGGCCCAAGCTCTAAGAGCTGACGCGCATCGGGAATCGTTATCCAGAGATATTCGCGCTTCCATAGCAATACAGTACCTGTCAGGCTAATAACTAGCATTACAGCGACCAAGCACAAACCTAGCCAACGATGAATCTGCTTCAACTGCATAAAGTCCCTAACGTGGGCGAATTAAAACACGAGCTAGACAAAAACACTGTTTAAGGACACTCAGCCTAGTAACCAGCGGCGCAACCATCTTTACGAGATTCCGTGCCACCCCAATAGACACCATTTTCAGCACGATAAATCGCCTGATAGCCCCCGTATGGCCCGTTAGCAAATTGAATCTTATGCCCCTTGCGCATCAACGCGCGGATGGTTGAATAGGGGTAGCCCGTTTCTAAATTCAATATTCCACCATCTAGCATCTTCTCGCCGCTAGGTTCTGACGAGCCCGTATGGTGGATTCTGGGAGCGTCGCCTGCGGCTTGCACATCCATTTCAAAGTCGATCATATTCACAACTATTTGTGCATGGCCTTGCGGTTGCATAGCTCCACCCATCAATCCAAAGCTCATCCAAGGTTTGCCCTTATGCGTAATAAACGCCGGAATGATGGTATGGAATGGTCTTTTGCCACCTTCGAACTGATTGAAGTGGCCCTCCTCAAGTGAGAACATTTCACCGCGGTCTTGCAAGATAAAACCCAGCCCAGGAGGCGTCATGCCCGAACCCATTCCTCTGTAGTTACTTTGAATGAGAGACACCATATTGCCTTCTGAGTCAGCAGTGGTTAGATATATTGTATCGCCTGAGCGCAAAACGTCACCGGCAGCAAACTCTTTTCCAGCCCTGTCTAAATCAACCAGTTTGGCTCGTTGCTTTGAGTACTTTTTCGATATCAGTTGCTTAACAGGGATTTTATTAAATTCTGGGTCGGCGTAATATTTAGCGCGGTCTTCAAACACAATCTTTTTAACCTCAGTAAACAAATGCACAAATTCTGCGGAATCGTAGCCCATGCTTGCAACATCGAATTGCTCCAATATGTTCAGCATTTGTAAGGCTGCAATACCCTGCCCATTAGGTGGCAATTCCCAGACATCATAACCACGATAATTGGTGCTCACAGGTGCTATCCAATTACCACTATGAGCGGCCAAATCCTGCTCGCTAATATGGCCTCCATTGGCCTGCATATACTCAGCAATGGTCTTTGCAATATCGCCTTTATAAAACGTATCTCGGCCGCCCGCCACCAACTGCCTAAGCGTGTTAGCTAGATTTGGATTCTTCCAAATCTCACCCTGCTTGGGTGCCTTGCCTTTAATCGTATATTGCTCGGTAAACCCCGGCCATTTTTCCAGCAAGGGTACAGAGCGATTCCAGTAGTAAGCTATCAGCTGAGAAACTGGGAAGCCTTGCTCAGCGTAATCAATGGCCGGCTGTAAAATATCCTTGATGGGCAGCTTACCGAATCGGTGATGCAACATGAACCAACCGTCAACCGCACCAGGCACAGTGACTGGCAATGGGCCATGTGATGGGATTTTGTCGTAGCCCTGATCTTTAAACCACTTTAGAGAAAGTGACTTGGGCGATCTACCAGACCCGTTTAAACCATACAACTGTTTGCTTTTAGCATCCCAAACAATGGCGAAAATATCGCCTCCCATGCCATTGCCAGTCGGCTCAACCAAACCCAACAGCGCATTCGCTGCTATTGCGGCATCAATGGCATTGCCCCCTTTTTTCATAACATCTAGGGCGACTTGCGTGGCTAATGGTTGTGAGGTAGCGGCCATCGCTTTAGTTGCCAATACTGGCGAGCGCATGGCAAATGTCTCGCCGCTAACACGATCAGCTGCTTGTAATGGCAGAGCCACGCAAAACACCAAAATAGAACTTACCAAAACTGGCATAACACGAGAATAATTTTTCACTATTTTGTCCTCAATTTAATTCAATACTGACTCTAACATAGCTCTATATCTTTGCCATTGCCTTGGCTTTTTTGTTACGCTGGCAGGACCAATAAGTTTATCTAAAGACGAGTAATAATGAAAACAACTTTATTAGCGATCACCGCGCTTATATCTCTGCAGTTGAGTGGGCTCGCATTTGCACAACAAGATGTTGCTCACGGCCACGGTGCACTTGAAATTTTTGACGCCGCAGGCCAGGCTAATACACCACAATGGGTAATGATCTGGATCTATTTCATGGCGGCTAGTTTCGTTGCTGGTTTGTTGTTTGTGAAAAACCATCTAATCGCGCGCTGGGTTGTTGGCGGTTTTGTATTAGGCATTATGTGTACGACGGCACTCGGTAAAGCCTTTGGCTTACCTCCTATCTCTGGGTTCATCGCGACTATTCACATTATATTTTGGTCGCCGGCGTTGTATCAACTACTGACTAAACGCCCATTCTTAGAAGAGCGCACTGCTTTCTCAATTTGGTCTGGCATCATTACGTTGGTGATTCTGTTTTCGTTTGTGTTCGATATTCGAGATTCCTTCATCTACCTCACGCATATTTTTTAGCCTATAAAAAATCCTAAAGTGACACTCAGAAATGATAAGCCATTGACCTCTTTACTGCCCTAGCACTATCCGTTTGGGCAGTGCCCGCGCTAGAGTCTGGAGAAATCGCCTTTAGGCGATGGCATGGTTGAATACGCCAGCAAGCATGATCAGCTTTATTTCGGCTGCGCGAGCATCCACTGCCCTATCAAAACGAGTGTTTGCCAAACTAATTTTTGTTGAAAAGTTGGCTAATCGTCATCACCTTACTGGCGCGAGCATGTATATTTAATGCTTTAGTAACCATCGAGATTTATTATGCGAGCTGATTTTAGGAAAATGTCCGACAGCGTCCAAGGCGACTGGCAGATTATCATGCAGGAACAGCAGGGATTTATTGGCGCTCTGCCTGATCGAATTCTGACCCACATGGAATTATTGAACGGTGATTACGGCGGCTTTCCGATTGACCGGCTACAGCATTGCTTGCAAACCGCGGAACTGGCCGCTGAGGCTGGCGAAGACGATCAATACGTTGTCTGCGCTCTTCTGCATGACATTGGCGACACGCTAGGAAGCGCCAATCACGCTGATGTAGGAGCCGCTATTTTACAGCCGTTTGTCTCGGAAGAGAATTTTTGGATGATCAAACATCACGCGATGGTTCAAGGCTATAACTTTTTTCATTACCTTGGATTAGACCGCAATATGCGTGATCAGCTAATCGATCATCCGCATTATGAGCGAACGCTGCGCTTTGTCGATCTCTATGACGACCCAGCCTTTGACGCGAGCAAACCAACCTTATCTCTAGCACTGTTCGAGCCGTTGGTGCGCGAAGTGTTCAGCAAACCTATTAATAGTATCTATCAGAAGGCTCTTTAAGGTCATTGTATGTACAAAGGCGAGTACTTTAATAGCATAAGCCATCTGATTGGGGCTGCATTGGCTTTGGTCGGCGCTTCGGTACTTATTACTTTGGCAGCAGTCGATGGCGACCCTACAAGAGTCATTAGTTACAGCATTTACAGCACCGCGCTGGTTTTGCTGTATCTTAGCTCTACGCTTTATCACAGCTTTTCGGGCAAAGCCAAAGATGTTTTCCAACGCCTAGACCACGCAGCCATCTACCTGATGATTGCCGGCACCTACACGCCTTTTGCTTTAGTGGCTGTCCAAGGAGAAAGCGGATGGTGGCTGTTTGGGGTAATCTGGTGTCTAGCCTTCAGCGGTATCATCATAGAAAACATACCGATTAACGGCCCTCGTGTGATCCCGATCATCATCTATGTTGCGATGGGTTGGGCGTGCGTATTTACCCTAGACGCGATGATAGCCGGAATGTCGCCTCTGGCATTTAAACTGCTTATGGCAGGGGGTATCGTCTACACAGTAGGCGTTGTGTTTTATGTGTTGGACCATTGGTTTCCGATGATGCATGAAATTTGGCATGTATTTGTGATCGGTGGCAGCGTCTGCCACTACTTCGCCATTTTCCTGCTGTGATCGGTGAATAACATGCGCACTATATTAGTAGTAAACCCAAAAGGCGGGTGCGGGAAAACTACTATCGCAACCAATCTTGCTGGCTACTATGCTTCAAAAAGGGTAACCACCAGTCTTGTCGACCTTGATAAGCAGCAATCCTCATATCAATGGGTAATGAGCCGTCCGTGCACTGCGGTCAAAATAGAGATACACACCGAGGTACCTTAAAGCTACGACACACGAAGAGTCATCGTCGATTGCCCTGCGTAGATCGACTTGGCCCTGACATCAAAGTTAATCAATGTTTCAGA
This sequence comes from Cryomorphaceae bacterium, assembly GCA_047623225.1. Classification (GTDB taxonomy): domain Bacteria; phylum Pseudomonadota; class Gammaproteobacteria; order Arenicellales; family Arenicellaceae; genus Arenicella. The sequence goes on from JBLHME010000051.1 coordinate 17,998, forward strand.
TGTCATCATCATGCCCATCAATCCTTCGGTGATCGATCAAACTACTGCATTCAAGTTTATTTTTTATATCCGCAAATTGATTCGTGAGAATGCGTGCAAAAAATTAACATAGGCTTGGTATCGAATTGCAGCAACACCAGCGTCAATTCATTCTCCGAGCTCGAAAAGTTCTCCAAGATAATGCAGGCGCCGGTAATCACATCGCTGTGCAATTCGCGAAACTATGTCAGCTCTGCGGCGCAGGTGTTAAGTTTATTTGAAATTCCCAACCATAAAATCATCGTAGACAAGCAGCAATGGAAGCCTCTGGTGTACTGGGCAGAAAGCCGCTTGCTGATAAAACGTCAGTCTGTAAGGTCGGCGACTCATGGAAAAAAACACCTAGACTAGAACATATTTCTGGATTGCATTAAAGTAGGCGTGAGCGCTTCTCGAATTGGCCCACACTCAATCACTCAGAAGACTTACTCTATTCTCATCTTTTAAGGAGGCCACAGAGAGAGCGCAATTTCATTTGCATGCTCATAGCCAACTCCGCTCGCACAACAAATCTCACTTTATTTGGTAAGCCCGATTTAGCAATTGCACTTCGGTTATCGATCTAGCGCAGGAGCTATTTCTAAAAAAGCCCATCAAAACATAGCCTAGGTCAATCATGCTACTATCGTTGCGTGTAGAGAAACCATTTAGTTCGAGGATAGCCATTATGAAAAGTTCACTTAGCAGCCTGCTTGTTATGTTGGCATTAATAAGCTCCCTCGCTGAAGCTAATCAAACGGTTATTACTAATGCAAAAGTTTGGACCGGTATTCCACGACAAGCTTGGGCCGAAACAGTGGTAATTGATGGTAATAGAATTGTCGCTGTCGGAAGTGCTAACCTAGCTAAAGAGTACCCGAACGCAGATATCATTAACGCCGATGGTCGTCTACTCTTACCCGGTTTTATTGATAATCATACGCACTTTATGGATGGCGCAGCCTCGTTGATTGGCGTCGCTACGCAAACTGCGAAAACTAAGAAAGCCTTCGTTGAAACGATAAGAAAGTTTGCACTAACACAGGCAACCGGAGAGTGGATCACCGGCGGGATTTGGGATCATGAGGCTTGGGGCGGCGAATTACCCCAGAGATCTTGGATCGATTCTTATAGCAAAGATAATCCGTTGTTTTTACTGCGCACTGACGGACACATGGCGATCGCAAATACAGCTGCGCTCAATCTTGCTGGCATTGACGATGCAACTGCCAACCCTCTAGGCGGCTTGATCGTGCGCAACGATAAAGGCATTGCTACCGGAGTGTTAAAAGACAACGCAATGAATTTAGTCTGGGCTGTATTGCCTCCACCGTCGGAAACTCAAGCCAGAACCATGTTTAGCGCAGGTATCTCTGAAGCCTTAGAGAACGGAGTCACGCAAATACACAATATGAGCAATTGGGACAACATTGCTATATTTGAAAAGGCCAAGGCTGAAGGCCGCTTGAAGATCCGGACATATTACTTTCCACATATTTCCTTTCGAGAGCAACTAGCTAACAAAATTAAAGAACAGGGCAAAGGCGATAATTGGCTCCGCTTTGGCGGAGTAAAGGAGCTAGTGGATGGATCTCTGGGCAGCACTACTGCGTGGTTTTATGAACCTTATGCCGATCAGCCTGACACTCGTGGTTTTGCCCTGATGAAAATGGAAGAGTTAAAACAAAGCATACAAGAAGCGCACGCACTGGGTTTACAGTTGGCCATACATGGGATTGGTGATAGGACAAATGACCAAATCCTCAAAATATTCTCTTCCATGTCACTAAAAGACAGTCGAGCACGAATCGAACATGCCCAGCATATAAGTGACAGCGCTATCTCTCGATTTGCTGAGTTGGGTGTGATTCCATCAATGCACCCTTATCATGCTATTGATGACGGGCGTTGGGCTGAAAAACGCATTGGTGCCGAAAGGCTGAAGGGAACCTATGCGTTCAAATCGCTAATTGATGCTGGTGCAATAATGAGTTTTGGTTCTGACTGGTCTGTTGCGCCATTAAACCCCATCAGCGGTATTTACGCCGCGGTAACTCGCCGCACTTTGGATGGTCTGAATCCTGATGGATGGGTCCCTGAGCAAAAAATCAGCGTTGAACAAGCGGTTAGAGCTTATACCATCAATAACGCTTGGGCTGGCTTTCAAGAAAACGACCTCGGTACCATCGAGGTTGGCAAACTGGCGGACTTGGTTATTCTGAGTGAAGATATTTTCACTATCCCTGCTGAGAAAATTATCGATACGAAGGTATTTCTGACTATGATTGACGGTAAAATAATGTATCAAGCCGACTAAAAATCGACTTCTCTGAGTTCATTAATCAATGTAAACGTTGTTTCAGTTCATCGTGGTAGCGCCGTGAAAGATTTATAACCTCACCATTTTTAAGCGTGATTTCGCTACTGCCACTACTCAGCGTCTCAATTGACTCAACGGCATCTAAATTAACCGCGAAAGAACGATGAGTACGACAAAACCCCTTGTCTGAAATTTCATCCAACAAATCACCAAGAGTATTACGGGTTGGGTAGATCCGCCCTTTTGCGTGCAAATTCACATAGTTCCCACAAGCCTCAAGCCATTCGACATCGGCTATTTTGACAATGAACTCCTTGCCCAGTTTTTTCACCAAGATACGATCAATTTTTGTAGCCTGAACATCGCCTTCACCATTGGAGATCAAGTTGGCCTCACCTCGAATCCTACTGCTTATAAAGCGATAAGATTGGATCGCTGCAATGATGACTACAAAGGTCATTAGGTCTTTACGGTATTCGTAAAAAAATTCATAAACAACATTGCCGAACTGATAATTCATCTCTTGGCTCAGATACGCCGCCTTGCGAATCAACACCATGCCCGCCACATGCAACACCGAGATCACAAAAGACGATGCCCCGAAAACCAATAGAGTGCGGCCAATTCGGTCCCAGCCAATGAACCGAGAATTAACAATATAAATAATCGCCGGCACCAAAAGTAGCCACAAAACTAGGCTGGAAAACTCCCAAACAAAGGGCTCCCAAAGATAAAAAGACGGCTCGGCATTTGCACGAAGGTCATCCATGATTTGAGTGGTAGCCTGTACGCTCGCGTTCGCAACTAAGATTAGCGACGCAACAGCAATTTCATACACACGTTGAAATTTTAGAAAGTGATTAAACCAGTCCATGGACCTATTGTTAATGTTAGCCAGCACAAACTCAATATTTTATCCCAAATTTTGTGCATTCATCCCTAAAACCAAGCGGCTGGTCACTCTGCGCGTAACCGTAGAACATGTTTGCTGCACAATAATCCCATTACTATGATTATTGGAAGCAAAAATGCATAACTCACTCTCTGTGCGCCGCCATGATGTTGATTGGCTGCGTGTTCTAGCCTTTATCACACTCATCTTCTACCACATTGGCATGTTCTATGTGGCCGACTGGGGCTGGCATGTAAAAAGTCAATATCAAAGTGAGTTTCTCCAATACTTCATGCTGTTGGTGAATCAGTGGCGAATGCCACTGATTTTCTTCATTTCAGGGTTTGCGCTGTGTATGGTTGAAGGCAAATTTTCAGCCCGCAAAATTGTCTCAATTCGGTTTTACCGTGTACTTATCCCACTTATTTTGGGAATGTATCTAATTGTGCCACCGCAAGTGTATTACGAGGCAATTGCAAAACTCTCCTACTCTGGCAGCTATTGGACCTTCTGGCTCGATTACATAGACGCCGACACAACGCTGCTGCCTGACATGCACCACAGCCCGCTAGGAATGCTAACGTGGAATCACCTCTGGTATTTGGCCTACCTTTGGTGCTACACACTGGTTTACCTAGTCATCAAGCCAATACTCACTCGCGTGGGGTCTTTGATTCAGCGCTCGTCGATCAATTCGCTGTGCTTGGTGCTTGTTCCAGTAGGCATTCTCACTGTCTATGGTCTCTGGCTTAAACCCCTGTTTCCGAAAACCAATGCATTGACCGACGATTGGTATAACCACGCGGTGTATTTTTCGGTCTTCCTATTCGGGTATTTTGCCGCCAAATCGGAGCTGATTTGGCAGACCATAATACGCGACAGGCGCATCTGGTTAGGCGTCGCTGTGGTCTGTTATTTGCTGCTCATGGTTTTAAACAAAACCGATTGGTTGAATTTGTACGGCCCTGTTTGGAGCGTTCTAATACAGGCCTGTGTATACACAAACATGTGGTTGTGGATATTGGCAGTCATTGGATTCTCTGGTGCCCATCTAAATAAATCCAGCGCTACCTTAAGCTACCTCAACGAGGCAATTCTGCCTTTGTACATTTTGCATCAAAGTGTCACGATCATCATCGCCGCAAACCTCAGTCAGCTGCTGCTAGGCGGCGCTGTGGAAGCCTGCATATTGGTGCTCGGAACCTTTGCCACTTGCGCCGTCTTATACGAATTAATTCGGCGCTGGAAACCTACTCGGTTTATCTTTGGAATGAAGCTAAATAGGTCTTAAGCGCTCATCCGAACTAATTTACCAGGCCGAGCTTTGAGTACTACGTCGTTTTCAATTACTTGTTGGCCTGCAACCAACACGGCTCGATACCCTTCTACCGGTTGCAATAGTCTTTGCCCACCTGCTGGGAGATCTTGCACCATGCGAGGCACGCCAAGGCTCAGATTCTCATAGTCAATCACATTGATGTCCGCTTTCATGCCGACAGCAATTTGGCCACGGTCTTTTAAACCTAAGTAGCGCGCGCCATCGGCCGTGAGCATTTGAATGGCTCGCTCGAGCGTAATGC
>JBLHME010000052.1:0-22749 GCA_047623225.1 Cryomorphaceae bacterium
ATTTTTATTTCCAAAGGCGCCTGATAACGAGAAAATTCGAGGTGTAATTCTTGACACACCTAACAAAGCAACAGAGATAGGCTCCTTGACGGTAATCGCCATAAATTTGGGTGAACGTGAAGGCATTTACTCGGGTGATGTATTTCGAATTCGTAGCCAAAAAAGGAATAAGAAAGATCCAATTACCACAGAAATTTATCAAATTCCTGAAGAAGATATTGGCTTGGCAATCGTGTTTCGTACTTTTGAGAAAGTGAGCTATGCTCTTATTACTGACTCTAACCAACAGGTATTGCCTGGCGATGTTTTAGTTAGTCCCAACGCAGAGTAAATTTTTGCACTAGCGGGGGGTTAAGCAGCGGGACCCATCCCGCTGCATTGCTTTGGCCATGGAGGGTCGATATGCACAATACGCACCACTCAAAGATGTTCGCGCGCCGGCTCATCGGTAAACAAACCAATTCGCAAGAGCAACAAAGTGTTCTAGCCAAGCTCAAATTCATCCGAGATAGGCGTTGGAGTCGTGCACAAAAACTGGGTTTATTGCAAACGTATAAAAGCCCATCGCGTGTTTACGCTGCCGGATTGGGCAAACTCAGGCAAACAGTAGGTGATTTGCAAACGAACGATGCCAAAGTCAGTGATCAGCGCCTGCAACTTGACCTGCAATGGTTATCACAGCCAGGTCATAATTTAGTTATGCTCGGTGAATCTGCTTACCCAGCTCTACTGAATGAAATCAGTGATCCGCCAATCGCTTTATTCGCGATTGGGAATTTGAGTTTGATCAATGAACCGAAGATTGCGGTGGTTGGATCTCGGCGACCAACTCCAATCGGCGCTCAAATCACTTCAAGATTGGCTTCAGGCTTGGCTGAGCTTGGCATTGTGGTGACCAGCGGGATGGCCTTAGGCGTGGATGCGATAGCGCATCAAGCTGCGCTCGATGTTGGCCAGGCTACAGTCGCTGTGATGGCTTGTGGGCTAGATTTAGTTTACCCGCAACGTCATCGGCGTCTATTCGATGAAATTGCTAATAAGGGCCTTGCCATATCCGAGTACCCGCCAGGCGTACCTGCGACAAAATATGCCTTCCCGCAAAGAAACCGAATTGTCAGCGGTGTTAGTTATGGAGTGCTGATCGTGGAAGCAGCTGAGAGAAGCGGAACACTTATCACCGCTCGCTTGGCGGCGGAACAAAATCGCGAAGTGATGGTGGTACCAGGCTCATCTCTGAGCGCTCAGTATCATGGTTCGCACCGGCTGCTACGACAAGGAGCGGCTCTGACTTCTAGCATCGACGACATCATGTTTTGCCTCAATGGGCCGCTGCAGAAGTTTTGTGGCAGACCAGGTGATGCGCCACAACAAAATACAATACCAGTGGCTGACGCTGATACAAAAACCTTGCTTAAGTATATTGGCTACGAATCCACTTCGATGGATTCCTTGATAATTTCGAGTGGATTGACGGCTGCAGAAGTTTGCGCCATGCTAGTGACCTTAGAGTTGCAAGGTGTAGTGGCCATAGCCAGCGATGGAGGCTATATAAATCTCACCTAATAATTTGCTTACCCACCCAGTGAGCAGTACTAAGGAGCAATGTATGAAAGAAGATATGTTAGAAGTGCTGATTTACCTCTTCGAAAATTACATTGTCGACGGCGTGTCATTTGAGCCAGGTCAGGATGAGCTTGCACAGGAGCTTGAAGGGGCAGGTTTTCCCAGCGAAGAAATCGACAAGGCGTTTGTATGGTTAGAAGACTTGCTCGGAATTTGCGACCAAGAAGGGAGCCAGGAAGGACAGTTGCCAGCAAATTCATCGATCCGCATGTATACCAAACACGAAACTCAATGCTTGCAAATGACTGGCCAATCATTACTCACCCGTTTGGTAAATATTGGTGTGCTTGATCAATTCTCGCGTGAAATGGTTGTCGACCGAGTTATGGCTCTTGATTCAATCGATGTCACCATTGACCACATTAAGTGGGTTGTATTGATGGTGTTGAGCAATCAACCTGGATTTGATGAAATTGCCGAATGGGCTGAAGTTATCGTAAGCGATGATTTGGTGCCAGTGATTCACTAGCTTTTTCACTAATCCTTGCCCGTGCGGCTAATAATGTGGATACTCTCAACCATTGTCGACCCCACCGAGGATTGTATTGTGATTTAAAGTGAGTGATTTTGCGGCAAGCTTAAGTACAGTGTTCTGTTCTAAAGCTTAATAGTTTTATCGCTAAAGGCTTTTAAATTAAGGGCTTGCGACTTTTATGAATTGACCGCCGACGGCTTTGTTAGCAAAAAGCTACTTCTAATTTGGGATCTTAATAAATAATAATATCAAGTATGGGTAAGTCTTTAGTTATCGTTGAATCACCTGCAAAGGCGAAGACAATCAACAAATATCTTGGCAATGACTATATCGTTAAATCGAGTGTTGGCCACATACGTGATCTACCCACCAGCGGGGGAGACCGTAAACCTGTTGATACTAAGGAACGCTCACGTCAAGCTGCGATAACACGCAAGCTTGCCCCTAAAGCGAAAATACTTCACCGTCAAAAGAAGAGCAAAGAGCAGCTGGTTCGTCGCATGGGCATTAACCCAGAGCGCAATTGGGAGGCTCGTTACGAAATCCTTCCGGGCAAGGAAAAAGTAGTTGATGAGCTTGTGAAGCTCGCAAAAGATGCAGATGTTATTTATCTCGCGACGGATATGGATCGTGAGGGTGAAGCCATTGCATGGCACTTGCAAGAAGCTATTGGCGGAGACCCTTCTCGATATCGTCGCGTAGTGTTTAACGAGATAACTGAGTCGGCGATCCAAGCTGCATTTGAAAATCCAGGTCCTGTTGATATGGCGCGGGTACAAGCTCAACAGGCTAGGCGTTTTCTTGATCGTGTGGTGGGCTACATGGTCTCACCATTGCTTTGGGCAAAAATTGCTCGCGGATTATCAGCCGGCCGAGTCCAGTCGGTTGCTCTAAGGTTGGTAGTAGAGCGCGAGCGCGCGATCCGCGCCTTTATCCCAGATGAGTATTGGGATTTGTTCGCTGATCTACAAAGCAAAGCTAAAGATTTGATTAAGTTTGAGGTTAAAAAGTTTCAAGGAGAGGCTTTTAAGCCGGTCAATCAGGAACAGGCTGACAAAGCCGTTGCTGATCTTGCGCCTCTTGAATACCAAATAGCTGAAATTAATGAACGGCCTACCAGCAATAAGCCAACAGCGCCATATATAACATCGACCTTGCAGCAAGCAGCAAGTACGCGGCTTGGCTTTGGCTTGAAGAAAACCATGATGCTAGCTCAGCGGTTATACGAAGCCGGTTACATCACCTATATGCGGACGGACTCAACAAATTTGAGTAAGGATGCGGTGGGCCATTGCCGAGAATACATTGTTAAAGAGTACGGTAAGAAATACCTTCCTGAAGCGCCAATCTCTTACTCTAGCAAAGATGGTGCTCAAGAAGCGCATGAGGCTATTCGTCCCTCTGATGTGTCGGTAAAACCAACACAGATAAGCAATGTAGATCGCGATGCAGAACGATTGTATACACTTATTTGGCGACAATTTTTAGCCTGCCAAATGACTCCGGCCAAGTTTCTGAGCACCAGTGTTGTGATCAACGCCGGTGACTATGAATTGCGCACGCGAGGCCGAGTAGTTGTTTTTGATGGTTATCAAAAAGTCCAATCACCGATAAGCAAAAAAGAGGAAGATGCCGTATTACCAGCAATGAAGGTTGGCCAAATGCTCGATTTGGAAAAGTTGATACCAACACAGCACTTCACAAAGCCGCCCGCTCGATTTACCGAGGCCAGCCTGGTTAAGGAGCTTGAGAAGCGTGGAATTGGCCGGCCTTCGACCTATGCCGCGATTATTTCTACAATTCAAGATCGCGGTTACGTGCAAGTTGAAAAGCGGCGGTTTTATGCGCAAAAAATGGGCGACATTGTTACTGAACGTCTAGTTGAAAGTTTTTCTGATTTAATGGATTATAATTTTACTGCGACCATGGAAGATCGATTGGATGATGTTGCCAAAGGTCGATTAAAGTGGCGCGAACTATTAGACACTTTTTATTCTGATTTTTCTGCAACTCTGCTCAAGGCGCAGAATGATGATGACGGCGGAATGCGTCCGAACTCCCCCACTGAGACAGATATTGAATGCAAAACCTGCGGCCGACCAATGCAAGTTCGAACTGGCAGCACTGGGGTTTTTCTAGGTTGTTCAGGCTACGCTTTACCTCCGAAGGAGCGTTGCAAGACCACCATGAATTTGGTTGCGGGTGATGAAGCGGTAAATGTTGATGAGGATGACGAAGCGGAAGCTAAATTATTGATTCAAAAGCATCATTGTGGAATCTGTAATACTGCGATGGATGGCTACTTACTGGATGAAACTCGGAAGCTGCACATTTGTGGTAACAACCCCGACTGCTCCGGATTTGAAATAGAGAGTGGTGCTTTCAAAATTAAAGGTTACGAAGGCCCGGTGTTGGATTGCGATAAATGTGGTCATGAGATGCAGCTCAAGAATGGTCGCTTTGGCAAGTATTTCGGATGTACTAGTGAAGACTGTAAAAATACACGTAAATTGCTGCGCAATGGTGAGGCTGCTCCACCCAAGATGGATCCAGTGCCAATGCCTGACCTTAAGTGCCTAAAAGTAGATGATCACTATGTTTTACGTGATGGTGCTTCTGGTCTGTTTTTGGCTGCGAGTGGCTTCCCGCGAAATAGAGAAACGCGCGCACCTTTGGTGGCAGAGATATTGCCGTATAAAGAACAGATTGATCCTAAGTACACATTCCTATTCAGTGCGCCTGTGGCCGATGAAGACGGTTTGCCTGCGGTTATTCGTTATAGCCGGAAGACTAAGGAGATATATGTGCAATCGGAGGAGGAGGGCAAAGCCACTGGCTGGAAGTCTTTTTACGAGGGGGGAAAGTGGGTAGTCACTGCGACCAAAACCGTTAAGCGAGCTAGCAAGAAAAAAGCCAAGAAGAAGGCCAAGAAAAAAACCAAAAAGAAAGTGACAAAAAAAGCCTAACCGTAAGTTTTTGCGCTAAAACAAACCTTCTGTGTCTTCTTCAGAAGTTTCAATAATGCGCTCCTCTTGATTGATCTCGTCTAGTGTTTCTAAGGAGTCGTCGAGTGGAGCCATTTCGCCTTCCAGTGCATCTAATTCACTGTTAAGCGCTTCTTCGAGTGGGTCCTTAGCGAGTTCATATTCAGGTAATAAAGCGTCGATTACAAAGTATTCGGCGATAGCGTCCGGGTCCAGCTCATCGACACGGTTGCCTGTGGAGCGATTCACAAAGCCTTCTTCAATGAACTCGGGCAACTCGGCGTCGTCTTCAGTCACCCCTTCAAGGCCACTGCGCATGTAGTCTATCCAAATAGGTAGCGCAGCTACACTGCCCGCCTCGCCTCGGCCCATGGTGGCCGGGTTATCAAAGCCAATCCAAACCGTGGTAGCCACTTTTGAATTAAAGCCGGTAAACCAAGCATCAACATAGTCATTAGTAGTGCCCGTTTTTCCAGCAAGATCTTGTCGATTCAATACCAGGGCTTTTCGTGCTGTGCCCCGCCGGACAACGTCTTTCATCATGTCAACGGTTAGAAAATTATTGGCTTGGCCCATTACCCTAGGCGCCTCGTAGGTGAGTTCATGTTCAGGCTCACTGGTCGCTTGTTGTTCTGGCTCAACAACGACGTTCTCTTCTATCTCGGGCTGGTCAACCACTATGCTGTCTTCAGCCAGCTCGAGTGATTCCTCTGTCTCTTGTTGTGGCAAATAGCGTTGATAACATTCATCACAATATTTCGGTTGCTGCGCTCGATAGATTACTTCGCCGGTTCTATCGGTAATGGTTTCGATGAAATAAGGTTTGATCTTATAGCCGCCATTGGCCAATGCGCTATACGCACCCAACATTTCCATCGGCGTAACACCCCCTGACCCAAGTGCCATGGTCAATGTTGGCGAAAAGCGACTCATATCGATACCAAAGCGCCCAACGTACTCTCGAGCGTAAGGAATGCTGATGGCGCGCAATAGGCGAACAGATACAAGGTTCATGGATTTGCTTAGCGCTTCACGAATCCGCGTTGGTCCGTAGAATTTCCCTGAATAATTTTCCGGGCGCCATACTGTGCCGTGTGCGGGGTCGGTCATCACGATGGGCGCACCGCTGATAAGCGACGCCGGGCTAAGACCCTTGTCTAGAGCGGCAGAATAAATAAATGGTTTGATATTCGACCCAGGCTGTCTGACTGATTGCACTGCTCGGTTGTATTTATTCAAGAAAAAATCGTAGCCACCAATTAGCGATAGAATTTTGCCACTCGAGGGTTCCATAGAAATAAGTGCACCGCCCACATTAGGGATTTGGGACAGCCGCCACTGAGTTTCCTGCTCTATTTCTGTTCCTACATCTAATGTGTCAGTTTGCTCCCTTACAATTGCTTGAATGTACACAACATCGCCGCTGGCAAGTAATTCCAGCATTGATTTAGGAGTGTCTCCGAGCTGATTCGCGGTAAGATGCCGTTTAGCCCATTTTGCCGAAGATAGCTTAAGTATTACCGGGCCATAATCGCGAGTTTGTGCGACGGCTGATTCTTCGTTCACCTGTGTGATAAGGGCTGGAATTTGTTCTTGACTGTTTGGGTAAACGGCCAGAATCTGGGTATAACTGTCATCGGGATGTTGTGGATCGATTTCAACTTGTTCAAGGTTTATACGACCGATAGGCCCGCGAAAACCGTGCCGTCTATCGTAGGATTGTAGACCAGCGCGCAATGATTTTTCTGCCGCCTGCTGTTGTTTCGATAGGATTGTTGTATAAACGTTTAAGCCTTGCCAATAGGCCTCTTCACCGAACTCTTCAGTGAGTTGTGCTCGCACCATCTCAGCAATATGCGGCGCGACTAGGTCAGAATTTTTGGCGTGTTTCTCGGCAGTCACGGGCGCGGCAATAGCTTCTAGATACTCTTGTTCCGGTACTTTACCCAAATCCCTAAGGCGGCCTAAAACATAGTTCCTTCGTTGCGTGGCTCGCTCGGGATTACGCAGCGGGTTGTAGCTAGATGGTGCCTTGGGTAAACCCGCCAACATGGCAACTTGGGCCAGATCTAGTTCCTCTAAGGGTTTTCCATAATAAACATCAGCGGCAGCTCCAAAGCCATAGGCTCGATGGCCCAAAAATATTTTATTCAAATACAACGATAGAATTTCATCCTTGCTGAGAACTTGTTCTAGTTTTATGGCAAGTAAAACTTCCTTTAGTTTACGTATATAAGTTTTTTCAGGGCTGAGAAAGAAATTACGTGCCACTTGCATGGTGATGGTGCTGGCGCCTTGCCGAGTTTGACCGGTTCTGAAGTTTGACAACGCAGCACGAATCAAACCACTCACATCTATGCCTTGGTGACTGTAAAAGGAGTCATCTTCAGATGCCAATATAGCGCTCACTAATGACGGCGGAACTTCCTCTATGGCTACTGGCTTGCGACGTTCGTCACCGAATTCGGAAATAAGAAGATTATCGGCAGAGTAAACCCTAAGCGGAACCTTAAGCTCAACGCTTTTGATGCTCTGTGCGTCAGGGAGTTCGGTGTTTAGCTCAATTATCAGAAAGCCAGCCACCAAGAACCCAATCATGAAAGCCGCTGAAGAGAGAGTCGTGATCGACAGCAGTAGCTGGGACTTTTTCAAAATACTGATTTCATTCAATAAACTAAAAGCGAATCATATATTAATTAGTGAGTTTCCTAAATAGAATTGTGGCATTATTGCGGCGGGTTGGTTAGTATTTAAGGTAAGTAATTATAATAATGATATAAATAGCGGTTTTTATGGAGGTTTCTTGAAACTGTTTCGTTCTAAAACCAAGGCTGTGATCGGCATCGATATCGGAACCCATTCGATAAAGTTAGTTGAGTTAGCCGGTTCTTATGCCAACCCTCGAGTCATAGCTTGGGGCGTAGCCCCACTTTCTGCTGGCGCGTTTTCTGAAAACGCAATTGCCAACTCAGAGCTTGTGGCAGACGCTCTGAATAGCTTGATGATTAAATCAGCGGCTAAAGGAGATGCCGCAGCAGTTGCGGTTTCGTCTTCGCATGCCATCACTAAAGTCCTAGGTATGCCTTCCGATATTTCCGATCTGGAGTTAGAGGAACAGATCAGTATTGAGGCCTTACACTTTATTCCTTACCCTATTGACGAAGTTAATATTGACTTTGAAGTGCTGGGTAAGTCGACTCTTAATGATCAAGAGAACGACGTGCTTTTGGTTGCGTGTCGAAGAAGTATTGTTGATGATTATATCGATCTGATTGAGGGTTCTGAATTGGCATTGGATTACGTCGATATTGATACTTATGCATTAGAGCGAGTCTACCGCTCTCAAAAAAATCTAAGTTCGAAGTCTGATCAACCCGTCGCATTATTTGACGTAGGCTCGTCAAGTAGCCACCTAATGGTTGTTGACGACGAACGCGTTATTTACTCTAGGCATCAAAATTTTGGTGCAACCCAGCTGATTAAATTGGTTAGAAAAGAGTATGGTGTGTCCGCTGAAGAAGCCGAGGAAATTCTAGTTTCCTCGCAGCCCCCTGGTGATTTTTTAACCGCGGTGCAGGAGCCTTTTGTTGAAATGCTTCGCCAAGAAGTGAGTCGGGCCTTACAGTTTTTCTATTCTTCGAGTTCTTATTCGAATATTGACAGTATAGTGTTGTCAGGAGCCTGCTGTATTTTGAGTGGCCTCGCTGGTGATCTAGAAGTAAAAATGCGCACCAAGGTGTCAGTACTTGACCCATTTCTCAATGCCAATGTGCAAACTAATAGAGATGCGATTACGAAAGCCGCACCTTCGTTGGCGATTGCTTATGGGCTTGCACTAAGAGGGCTAAGCTAATGGCAAATGTTAATTTACTCCCTTGGCGAGAGGCGCAACGGCGCGAACGTAATCGAACCACAGTGGTCATATGCTTTGCGATGTGGGCGGTTGCTGGTTTGATTGTGCTTTCTGGAAAAATGTTTATGGACGGCCGTATAGCATACCAAGAATCAAGAAATGCCTATCTGAACTCCGAAATAAGTTCTCTGTCGAAGGTTATTAAGGAGATAGAAAATATTAAAGAACGGCGAGATGACCTCTTAGCTAGGATGAGAGTAATTCAGCGTTTGCAAGAGAACCGATCCCAGATTGTGCACGTTTTTGACGATCTGGTGACTAAGTTACCCGAAGGTGTTTACTATGACAGTATCAATAAGAGCGGCAAGTCTTTGTCGATATTAGGGAAAGCACAGTCGAATAATCGCGTCTCATCATTGATGAGAACTCTTGATTCGTCTGATTGGTTTGATAATGCTTCCTTGACAGTGGTTGATGTAATCGACCAGAACGGTGTGCCTGTGAGTAAGTTTAGTGTCACAGTTAAGGAAGAAAGTAAGAAGGTGAGTGATGGTGTGGAGGCAATTCGTTAGAATTGGAAAACTGAGATGGCAATGGGATTATACGAAGAACTTAGTAGCTTAGATATCAATGATATTGGCTCCTGGACCAGACGCGCCAAACTTTTTGTGGCGGGTTTGCTGTGTGTTGGTATCGTTGCGAGCGGATATTATTTTGTCATCAAGGATAAATTTGTCGCGCTAGAAAAAGTCGAGCGTAAAGAAGCGAAGCTGCGCACGACTTATCTTAGTAAAAAGGCACTAGCAATTAATTTAGACGCCTACAAACAGCAAATGATTGAGGCTCAGGAGACATTTGAGGTTTTAAAGCGCCAACTTCCGAATGAAAGCGAGATACCTGATCTATTGATTGATATGACCCAGGTTGGGCTTTCAAGAGGCTTGCAGTTTGAGCAAATAAGGCCAGGAAACACCATTGCGAGAGACTTCTATGCAGAAAAACAGGTGAATGTCAGGGTCAACGGCGACTATCATCAAATAGCCAATTTCATAAGCGATATTGCAGCGCTCCCAAGAATAATCAATGTGTCTAATTTTACACTTCGCCGTAAAGCTGGTAACGCGAATAACCTGACGTTACAGGCTGTAACCAAAACGTACCATTATTTGGATGACTCCTATGTTGGCCAGAACTAGTTTTTTTTCATTTTTCCCCGTATTACTAATATCGGTTTTATTAGCAGGCTGTGGTCGCGGAGAGATGGGGGATTTAAAAACATTTGTAGCAGATGCCTATAAAGACAAGAAGCCTGAAATTGAACCGCTACCGATTATTAAACCCTTCACTGCCTATGAATATTCAGGCACTGAACAAAATGATCCATTTAACGCTGCCAATATTCTTGGTGACAGCGCTAATGCCGACGGTGGTAGAGAGACTGAGAGGCCAACCGAGCCTTTAGAAGCTTTTCCTTTAGATGCTTTAAAGATGGTGGGGACCATGGTTAAACAAGACCGGCCCTGGGTGATTGTTAAGACATCCACAGGCTTGGCCTTATTGGCAGCAGAAGGCAATTACATGGGGCAAAATAATGGGCGAATCACAGAAATTTCACCAGAGCGACAATTGGTGGTCCTGTCTGAAAGAGTATTGGATTCTGCGGGTCGTTGGGTAACTCGAGAAGTGCAAGTAACGGTAGACTAATGATAAGCGATTCAGGAAATAGTAATATGAAAGCAAACCAACTGAATAGAAATTTAGCACTAGGCCGATTGGTTCGGTTTGTGAGCTGTTTTCTTATACTCATTGGGACTGGATCGGCATTCGCTCAGAGCGCGGTAACTCTAAGCGACATCGTTTATAGCAAGCTACCAGGAGACAACATTCAAATAAATTTTATTACAGATGGCTCGGTCGGCGTGCCCGGTAGTTTTAGTACTGACCAGCCAGCGAGAATCGCATTGGATTTTTTCGGCATGAAAAAACAAATGCGAAACAAACCAGTCAGCGTTGCCGCAGGCCAAGTCGACAGTATTGTTGCAATTGAAACGCCAGATCGAACCAGAGTGATTATTAATTTGTTTGACTCTGCTCGATACGACGTTACTGAGGTTGAAAATGGCTATGCGGTTACCGTTTATAATACCAATGTTGATGACAGCAGAGTCACAACCCCAAAGCCTTTTGCTACAAGACCTGACATAATTCCAGAAACCTCGGTGAATAACATCGACTTTAGGCGTTCAGAGGCTGGTGGTGGAAGCTTGATCATTGACTTAAGCGATGAAAACGTAACAATCGATACGCGCGAACGAGACGGTGAGATCGTTGTCGACCTATTAAATGTTAATATGCCTCCTGAATTAGAACGCCGACTTGATGTTGTCGATTTTGCTACGCCTGTGCAGACAGTCGATGCATTTCAGAATGCAGGAAATACTCGCTTGGTGATTGTCCCTCAGGGAAAATACCAACACTTTTCGTTCCAAGCGGGCAACCGATATACATTAACAGTAGATCCCATTGTTGAAACGGTTGTGGACATACGAAATCAAGAAGAACTTGCTTTAGGCTATAGCGGCGAGCGGCTGTCAATTAATTTTCAGAAAATTGATGTTCGCTCTGCCTTGACGGTGATAGCAGATTTTACTGGTATCAATTTCGTTACCAGCGATTCAGTGAAAGGCGAGATTACAATCAGCCTTAAAGACGTACCTTGGGATCAGGCACTGGACGTGATAATGCGAACAAAGGGTTTGGCTAAACGCCAAACTGGTAATGTGATTTGGGTTGCTCCTTCGGCCGAAATTAGGAAGGTTGAAGCCGCAGAATTGCAGGCTAATGCCCTACAAGAAGAATTCGCTCCGCTAGTAACTGAATTAATTCAAATAAATTATGCTAAGGCTAGCGATATAGCAAAGGTGATCCAGTCAGCCTCAGTTATTAGCAATTCTGATCGGGGAGCATTCCGCACCTCGAACAATCTATTGCCCGTAGATGACTCTGAAAGAGGTTCTTCTTCTTTCATTGATGCACGTAATGATATCCGTAGAGATTCTGACGGCGCTGTTTCTTCCTCATCTGGGAACTCTCTCTTAACAGATAGGGGTAGTGTAACAGTCGACCAAAGGACCAATAGTTTATTGATACAAGACGTCGCGGGCAAAGCGGCTGAGTTGCGTGAGCTGATTCACAAGCTTGACAAGCCTGTGCGACAAGTATTAATAGAAACCAGAATTGTCGAGGCAAGCGATACTTTTAGCCGTGAATTGGGGGCTAAGCTGGGTTTTCAAAGAATCACTGAGAACGCCAGGTTTCCGGGGGTAAATGATTCAAATATTGGCACGGTTATTGGCAGTGGTTCAATTGCTGGAAATAGCAGTCTTGACTCATTATATGCTGCCAATGACTTTACATTGGATTCGGATAATCCACTGACGTTTGATACTGGGCCTGCTGGATTGGCAGTGGATCTTGGGGCAAATGGTATTGATGCCAACAACCCTGCATCGTATGCGTTTGATATATTTCGCGCTGGCACGGGCTTCGCGCACTTAATCACATTAGAACTTTCTGCCCTTGAGGCCGATGGTCGAGGTAAGGTTGTGGCTAGTCCGCGTCTGATAACCTCAAATCAGAAAGAAGCGGCCATTCGTCAAGGTGAAGAGCGTGTATTTACGGTGCCAGGTTCGGGGCTATCGTCTGGATCAGTTCAAACCAAAAAAGCCGAGCTTGAGTTAATTGTCACGCCCCAGATTACACCCGACGACAGAATTATATTGGATGTTCAAATAATTCAAGACTCATTTATACCGAACGCTGACCAAGCGGTAGCATCAGCTATCCGAACTAAAGAAATTTTGACACAGGTATTGGCCGATAATGGAGAGACCATTGTTGTTGGTGGTATCTATCAAGAGGATAATTCTGAAGGAACGACTAAGGTGCCAATCTTGGGTGATATTCCGATCTTGGGAAATCTTTTCAAAAAACGTAGTAAACGAAGCAATCGTGTTGAGTTACTTATCTTTCTAACTCCAAAAATAATCAGTCCTAAATTGAATTTAGGTTAGAAAACCCCATATAATAGGCAACAAAGCAGGAGGCTGACTCCTGCTTTGTTGGTTAAGGAACTCAAAAGCGATTGGTTTAGCAAATCGAGCGCTGTCTACTTACTCTTAATAATACTTCTATTTTAGTCGTTCGCTATAACCAAGCCGATTTGGCATGGGCTTCATGAGCGCTATTTTCTGACAAAAGACATATGCAAAACTTGATACTTATTGGCCCTATGGGCTCAGGCAAAACCACAGTTGGCAAACAACTTGCCAAGCGCACGCGCATGGATTTTGTCGACTCAGACCACATGATTGAAGACCGTTGCGGCGTTTCAATATCAACCATATTTGATATTGAAGGTGAAGACGGTTTTCGCAAGCGCGAAACTAAAATGCTACAAGAGCTTTGCGCGCGCTCTGGTGTTGTACTGGCCACGGGTGGTGGAGCAATCGCCACTGAAGAGAACCGAATACTATTGCGTAAAAGCGGCTATGTCATATATCTTAAAACATCCATAGAAACGCAACTGGCTCGAACTCAAAAGAACCAGAATAGGCCACTATTAGAAAACGTTGATGCCGAACACAAATTGACCGAGTTAATGCAAGAACGCGGTGCTCTCTACGAGCAGGAAGCTGATCTGGTGGTTACTTCAGGCGAGCGTGTGGTTTCTAAGGTGGTTGAAGAAATCATGCAGGCATTGGATAAATAGAATTCTACACCGTGGAAGCTTATTAATAGAAACGGTTTAACTCTGTTCATGGCGCCACTGCAGATTACCTTGTAATCGTCGCTATGCCCTTACCTTGGTTTTTTGTTTAGTGCGTTTGATATCTCAATGATTATTGTTGGGCACAACAACCTAAAGTCCCAGCATTAAAAACTAGCTTCGTATAACCGAGTATTTATGGTTTCAGGCATCATTGATGTTGATTATTTTATGGCAACGAAGTCTCTAAAAGACAGTGAGTCTTTCCGATAAATTTTTGAATAGTCTAAACTGCAGAGCTTGTCCTGAACTCGCGCGGACTCGTTCAATCTCATTTATACTCCAACTCAAATGGTTTTTTGCTCGCTGCTAAGTGATCAATATCCAAGCACCTATATTATATCTTTATTATGACAGAGCTTAAAAACGACCTATATCTTCGCACCCTACGAGGCGAGAAAGTTGAGCGCACTCCCATATGGGTGATGCGCCAAGCTGGCCGGTATTTGCCTGAGTACCGAGCAACGCGCGCGCGCGCGGGAGACTTTCTTACGCTTTGTAAAAGCCCCGATATGGCTTGTGAAGTGACTATGCAGCCGATTGATCGGTTTGGCTTGGATGCCGCTATATTGTTTTCTGACATCCTAACCATTCCAGATGCCATGGGACTAGAGCTGGTGTTGGAGGAAGGCGTAGGGCCGGTGTTTAACAAGCCTTTGCGCAATACAGCGCAAATTGATGCTCTTGGCTTGCCAGATATGCAGCAAGACCTTGGTTACGTTATGGATGCCGTCAGAGTGATCCGCAGGGAGCTCAATGGGCAAATTCCTCTGATAGGATTTACCGGTAGTCCGTGGACCTTAGCAAGCTATATGGTGGAAGGCAGTGGCAGCAAGGAGTTTCGTCGTATCAAAGGTTTGATATATGAATCTCCTGCGGCTGCACATAAATTATTAGCTATCGTTACTAGTGCTGTGGTGGATTACTTGAAAGCGCAGGTAGCGGCTGGCGCACAATCGCTGATGGTGTTCGATACCTGGGGCGGCATGTTATCTACGGCTAATTATAAAGAGTTTTCTTTGGAGTATATGGCGCAGATTGTTTCGGCACTCAAATTGGATGATTCTTGCAAAGATATACCGATTGTATTGTTTACAAAAGGTGGTGGTCAGTGGTTGGAATTAATGGCTGATACCGGATGCGACGGTTTGGGCCTTGATTGGACCGTAGATTTGGCGCAAGCTAAACAACGAGTAGGCGATCGAGTCATTTTACAAGGCAATATGGATCCGGTGGTAATGAACACAGGTTCAGAGCAAGTAGCAGCTGAGGCGATTAAAGTTCTACAGGCTTACGGTCATCATCAAGACACAGACAGAGGTCATATTTTTAATCTTGGCCATGGAATTCAACCTTTTGCCAAACCGGAAAATATGCAAACACTAGTAGAAACAGTGAAAACACAAAGCGGGACATTTCATAGCTGATGATCAATTTTGGCCGCATTGAGCCTGAGATCTTCTTAGGCAGCACTCCGCAAACAAGTGTGGATGTATCGCGGTTAAAGCAAATGAAAATAACAGCGGTGTTGTCGCTGCAAAGTGATAGTGATTTTGTCACCCACCGTATCGATTGGAATAAATTGCAAAGCGCCTATCAGTACCATGATATTAGCGTTCATCGCTTTCCAATTGGTGATTTCGATGAAAAAGATTTAGGTGAGAAATTGGCTGAACCGATAAAAGCGTTAAAAAGTCTTTTAACGGTCGACCATCGTGTGTACGTGCACTGCAACGCAGGTGTGTGTCGTGCACCCGCTGCGGTCCTTGGTTATCTTTGTTATGCAAGAGGGATGAGCCTTGAACGTGGGCTGGACTATATTCGACGAAATCGTCCACAAGCAAATCCCTATCAATCTGCTGTGTTACGTGCGCTGCAGCAACTTGCTGAGAAACCAGCTGAATAAACAGATTTGACCTAGTTTTTAGCGGGCTTGGCCTAGTTAATAACTAGCCTTGACTCGCTGACGGTGATCATTGAGCAAATATTTCATTGCTAAAAAAATTAGCCAAACGATCGCGAATTATTGGTTGGGTGATGGCTGTTGGGTGCAAACCATCTTCCTGAATATAACCATCTTTGCTAACAAACTCTTGATCATATAAGTCTATGTAGGCTGCCCCACTTTGCTCTGCGACCTCAGTGAAAATAGCTCTGAACTGGTCAATGTAGCGCGGCCCATAACTGGCTGGAATTGAAATCCCTGCAATGGCAACTTTTGCTCCCGCCTGCTGTGATAGTTTGACCATCTCTTCCAAATTAGCTCGTATTCTCGATATTGGTGAACCGCGCATTCCATCATTCGCGCCTAGCTCTATAAACACCGCATCAGGTTTCATGCGTGCAAGAGTAAGAGGCAATCGCTGCACACCGCCGTGCGTAGTTTCACCAGAGATACTGGCATTGCTAATTTGATGTTGGTCACCCCATTTTTCTTTAAGAAGGTGCACCCAACCCTGTTCTAGCTCCATTCCGTAGGCAGCACTCAAGCTATCTCCATAGATAAGAATGTGCTTAGCATGTGCAGGTGACGCCAGCGCACAAAGTAGAAATAAAAGTGCAGCCCGTGTGAACTTGAAATTGTATCGATTAGGTATCATATAGCTGAAAATCAGAAATTAATTTAGTCTGTGTATCTATTGTGCGCTGTAAGTTAATAGTCGCAACGTTAATCATTCTAACAAACCATAGATAAACACCAACTCACTTCTCCTCAGTAATAGGGTATTCCTTGAATCAAGTTATTTTACGCGCCGAAGCCGTCACCAAGCGGGTGCGCACAGCTGAACATCAACTCACTATTCTTAGTCATATTTCTTTAGCAGTAGAGGTAGGCCAAAGCGTTGCTATCATAGGGCCGTCTGGAGCTGGTAAGTCAACCCTATTGGGATTATTGGCCGGTCTTGACTCTCCTAGCGAGGGTAAGATTTGGATGGGAAATAATGAAATCACCGCAATGGATGAAGAGGGGCGCGCGGCTATCAGGGCCGAAATGGTTGGTTTTGTGTTTCAAACTTTTCAATTGCTGGGCAGTTTAACTGCGTCGGAAAATGTGTCCCTGCCGATGGAACTTGCTGGTGAGTCGAATGCTAGAGCGCGGGCTGAGAAATATTTGCAAAAGGTTGGCCTAGGCGATCGTCTAGGTCATTATCCCAAACAACTTTCAGGCGGAGAACAACAGCGAGTAGCCATTGCTAGAGCGTTCGCATGTAGCCCCAAAATACTATTTGCTGACGAGCCAACCGGTAACTTAGACCAATCAACCGGACTCACCATTTGTGACTTGTTGTTTGAAATGAATCAGCAAAGTGATACAACATTGATATTAGTTACCCATGAGCAGCGTTTGGCGCAACGATGTGATGAGATTATCGTGATCGATGACGGTAAGATTGTGGTCGACCCTAAATGAGCTCTGTCGATGTAAAGCTTCTTTGGCGTGATTGGCGCGGGGGCCAACTCAATTTAATAATCAGCGCATTGGTGTTGGCTGTGATGGTGGTAACCGCAGTGAGCATGCTGGCAGATCGTGTTGAACGGGGCCTAAGCGATCAAATTAGTAGCTTTCTTGCAGCTGATCTAGCGTTAAGAGGTGGCATACCGATTACTCAAGAGTTTCGTGACAAAGCTAAAGATCTTAATATTGAAACCGTCGACCTTGCTCTGTTTCCATCAATGGTTTTCCACGGCGACGCCAGTTATCTGGCATCAGTCAAGGTTGTAGAAGACAACTATCCTTTGCGCGGGCAAATGGAGTTGGCGGATTCATTAGACAGCCCATCTATCCGATATAGCTCGAACGGGCCGGCTAAAGGCGAGGCCTGGGTAGAAGCGCGTCTACTTAATCTATTAGGCATGAACATGGGCGACATTCTTGAGGTAGGTTATAGCAAACTTCGTATATCTGCGCTAATTGTCAATGAGCCAGATCGTGGTACCGGTTTTGCCTCGGCTGGGCCGCGGGTAATGATGAATCTATTAGATCTTGAAGATTCGCAATTAGTTCGCCCAGGAGCGAGAATCAGCTATCGCTTTTTGATGAGTGGCTCAGAAGCCGCCTTAGAACAATACCAAAGCTGGTATGAATCTAATTATGCTGTGCCAGAAACCGAAACTACGGCAACTAGCGTCGCTATCAACAACCACTATAGGCTGGTAACCCCGGAGAACGCTGAGCAAAGTTTGGCCGATGCCTTGCAACGTGGCCGCGCCTTCTTATTGCTTAGCGGCACTATTGGCGTTTTACTAGCGGGCCTCGCAATGGCATTAGCGAGCCATCGTTATGCTAGCCGCCTCACAGATCAGGTTGCCTTGATGAAAGCCTGGGGACAATCGACCTGGTCTATTCGGCGTAGCCATTTTTTACGCTTGAGCATTATTGCAGTCGGCTCGACCCTAGTCGGCATTGTATTGGGTTGGCTCGCGCATTATTTGTTAATGCAGGCCGCGCAAGGGCTCTTTAACGCTCAGCTTCCGCCACCAGGGTGGCGACCTTGGTTGGTGGCGGCGGTGACAGGCGTAATGTGTATGCTTGGCTTCGCCTTGCCAGCGCTTTGGCACCTCCCTTCTATTGCTCCATTGCGGGTGTTACGCAGAGACCTACCGGATTCCTTATTAAGTCGGGGTAAGCGTTTATGGGTGGGTATATTAACTCTATTCACGCTTACTTTCTGGTACAGCGAGAGTTTGGTGATGACCTTGTTGTTTCTGGGTACATTGTTTGCCCTGTTCGCTGTTTGCGCTCTGATCGCCTTGCAGATACTAAAACTAGTACAGCGATTTGGTTCGTGGAAAGGGAGTTATGTGCGCCTTGGCCTGGCCAATTTATGGCGCCGCCGTGATCAAACTTTAGTTCAACTCGTTGGGTTCTCAACGACCTTAATGTTGTTGTTAGTGGTCACAGGAATGCGTACAAATTTAATTGCAGAATGGGAACAACAACTCCCAAAAGAAACCCCCAGTCACTTTATCTACAACGTCAATAGTGAGGAGCTGGCAGATGTGAAGCAACTTCTCGCAAGCGAACAAGCTAATGCCGCTCAATGGTTCCCCATGGTTCGGGGTCGATTGGTTAGGATTAACGGAGAGTTGGTTACTCGTGAGCGCATGCGCCAATCGGATGGTCTGAGTCGAGAAATAAACTTTACTCAATCTGCGGTGATCCCAGCTTCAAACGAAATCATTGAGGGTCAGTGGTGGCAAATCGAGCAGCAGGCCCAGAACAAAGTACAACCGCTGAATGAGTTCTCAATAGAAAGTGATGTTGCGGGTGAAATTGGCCTTGCGCTAGGAGATGAGGTGGAATTCAGCGTGGGTGGGCTTACATTTACTTCTGTGCTTACAAGTGTCCGAAGTGTTGATTGGCAAAGCATGAACCCCAATTTTTATATCGTCTTTAGCCCTGGGACCTTAGATGCCTACGCACCAAATTGGGTGACCAGCATTCGGTCTGAAGCAGTGTTCGACAAGACAAGAGTTGTGCAACAACAAGCACAGTTTGTCTCTCGCATGGTTAAACAATTTCCGACCAGCGTAGTATTGCCTGTGCGCGATATTATTGAACGTATACGCAATGTAATTACCCGCGTAACCCAAGGATTGGAAATGATAATGTTGTTGGTGCTTGCCTGCGGCGCGATGGTTTTGTTTGCAGCCATCGGGGTTTCCTTTGACGAACGGCTGCGTGAAAATGCTATTTTGCGTACTCTTGGCAGCTCTAAAAAAATTGTGATTGGGGCGCTTGCTGTTGAATACGCGGCGCTCGGTGCTATCGCTGGCTTGATCGCCAGCACTGGGGCCGAGCTGGTGTTGTACTTTGTGCAAACTCAGGTGTTCGATATGGCTCCTAGCTGGCATCCGATGTTGTGGCTTTTAGGTTTATTTTCCGGGACCATACTCATCACCGTTTTGGGTTTATTGCGTAGCCGTGACATTATTCGGGTACCGCCTTTACAATCGTTACGCGCGCTATAAACTTGCTTTGCGCGGCGCATCGTCTACACTTTGTTTTACCGCGACTGCTTGCTAGAGGGTTTTCTATGACTACTTTATCGATGATCAGAATCCGCAACGGCGCCGCTGGGCTTGGTCTGTTGTTGTTTTCACAGCTTACAGCTGCACAGAATGTAACTATGTTTGGTGGCAGCTCCTTGGCTAAGGATTGTTATAGATTTTCTCAAACAGCGGCAATGACTAGCACTGCTTCGACCACTGATATTGAAGTTTGTACTAAGGCGATTTTTGATGGCGGGCTAAACAAGAAAGATCTTGTTGCAACCTATGTGAACCGCGGCATTATTCACATGGCGATGGAACACTACCAGGCTGCAGCGCGTGATTATAACAAGGCCTTAGGAATGTCAGACGACGTTGGCGAGGCCTATGTTAACCGCGGCAATTTGTGGTTTGTCGCAAGCCGTTTTAAAGAAGCCATTGCAGATTATGATAAATCAATCGAATTTGGGGTTGAGAAAACTCATGTGGCATTTTTAAATCGTGGCATGGCTTACGAGCAAATGGGTAAACTCGAAGAAGCTAAAAGCGACTATCAAGTTGCGCTGGAAGCCCTA
Organism: Cryomorphaceae bacterium; assembly: GCA_047623225.1. Classification (GTDB taxonomy): domain Bacteria; phylum Pseudomonadota; class Gammaproteobacteria; order Arenicellales; family Arenicellaceae; genus Arenicella. Next base: position 20,333 of record JBLHME010000052.1, read on the forward strand.
GAAGACTGGCCTGCAGCGCAAAAAAGGTTGCAACGTGTGCAAGGGAAAATAGATAAAGGCAGTAAAACGCAAGGCGCGTATTAAGTATGGGTTTACGTTATAGCGTCTCCCCGAGAGAATTTTGAGCACAGCGATCGATGCAGTCACCGATTGGCTAAACAACGTTGTGATCGAGCTAAATCTTTGCCCTTTTGCCAAACGTGAAGTGCTTAGCAATCGAGTTCGTTTTAGTTTGTCCGAGGCAAACTCTGAAAAGCAACTGCTGGGAGATTTAGCGTTTGAGCTGCAGTATCTATGTAACCACGACACGGTCGAAACTACACTTCTAATCCATCCAAGTGTTTTACAAGATTTTGCCGATTACAATCAGTTTCTAGATTTAGCCGACGTGCTAATCAATCAGTTAAATTTACGTGGGGAATTGCAAATTGCCAGTTTCCACCCTGATTATCAATTTGCTGGTACCCAATCTGACGATGCAGAGAACTACTCAAATCGCTCGCCCTTGCCGTTGTTGCATATCTTGCGCGAAGCCAGTCTAGAAAATGCAATCGAGCAACACCCAGATACCGAACAAATACCCGCTCGCAATATTGCTTTGCTCAATCAGATTGGTCAGCAGGAGCTGAGCCGACGCCTGCAAAAGTGTAACGGCGGCTGATTCCAGTAATACACGGATTTCTCAACAGCGCCGAACCATTAAAAAAACGGGGCAACACTCATTGCACCCTAACCCAGACTCTGGCTTTGATTCTGTATCAGCAAGAGTAAATTAGCGGTGGCTTTTGCGTCGCTTAAGGCTCGGTGATGATTGTTCAGGCTGATCTCGAAATGTTCGGTCAAATTACCAAGACTATAAGACTTCAATCCTGGGAATGACTTTCGAGCATTACGCACTGTGCAATATTTTGGCTTGTGAAAGCTACGATTGATTGACTCAAATGCACTCTTAATAAAACCGTAATCAAAGCCCACATTGTGCGCCACAAAAATGCACCCCTCGAGCTGTGTTTCGAGCTCATCAGCAATATCTGAAAACAGCGGTGCATCGGCCACCATGGCGTTATCGATGCCGGTTAAATGGGTAATGTAAGCGGGTATTCTTCGTTGTGGATTAACTAGGGTTGACCATTCATTGACTACTCTACGATTGAGCACAGTTACTACCGCTATTTCTGTGATGCTATTGCCACTTTTGCGCCCCCCCGTGGTTTCTATATCGACTACTGCATACTTTTGCTTAGGGCCAGTGGCCCATTCGACCTGTGTGAGTTCAACTGATAGCCCAGCCTGACGTAAACGATTAATACTTACTAATTGATTCGCTCTGAGTACATCGCCTGGCGCCTTTATCTCTTCAAATCGTAATAGGCCGTCCTCCACCACCATAAGGTCGGGATAGCCGTCTTTGGTGTGTCTGAAATCTTCCGCCATACGCCGCAAGACTTTAGCCAAGCTGCCTTGCGGGCTAAGTTCCAGACACGGCTTAATGCTGTCAAGCATATTAGCCTGCCAGCGAAATAGTCCAGTCGGGTATCCGTAGTGTCGTGTTGCGACTTGAGTGAAGCTTTCTATGGCTACATTCGGCGTATCTAGTAGTTCTAGACAAGCCTCAATTTCAATGGCGTTGTGGTGATAAAAAGTGCCGTTGCGTAGACTTAAGGGCAAGGAATCAAATTCGCTGCCATACTGCTTTTCATCACGAAACAATGGGTGCCAGAAAGTCAGCGCAAATAATAATCGCCAATGGCGGTTTTCTGTGAAGTAAGCTAATGACCCGTTGCGACGATAATGCTGGATAGCGCCTTCTTCTACTTCATTGATATAAACTTCGTCTAAGAGTAACTTGCAAGAGGTCTCGCGCAGCATGTCGGTGTAGATGCTGGTGCGTTTTCCTTGGTATTTTCTTGCGTAAAAATCCTCCACAAAAATTTTGCTGGTAGCTGGAAGTTGTTGTTGACGCAGTTGGCGCATGATGTTCTTGAGTTGCTCGCGATCTTTATATTGATACGATTCTCGTATCCAGCGTTCGGTCGCCTGCGGCTCGCTACTGGCTTGCCACAACTTTATTGCCATATCGCTATTGTCGCCTGAAAACTCCGCGCCCACTCGCAGTAAAAGGCTATCGTATATCTCCTGTGCAATGGCGCCAACTGGAGAAGCAGTGAGCAAATACGTTGCAGTAGATTCCTTTAGTTGTTGTGGCTGTTGAGTAAAGTCTCTTTGTAAGCACTGAAGTTTGAAGGCACTTTGCGCTTCTTTAGGCGAGCTAAATCTAGCGCTGGGCTGTGTTTTCGCCTTTCGGGTTTTGAGCAAGCCCAAATCACGCATGGCAAATTTTTGCAGTCGATTACGTAAATCGCCAAAAAATAAAAACAAGATATAGTCGATAGTTGGTTGTTGTCGCCGCACCAAAA
>JBLHME010000053.1:0-21970 GCA_047623225.1 Cryomorphaceae bacterium
TCGCAAGTCTCTGAACAACGAGATGTTGAGTCGCAAATCGAAGCAATGCGCCAAGAACAAGTTGAACTTACCGAAGCTTTGAACAAGGTTCAAGCTCAGTATTATGGCGTTGGTGGAGAAATAGCAGCTTTAGAGCAATCAATAGAGCACACAAGAGTCACTCGCCAGCAGCAACAAGAAGAATTTGAACGCTTGGCCGAATCAGAGCGCGAGGCTTCGCAGCTTTTGGAGCTTGATCAAACTCGCCTTGCTGAGACTGAAGTTATACAAATTGATTTAGCGCCACTGGTTGAGAGCTTGGCGGAATCTTATGAAGAAGCACGGGTTACGTTCCATGTTGCTGATGAGGAGTTCCTAAATTGGCAAACGCAATGGGAACAGCTTAATCGAGATGCGGCGGATCCTGAGAAAGAACGTGAAGTTCAATCAGCTCGAATTGAAGAACAAGATCGTCAGATTCATCACTTTACCCAGCGATCTACCCAAGTTGCAAATACCCTTACTGAGATTAACTCAAAGCTCAATATTGATGAGATAAATGAACTCAAAGACACGGTCTCTAAGATTGATGAAGAGTGTCTTGAGTTGGAACAGTTCTTGCAAGAACGCGATCTTAATATTACCGAAATGCGCACCGAGCTTGAAGATAGTAGAGAACGCTACAATTTGGTTAGGCATAAACTGCAAGACGATTCAGCTCAGCTAAATTCGCTAAAAGCTCTGCAGGCAGCAGCTCTTGGTGAGGATAACAAAGAAGTAAATCGTTGGCTGCAAATGCGCGGCATTAAGGATAATGAGCGCGTCGCCTCAAAGCTTAACGTTAATGGCGGTTGGGAATTAGCCGTTGATACCGTATTAAGCCGTCAGCTCAATGCAATATCAGTCCAACAGCTAGAGCAATTGTCTGGCGACATGAGCGATTTTAAAGATGGCCGCGTTTGGGTGGTTGACCAGAGTTCGGCTCCGCTAGGGCAAAACGGCGACACTTTAGATCCGCTGGCCGACAAAGTAACAGCGCGCGATATACAGATTGAAGGCTGGTTCTATGGTGTTTATGCGGTCGATACTGTGGCTGAAGCCCTGTCGAGCCGCCATCGTCTTGCAGCGCATGAGTCAATCGTCACGCGTGATGGTTGCTGGATTGGCACAAACTGGGCATCGTTTGGTGTGGATAATGCCGAAGGTGGTGTGCTACAACGCGAAGCTCGCATTGAAAAGCTCACGGGTAATGTTGATTTGGCAAGCCACGACATGCAAAAAATTCAAGCTAAGGCAGAGGCAGCGCAGGAGAACATAAAGGTCTTGGAAGATCAGCGTGAGCAGAGCCGTAGCGACTATCGCAATAAATCACACCAGCGCAGCGATTTGCACAATCAGCTTGGCCGCATAGAAGCCAGAAGCGCAGAGTTATTAGCACAACGATCTAACCTTCTCATTGAGCAACAGCAATTGAGTGACCAACTTGTTGCATCGAAAGACGAAGTGAATGCTGCGCACAAGCTAATGCAGGATGCCAAAGAGCTGGCCACTAATTTTGACCAACGGCGCCAGCAGTTAACCGAAACCAGAGCGTCTTTAACCGGTGAGCTAGACCGGGCGCGTCTTGCTGAACGCACGGCGCGCGATGAACGCCAAGCCAAGCAAATTGAGTTAGAGAGAATACAGTCGAATTTTGCTTCTTTGAATGAAAGCATTGCCCGTTTGTCAACGCAACTTGAGAGTCAATCGGCTCGCAGAACGGAATTAGCGAGTATTTTGGATTCTGATGAAGACCCCACTCTGATGCTGCGCGAGCAACTGCAAGGCTTATTGGAAAATCGGATAGGAGTGGAGCAAGATCTATCCAAAGCGCGCAATGCACTTGCCGATTTTGAGAACCAAATGCAGAGCGCAGACAAGCAAAGAATTGGTTTTGATCGTAAGTCAAAAACTGTACGAGATAGCTTAGAGGGTGTGCGTATGGGTCGTCAGGAAGTGGCGGTGCGGCGCGATACCATTGCCGAGGAGATGCAGAAAACACAAGAAGAAATGTTGCTTTCAGTGCAAGCGCTGCCGGATCAAATTTATATTCCTCAGTTGGAGCAGGCGCTGGCCGAAGTGATTCGCAAGGTTGAACGAATAGGCGCGGTGAATTTGGTCGCTATCGATGAATATGAAGAGTGCTCTGAACGTAAAGTTTACCTAGACAAACAAAATGCTGACTTGGTTGAAGCGATGAGCACGCTAGAAAATGCCATTGGTAAAATCGATAAAGAGACCCGCACGCGCTTTAAAGAAATGTTTGACAGCCTAAATGAAGGTTTTAAGACTTTCTTTCCCAAGTTGTTCGGTGGCGGAAGCGCTTATTTAGAGCTCACAGGCAACGACATGCTTGATACTGGGGTAGGTGTAATGGCTCGCCCGCCAGGCAAGCGCAATAGCACCATTGCCCTGCTTTCGGGCGGTGAAAAAGCGTTAACTGCGGTATCTCTCTTGTTCGCATTTTTTGAACTTAATCCTGCACCGTTTTGCGTGCTAGACGAGGTGGATGCGCCGATGGATGATGCCAATGTAGAGCGTTACGCTGGTGTGTTAAAGCAGTTGGGTGAAAAAACTCAGTTACTGTTTATTACTCATAATAAAATTACCATGGAAGTTGCTGATGTTTTGGTCGGAGTCACTATGGCTGAGCCTGGTGTGTCACGTTTGGTCGCAGTAGACGTGGCGCAAGCAACCGCAATGGCGGCTCAATAGCTCATGTTGAAAGATTAAGTCCATGACTGATTTGTATTATATTTTCTTTTCCATAGGTCTGGTCCTATTTGTGGGCATTGTTGCTTATTCGATATTCCAGCAAAGGAAGTCGCGAGCAGAGGCTGAGGAGCCTCATTTGGACTCTTTTGTGCCGAGACCTGAGGAAAAGACGAGTAAGTCAAAAGCGACCTTGAAAGCCAAGGGTTCAAGATCAACCGGAAAAGTCAAAACGTCGATTAAGGAAAAGCTGACAAAGAGATCGCCAAAAAATGGGTCTCAATCTGCACCAGCGACTCAGCCAAAAGCAGAAAAAATGGACCAAGCTCCAATTACAAAAAGCCACTATCAGCCAAGTCAAGCAGGTGGCGTTGAATCAGAGCATATTGAGGGCAAACCCAAAGTAGACGAGCAGTCGTCAGCGGTGGTGACCGACTTAGTTGCTCGGGTGCATAACCCAGAGCCCATCGAACAGCAAAACCTTTTGTCTCTATTTCGTAAGCATGATTTTAAATTTCATAGAAAGGTTCATATTTATGGTTTGAATCAATTGACCGATCTTTGGCGTGATATTGAATTTGAGTTACCTTCGGCCCGTTTTGTGGAGCTTGGTGTGTCAATTCAATTGGCAGATCGAGATGGCGCGATGTCGAAAAAAGAGTTGCATGATTTTCAACAAATGGCATTAGAGTTCTCTAATACCTTTGATGCGCCATTTGAATTCTCTATGCAAATTGATGAAGCACTCAAGCAGGCGCAAATATTGGACCAAATTGGTCGGCGCTACGATTCGATGGCTGTTTTGAATATAGTACCAAAGTCAAAATCGGGCTTTAGAATGGCTGACATTGAAAGCTGTGCCAGAGACCTGATGATGTCCACTGACAAAAATGGGATTTTCATGAAAACCCAGGGTCAGAAAAATAATGTGTCAGTTTTGTTTAGATTGGCTTGTACCGATGGTTCTGGTCATTTTGGTATTTCTGGCAGCGCGATGACACCGGTTCATGATTTAGTCGCGTATATGAATGTACCTGCCACGGCTGATCCAGAAACGGTTTTTCAAGAGATGGTAAAAGACGCCAATAGTCTTGCTACATGGCTAGAAGGAAAGGTAGTTGATCGCAGTGGGCGGCCAATGACACAGCGATCGTATTCAGTGTTGATGCAGCAAATCTCAGATATCGCCTTTAGCATGCAACAAGATGGTCTTTCTCCAGGTGATGCTATTTCCAAAAAGCTTTTCTAACCATGTCAAACAGCGTTAACCAAGCCCCCCGAGAAAGCCAGCAACAGCATGCGGAGCTAGTAAAACAACTTGAACATCACAATAAGCTCTACCACACCGAAGATGCACCGGTCATTAGCGATTTCGAATATGACCAATTGCAAATCGAACTGGCTTCTTTAGAGGCACAGTACCCAGAGCTTTGCAGCGTCGACTCACCGTCGCAAAGAATGGGCAGTGCTCCGCTCGACGCGTTTAAGCAAATTCATCACGAACAGCCTATGCGCTCGTTGAGCAATGGTTTCAGTGACGATGATATAGTTGATTTTGACCGACGATTACATAAAGAACTGGGCCAGTCAGAAGCTACCATATTTGATTATGTTGCTGAGCCTAAATTGGATGGCCTGGCGGTTAGTGTTTTGTACGTTGATGGCGTGTTTGTTCACGCAGCAACGCGAGGCGACGGTCGGGTAGGCGAGGACATTAGTCAAAATGTCAAAACCATTCGTTCTATTCCACTGCGTTTAGCCGGCACTGCTCCACGACGATTAGAAGTGCGTGGTGAAGTTTTTATGTCACACGCTGGATTTGCCAAACTCAATGATGAGCAACGTGCACAGGACAAAAAACTATTTGTAAATCCGCGCAATGCAGCTGCTGGCGCACTGCGTCAACTTGACAGCAAAATTACCGCAAGCAGGCCCTTGGATGTGTTTATTTACGCCATGGGTGTGAATAGCGACCAACAGTTTGCTGACACCCACGACCAGGCGCTAAAAAAACTTGGGGATCTGGGGTTTCCTATCTGCCCTTTGCTGTCGCCAGTTAGGGGTGCGCAGGGGTGCATAGAGTACTTTCGAGACTTGTCAGAGCAACGCGCAACGCTCGATTATGAAATTGACGGAATCGTGTATAAATTAAATCGCTTGGATTGGCAGCGCTCGGCCGGTTATATCGCCAAAGCGCCTCGATGGGCATTGGCGCACAAATTTCCCGCACAAGAAAAGAGTACTATAGTCCGCGATATTGATGTTCAAGTCGGTCGCACAGGGGCAATTACACCTGTTGCGAGATTAGAACCGCTGTTCGTGGGTGGCGTTACTGTATCCAATGTTACTCTGCACAATCAATCTGAGATAGAACGTTTGGGCGTAAGGGTTGGAGACACGGTTATTGTTCGCAGGGCTGGGGATGTTATTCCTCAGATTGTTTCAGTTAATTTGGAAAAGCGACCTGCAGGCTCCGTGGCTTTTGAGTTTCCTAGTCATTGCCCAGTATGCCATTCTGAGGTGGTTGCCGAGGGCATTATTGCACGCTGCAGTGGAGGGCTAATATGTGCTGCACAAGTTAAGCAGGGTATTAAACACTTTGTGTCACGCAAAGCCATGGATATAGATGGCTTAGGCGAGCGGATTGTTGATTTGCTGGTTGATCAAAAACTGATAAATAATGTCGCGGATATATATGCTCTCGAATATCAGCAAGTTTTACAACTTGAAGGTTTTGCTGGCAAATCGGCACAGAAATTAATTGATTCAATACATGCGAGCAAATCCTGCGAACTCGATAGGCTGATTTACGCACTAGGAATACTTCAAGTCGGAGAAACTACTGCCGAGCAATTGGCAAATAGCTTTGGTAATCTCGAGGCTTTGGCCAAAGCTGATGCCGATGCGCTGGAGGCGTTACCAGATATTGGCCCAATTGTGGCGAAGAGCATAGTGCAGTTCTTTAATGATGATAATAATTCGGCAATAGTTCACAGCTTGCAGCAACGCGGTTTGATGTATGCCGAGATTGATGTCGAGGATTTGCCTGATCCTTCAAGTTTGCCATTAGCTGAAAAAACTGTGGTGTTGACGGGCGCTTTGCAAACCATGGGCCGTTCCGAAGCAAAAAAGCGTTTGCAGTCTTTGGGCGCTAAAGTGACAGGCAGTGTTTCTAAGAAAACCAGTATGGTTGTGGTTGGTACAGACGCAGGCAGCAAAGCAACAAAGGCCCAAGAACTGGGCTTAGAAATGCTTAGCGAGGAGCAACTATTGGAGTTACTTAATAGCCTGGAGGGAATGTAATTCGTTTGCACAAAATTGGCTCAGGGATTTCCAGGCACAGAGAAAAAAATTTAATCTAATATAATCAACAGCCTATAATGCTAAATCACACTATCCCAATCATCTATAAGCCAATAGTTTAGGCAAGCTAAGGCAGTTTTCCGCCAACTGACCGTAGCGCTAATTTCTACACATTATTAGCGGTTGTCAGAGAAACTTCACAATTTGACACCGACGTTAAACTGACAACACTGTTCTCAGAGCAAGCCGTGCGCTGCACAGTCGATATCAATGCACTGATTAGACAGCCACTTGTCGCCAAGCTGGAACAGGCGAAGTTGGGTGACGAATCTAAATCAGTGAGGGCTAAGGCAAGGCTGAACATCTATGAGCTGTAGTAATCGGGGATAATTAGTGCACCAGCATTACTTCTTAATCGCCATCTTGTTCGACTCATGTAGAGCCAAGCAGGTATCAAATCAGGTAAGTATTAGAGCCGAGCGTTAAGTCGTCTAATTTTTTCATTCGGCAGAGAAACAACTTTGCAGGTAGCTGTTTGTTTGCGCTCTTGGCTCAGACTTGTTGATTCTGATCTACCCAGTTGCGCGGTAATGATGGCTCCGAACCGTTCGCTTATATACCAGGCTATTTCCTCAAGAAGCTCAATATCCAACAAGTCGTCAAGCTGCTTGCCTTGCAACTCGTAAGCTGTTTCACCCAAAATATCCAAGACAGCAATTAAGTCTATTGGCGCCCGTAGGTGATAACATCGGCTTCGTTTGTAACTCTGAATGATTGCTTTGCGCAGCTGTGGAGTGTGATCGCTGCCTAGATCAATTAGATGGTGAATAGTGTCAGCATTTTGGTTAATCCGCAGCCTTGAATCGCCTAGCTGATCGGCAATAAATAGCCAAAAATCGAAAAATGAAATTGCTCGACCTGAATGTTCTTGAAAACCTTCGAAATGCTTGCTCATTTAGGCTTCTTACTACCTCTATAGCTATGTTAGAATTGCGCGGCTGTACATCGTGAAATACCTTGTACATGATTTCAATCAACCGTAACGCGTACTGCTAGTGCTGTCAAATTACGCTATTGATATCCATTTTTAAACCTGCAGCTTTTTAAACTTACAGCTTTTTAAACTTACACTTTTTTAAACTTACAGCCTAGTTTTACGCCAAGTTGTATCCAGAGTTATAGAATGACAGACCAATCTCGTTTATTTAATATAGCCATCGTTGGCGCGACAGGTGCCGTGGGTGAAACTTTGCTTGAAGTCCTTGAAGAGCGGGAATTCCCTGTGGGTGAACTGCACTTGCTAGCGAGTGCTCGGTCTGCTGGCATAGTTAAAACTTTCAAAGGTAAGACGATCAAAATCCAAGATTTGGCTGAATTTGATTTTAGTCAGGCACAGATTGCCTTGTTTTCAGCGGGCGGCTCTATATCTGCGCAATACGCCCCCAAAGCCGCCGCGGCTGGTTGCGTGGTGATTGATAATACCTCACGCTTTCGCTACGACGATGATAAACCTTTAATTGTGCCCGAGGTTAACCCTGAGGCGATAGCGCAATACAAAGCCACTAATATTATTGCTAACCCGAACTGCTCTACGATTCAAATGTTGGTTGCCTTGAAACCTATTTATGATGCGGTTGGTATTGAGCGAATAAATGTGTGTACCTATCAAGCTGTTTCGGGCTCTGGTAAACCTGCTATGGAGGAGCTGGCAAGTCAAACAGCCGCGTTACTAAATGCTAAGAAGGTCGAGACTAAAGTGTATCCCAAGCAGATTGCGTTCAATGCGATACCGCAGATTGATGTGTTTATGGATAATGGCTATACCAAAGAAGAAATGAAAATGGTGTGGGAGACTAAAAAAATCATGGCAGACGATTCTATTGAGGTCAATCCAACCGCTGTACGTATTCCGGTGTTTTTTGGCCATTCAGAGGCTTTACACATTGAAACACGAGATAAAATCACCGCTGAGCAAGCCAAAGAATTGCTTAGTAATTTCCCAGGCATAGTGGTTATTGATGAGCACCAAGATGGTGCCTATCCCACTGCCGTGACCGATGCTGCTGGCACAGACCCTGTCTATGTTGGCCGTATCCGTGAGGACCTTTCCCACCCTCGCGGACTAAATCTATGGGTAGTCGCTGACAACGTGCGCAAAGGCGCTGCAACAAATAGTGTGCAGATAGCTGAGTGTTTGGTTCGAGATTACCTATAGATTGAAATAACCCGGGCATTGAGGTTTTGTTGTGAATAGACTACAGATTTGCTAAAAATTGATGTATTTTGTTACAATACGATGCTAACTACCTAAAACTTAATAAAAAAATCAATCTCCATCTTTTGCTTGATCTGTAGAAATTAACGAAAGTAGGGGGCTTGGAGCTCATCTATATGGCCAACCGATTAAAGGTTTTTGCAAACCCTACCCTTGCAAACTTTAAGCTAGCGGGCATTACGGCATTAGTGCTGTTCGCCTCTGCTGAATTATCTGCCTTAGGGTTAGGAACTCTCGAAGTTCAATCTAATTTGGATGAACCTCTGCGAGGGGTGATCGAGCTTCGTACCAGTCGTGGTGACGATATCGATAGTGTGAGAGCATCAATTGCTTCGTCAGCAGACTTTGAAAACTTAGGCATTGATTACCCAAGTTATCTCGGAGACATCAGCTTATCGGTAGAGCGAGATGGTAGTTCAATGATACTGCGGGTAAACAGCGCAGACGTGATAATTAAAGAACCATTCATCCATTTTTTGGTTCGTGTGGATTGGACTGGTGGAAGTTTCTTACGTGAATACACCGCGCTGATTGACCCTCCTGTTTATGCAGCGCAAGCACCTACTTTACTGGCCGAACCCAAGTTAGTGGGAACCGACCAATCGTACGCAACCGGCACCATTGATAGTTATGATATCGATGCAGTTGATGAGAGCGAAATAGTTGACTCAGAAATATCTGATCCCGAACCAATTTATGGCGAGGAGCCAGTAGCCAACCAAGAGCCTGCCGTTGCTGAACCGAGTTACGACGACACGCCTACAAATACTGATTCAGACGAATATTATGAGCCTGAAGCTGTCAGTGATGCAGTTACTGAAGGTTCAAGCAGCCAAGGCTCAGACTCGATCCTCGTCACTCAATCTACTGATGCGCAATATGGTCCAGTTACCAGCGGTGAGTCTTTGAGCGTTATCGCGCAAGAATTACAACGCCAATTCCCAGATCTAAGTATCTACCAAATCATGCAGGTGATGTTTGAGGAAAACCAGGGTAGCTTTATTAGCGGCAACATCAATGGCCTAATTATGGGTTCAATTTTGAATATTGCTGATCTAAACGTGATTCGTGCGGTTGATGTTGAGCAGAGTAAAATTTTCTTTCGCAACCAACTACGAGAATGGGATCCGTCTTTACTTGTATCACGCGAGAGTGACGCAATTAAAGTTGGTCAAGATGAGTACAGCTTTGAGAGCGATTCATTTTCCTCTGACTCAGACGATGACTCTGTATTCTCGTCCTCAGGTTCTGCGGCTGTGGATAATTTTCAAGTTGGATCAAGTGGCACCACTGACTCCTTTGTTTCCGATGGCGCTGGCGATACTAGTGCCGGCGAAGTGGTTGCGTTACGTCAACAAATCACCGAGTTACAAACTTCCTTGGCATCAGGGTCAATTGAGAATCAGGAGTTGACCGAGCGTATCTCTATATTGGAAGGCCAGTTGGCGGACATGAATCGTCTGATGAACCTCAGCATTGAAGATGCCGACCTTGCCAACGTGGAAGCTACTCTAGCGGCACAAAATAATGCAGGCGCAGACTTATCCGCTGATACATCGGGTGATGAATTTTATGATGTCGCTGAATTTGAAAATCTCGGCACGGCTGAAACGGTTGTTGACTCCGAGTTTGTCGACAGCTTGCTCGAAGAAGCGGGTGCTGGCGGAGCAAACACTGACCTAGCTTCTGACCAGTCAAGCGATGGTGTCGAGGCGATGACAGATGTTGCCGATGCGTCGAGCACTGCGCTAGCCTTGTCCAAAGCAGCTCCAGTCTCTGCTAAACCAACCTCTGCGCCAGCAAAGCCTGAGCCAGGCTTTATGCAGAAAATCAGTAACTTTTTGTTTGCTGACGGCATGTGGAAAATCCTTGCTGGTATTGGAGCGCTGTTGGTTGGTGGCATTGTGCTGTTGATTATGCGGCGTAGACGCGCTGATGAAGAATTCGAGATTAGCATGATGTCGATTGAAACTAACTCACAAAGCATTGATGACCATAGTTCAGTCTCGGCCTCTATGTCTGCATCTCTATCGCAACCAAGCGTTGGAAAAGATGATGAAGGCCCTGATAAAGAAACCTCTTTCCTTACCGTATACAGCGACAGCGATGCTGTGGTGCAAGCTGATGAAGTAGACCCCATCGCCGAAGCGGATGTTTACATTGCGTATGGGCGTGACGAGCAAGCCGAAGAAGTGTTACTTGATGGTGTGACCGGCAATCCTGAACGTTATGACATCAAGCATAAATTGCTAGGGCTCTATCATAAAAATCAAAATGCAGAAGGTTTTGAGCGTGTAGCTGAAGAATTGTATTCTCAGCGCCAGCAGTTACCGGCTGAAGTTTGGCAAGATGTTTGCAAAATGGGTAAAGAAGTAGCGGCGGATAATCCGTTGTTTGATTTATCTCCAGATGATTTTGCGGCGGCCTCGCTGGTTAACGATAGTGTTCCCGAAAGCAGCCTCGTTGAGCAAAAACTAGAAGAAGTCGAAGAGATAGAACCTGTGGGGCAAGAGGCAACTTCAAAAGTTCAAAATGCGGTTGAAAAAATTTCAGTGATGGGTGATAACGTTGAATATCAAATTGACGAAATAGAAGATCCGTCTGAAGCTATTGGCAATGCGCTTGATGGTGATAATGATAATTCCATCCATCTGATCAATTTTGACGATGGTCGCAGTCAGATTAGTGAGCTCGATGAGGTTGAGATCGATGCGCTAAATTTAGATGGCGAAGATGGAGAATCGTTGCTTGAACTAGTCGCTTCCGATTCAGTCGAAATTGATCTAAGCGATGAATTAGAAGTTGATAGCGTGGAGCTTGATAATTCGCCCACCTTAGTTGAACATTCTTTCGATTCTGATGACTCTGAAGAGCGTAGCCTTCGCGATGTTCAGGAAGTGAGCGACATGGAAATAGACGCTGATTACGACGAAGCTCGTACCCAATATGAATTGGCAAAGGTGTTTGTTGATCTGGGTGATGAAGATGGCGCGCGTAAAATATTAAATGATATTGTTGAAAATAGTGACAATTCGGTAGAGGTTTTGACTGACGCTAACGCTCTATTGGCCGCTATCGCTTAAGGTATCTCAACATGCTTGGGTTGAAACATCTCGGCAGTTCGCCGCTGACCTCAGTCTTTCGCTTACATCATAAACTGGAACCAGCCCGCGCTTTATTAAGTGCGGGCTGGTTTCGTTAGTTAAATCATAAATAGTTTGTTTCCACAATTATGAGATATGCAGCTTGTGTTGAATATGACGGCTCTGCGTTTAGTGGGTGGCAGACGCAAAAGCACGATGTGCGCACAGTACAGGAAGCTGTAGAGGCAGCGCTGAGTAAGGTGGCTGATCAAGTCACCACTATTATTACTGCGGGGCGAACCGATCGTGCGGTGCACGCAAGCCACCAGGTCATTCACTTTGACTCAGATGCAGAGCGATCAAGTTTTGCATGGTGTCGTGGTACCAATCGCTTTCTCGACCGCGATGTAAGGCTGCTTTGGGTATGCCCAGTTAACGACGAGTTTCATGCTCGATTCGCTGCGTTGTCACGCTCTTACCGTTTTATTATCTACAACGCACCAATCAAAAGCGCATTGTACAGACATTTTGTTACCCACGAACATCGTGAGCTTGATAGTCTAAATATGACTATGGCGGCAGAGTGTTTGTTAGGCGAGCATGATTTTAGCTCCTTTAGAGCCGCTGGCTGTCAAGCCCATTCACCAGTGCGTAACTTACTTCATTTTGAATTGCAGCAAAAAGACCATTGGATTTGGTTTGATGTTACTGCCAACGCTTTTTTACAACACATGGTGCGCAATTTAGCGGGTAGTTTGATTGAGGTTGGTGCTGGCGAACGTAAAGTTGATTGGATGGCTGAAGTGTTAGAGCACAAAGACCGTACAAAGGCAGGTGCAACCGCCCAACCAAATGGTTTATATTTGGTTGGAGTTGAATATCCAAGCGAGTTTGAACTACCCAGTCAAAAACGCAAAGTCGCATACTGGGGAGAATAGCCCGTTAATCGTTATGTCTAGTAAAAGAACCAGAGTTAAGGTCTGCGGAATGACCCAAGCCGAGCAAGTCAGCGCTGCGGTCGATTTAGGTGTTGACGCAATCGGCATGATATTGCACGCTGATAGCCCGCGGCGTATAGAACTTGAGCAAGCCTTAGCGATTCGCAAACGAGTACCCGCATTTGTAAGTTTGGTGGGAGTGTTTGTGAATTGTCCAGCGGCTCAAATCCGTTTCATTGCTGAAAACGTTGGTTTAGATTTACTTCAGTTGCACGGCGAAGAAAGCCGAGATTTCGCTGAGACGCTTTGCATACCTTACATAAAAGCTATTCGAGCTGAGTCAAAGGATCAGGTAGATCATGAGGTACAACAGTTTGATAGCGCTAGGGCTTTGTTGCTCGACCCCTACGTGGCAGGGCAGCATGGCGGTACTGGGAAGGAGCTGAGCTTGGATCTCTGGCCCTCTAGTAGCCACAAACTGATATTGGCGGGCGGCTTGTCGGCACAAAATGTTGCGCACGCGGTGCAAGCAGTTCAACCCTATGCGGTTGATTTGAACAGTGGAATTGAAACTTCGCCTGGGATAAAGGATTTATCGCAATTGGGCAGAGTATTACGTTCAATTGGCCGGTAAAGCTGTATGAGCGAACGTAGCCTGTCCGAGTGGGTGGATTATATCCAAACCCTCCATTACCGTGAGATAGAGTTGAGCCTCGAACGCGTTCGCGAGGTGTATTTGCGCTTGTACCCCGAGTCTATTTCTTATCCTGTAATCACCATCGCCGGCACCAACGGCAAGGGCAGCACGGCTGAGATGCTGGCGTCGGTATTGCGCAGTGCAAACTATCGAGTAGGTAAGTTTACTTCACCGCACTTGGTCGACTTTAAAGAACGCTACAATATAGATGGTAAGGACGTTGATGATAACGCTCTATTGGCTTCGTTTAAAAAAATTGAAGCAGCTAGAGCTAGTATTCCCATCACCTTTTTCGAATTTGGCACGCTTTTAGCGATAGACCTATTCGCGGTTGCTGAGGTTGATGTTGCGATAATGGAAGTTGGGCTAGGTGGACGTTTAGACGCAATCAATATTCTCGATGCAGATGTTTCGGTCATCACATCAATTGCCATTGACCATACCGCTTGGCTGGGCGATACAATAGAAAAGATTGCCCGTGAAAAAGTGGGCGTGGCGCGGGCAGCTAAGCCTTGTGTGGTCGGTATTACTAATCCTCCTGTGGCAATACAATCGCATTGTGCAGACATTGGCGCTCCAATGCTTAATCTTGGCGCACAGTTTTCTTATCGGCATGAACCGCAAAGTGATGTTTGGGATTGGGTTGCTGGTGGTGCTAGTTTTGCAGCGCTACCGCTGCCCTTCGGTCAGGCGGGAGTGCAATTGAGCAACGCTTCTTGCGCCTTAATGGCGCTTATGCAATTAAAGGCATGTTTGCCTGTAACCGTGAGCGATGTCCGTCAAGGCCTGCACAATGCTCAGCTGCTAGCGCGCTGCCAAGTTTTGCAATCGGAACCCACAGTGATACTGGATGTTGCACACAATGAAAGCTCGGCAATGCGATTAAACGAGTTTGTGCAAGATTTAAACTGTCAAGGGCGTGTACTTGCCGTGGTTGGCATGTTGCAAGACAAAGAAATTGGAGTCAGTTTAAGGCTTCTGGCCAGCACAGTTGATGAATGGCATTTTGCCACCATTCATGCTGAGCGAGGCGCTAAGGCTGGTTTTGTGGCGGCTCAGTTAGCTGCACAATCGGGGCTTGAGAGCTTGAATGTTAGCAACACTTATAACCATGTAGAGTCGGCCTTTAACGCTGCATTCAACGCATTAAAAAGTGATGACCTTTTGCTTGTTTTCGGGTCGTTTTATATTGCAGGTGATATACTTGCGCACGTTCGAGCCAGAGGCTTGGTGGGGTAAGTGGATTACCGCGTCAGCATCAGCTCTTTAGTACAGACATTTTCGCGTTTAAAACGCAAAAGGGGATGCTTGTTAAACAGTTATAGTTTTTTCGATGGCATACGCAAAACAAACAGATTCTGAGGCCAAAGAGCCTTTTGTACTAAAACACCGTATCGCAGGCGCTGGCTTCTTGCTGTTTTTTGGTGCCTTGGTTGTTCCTTGGTTGCTTGGCCCTGCAAGCGATGCAAATAACGTTGCGGTTGCAGCTGTGCAGGCTGAGCAGTTGCTCAATACCAGCCCCAGCGATATTGAAGACGAACTACTAGCCTCAATTGCGGAGCAGGCGCCGATTGAAGAAGAAGTCTATATTTCTAAAATCACGCCTCTTGACTCGAAATCAGTAGATAAAGTCACCGCCTCACAGGATAACAGCGCCGGACAAGATAAATCGGCAGCGCAGTCGCGCATTGACAAGGACAAAGCTCAAGAACTTGAAGCTGCCCGTGTAGCGGAGCAAGCCAAAGCGCAAAAGAGCACTAGCGACAATACACAAGCTGCACCCAAAACGGCTCAAGCGACAGCGCAGAAAGCAAGTCGACAAGCTGAAATTGAATCAGAATTAGCTGCGGCGCTGGAAGCCGAGACGGTTGCCGCTGAAGCTGTAGCGAGCAAGGCTGCGCAAAAGCCACCACCAGCTAGTAAACCTAAGGTTGAAATCGGTTGGGTGGTGCAAGTTGGGCTGTTCGAAAATAGAAAAGGCGCACAGAAAGTGGTGCAAGATTTGAAAAGCAAAGGTTTTACCCCTTCGGTCACGGTTGTAGATACCAATCGTGGCAAAGCAACTGGCACTCGCGTCTGGCTGGGCCCATTTGCTCAGCGGGTGGACGCAGCCAAAACAATGTCGCGCTTGGCAGATCAAACTGGCGAAGCTGGATTTATTCGAGCTTATCCATAGCGCTCGACTCACCTAATTTACATACGAGGACAATATTGTGGGCGGATTTGACTGGATTATTGCAGCAATCTTTTTAGTGTCAGTACTGCTTGGAATAATGCGCGGTTTTATCAAAGAATCGTTATCAATTATTTCTTGGATCGTAGCCATTTGGCTTGCCATGACGTTTTGTGTGCAGGTCGGAGATTTTCTTGGGCAGTACATTGAAATACCAAATTTAAAATTTCGTAAATGGGCAGGGTTTTCGTTAATCTTTATCGGCACACTTTTCTTGTTTGCCTTGGTGAGCTACATCATCATCAAAGTGTTTGTGCGTGGACCAATTAAAGGTACTGATAGAGTGCTGGGCATCGGTTTTGGTGCGCTACGTGCGGCGGCCATTGTGGTTGCCATCGTTATTGTGACTAGGGGTTTGGGGATGGAGAATAGTGATTGGTGGAAGAACGCTCAATACCTCTCTAGATTTGTGCCATTTGCAAACTATGTCGAAGCATTAATGCCTAAAGATTGGCAAAGCGACCCTGAGTCTGGTGAAACTCTTCAAGATAA
The DNA here is from genome assembly GCA_047623225.1 of Cryomorphaceae bacterium. Classification (GTDB taxonomy): domain Bacteria; phylum Pseudomonadota; class Gammaproteobacteria; order Arenicellales; family Arenicellaceae; genus Arenicella. The sequence goes on from JBLHME010000053.1 coordinate 15,752, forward strand.
GGCGATTAAAAAAACCTTAGAAAGTCTTCCAGCCCCATCGGCAACCGAGACTTAATTAGCGACCGTCGCAAATTCCTTATATTGCGTGATTCAACCGTTATAAACGACTTCTAAATGATGTATGATTCTGAGCATCTGAACGACTATGTCATCAAGACTATTTGTTCAAAACTAACTGGTTACCAGATACCTTGAGCAGCTAATATGTGTGGTGTATTAGGAATTGTTGGCAAAGCGCCAGTCAGCACCGGTCTCTATGACGGACTCACCGTGCTACAACATCGCGGTCAAGATGCTGCTGGTATTCTCACTTGTGACGACAACGGATTTATCAATCTTCGCAAAGATAATGGATTCGTTAAGGATGTTTTCTTCACTCGGCACATGAAGCGGCTTAGTGGAAATGTAGGCATTGCACATTGTCGCTATCCTACAGCCGGATCTAATTCGCCCGCCGAAGCACAACCGTTTTACGTAAATTCTCCATTTGGAATTGCATTGGCACACAACGGCAATCTAACTAATGCCGACAAATTGCGTAGCAGAATATTTAAGGATGATTTACGCCATGTGAACACATCGTCGGATTCAGAAATCCTACTCAATGTGCTCGCCCACGAAATCTATAACACCTTGGGTACTGGTAATTACACCCTAAGCAACCAACATATTTTTAAGGCCGTCGAGGGCGTGTTTAAACGCTGTAGTGGTGGTTACGCCGTGGTGGCTTATATTATGGGCGTTGGGATTGTGGCGTTTCGTGATAAATTCGGAATTAGGCCGCTAATCTATGGTTATCGCGATACTCATTTGGGTCGTGAATATATGGTCGCTTCTGAGAGCGTGGCTCTCGATAGCCAGGGCTTTACAGTAATCGCTGATGTTAGACCAGGTGAGGCGGTAATCCTGCCACTCGAAGGAGAATTCGAGGCGCATCAATGCGTAGACGATGCGCGCTACGCTCCCTGTATTTTCGAGCAAGTCTACTTAGCCAGGCCTGATTCAATGATCGATGGTATTTCGGTCTACCGCACGCGCATGCGTATGGGCGAGAAACTCGCTAAAAAGATAAGGAGAGAGTGGGCTGATCACGATATAGATGTGGTGATCCCTATTCCAGACACAAGCCGAACCTCTGCATTAGAAATGTCGCAAATTCTGGGTGTGCGCTACCGTGAAGGCTTTATTAAAAATCGCTATATAGGCCGAACCTTCATTATGCCAGGTCAAGAAGAGCGCAAAAAGTCGGTTCGGCAAAAACTAAATGCTATTGGCTTAGAGTTTAAAGGTAAAAACGTGATGCTGGTGGATGATTCCATCGTGCGTGGCACTACCTCTAAGCAGATAGTGCAAATGGCGCGCGATGCTGGAGCCAAGAAGGTTTATTTTGCTTCAGCAGCGCCACCGGTTCGCTACCCTAACGTATATGGTATTGATATGCCCTCGGCATCAGAGCTTATTGCTAACAATCGAACGGTAGAGCAAATCCAGATCCAAATTGGCGCAGACCGTTTATTTTATCAAGATCTAAACGATCTAATTGATGCCGCCAGTGAAGGTAATCCACAGATTACTGAATTTGATACTTCTTGTTTTAGCAAAGAATATGTTACTGGCGATGTGGATCAGACCTATTTCGACGAGCTTGAACATGCCCGTCGTGACGGTGCCAAGATTGACAGCGAGTCACTGCCATCTGAGCTGCGAGACGTCAGCCAAATATCAAATTAGCTTAGCAATGGTAGATTCCAAGCAATACAAGCCCGCTACCCAGGCCGTTCGTGCTGGCCAAGTTCGCAGTTCGGAATCTGAACATAGCGAACCAATTTTTGCGACGTCTAGCTTTGTGTTCGATTCGGCAGAACAAGCAGCGCGGCGTTTTTCGTATCAAGAAGAAGGTAACGTATATTCTCGATTTACCAATCCAACTGTTCGAACTTTCGAAGAGCGTCTGGCCGCATTAGAAGGCGGTGAGTTTTGTTTGGCAACAGCGTCAGGAATGGCCGCCATGCTGACCATATGTATGAGTGCCCTGAAGGCCGGCGATCATATAGTTTCGTCGCATTCAATATTCGGCGCTAGTCGAATGTTGCTAACCAAGGTGATGGGTGATTTTGGGGTGCAAACTAGTTTTGTAGACCTGAGTGACTTAGGAGCATGGAAAACTGCCCTGAGGGGCAATACTAAGCTGGTTTTTTTCGAAACGCCGACTAACCCACTAACCGAGATTGGTGATATTGCTGCAATTTCAGAATTGGCTCACTCCTATAACCCAGACATCAAAGTTGTAGTAGACAACTGCTTTTGTACTCCAGTTTTGCAAAGGCCGTTAGAGCTAGGAGCAGATGTGGTAATGCATTCCGCTACTAAGTTTATTGACGGCCAAGGCCGTTGTATTGGCGGAGCGATAGTGGGCGACCAAGAGTTTGTCGGCGAAACTGCATTCTCTTTTATGCGGACTGCGGGCCCATCCATGAGTCCTTTCAATGCCTGGGTTTTTCTCAAAGGTCTTGAAACCATGTCATTGCGTGTAAATCAGGCCTCTGACAACTCTCAAATACTTGCAGAGCACCTAGTTCAATTAGACTCAGTGCATTGCGTTCATTACCCTGGATTATCTAACCACCCTCAATATGAACTTGCACAGCAGCAACAGAGCAAGCCTGGGGCAATAGTATCGTTTGAGCTAAACGGCGGTCGCGAAGCCGCATGGAATCTAATAAATAGTACCGAGCTATTATCAATTACTGCGAACCTTGGTGACACGCGCACCACGATCACTCATCCGTTCACAACCACACACGCGCGATGGTCCGATTCTGAGAAAACTCGAGTAGGAATTACTGAAGGCTTGATCCGGATTGCGGTTGGTATCGAAGATGTTGACGATATCGTCGGCGATTTGCGTTTGTCATAAATAAAAAAAGCCCCGCAGAGCAGGGCTTTTTGACAATGCGTGTTTTCAACGCATTAGAGTCTTCAACGCATTAGAGTCTTCAACGCATTAGAGTCTTCAATTCTGGAATTAGAATTCCAATAAGGCATTCACAGAAAAGATACCTAGATCTGCCGTTCCTGTGTCTGTTTGATACTCTACTTCAATAACGCCATAGTCCCCAATATGGTAACCAAGCCCAATGCCGCCAGCAATTGCAACGTCGTCGAGATCAATGTTTGGCTCTCCTAGCGCTTTCACCGCTATGTCAGCGTAGGAAACGCCTGCCTTAAGTTTCAGGTACAAGTCACCAGCGGTTCGATAAGTAAAGAAGCCGTTAATAACATCGGCTTCGTAAACGGAGGTGTCGTTGATGGCTGATTCATCGCTGCTAAGATATTCAAATTCAAATGTTGATGAACCATTGCCGCCTACCGCGCGGGCGAACTTATAACCTAACACAATGCCAACCGTGTCAGCGTTATCGATAGACTTAATTTTTGGATCTATTTTTCCGGCTTTAGCGCCAATAATCCATTTCCCCGGCGCTTCTTTACCAAAGAATGTGCCGCCATTGTCGGCCGCCCAAGTACTTGTGCCAAAGCTTAAAAGCATAAGGGTGGTTGTTGCTAGAATTTTGTGCTTCATGTTTGTGCTCATTATTTGCGCTCATTATTTGCGCTCTCCGATGTGTTCCGATTATTGTGTTGATCTTGTATCACTACAATGCTGTTCGATACTGGCTGTTAATTTCATCTAATTGGTGGTTCTAAATAAAATTCGGGCCAGACACCTTATAATAAATTCCTAATGGGTTCAACGGCTTGAGTTAAATGCTTTTGGTGGATTGTTCGTTATGCGCTGTATCTCAATAGCGCTTTGCCTACGCACTATTTAGTTATGTTGTAGATTCAATTGCCGATGTAGAATAAGCGTATGAAACTAATTGCCACCATTTTGTTTGTATTGCTGATTATCTTTCAAGCTCAGTTGTGGTTTGGCTCACATGGTGTTTTTCAGCTATGGTCTTTACGTAGCAACATAGACCAAGAACAAACCAGCAACAATGTTCTCAGTCAGCGAAACGAGCAACTCCACTCTGAGGTAACCGAACTAAAGCAGGCCAAAGAGGCTTTAGAGGAGCGTGCGCGCAGTCAGCTTGGATTCATCAAGGACGGCGAGACCTTTTATCGGGTTATTCCTGAGAAGAAGACATCCGACAGGAACTAGGCTTGAAGTGGAGAATTTGCCTGGTTAATAATTCTTAGATGTTTAATAGACACATTATCCATTTATAGCAATGAGCAAAAAATCACATAAGAAAAAGCTGGTAGCGCTGAGCGTTATGTTTGTTGTTGGTTTAGGTGTTTGGTCGGCAATTACATTTTTGCCGTTTGGTATGCCAAATACCGCCAATTATTTTAATGTGCCGCCGGCGCGGCAATTACAAAGCGATGAAGTCGGTCAGCTTCGCAGCGTTACTGAATCCTTTTTCAAATTGTCGCTGAGCGGCGACGATTTTGCTGGTTGGAATACCGAGCAACAGCATTTCTGGAAGTATTCAATCGCCTTTGCTGCATATGGTCTGCCGTCAGCAATGATCATTGACCCGCAACACCGCCCTGAGTATCAAGCATTGATGGATATGATGATCTGGAAGATGAAGTCCAAAAAGGTATGGAGTGACTTCACCGATCGCGGTTTCGGCAGTGACCCAATTTCAGTGCAGAATATTATGTACAAGGGGCATTTGAATTTGATGTATGGCCTTTACCAACTGTCGACAGGAGACACTCGCTATGCGCGTGAGTACACTTGGGTAAGCCTATGATCGCTGAATTAGTTTCAGCGGTAGCAGTCTACTTTGACACGAAGATTGAATTTTTGACAAAGTCTGCCAAAGGTTGAGGCGCTAGTAATACTCCTAGAAAAGTTGCTATGTAAGTCGCATAGCAGGTAGGCGACCATCGTTTGAGTGATATAGCCGAGCATTTCAGGCTTCAGCATTATGGCGGTGTATCGAGTGCTATTTCAGATATAACCAGAAGGTTGAGCGATGAGAACATGTGACCCATGTGACCGACCCATGTGACACTAGGGGGCATGTTTGCTGCTCGTAGAGGCAGGTAGATTGCGCCCGGATGAGGCTATTTTCAAAGGAAATGACGACGTTTTGGGCTGGCTGATACTTATTGATTTAGTGGAATAGGGGGTTATCCTTCCTATACCGAGCAGACCCTTGATGAAGTTGTGTGTTTGTTATTTGAAGAAACTTGGGTGTCAGGTCTTGCATCGTGCATTACTAATTGCTCGACTCACGGTTGGGTAATGAACACCAAAGTAGTCACCAATTTTTTTCATCAAGTGCCGTGCACGATGCAAAACTTGACACCCCGCTTGCCCCCTGCTTCTTGTAACCAGTAGTTTTACATAAAGCCTCTTCTGCGAAGTGGCAGAAAACTGCTATATCCATTGAAAATTTATTTTTTCAATTCCTGCGTTACATATACCGCAACATCACGTAATTGCGAGCGAGAAAGTACCTCTTTGAAAGATGGCATCTGGCCTTTACCTTCCGTAGCGGTGAAAGCAACAACATCAGCCGACATGATGGCTGTAATATCTGGGCCAACACCGTGACCGCCGCCGCCGTCTTTACCATGACATTGCAAACAATAGGTGGAATAAACCGTTTTACCCTCCTTAAGGTTAGCTTGCTCAATGGCGACACTAGGAATGGAATCAGAACCTGGTGAGCGATCTGGCTCCATTTTCCCATCCAGAGAAAATAACCACACACTGTCTCCTGCAGGCGTACCCGCAAACAGGTTGCCCGCGGAATACACAACCACTTTTTGTTTGCCTTTGTGTTCAAACGTTGTAGCAGGTGCATTAACACCCGCACCGGTTTGAAAACTCCACAATTGATCACCCGTATTAGAATCCAATGCCGTTAAGTCACCGTCGTTGCGTCCGACAAAAACCAAATCACCCGCGGTATTAATAGAGCCGCTCCAGCAACTGTCCTTCCAGCGCTGACTCCATACAACTTTATTAGTGGTCATATCCATCGCTGAAAATATGCCGTTTAAGGGAATCGGTGTTCCCCCGGATCGGCCATTGGTATATTTTTCACCCGCCACGGGTTCCTGTTCATGGGTTCTCACAAACACGCCCATTAGGTCATTGGAGCATGTGTAAAGTAAGCCGGCACTTGGATTATAGGAACTGGGCGGCCAATTACCCCCACCTATGGCACTGGGTTTCAGAACAACTTCTTCGTC
>JBLHME010000054.1:0-21737 GCA_047623225.1 Cryomorphaceae bacterium
AAGCCTGCCAGGCAGTCGGGTTAACTTGAATCCGGATCCGCAAATTGTCTCGCCCGAATTGCGTTTGATTCCGAATGATCGCAGACTAGCTGAGGTAGGTTTGACTCGAGAGTCTCTATCTCGAACGCTACGAGCGTTTGGTAATGGCTTATGGTTAGGTGAGTTTTTTCACAAAGAGTCACGGTTGGATATATTACTGCGCACCGAAGAATGGAATATTCCCGAGCAGCTCGAAACAATGCCAGTGGTTACCCCTTCAGGCGCAGTGATACCATTTGGGCAACTCGCTAGGATAGAACGAGGGGTCGGCCCAAACCAAGTTTATCGTTTGAATGCCCGCCGTACCATCTCGCTCAATATAAACGCTCCAGCGGATATGCCTTTAGGCGAAACCATGGAGTTATTAACCGGTTTGGAATCGCAGATTCGTGAGTTAACTCCGCCAGATAGCAGCATTACATACGGTGGCGATGCTGATTCACTGACCAGAGCGATTGGTAATCTAGGCGGCAATTTTTCACTCGCTATTATGTTGTTGTTTTTGGTGATGGCGGCAATGTTTAAGTCGGCTCGCGATGCCTTATTAGTAATGATTTCTCTTCCCATGGCAGCTGTTGGCGGCGTGATCGCGGTTCGATTAGTTGACTTGGTGACACCAACGCCATTGGATCTGCTTGGCATGATCGGCTTTATTATTTTATTGGGTCTGGTTGTCAATAACGCAATTTTGCTTGTTTCCGAAACCCGTCGAGTAGAAAAAGAGCTGAACGACAAACATCAGGCTGTGCGCACTGCACTGCGTAATCGTATGCGCCCAATACTTATGTCTACGCTGACTTCTTTGATGGGAATGCTGCCATTGGTTATAGCACCCGGTGCGGGCAGCATTATTTATAAAGGCCTAGCTACCGTCATTGTTGGAGGTATGGCGGTATCAACGCTATTCACTCTAATATTGCTTCCATGCTTATTGCGCCTGGAAGGACTCCCTAATCTAAATCTCAAACAACGTTTGGGATCTCTAAAGCAGATGAAAACATCATGAACTATTACGATATACCCAGCCAGTTAGTGCTCGAAGATGAACAGTATTCGAAAAAGAAAGTTTTTATTATTGTCGGCCTAGGCGTTTTTCTGGCGCTTGCTCTAGCGGCCTATCAATTTTCGTGGATTGTTTCTTCTGAGGCGCAGTCAGCTGTACCCAGTGGGCCTCCTCCAGTTGCCGTAGTTGTTGCGCAAGCCCAAACCATGACAATGGCTCCGTATACCGTTTTGCCAGGCACAGTGGTTAGTGTGCGCGACGCGGTGATTGCTTCTGAGGCTTCGGGAAGAATTTTGAATGTTGCTAATATTGGAGATGTAGTTACAGAGTCTGACAGTATTGCTCAGATCGACTCTAGTGACGCATTGCAACTGGTCGCTCAACGACAGGCTGAATTGCAACGTTTGAAAAGCCTGCTGACCTATCATACTGATTATTTCAAAAGAATCGGCGCGGCTAAAAACAAACTTGGCGTATCTGAAATAGGCATCGCCGAGCTGAAATCCAATCGTGACACAGCTCGCGCTGAAGTAGCTAAAGCTGAGTCTGAGCTCAAAGCGGCTGAAAACGATTTGCAGCGAACCTCTATTACTGCTCCGTTCCCCGGTAGTGTTGTGAGCCAATCGATTCAGCAGGGCGAATACGCTCAGATAGGCAGCGCAATTGTGCGTTTGGTAGACACAGCAAATCTTGAAGTGAGTGCGCGCGTGCCGGCGTCACTGGTTCACCCTATTAAGCCAGGCACTATGCTTGAGATAAGTGGCATGGGTAAAACTTTTCTAGCTCCATTGCGCGCCTTAGTTCCTGTTGGAGACTCAGTAAGTCGAACCATGGAGCTCAGAGTTGAATTGAAAGACAGCGGCTTACTAGTGGGTACCCCGGTTAGAGTATCTCTGCCAAGTGCACAAGCTAAAGAGGTGGTCGCTATTCCGCGCGATGCGGTAATTTTGCGCACAGACGCACAATACGTCTATGTGATCGAAGACGGCATAGCAAGCCGACGAGATGTGCAGTTGGGCTATGCTCAAGAAGACATGATCGAAGTGCTTGGTTATGTTTCACCGAATGCGGTAGTGGTTATTAGAGGCGGCGAGCGCTTGCGTGACGGTCAATCTGTTTCTTGGGAGAATACCGCTGGTGAAGTGGGTATTGGTGGTGCTTCGAATACTTTGTGAGTCCAGTAGTAAAGTTATTTATCGCATTTATCGCGTGGCCACAAGCATTAATAAAGCCACAAGCATTAATAAAGCCACAAGCATTAATAAAGCCACAAGCATCGGTCACAATGCTTGCCAAGTATTTCTTCGATGCGCTTATTTTGTGAGGCTATCCTTTATCCCAATTCTAAAACGCTATGCGAATTCTCAATACGAGCGAAGAACTCAACGCTCGCTTGGGTCGATAGGCCCCGCAAAATCTTTTACCGCCCTTAACAATCGCCTGCAACTTACTTGACCAACCAATTTTCCAGCATCGTCTAAAACTGGTCGACGGCGATGTTTGAACTTCAACATATCTTGCGCTACATCCACGATATTGTCGTATAGGCCAACACTAATCACCTCTTTAGTCATGTATTCGCTAACTTTACCGGCATAGGGTGTTTCGTTATACACGGCGCTCAGAATCGCTTTCAAGCAGTCCAGCTCGGAAAGAACCCCAATCAAGTTATGGTGTTCATCAACCACCGAAATCCCAGAGACTTTATAGGACAGAATTTTGTGAATAGCCTCAAAAACATCCTCGTCAGCTCTAATGGTGACTGGGTCATGAAGCATATAGTCTTTTAATTCGACGGATCGTAACATCGTTGGCTCCTTAGTAAAAAATTACGGGTTCGGCAGATGGTCGTTCATACGAACGGCCTCCGCAGATTAAAATCTAGGCGCAAAATCAGCTATAAAAACTACTTCGCTATAAAACAACTTCTTTATAAAACCAAAGTAGACAAATACTCTATTAATGGTTGTGGGAAAACACCAAAATAAAGCATAGCCCCGATTAGTAACCATATCATAGACATTGCTGAGACTGATGGCTTGCCAGATAAGCTGGCTGAATTATGACTATCAACCTTTTGTGTCATGCTGAAAATAATGCGTAAATAGTAATAGATACCGATCCCACTGCCAACCACAAGAGCAGCTAACAAAACCCAAAGTCCAGCGCCAATACCAGCAGTAATCAAATAGAATTTTCCGACAAAACCAACGGTTAACGGAATGCCAGCCAGTGAAAGCATACTTATCGTTAGCATCAGGGCCAATAAAGGTTGTCGCCAAAACAAACCCTCTATGGCACTAATACTATCAGCTTCTTGCGGGTCGGATTGTCCGCTGGAATCTACCCCAGAGCTGGATAGAATTGATACTAAAGCAAAAGCCGCTAAGGTGGTGACAACGTAAGCGGTTAGGTAAAATCCCACGGCCTCAACTGCTATGCCAGGTTGTTGTAATGCGCCATACACGACTAGCGTGACTAACAGGTAACCTAGGTGAGCTATAGAAGAATAGGCCAATAGACGCTTCAAGTTATCTTGCTTTAAGGCAAGCAAATTGCCGACTAACATGGATGCGATTGCCAGAGCCGAAATGCCCAGCATTAGGCCATGGTATTGGTATAACTCGGCATCCACAAAGAATCGAAGTAGGGCAGCAAAAATAGCGCCCTTAGAAACCGTTGCAAGAAAACCGGTGACCGGTGCCGGTGCTCCTTCATAGACATCGGGTGTCCACATATGAAATGGCACCACTGATAGCTTAAAGCCGATGCCAGTAAACACCATCGCCGTGCCAAGTAAAATTATTAGATGAGACGATTGGTTTCCACCCAGTAAATCAGGGTTACTCAATTGAGCGCCGATGCCGGCAAAAGACAAGGTGCCCAGCGCAGCGTAAATTAGTGCAAAGCCGAATAACAGAATAGCCGATGCAGCGCCAGACAAAATCAAATATTTAACGGCGGCTTCTAGCGGAGAATGCCCGCGTTCAGGGTAAGCTATTAGGGCATATAGCGCGACACCGAGCAATTCCAATCCGAGTAAGAATGACGCAAGATGAGTTGCCGACACTAAGATCAATGCGCCTAGAGTGGACAGAATCAGTAATAAGTAAAACTCTTCGTTTTCGCCTGTGCGGATCTGCAAATAGTCCTTTGCGAGAACTGAGGTCACCAAGCTAGCAAACAGAATCAGTAAACTGAAAAATACGCTGTATTGATCGGCCACTAAAATAGGCGTGATCATCTGAGCTTGAATAGGCGAAGCACCACTCAAGTTCAGTTGCGGCAATAATAGTAATATCGCAATAATAAATGATGCACAACTCAACACCCAAGAAAGCAAAGCATTTCGCCAGAAGGCGATTTGCATCATCAGAATAAGAGCCGCAGCGGATAACACCACCGGCGCGATTAATGCTTGCATGGAAGACAAGATCATTGCGGCACCTCCGCTTCGTAAATACCAGTTCCTATCTCAAGTGCTAAACTATCCAGGACGGGTTGCACTAAATCCAATACTGGCTGTGGATATAAGCCTAGCCAAATTAGAGCGACTACCATGACTGCCATTGCACTCATCTCAAGTGTTCCAAAATCTTCGACTTTTAGCCCTTCTTGCGGAGCACCATAGAAGGCTTTCTGCATCAAAATTAGGGAATAAATAGCGGCAGTAATTAAACCGAGGGCAGCGATAGCGGCCATCCACGCATTCACTTTAAACAAACCAAGCAGCACCAGGAATTCGGCCACAAAATTACCTAACCCAGGAAGCCCTAATGAGGCAAGCACAAAGAACAATGCTACCGCGCCCATGCGTGGCATTTGATGCCAAAGGCCGCCCATTTTGCGCATATCTCGTGTGTGTAGCCTTTGCTGTAGCGCGCCTGCGATCATGAACAAGGCTGCGGTGCTAAAGCCATGAGCTACCATTTGCATCACGGCACCTTGCAAGGCTAGGGCATTCCATGCAAACACACCTAATAGAACAAAGCCCATATGGCTGACGCTGCTATAGGCGACTAAACGTTTAAAATCGCTTTGTGCGAATGCAAGTATTGCACCGTAGATAATACCGGCAACACCAAGAGTCATGGCTATCGGAGCAAAATCCATGGCAGCTTCAGGGAATAGCGGTACAGTGAAGCGAATTAGTCCATAAGCACCCGTTTTTAAGAGAATGCCAGCCAAGATTACACTGCCTGCCGTAGGCGCTTGAGTATGAGCGTCTGGCAACCATGTGTGCACTGGAAAGCCGGGCAGCTTCACCACAAAGGCTACGAAGAAACCTAGCATTAGGTAATACGCCATACTGCCAGACATTGGCGTATTGAGTAAATCAAAGTAGCTAAAGCTGTACGATCCTGTTGCGCTGTGGTGCAGTTTGGCTAATACCAAAATAGCCACTAACATCAATAAGCCGCTCAACTGGGTGAAGATAAAAAACTTCATTGAGGCATAGGCTCGGCCTTCATGCCCCCAGATCGCTATCAGTAGGTACATGGGCACCAACATCACTTCCCAGAACAAGAAAAATAGGAACATATCGAGGGCCAGAAATACTCCAATAACACCAGCTAATGTCCATAAAATATTCGCTTGAAAAAAGCCTTGCCGAGGGTTTTCTTCGTTCCAAGATGAAATGATCGCAATGGCACCCAGCACTAGCGTGAGTAAAATAAGCACCAAGCTTAAGCCGTCCATTGCCAGCTCAAAGCTAATGCCAAAGCGCGGTATCCAATCCAATCGATAATGGAATAACCAAGAGGCGGCTTCTTGAGCATTTGGAACAACACTAAATTGATCCATGGGAATAGCGCTGATTTGAGACACTAAGTAAAGCAGGTCGGCCAATACGATGAGCAGAGCAATTAAACGCGGCCAATTTGATCCGTAGCGCTCAGCAAACCAGACCACGCCGCCGCCGATCAATAGTATGAATATTAGATTTGGTAGTAACATTAGCTTGCTCCTACCATCAGTGTAATTAATACGATTAAGCCGAAAACCATGCTAATGGCGTATAAGCGCATGCGCCCAGTTTGGCTTGCACTAAACCAACGGTGCAAAGCCACACACAGTTCAACTACACCATGATAAATAGAATCGAGCCACTCTGAGCGTAAAGCTCTAGCCGTGTCCTTAAAGCGGTTGACCAGAATTGCGCCGTATAAAGTGTCCATGCCCCACCCAGAGTGCCAGAATGAAACTAGCCGTGAGCCCACGGCGGATTCAGTGAAGCCACTTACTGAAAAACCACCTTTGTAGTAAATTAACCAGGCGATAAACACGCCTAGCAAAGGCACAGCAATAGAAATCCCTTCTATTAAGTGATTGGCTTGGTGTGCCTCAGTAACGGGAAATACGCTTGCAAGAGGTAGGGTGAACCAGCCGCCAATCAATGATAATACACAGAGCAAAGCGAGAGGGGCAGACATACGCCAGCCTGGTTGTTTGTCTGGCTCCGTGCGGGCTTCGCCGAAGAACACAATAAACACTAGTCGAAAGCTGTAGATTGCGGTCAGCAGCGCACCAAACAAGCCACCAGCCCATAGCCAAGGCCCTGCGCCATGCAGCTCGAAAGCGGACAGAAGTATTTGGTCCTTACTGAAAAAGCCTGAGGTGAAGGGCAGCGCAGCAAGAGCGGCTGAACCGATTAAGAAACTCCAAAACACCACCGGCAATTTGGTGCGTAGACCACCCATTTTGAAAATGTTGTGCTCGTGGTGCAGGCAGTGAATTACCGCGCCCGCGCCCAAGAATAAAAGAGCTTTGAAAAACGCATGAGTCATCAGGTGAAAGACTCCCGCACTCCAAGCTCCAACTCCAAGCGCTAGGAACATATAGCCGATTTGGCTAATTGTGGAGTAAGCCAAAATGCGCTTGATATCGTGTTGGTTAAGAGCGGTAAATGCAGCCATTATTGAGGTGACTAAGCCGATAATGGCGACCAGCAGGAGCACATCTGGCGCGAGTAGAAACAAACCATGAGTACGCGCAATCAGGTAAACTCCTGCGGTAACCATTGTCGCGGCATGTATTAAAGCACTTACAGGTGTTGGGCCTGCCATGGCATCTGGCAACCAAGTGTGCAGCGGCAATTGTGCTGACTTGCCAACCGCACCACCGAGCAATAGCAGGGTTGCAATAGTAGGAATGGTATCGCCAACCTTCCAAACACTATCGGCGGTGTCGAGCATTAGCTGTATTTGTAAGGTTCCAAGATCTGTGAATAGTAATAACAAGCCAAGCGCCATGGCTGTATCGCCAACTCTTGTGACTACAAACGCTTTGCGTGATGCTGCCCCATTAGCTGGGTCTTTGTACCAAAATCCCACCAATAAGTAACTGCAGACGCCAACGCCTTCCCAGCCTAAATACAATAATAGTAGATTGTCAGCAAGTACCAAAATAAGCATCGCTGCAACGAACATATTCATATAAGCAAAGTAGCGGCTAAAATCGCTATCGTCTTGCATAAACTCAGTAGAGTAGAGATGGATAAGAAAACCTACGCCGGTAATGATAGACATCATCACAATGGTAAGTGGGTCAACATAAAAGGCGAACTCGGGCGCGAAACTGCCAACCTCCATCCAGGTCCAAAACGAAATGCTGTAGGGGCTGGGCGAGGCCATAAATTGAATGCCAATAAGCAGTACGACAACGGCTGATAATCCTACCGAGCCAGCGCCCAAAATAGCGGCAAACCTGCGTGGCATATTGCCGCCACTTAATATCAGCAATACAGAGCTCATGAAGGGCAGAAGAGGGACTAACCAGATAGTTTGCAGCAAGGTGTTTAACCCCCTAGGCCAAAAATTTGTAAGTTCACCATTAGCCCTTTAACCTTTGCGCTTGATCCATATCGAGAGTCTTAAATCGGCGGTAAACTTGAAGAACCAAACCCAGACCAACAGAAACTTCTGCAGCAGCAACGGCCAGAATCAACATAAATATAACTTGGCCATCTGCTTGCTGCCATGCCGTGCCTGCCGCAACGAATGCTAGCGCAGCAGCATTTAGCATTACTTCTAACGCCATCAAAATAAAAATCACGTTACGCCGTATCATCAGCCCTACCAGTCCGGTGGCAAACAATAGTGCGGCCAAAATTAGTACATGATTTAGGGGTATGACAAGGCCTTGCATTATGAATTACCCTCTGATGGTTGCTTGCCTGAGGAGTCAGTATCGTCCTGACCAGTGAGTCGAAAGCGTCGACCTACGTGATACGCACCGACTAATCCGGCGAGCAATAGCATTGAAGCAATTTCGACTGCCAGTACGTATGGTCCAAACAAGGTCAGGCCTACTTGCTTAGGGCCTATTAAGGCTCCAGTGCTGGGCGTGGTAGAAGCGTCGATGATGTAGACCATCATGGCAAAAAGCACGGCGCTCATGATGGCAGGCAGAATCCAAACCGAGGCGGACAATCTTTGTCGCTCGCGCTCTTCTCCTTCTTCACCTAAGTTGAGCATCATGATTACAAAAACGAACAACACCATAATGGCACCTGCGTAGATCACTATTTCTAGCGCAGCAGCGAATGGCGCGCCGAGCAAGAAGAAAATAACTGCAACCGCGAGCAATGACACAATCAGATAGATCAATGCATGCGCAGCATTAGTTCGAGTTAATGCAAATACGGTTGCTAGTAGCGCGACGGCCGAAGCGATGTAAAATAAAATGAGTTCCATTAGGGCATTAAACTCCTGATATCAATAGGTGGTTCCTCATTGAGTGCTTCGCCTTTGTCTTTGCCTTTAATTTTCATGCCGGCTACACGATAAAAATTATAGTCCGGATATTTACCGGGCCCGTCGATCATCAGATGCTCCTTTTCATACACCATATTCTGACGGTCGTATTCGCACATTTCAAAATCAGGAATCAATTGAATTGCATTAGTGGGGCAGGCCTCTTCGCACAGCCCGCACATGATGCAGCGTGAAAAATTGATGCGGAAAAACTCAGGATACCAGCGACCATCTTCTTCACGAGTACCTTGCTGTAGCGCGATGCAATCGGGTGGGCAGGCGGCAGCACAGAGGTTGCATGCTACACAACGCTCATCGCCATCAGGGTCTTTGGTAAGAACAATCCGACCACGATAACGCGGAGCCAAATAAGGTTTTTCTTCTGGATATTGAACCGTCTCAGCTTTGCTGAAGGTGTGCAATAACACCCGCCACATTGTGCGTAGCTGGCTAAACAGGGATGAGAATATATTCATATTACGCCGCCCAAGGTAATCCTTGATCCATCCACAGAGTAATCGCGCCTGTGACAATCAAGTTGATAAGAGTGAGTGGCAGCATGACCTTCCAGCCCAAAGACATTAACTGGTCATAGCGAGGGCGCGGAATCGCAGCGCGTAATAGCACGAAAAAACAGATAATCAAAAAGGTCTTAATACCGAACCAAACAATGGGCGGTAACCATGGGCCCAACCAGCCACCAAAAAACAAGGTGGTAATCATGCTGGAGATTAAGATAAGGCCTAAATATTCTCCCAGCATAAACATAGCGAACTTCATGCCGCTATACTCGGTGTGAAAACCTGCGGTGAGCTCGTGCTCGGCTTCTGGTAGATCGAAAGGCAAGCGATGACTTTCGGCAATGCCTGCAATGATGAAGACAAATAGTCCTAGAAACTGCGAAATGCAATACCAGCCATCGCGTTGCGACTCGACAATATCTTGCAAGCTAAAACTGCCACTTAGCATCACAACGCCAATAAGAGACAAGCCCATAAAAACTTCGTAGCTGACCATCTGCGCGGCAGATCGCAAGCCACCCAAAAGGGCGTATTTGTTGTTCGACGCTAAGCCGCCCAACAACACGCTGTAGACTGCCAGGGACGTCATGCCGAGGAAAAACAATAGGCCGATATTGACATCCACAATATGTAAGTTGGGGCCAAATGGTACTACTGCAAAGCCAAGTAGCATGGCAACCACAATAGCGGTTGGGGCAAATATGAAAACCCAACGATCGGCAAAGGGAGGTGTCCAGTCATGTTTGGTTAATAACTTGATCATGTCTGCTGCAACTTGACCAATACCAAAGGGGCCAAGACGATTAGGCCCATAGCGATCCTGCCAAACTCCCAATAAGCGCCGCTCAAACCAAGTGAGCACGGCTGCGCCTCCTACAGCGCCAAACATTACCGCGATGGCAAAAAGAATTATTTGCAACTCAGTCATGAGCACCTCCTGTGCTAGCAACTTTTTCGACTATGAGTTTGGCTTCAATCTTACGCAAAGTGGCATGCGAATTTGGAGCCAGCCAGCTGGCGCCAGGAACTCCACATATTAGCCCAGCAGAGCCGCTAGGCATCGACGAATTTCGTTCCACCATCAGTTCAGATTCTTCTTGGCCTAAAGTCATGCAGACCCAATCGCCTTGCGATAAACCTAAACGTTCGCCATCTTCATGGTTTAGCTGAATGCTGGTTCTAGGCGTTAGTTCGGCGATTGCAGGGGAGCGAGCCGTAAGCTCATCGCTACCAAATATGCGGTAAAGCGGCAGTATTGAAATTTGTGTAGAGGAAATCTGGTCGCTTGCATGAGCTGTTTGTAAGCTTGGCAACTGACCCCCGTCTGAATAATTAAATAGTCTCACTCCGGGAGTTCCGCCTGACAAAGCACCACCGGCTTCGCTCTGAAATTTATGTATAGACTGATTTGAGTTCCAGCCTGGCGACCAGACAAAAGGAATCAACGCGCCTGACTTTCCGGAGTTTGAACCCTCCATAGAAAATGAAAAAGGTGTGTCTTGGTCTTCAGGTTGCTTGGGCTCATGCACAGATATATCGGCCCGCATTGCTGTGCGCCCGCTATATCGATGCGTTTGTCGTGGTACTTTCATACCTCGGTCACGAAACTCAGCGTTGGGGCTCGCTTCAGAAATATTATCAAAGCACGAATTACACTCAGAGCACAGCCTGGTAATTTCATCGAAATGATTAATCTCGCGAAACGCTTCCAAATCGAGGTTTTTACCCACCTGTAATATCCATTTCCACGAAGCTTGCCGTTGTTCTGCCGCCTGAAATACTGGGTAATGCCTTTGCGCGCGGCCTTCATTGCTAACCAAAGTGCCTTCAGACTCCAGAAAGCTGGCACTGGGCAAGGCCAGTTGCGCCTGACTCATTGTTGCGTTGCTTAATGAGTCCATCACGATCAGATTATCGACATTTGAGAACAGTTGGTCTATTTGAGATTTAGGTGCGCGTCGATACAGATCGTTTTCCAGCACCACTAAAGTATCAATCTCGCCGGCCGCAGCTCGCTCGCAGACAGTTTGTATAGTCACTGCTGTATCTGATTGCGTTTGCATGGCCACGCCTAAAGAATTCGCTTCAGGGAAACACAGACTTAACATTGCATCTGATGTATTGAGGGCTTTGGCTATGGCCGCTGCGGCATCAATTACTGCGCGATTTTGCGCGCCGGTGCCGGATACTAACAAGGGTCGCTTAGCATCGCCCAAGGCTTTTGCTGTGCGTGTTACTAATTGGTTAGTGGCCTCGCCCAAGCCGCTTACTGCAGGCAAGCTTGTGTCGATCTGGGCCGCAACCGCATAGCCAAATCGGGCTATTTCATTGGGGCTCATCGCGATAGAGGTCTCGGCAACATCATCAAGCCTGGTGTTTGACATTGCGATAATAAACAATGGGCTCAATTGGTCTTGGGCCAGATTGCGCACCGCTTCATCCTGCCACAATGGAATACGCATATCCGCAGCCATCTCATTGGCTAGATTGCGCACAGATTGGCGAAGAGCGAGTGCTAAACGCGGCGTAGTGTTAGTAACATCCTCGCCTAAAATTAAAACAGCGTCGGCCGTTTCAACTTGGCTCATAGATGGGCTCAAGATTGCACCACTGGCCATAATCGAGCGTGATTGTTCGACCAGTTCGGCTTCGTAGTCAGCCATGCCGCCACAAAAATTGTCGTCACCGAGTAATTGACTAAGCATTGTGTTTGCTTCAAGCGATGCTCTGGGAGACCCTATGCCCACTACTTTTTTGCCCGCGCCACACAACTGCGCCATTTTATCTATTGCGATCGAACTCTGGATAGCATCATAACTGCCCGCACTATTTCGCAAGCCTGCAAATGACGGCCGGCTTTCATCGTTGACATAATTGCCTCCGAAACGGCCACGATCACACAGGAAATAGCCGTTAACCTGGCTGTTATAACGGTTGTGGATGCGTTTAAGTTTGCCATAACGTTCGCCCGGCATAATATTGCAACCTGCTGAGCAGCCGGTACAAACTGATGGCGCTGACTGTAAATCCCACTTGCGCGTGTATTGATTGACCAGTGGTTTATCAGTAAACACACCAGTAGGGCAGACCTCGACCAAATTGCCAGCAAATTCGCTCTCTAGTGTGCCATCTTGATGACGACCAAAATAAACATGATCGTGGGATGCTTGCGCCGCTAAGTCAGTGCCGCCTGCGTAGTCATTGTAATAGCGAGTGCAGCGATAGCAGCTAATGCAGCGATTCATCTCATGGTGGATCAGCGGGCCCAAATTTTGATTGTTATGTGTGTTCTTGCGACCGCGATAGCTGCGGTTACGGTGACCAACCATTACTGTCATGTCTTGCAAATGGCACTCGCCACCTTCAGCGCATACAGGGCAATCATGCGGGTGATTCAGCATTAGAGATTCCACAATATTTTTGCGGAAAAGTGTTGCGTCGGGACCTTGCATGGAGAATCTAGCACCGTCTGTTACTGGCGTCATACAACCCATAACAATACGCCCACGGGTATCTTCTTCATCACGAAATTGAACTAATGCGCATTGTCGACACGCGCCCACCGAGCCCATCGCTGGGTGCCAACAGAAGTAGGGCAGATCTAGCCCCAAACCTAAAACGGCTTGCAGTATATTTTCGCCTTCTTCAACTTCAAAGGATTTGTCGTCTATATAGATAGTCGCCATATCGCTTAGCCCTCTGCCTGGTCGCAATAAGGGCAGGCTTGCCCCTCTATGTGTCGCTGAAAGTCATCTGCAAAATATTTCATCGCACTACTGACTGGTTCCATCGCTCCTGGAGCAAGCGCGCAATGGGTATTGCCAATCGCGCCAATAAATTGAACTTGCCTGCTTAGAGTGGTCATATCTGCCTTTATGCCGTTTCCACTTTCGATGTCTCCCAGAACCTGAGCGGTCCACGGTAGGCCATCGCGGCACGGCGTGCAGAAGCCACACGATTCTTGCGCAAAAAACTCAACTAGGTTCTTAACCATGCCAACTGGGCAAGTTTTGTCATCTAATATAACCATGGTGCCTGTGCCTAAGCGGCTTCCGGCTTTGCCGATCACGTCATAGTCCATGGCTAGATCAAGGTGTTCTTCAACCAGAAAGTCTGTAGATGCGCCGCCGGGTAAAAAGCCGCGCAGCTTATAGCCATCTTCCATGCCGCCAGCGTGTTCTTCAATCAGCTCTCGAATGGGGGTGCCCATTGGCAGCTCCCAACATCCAGGGTTTTTAACTCTGCCACTAACGCCAAACAGTTTGGTGCCAGCATCGGCGCCAATGCCTAAGGACTTGAACCATTCTGGGCCGTGTTGAATGATGTGTGAAATGTTACACAAGGTTTCAACATTGTTTACGATGGTCGGGCGACCCCACAAGCCACTAACTTGAGGGAAGGGCGGTTTCGACCGTGGGTTAGCGCGCTTACCTTCAAGTGAATTAATCAAAGCGGTTTCTTCACCGCAAATATAACGGCCAGCACTACTGTGAACATAAAGGTCTAGTTTATAACCAGTACCAAGAATATCGTCGCCCAGATAGCCTTTTTCATAGCAAGCATCGATAGCTTCTTGCAGTAGGCGAGAAGCCAAATGATACTCAGCGCGAATGAATATATAAGCGATATCCGCTTGAATCGTCCAGGCCGACACTATCATGCCTTCGATCAACTGATGTGGGTCGACTTCCATTAGCAAACGGTCTTTGAAAGTGCCAGGCTCCATTTCGTCTGCGTTGCAGACTAAATATTTATGCCCTGGGGAAACGTTCTCCATGGGCACAAAGCTCCACTTCATGCCGGTTGGGAACCCCGCGCCACCGCGCCCGCGTAAGCCAGATTCTTTAATTGTCTCCAAGCAATCTGCCGGCGACATTTCGGTAATCGCCTTCTTCATCGCTACGTAGCCATTGTTGGCCTCGAAACCTTCCATCGCAACGGGGTCACGATTGGCGTTAATGTTTTGTGTTAAAGGGTTGCTGATCATGATTGACCCTCCTTACCTGCTGGGCTGAAGATCTGATCTATGGCATTTTCATCCAAGTCTTGATGCAGTTCTTCACCAACCATCATCACCGGCGCGCGATCGCAGGCACCTAAGCATGGCGCTGGAAGAAAAGTGTAACGATCATCTGCAGTGGTTTCACCTAAGCCCACATCCAGACGCTTGCTGATGTGTTTTTGCAATTTGTTATAGCCTTTGATCCAACAGGTAACGCTGTCGCACAGTGAAATAACCTTTTCACCAACAGGTCGTCGGTAAATCAAGTTGTAAAAAGTGGCAATGCCGTCTAGTTCCGCAGTCGACATATCCAAGTATTCTGCAAGTGCAGCCAAACGCTCATCGGAAATCCAACGTTGGTGCTTCTGCACGATCTTGAGCGCGTCAATTGCCACCGCTGCTCGATACGGTGCATGATCTATTTCATGATCAATTTCTAACAGCGCAGCGGCGGATAGAACGGCGGGCAAATTGTTGTTGCTTTGATTCATTGAGCTCATGAGTAGGTTTACCGGTCCACGTCAGCCATTACAAAATCGATGCTGGCGATTATCGCAATTAGGTCAGGGATCATTAGTCCTGAACTAATCAAAGGTATTTGTTGCAGATGTGGGAACGAAGGGGTGCGGATCCTTGTTCGGTACGAAGTGGTCCCGCCGTCACTGATTAGGTGATAGCTGTTCAATCCCTTAGTGGCTTCTATAGGCACACACGCCTCGCCGGCTGGGATTACTGGCCCCCAGCTGGTGTTTAAGAAGTGATGGATCAAGGTTTCAATGTCCTCCATGGTTCGTTCTTTAGGAGGGGGTGAAGTCAGCTTATGGTCACTCTTGTAATCGCCTTCAGGCATGTTGTCGACACATTGGCGGACAATTTTCAGACTTTCACGAATCTCTGCAACGCGCATTACGGCTCGGTCGTAACAATCTCCTTTGTCGCCAATGGGTACTTCAAAATCAAATTGTTCGTATCCGCTATACGGCCGTTGCTTGCGTAAATCCCAATCAACTCCGCAGGCTCGTAAATTGGGCCCGGTAACGCCCCAGTCGATTGCTTCTTCAGCAGAGTATTTTCCAATGCCAACCGTACGCGCTTTAAGAATACTGTTTTGCATCGCCATTTTCTCGTAATGGTCCAAACGAGCAGGCATAAAATCAAGGAATTCTCGAATCAAGCCATCCCAACCCTTTGGCAGATCTGCGGCAACGCCGCCAATGCGAAACCAAGCGGGGTGCATACGGCCGCCGGTGATGGCTTCGATTATGCCAAAAAGGCGTTCACGGTCAGCAAACATATAAAACACAGGCGACATTTGACCTACGTCTTGAGCAAAGGTTCCGTAGAACACTAGATGGCTTGAAATGCGAAACAGTTCTGACAGCATTACGCGAATTACTTTAGCGCGTTCTGGAACTTTGATGTCGGCCATACGCTCAATAGACAAGCAATAGGGCAGGTTGTTCATTACACCACCGAGATAATCGATGCGGTCGGTGTAGGGCATGTATGAGGGCCAAGACTGTCGCTCACCCATCTTCTCGGCACCGCGGTGGTGATAGCCGATATCGGGAACGGCATCTACCACAACTTCGCCGTCGAGTTGCAGGGCGATTCTAAATACGCCATGCACACTTGGGTGATTTGGCCCTAGATTCAAGAACATGTACTCGGTGCCGTCTTTGCTTGTTTGCATGCCCCATTCTTCGGGGCGAAAACGCAAAGCCTCTTGTTCCTCTATCAGCTTAGCCTCGTCCATGCTGAAAGGTTCAAGCTCGGTTGCCCTTGCTGGGTGGTCTTTGCGCAGCGCATGACCCTCCCAAGTGGGCGGCAACAAAATTCTATAGAGATTCGGATGATCATTGAATTTGACTCCAAACATGTCCCAAACTTCACGCTCATACCAATTGGCGTTCGGCCACAAATCACAAATGGTTGGTACCTGAGGATCAACTTCAGAGGCAGCAACCTTGAGTCGAATTTCTGAGTTGTGCTTCAGAGAGAGTAAGTGATAAACCACAGTGAAACTGGATGCCGGCTGCCCTTGTCGATTCTCGCGCAAGCGTTCATCGATTCCAAACAGGTCATACAACATCGGGTACTCATGCTTTAAGTGAGCCAAGACCTCACGGACCTTGGCTTGATCTACCCACAGAGTGGGCGTTTCATCGGCCGTCTCTTGAACAACAAAGCTATCTGCACCGAACTTTTGGACTAAATCGTCCATCGATGAGAATCTCTTTGATTGTTCAACTGCGAGCATATGTACTCCACTATTTATACGGTTGGGGGGGGCTTCGTTGCCCTGCAACCTGTGTTATTTTTTTCTGCTGCGTACTGCCTACAAATTATGTTGTTTGCCTATGGTATTTGGGTTACTGAGTGTTTATATCTCATCTGGTGAGCGATAGGTGGTTGCTTGGTTGCGCTCCTCTTGTAATTTATCTCTCTGGCTTGGCATCTTTGCTTTCACGACCCGTTGATCGCCAGCGGCCCAACTGAGTGGCCGCCGTTCTTTTTCTATAGAATCTTGCAACATAATGAGGCCTTGCATTAGCGCTTCTGGGCGCGGCGGACACCCGGGCACATAAACATCCACCGGGATGAATTTATCAACTCCTTGAACGACGCTGTAAATATCGTACATGCCGCCGGAATTGGCACATGAGCCCATTGAGATAATGTATCGAGGTTCGAGCAGCTGATCGTATAAGCGCTGGACCACCGGTGCCATTTTCCGAAAGACGGTGCCGGAGATAACCATTAAGTCAGCCTGCCGAGGCGTGGCACGAATAACTTCGGAGCCAAATCGAGCAATATCGTGGCGTGAAGTGAATGACGTCGCCATTTCCACATAACAGCAAGATAAGCCGAAATTAAATGGCCATAGTGAGTGGGCTCGACCCCAGGCCACTAAATCTTCTAGTTTTGCGAAAGCGACATTGCGCTTAACCATTGCTTCAATCATGTCGTCGCCAGGACCGACTGACGAAGACTCTTCCGGACGAGTGAGATTCCATTCCATCAACGGTTATCCTCAGTGTTTGTAGTTGCATTATTGGCAATGGGCGCTGGTGTGAGCGTTGCCGTATCAGGGAGTAGACCGGTTCTCGTTTTAATACCCCAATCCAAGGCACCAGAGCGCCACTCATAGATCAGAGCAATTACCAGTACCGCGATGAAAACCAGAATGGCAGCGTAGCCGGACCAACCCAATTCGAAAAAGGCGATGGCCCAAGCAAAGATAAATACTGTTTCTAGATCGAAGATAACGAAGAAAATCGCTATCAGGTAGAAGTCTACCGATATCCTAGATTGCGCTCCACCAACGGAGACTACACCGGATTCAAAGGGGTCGTTAGTGGATGCATTGGCGCGCTGTTGGCCGAGCAGCCAAGAGAGACCCAACATAGTCAAAACTAGAGCGATCACCGCGATGAAATACACCACCAGCGGCCACAACCCCGAGTTTGAAACTTCACTGATCGAAACTTCTCCCAACCCTGTAGATCCTCATTTTGAAAAAATATTTTTGTTATTAAGTGCAGGCAACTCGGAGTAAGAATTTTGAGACTGCGCTGCTGAAAAACTACCTTTTATTTATTATTAACGACTGATGGCAAAAACCTTAACCATCTTTCCTAAAATACGCAATACCCGATGTAGGCTTTAAAGCATTAAAAGCACTCTTTTTTGTAGTTTTTTTGTGGGTAAAATACCAACAGCCGAAAACCGAGTCATTTTTGGAATTTTTATGCGTGCTGATTTTGCGACTAGGCCTTGTTTAAATATTACACTGACTTGCTATAAAAAATCAGATTAAAAACGGCTTCATCAGAGCGCCGACTTGTATTTTATTTTGCTTCAAAAAGAATGCGCGTAAGTATCCTAAATATTGCTACATGCGCAATTGTGTAAGCATGCCAGTTGCAGGATTTTCATTGCCGTTTGCTAAACCAGATTACAATCACGATGATTAAGAAAAAAAAAGCGATTTTCCTCAACTCTATTCCTGAGTTTAAAAGAAATGGCGTCTCGACCCACTGGTCCATCGCTATGCCAATATACCTGAGTGTGCTGGCAAATTAGATTCCGCATGGAAGGTTAAATAATTATGCTGCGATTGTTGGGTGTCGATCGTTGATGATTGATTTCGAACGGTTAATGACTTTCGTGGCTAGAAAAGTAATGCATAGGGGAATGGTGCTATGACAGCAGCAATGGGCTTGCCATTAATCCAGATCCTTCTGGGCCTACAGTCAAACAGTAAGAGGCTGTAAAGGCTGTTAGGGTGAGCAATAGCGATCTCAAACAGATGGTGCAATAAATATTATTGAATTAGTTTTTCAGTAAGACGCTAAGACTGAAAACCATAATGGTTCGTGTTTCTTTTTTGCTTTTCCGTTGTGTGAATCGCAACCTGTTCCAGCTTTCAAATGACATTGCCACATCGGCTGCATCTTGGCTGAGTTTGCTCATTTCTTCTAGTTCTGGAATGAATGAAAAAAGCCTAGTTCGATGTATTTTGGTAAGAGCGCGATAGTTTTGTCGTAATTTATTATAGCGCCAAAGCTGCGCTTGGGTTGCACGTATATAAGGCGCAAAACGTTCGAAGTTATCACAACGGATAGCCGCAAATTGCTCTATGCGCTCTTCAAGTGACCCTGCTGGCTGCACATTGGGCTGATCTTGGAACTGCGCATAGAGCATTCGATCACCTTCCACAAACAGGCGTTCCATATCGGAGAAATGTCTAAATACTGTGCGAATACCTAAACCTGCCTTGTCGGCAACTTCTTGAGCGATCGGCACATAAACGCCATCAACATTGAGGCTGAAAATAGCTTCCATAATCTTTTGCCGGCTGCGCTTGCTTCGTTGCACACGCCCATCGGTGTCAGTGTCTTTAGCTTTTTCTGATTTCATCGTGAGAATAAGAATTGTGTGATGCGGAGCTTCGTTGTCCGTACTAGCTGTCGGCAATTCATAAAAATAGAACTGCAAGTAGATATGTCATATAGTATGCCACTTGAGATAAATACGGTAGCAGTAAGTGACGCAGATCTAATGCTCTGAGCTATTGAGGTCGCTTGCTGAACTTTAGCGCGTGACGACGAAATTCACGCCAACGAATTTAGGTGATTGATATGATTTTTTATGATTGTTCCACAGCACCAAGCCCAAGACGTGCGCGCATCCTTCTTGCAGAGAAAAACGCCATCTTTACCACCGCCAATATTGATATCAGTAAAGCTGAACAGCTAGGGGATGCATTCAAGGCAATCAATCCAGCCTGTACCGTGCCTGTTCTGCAGCTTGATGATGGTACTGTCATTACTGAAAATGCTGGGATCGCCGCCTATCTGGAAGCCGCCTATCCCTCGCCACCCATGTTTGGTTCTAGTGCCACTGAAAATGGATTGGTAGCAGCTTGGAATGCCAAGATTGAGTTTGATGGCCTTCAGGCTATTGCCGAAGCTATGAGAAACTCATCGCCGATGATGAAAGGGCGGGCGCTAACGGGCGCCGTTAATCATGACCAAATTCCTGAGTTAGCGGCACGTGGCATCACACGGCTAAATTTGTTTTTTGATCGACTGAACGAGAGACTCGAAGGCCGAGAGTTTGTTGCTATCGACAGTTTTTCTTATACTGATATTACCGCGGTGGTAGCGGTCGACTTTGCGAGAATAGTCCGGGTGAAAGCGCAGCAACACCACACCAATATTACTCGCTGGCGTAGTGCCTTAGCCGAGCGACCCAGTTTCTCCCTCTAGCCCAAAAAGTACACTCCATATGTTTAAAGTTCGATTTGACTCTCTACACCTTTTAGCCGGTCTGTTTTTTGCTGGTAGCAGCCTTGCACTTAACACCCAATCCTTGATTGAACCAGGTGACGAATGGCTGAGCCATGGCCGTGATTATAGCGAGCAACGGTTTAGCCCCTTAGATGAAATTAATACTGAAAATGTGAGTAATCTTGACCTCGCGTGGTCTTTTGATTTTTCCACCGCACGAGGTATGGAGGCCACTCCGTTAGTTCACGACGGCGTCATTTATGTTAGCACTGGCTGGAGCCACGTTCATGCAGTTGACGCCCGCAGTGGAAAAGAGCTCTGGCACTACGATGCCAAGGTTGATAAAGCGCACTTAATTAAAACCTGTTGCGGCCCAGTTAATCGAGGGGTCGCTCTTTGGACTGAGGTTGACGCGAGTGATGTAGGCAATCTGCGCGTGTTTTTTGGCGCCTTGGATGGTCGCCTAATCTCGCTTGATGCACGCACCGGTGAGCAATTGTGGTCTGTGCAAACTACTCCTACAGATGGCAACTACAGCATTACAGGTGCACCGCGCGTGGTGAATGGCTTGGTCATCATCGGCAATGGTGGAGCAGAGCTTGGGGTCAGAGGGTTTATCTCAGCTTATGATGCTAACACTGGCGAACAGAAATGGCGTTTTTACACCGTCCCCGGCGACCCAAATCAAGCACAAGAAAGCCCCGAACTGGAACGAGCACTTGCCACATGGAAGGGTGACTATTGGTATCAAAACGGTGGTGGTGGCGGTACAGCATGGGATTCAATCGTGCACGATCCAGAACTTGATCTGCTGTATTTTGGTACTGGTAATGGTTCACCCTGGAATCGTGACATTCGCAGCCCTGGTGGTGGCGACAATCTTTATCTAAGCTCGATAGTTGCCGTGCGGCCAAGTACTGGAGAGTACGTTTGGCATTATCAAGTAACACCCGGAGAGAACTGGGACTACACTGCAACCCAACAACTGGTGTTGGCTGAGTTGGAGCTCGATGGAGCCAAGCGCAAAGTAATAATGCAGGCTCCTAAAAATGGATTTTTCTATGTTCTAGACAGAGCTACGGGCGAGTTACTGTCGGCAGATGCCTATACCTACATCACTTGGGCAAGCCACGTGGACATGCAAACTGGCAAACCAGTTGAAAGCAAATACGCCGATTATCAAAGCTACGGCGATACTCTGATTTGGCCTGCCCCAGTTGGAGCGCACAATTGGCAACCAATGTCATTCAGCCCTAAAACTGGTTTGATGTATATACCTGTGCAAAACCTACCAGGCTATTACTCTGCTCAAGATAAGGTCGATTATGCTGTTGGACGTTGGAATACTGGTGTGGATCTAAGTGGCAACCGAGATCCTGAAAGATGGGTTACGGCTGAAGCTTCAACTGATGCTCTGGTGTATGGTGAGTTGCTTGCTTGGGACCCAGTCAAACAGCGACGTGCCTGGCAGGTAAGGCATAAATACGCTTCCAATGGCGGTATTTTGTCAACCGCAGGAGATCTGGTTTTTCAGGGCACGCGAGAAGGAGTTTTTGCAGCCTACGACTCGCGTGATGGCAAGCCTTTGTGGCAATACCAATCGAGTAGTTCTATATTGGA
>JBLHME010000055.1:0-19623 GCA_047623225.1 Cryomorphaceae bacterium
ACCCTTTGACTGCGTTGAGTATGGTTGAAACCATGAAGATGGAAGGCCATACGGCGTTGGTACACACCGCTGCTGCGTCTAGCCTAGGGCAAATGTTGGTTAAAATTTGCGTAGCTGGAGATGTTCCCTTGGTGAATATTGTGCGTAAAGACGAGCAAGTAGAAATACTTAAAAGCATTGGCGCGACGCATGTAGTTAATTCATCTAGCGAGACTTATAAGAAAGACTTAGTTGCCGCGATCGCTGCAACAGGCGCCACGCTAGCTTTTGATGCAACCGGTGGTGGAAACTTGGCAAGCGATATACTCACTGCAATGGAATATATTGGCAGCAAAGACGCGGTAGGCTTAAACACTTATGGTTCGCCGGCCTATAAGCAGGTTTACCTCTATGGTGGCTTGGATATTTCACCAACGGTACTAAACCGAGCCTATGGAATGTCTTGGGGCGTGGGTGGTTATTTGTTAATGCAATTTTTGGGCAAAATCACACCGGAGCGCGTAGGCGAGTTGCACAAGCGTGTTGCGAATGAAATTGGCACAACCTTCGCCACTGAGTTTAGCGACGAGTTAAGTTTGAGCGAAGCAATGGATCCAGTAAATATTGCGCGATACAACGCTAAGAAAACAGGTGAAAAATTCCTAATCAACCCCAGTAAATAGCACTATTACTTATTTTATTTCTTGGGGCGTGTGAAACCAAATCGTTGGCAAAACAGTTGGGCATATCGCAAAGCAAAAACGCTTGTAAGCGAGACTATTAAGTGCCCCAAGCGGCTATTCGACCTTGTTGCTTCTGGGCAGGCCAAGGTTGGTGGTGACGCATCTGGAAGGCTGTTGGAAATCAAAGATTCGATTTCCACAGCCTTTCGTCTTATAAAGTGTTACGCCGCTGGCGAGTGGCGAGATATCTCAGTAGAGAGCTTTATGTTGATCGTTACCTCGATCACCTACCTAGTCATGCCAATAGACGCGATTCCTGACTTTTTACTCTCACTTGGGTTTTTAGATGATGCGGCCTTGTTGGTTTGGACCTTTCGATCGGTGGCCGACGATTTTGAGCGTTTTAGTTTGTGGGAGGCAGAGCAACGCCAAAAGGATTCAATAGAACCTGATGATTAATGCTTTTCTAGAATGGTTAGGGTGGCGTTCTGCTCTGCCACTGGCACCACTAAATGCTTCAGAGCAAGCGTTTTTAGAAGAGCAAGTGTCGTTTTATGCGCAGCTCCAATCCAGCGAGAAGTTAGAATTCGAGCGCCGTTGTTTGTTATTTCTGCAATCCGTAGAGATTGTTGGCAACGGCTTTGAGCCAAGTATCGAGGATGAACTGTTAGTCGCTAGCGGCTCGGTAATCTTAGCGTGGGGATTTATGCGTTGGTATTATGTGCGAGTGGATCAGGTAATTTTAGTAGCTGATTCGTTTAACCAGCATTCAGAGTTTGGCCAAGATGATTCAGGTATTCAGGGGCTGGTCGGCAGCCATCACTTAGCGGGCAGAATGATATTGAGCCAACCCGCTTTGCACGCTGGATTCAGTAATGATCAAGATAAACTTAATGTAGCACTACATGAGTTTTCGCATTTGATTGATATGAGTGACGGTGATGTAGACGGCTTTCCAGAGCAACTATCCAAGCACTCATTCGAAATGCCATGGCTGGCATTAGTGCAGCGCAAGACTGAGGAAATATTGCGCGGAGAGAGTAATATACGACCTTATGCTACGGTCAATAAAGCTGAATTTTTTGCTGTTGCTAGCGAATACTTTTTTGAGCGGCCTAAGATGCTAAAGACTAAACACCCGCAGGTGTATCGTGCCTTGTCAGATTTCTATAAACAGGATCGGGCCGAGCTGCGCGCCGCCGTTAAGGTGCGCAGCAAAGATCCCTGCCTATGTGGCAGCGGGCGCCGATATAAACGATGTTGTATGCCCAATTAGGCTTTATAAGGTTATAGTCTTGCTCTTTAAAATATTCGCCTAGGCACGCAAAGCTCGCCCTCCAGCGAAGCTGTGTGGGAGCCCGTTTTACTCAACAAACACCGAGTTTACTTTAACCGTCAGAGGGTGATACCCTGGCTTAGCCTGATCAAAGGCTTTCTTGCCTAACGCCTTACCTTTAGGCGTTTTCGAAAGCTCACGATACAAAGGTTTTACCAATTTGTTACGCCCGATCGTGGTCAGGTATTCATGCAAGCGCGGCAGCGCAGGCACATACCAATTACGCACGCTCATGAGCAGCCAGCTGTGTGCGATTTCATTATTCTTGGAGGCGGTTAGATTAAAGGCGTCGTCTAGGTTTGTCATTTGCTCATTGCTGAGTTCATCGGGCAAGTTATTTAAGAAATACAACCATTCATGCACTGTCCAATTGGACGTTTTGATTTCTTTAATATCTAAACCGTGGCTTAACCAATTACCACGCGCATCGTCGATTAAGGTAAACGCATTCGATTCAGGTTTTGGTGCATTTTTGGGAATGCCGCTTTGGAATACCCATTGATCAATCCGATCTTTACTTAATTGATCTGGGTATTGTTGTAACAGTGAGCTGTCTAAGTAGGTCAAAAATTCGCCGGTAGTGATGCTTTGGAAGGCGAACTTTGCAAAATAGTCGGTGAGGAATTTATCAAAGTTATCGCGACCAACACGTTGTTCTAATTCGCGTAAAAACAACGCGCCCTTTTCATACGGTATGTTTGAGAAAACGTCGTCAGGGTGTCGGCCTCTTAGGTCGATGGCAAGTATTTGATCTTTGGCCTGTTTGTCCTCTATATCAAATTCGAGGTCTTGATAGCCCAACACCGCTTCCATGTTGTAGCGGGCGGTTCCATACACTATTTCCATAATTCGATAGGTCAAATAGGTTGTGAAGCCTTCATTAAGCCATAGGTCACGCCAAGTGGCGTTGGTGACTGTATTGCCAGACCATGAGTGTGCTAATTCATGTGCAATCAACGATACCAAACTCTTATCGCCGGCAATCACTGTAGGCGTGATAAACGAAAGCCGTGGATTCTCCATGCCTCCAAAAGGAAAAGAGGGCGGTAAGATGAGCAAATCGTAGCGATCCCAGCTATAGGGGCCATAGCGTTTTTCGGTGGCTATCAGCATTGACTCGGTGTCTTCAAATTCAGCCGCTGCTGCGTCTAATACTGAAGGTTCAGAATAAACGCCGGTGCGCTCGCCCATCGCTCTAAATTGCAAATCACCAACAGCCAGCGCAATCAAATAAGAGGGTATCGCTTGCGGCATATTGAATTCATACACGCCATCGCGTTCCGCGTTGGGTTCGTTTGAGGCACTCATTACGGCCAATAAATCTTTCGGTGTTCGTAAAGTCGCTGCATAGGTCATACGCACTTTAGGAGAATCCTGCAGAGGTATAAAGCTGCGCGCATGCGTGGCTTGTGCTTGGGTAAACACAAACGGGTGTTTGCCTCCAGCTGTTTGCGCTGGCGTTAGCCATTGCACACCCGAGGCCGTGGGAGCAGTGGCATATTCGACTATTACTGAGTTTGCTGTTGGTGGCAATTCAATGGTCAAAGAAGCGCCAAGTACCGGATCATGTTCACCCAGTGTGTAGGTCAATTGACTACCGTTGGCGGTCACCGACTTTATCGTTAGCTCGGATGTGTCTAGCACTAGCTGATTGGCATTTTGATTGTGTCTCACCAGTTCAAGCTCAGCGGTACCTTGCATAACTTTGCGCTCAAAATCAATGTTTAGATCTAAAACAAGATGTTTGATGGAAATTTCTTCAGGGTTTGACTGTGAGTGATAATCTTTGTCCACGTCAATCTCAGCTATTTCAGAAGCGGCTATTTGAGGTGAGGATATTGCTCGCGATTTTTCGCTCGATGGCTGGCTTTTTAGGCTATCTGCAACAGGGGCTGAATTATCGCAACCAGCGAGAAATAGTGTGCATGCGCACGCCAACATAATGCTTAGTCTTGGTGATTTTCGCAGGAGTGGATTTAACATCGTTGATCCTCTTTGGAGAGTGTTAGTCATAGAGCGTTTATCGGGCAGCTCGTTTATGGCCCTAATAATACTAGATTCAGGCGATGATCTCGACGTTGTCGCCAACACTTATTTTTCCACAGCCGTGGTGCAGGGCGTTAACTCCAAAATTAATGTCTTTGCCTTTGCGTCGATAAGCGGCCAAGGTTTGAATTATCAGCGGGTCTTTCTCGCCAGTACTTGGGTCTATCGACGGTATCACGCAGCGAGAACATAGCTTAGGTAGTGATATCAGCACCTCACCAATACGTATTTTGCGCCATTGGTCTTCAGCATGAGCGGTTGCCCCTGCGATCACAATATTCGGTCTGAATCTCTCAATGCTTATAGGGTAACCAAGTCTTTTGTTTAAAAGATCAAAGGAGGAGCGACTAACAAGCAATATAGGAAAGCCATCAGCAAAACCAACCGTGTTACTTGAATGGGCATATTCTGGATCAACTTGCCGTTTAGTTTTTTTCGGCATGTGCACCAATCGACAATCTCGCTTGAGAAAATCAGATAAATACTGCGCGGCGTCATCACCGCAATCTTGAGCATTTACAGTGTCGCCCCACACCTCAACATTAACAGCCGCCTGATCTTGTGATACTCCAAGCGCTAACTCATATACCGGCATGCCAGGCGCGCGGATGCGCAAACTGTTCTCACCCAGCGAGGTTTTCAGTAAGCACATCCGCGGGTGCTGTCGCTGAGTTAAAAACTTATTACTTGAATCAACCAGCATCCAATCTCGATCATGCAATGGCCCGCGAGCATTCAGTTCCATGCAGCTCAATTGAATGCCTTGTGCAGACTTAATTGGGTGGGTGAATAGTTGGCTAACAGTTAGAGATGTCATGTGGTTTCTCTATCGAGGGACTTGGTATCGAAGAATGGGTCGTGAATTGTAGCGTAATTTGATGAGATAAAGCGGCTGGGGCAACGTTGCGTGCCCAAAAAGCCTTAATTCGATAACTTTTATTTAAATGACCAATATAAGTGGATGAGTTGTCTAGTTGGGCTTGTCAATTGTCAATTTATTTGAACTTATATTATTTATATGATAAAACTTATAGATCAAATGATAGAAGAGTATCTTTAGCTACCTGAAACTTTCGAGTTGCAGGCCTAATTATATTTCTTTTATTGATTGACTCGTGTCTACATGAGGTTTGTATCAAGTGTAGGCACGGATAATAAACAGCCTGAGAGGGTTAGAAAACGCAGTAGTTTTGAGGCCGATGTTTTTTAAAAAAAGAATTGTAAACGTCTACTACCTCGACAAACTTAAAACATATTCATCAAAGGAGCATAGTCATGCAAGTCAAAAGAACTCATCAAAAACGCGGGAGTCTGAGCCTAAGGCGCACGGCACTCGCGATTGCGGTTTCATCCGCAATCCCAATGATGGTCCCTAATGTAGCTTACGCCCAGGAAGACATACTTGAAGAAGTTGTCGTCACTGGCATTCGCAGCAGTATCAAACGCGCACAAGACATCAAACGTAATTCTTCTGGCGTGGTTGATTCGATCGCATCAGAAGATTTGGGTAAATTCCCAGATTTGAACGTAGCTGAATCATTGCAACGCGTGCCTGGTGTATCAATTGACCGCTCTGGTGGCGAAGGTCAATCGGTAACCGTGCGTGGATTAGGCCCAACTTTTAACACGGTTCTTCTTAATGGCCGTCAAATAGCAACCGATACTGGCGATCGCTCTTTCAGCTTTGATACCTTAGCGGCTGAGCAAATCACCGGCGCTGATGTGTTGAAAAGCGGCAGTGCTATTTACCAAGAAGGCGGCATTGGTGCGACCATCAACGTAAAGTCAATTCGTCCTTTCGATAATCCAGGTATGCACATTGCCGGTTCATTCAAAGCGATATATGAAACGTTGTCTGAAGAAGCGACTCCATCTGCATCGGTATTGTTGAGCAATACTTTTGCAGACGATACCTTTGGTGTTAGTTTGGCGGTAAGTCACCAAGAGCGCGACGTGCAAATCAATCAAATTGGAACAGCTGGCTGGCGCCCAGGCCAAACGGTTTCGAATCGTAACGATGGCGTATTATTCACCAATGCCTATATTCCACGAAACTGGGATCAGATTGTTGACGAGCAAGAACGAACTCGAACTAACGCAGGTTTAACCTTACAATTTGCGCCATCTGAAGACCTGCAAATAACCTTAGACGGTTTCGTTTCTAAGTTCGAAGTAGATTCTTTGGTCACTGACCTTGCGTCTTGGTTTGAGCCAGACCGCGTTGGTTCGGGCTCTATTGCCAGCAACGGTACTTTGATAAATTTCACCCAAGAAATTGGTTTGAATCAAGGTTCTGGTGACCCCGCGTCGGATTTCGTGTCAACCACACGTAATAGTCGTGACTCAACCACCGAAGGCTTTGGTTTGAATGTTGAGTGGGACATTAACGAGAAACTCCGTGCTAATTTCGATGTTTCAACTTCTGATGCTGAAAACGACCAAGCTGGTAAAAATCGTTTTAACGTGGTGGGCATTATCAATAACTACTCATTTGATGGCACTGGTAGCGTACCGACCGTGGCTCATGATGGTTTTGGTGGCGGCGCTCTTCCAGATGCTAGTCGCACTCGCATGCACTATAACGAAGTAAACGGCGTGACCAATCAAGACGAGATATCTGAATTGAAGGCTGATTTTGAGTACCTGCCTGATTCAGAGATGATCGACAGCATTCGGTTTGGTGCCTATACCCAAGATCGTGAAAACTCGCGTTTTCAGGTCTCTGCGGGTCAATGTGCATTTTGCGGTTATCAAGTTGCTGCACCGAACGATACTATTGGTTTAACGGCTTTCACGGCCAACAACTTCTTCCCTGGGTTGATCGATACGTTCTACGCCTATGATGGTGATGCGGTATTAGATTTCTTGGCGTCGACTGGTAACCCAGCGACACCTACGTTACAGAATAACCGCTTCACGATTAACGAGGATATTCAGAGTCTATACGCAGACATTACATTGAACTTAGCTGTAGGTGAAATGCCATTAACGGTGAATGCCGGTGTGCGTTATGCCGAGACTGATATCGATGTAACAGCGATTCAAAGCTTTATTTCTGACGTTGTACCCACCAGTGATTTAACCTTATTCGCGAATCGTTTTGGACCAGCATCTGAATTCAACGAAGGTGGAAGTTACGACAATATCCTGCCTAGCCTCAACATGAAGTTAGATTTGAACGACGATATGGTTCTGCGCTTTGCCGCGTATGAGTCATTGACTCGCGCAACTATGGATCAATTATCTCCATCTACAACTTACAACGAACCCCGTCGACAAAACTTGACGGCTCAAGGCGGTAACCCCGAGTTGGAGCCTTTTGAATCAACTAACTTCGATATTGGTTTTGAGTGGTACTACGGTGAAGGCAATGTATTTTCAGTGGCTTACTTTGACAAAGAGATTGGTAACTTTGTTACTCGTCTATCAGGCCCAGAGAACTTCGATCTAACCGATCGTGTTGGACCTGATTTCCGTTGCACCGATGCACTTTGTGCGCCGGGTGCTTTGGTAGCAGGTGTTGATGTAGTTGGTACTACTGAAGAGCTGAATGGCCAATCAGAAGTTTATCGAGTAACTCGCCCGCAAAACGGTGAGGCTGCGAGTGTTGACGGTTTTGAAATTGCTATAACGCACCTTTTCGAGAATGGTTTTGGTATCTCTGCAAACGCGACTTTAGTAGACAGTAACGTGAGCCTTGGTAACGACCAATCTTCAACTTTTGCACTTGAAGGCTTAGGCGATTCGCAAAACCTAGTATTTTTCTATGAGGACGATTCATGGTCAGCGCGTATTGCGTATAACAACCGTGAAGAATTCTTGCGTCAAATTGACAATGGATTCAACGGCGAGCCAATTAATACTGAAGAATTTTCGCAAGTTGATCTATTCGCCAGTTACATCATTAACGACTCACTAACTGTATTCTTTGAAGGCGTTAACGTCACCGAAGAAGAGTTGGTACAAACTGGTCGTTTTGCTAACCAGATTTACAGCATCGAAGATAATGGCGCTCGTTATGCTATTGGTATTCGTGGTAAATGGTAGAGTTTAGTTGGCTTTAATCTAAGATGAGCTTTGGCTTGTTTTAGATTATGAGTTTATTTTATAAGGGTGGCTCACGGGGAGATTCGTGGGCCATTTTTTATTGTTGATTTTGATTTTGTTAGAAATGAGGAAGTGTTTGTTTTACAACTTCGGAGGTAGATTGCCCCAGCAGGGGGAATGTATGAAAGAAACAAAATTAAATTCATACCCAATACCCAAGATAAGAGTTCAATAAAGACAAAAAAAAGAACCCTCAACGAGCGAAACAGAATAAACAAAACAAACCCCCTAACTAGCTATAAACTACAAGAAGATAAAAAATATCTAAACTCACCAATTCAATCATGACAAAAGCAATAAAAAGAATAGCCATCGTTGGCGGTGGCACAGCCGGCTGGCTCAGCGCCGCAGTAATCGCTGCGCATCACAAAACCGATGATCCCAATGG
Source organism: Cryomorphaceae bacterium (assembly GCA_047623225.1). Classification (GTDB taxonomy): domain Bacteria; phylum Pseudomonadota; class Gammaproteobacteria; order Arenicellales; family Arenicellaceae; genus Arenicella. Next base: position 8,540 of record JBLHME010000055.1, read on the forward strand.
CCTGCAAATCGTATTGGTGGAATCATCCGACATACCCACAATAGGGGTTGGTGAAGGCACTTGGCCAACAATGAAAAATACCATGCGTAAGATAGGTATTAAAGAAAGTGATTTATTCAAGCACTGCCATGCAGCGTTTAAGCAGGGCGGTAAATTTGTTGATTGGGTGCATGGTAATGGTGATTTTTACTACCACCCATTCACCGTGCCATTGGGTTATGGACGCTTAGATTTGGCTCCTTATGTGAGCGACATTGAAGACTTTGCGGTGGAATCCAACTTTCAACACCACGTCTGTGAGGCGGGTCTTGCACCAAGAAGCATGGCTGAGAAGGAATATTCCGGGCAATGTAACTACGCTTACCACCTAGACGCTGGCGCTTTTGCAGATCTGTTAAAACGCCATTGTAAATCAGAGCTAGGCGTGGAGCATGTGATAGGCACCGTAGATGGGGCTGAGTCGGACGGTGAATGTAATATCTTATCGATTTCCCTAGGCGAAGCTGGCAGTCTAAAAGCGGATCTATTTATTGATTGCACTGGTTTTAGTTCGCTCCTCTTAGGTCAGAAAATGGGCGTGGAATTCTTAGCAAAAGACGATGTCTTATTTAATGATTCGGCCTTGGCTTTGCATGTGCCGTATGAATCTGAAAACGACCCACTTGCAACTCATACAATCGCGACTGGTCAAAACGCTGGTTGGATTTGGGATATCGGCTTGCCCTCGAGGCGCGGGGTGGGGCATGTCTATTCCAGCAAATATTTGAGTGACGATGAAGCGGCTAACAATCTAACTAAGTATGTAGGAGCTCAAGCGGGCGAACTCGAGCCACGAAAAATTGGCTTTAACTCTGGGCATAGAGCTAAATTTTGGCATAAAAATTGTGTTGCGGTTGGAATGTCTGCTGGTTTTGTTGAGCCCTTGGAAGCGACTGCGATCATGTTGGTTGAAATTTCCGCTCGTTATATCGCGGAGAACATGCCGACTGACACCGATATTATGCGCATTACCGCAAAGCGTTTTAATCAGCAAATGGATTATCGCTGGGGCCGCATTGTTGATTTTCTGAAACTACATTACATGTTGACCAAGCGCCCAGAGCCATATTGGCAAGCGCACCTGGATCCAGCAACTATTCCTGAAAGCTTGCGCGAAGACTTGGCGATCTGGGGTTGCCGCGGGCCAATAAGCGCCGATTTTGATAGCGCTATTGAATTGTTCCCTGCCGCGAGTTATCAATACGTACTCTACGGTATGGGGTTTAAGCCAGATTTTTCAAAACAAGCCTACATGTATAAAGAACAATTACAAGCTCAGCGTATAATTCAGCAAAACCAGCAGTTAACACAACAGATGTTGCGCAATCTGCCACCGCATCGCGAATATATTGAACAATGGTTGGCCTCGGCTAACTGAATAAAAAACTCATCACCCAAGGATAACAATGACTAAATTAGTAGAGCTGACCCCAGATCAGCATGGCGAATTGAAAGTGGCTCCCGATGTTGCTTTAAAAGTAGCCAAAGGCCAACACCTAATCGGCCTGAAAGTAACAGAAGTGGCGCAAGCCATTACTTGTTTCCCTGTATTTTTTACTCGCGCGTCGGTAGCGGGAGACTGGGGCATATCGGCCATAACGGGCATACAGCCAAATAATAATTTGTTTATTGTCGATGGTGCTTGGGATGCGATATACAAGCCGACGGGAATGAAAACCTTTCCGTTCTATTTAATGAACTCGCCACGTGATGAAAATGGTTACACCATAGGAATCGATGAGAACAGTAAGGCATTTACCGAAGATGGTGAGTCGGTTTTCGACGACAAAGGCAAGGCAAGCTTAATGTTGTCTGCGGTTACCGCTCAATTAGACGAAGATGTTAAGAATGAGATCCGCAGTTACAAATTTTGCCTAGAGATGGAAAAACTTGGGCTAATGAAAGCAATGGACGTATTGGTGCATCACGTCGACGAGAGCGTAACAACATTGACTGGATTGCACACAGTTGATGAGGAAAAACTCCAAGGACTCACTGAGCAAGAGTTTGAAAATCTTCGCGGTCTCGGTTATCTAGCGCCGCTGTACGGCATGTTGATGTCAATGTATCAGCTGAATGCGCTGATTCGGCGACACAACTTAGTTGAGGGTGCAAAGTTAGTTAAACAGGTAACCATGGAAGTGAGCAAAGACCCAACGGTTTAAAGCTAAGCGATTCATAAAGTACCCTATAGCTGCATAACCATTTCAATCATATTGGCTTGAAAGCCGCTTTTCTCGTAGGCGCGAACGGCGGCTAGATTGGTCATAAATACATCTAAGCGAAAATGTCGCACATCGCGTGCCATAGACCATGATTGCAGCTGTTGCATGATCATTTTATTGATGCCTTGGCCCCGCCACTCGGGCTGCACATACATAAATCCCATATAGGCATGCTGTGTGGAATTGTGATGAGCATCCGAATCCCGTATTTGCACATAGCCGCAGCCAATTGCAATGTCATCCATTTCTACCAAAAGCAGATGGGTGTTGTCATCTTCAATGAAATATTTCAGATCATAGTAGTGAATCGGGCCTTGGTTTAAGGTCAGGGCGTGAGGTCTCTCGGCTGCGATTAAAAATTGCTCAAATTCGAGCAAAGTAGTTACATCGTTAAGGCAGGCGATTCGTGTGGTGGGTGAATTTTGCATTTTAAAAATTGTCGGTATTATTTGTATTAGTCTAGCGCATCGACTCATGCTGAGGACTCTCTAAGCTAATTTGACCACTCAATCAGAATAATCAGATGATCACTAGACGAACCATGTTTAAGGCTGCCGGCATTGTAGTTCTGGGTCACTCTGCAAATAGTATAGCCAATTCGGATGCGCTTGTTAGTAAACTCATTCCTTCCAGCGGAATCAAAATTCCCCTGGTGGGAATTGGCACCAATCGCTATGGGGTGGAAAAAAACACACCGCAGCATGCAGAACTAAAAAAGCTAATAGAAGCCTTTTATGAGATTCCCGGTGGGGTAATAGACACCGCGCCAAGGTATGGAAAATCTGAGCAGGTATAGGGTGGTCTTATTGCTGGACTTGATCTGTCTGAGCACTTTTTTGTTGCAACTAAATGCGACGCCAAGGGCGGCGAGATAATATACAAGATGATCAACTCGCAAACGCTATTTAACTCAGGAGCTCAGGAACTCTGGATTTGGTGGCGGTGCACAGCCTTCGAAACTGGCAAGCACAGCTTGAAATTCTGAGGGATTTAAGAGAACAGGGAAGAGTCGCCCATATTGGCATCACCACTTCAAGGCTATCTCAGCACGAAGAATTGGCTAAGGTTGTGTTGTCAGAACAACTCGACTTTGTGCAAATTAACTATTCTTTGGTGGATCGGGATGCTGATAAACGCTAGCTCAATATAGCGGTAGATGAAGGCGAAGCGGTGATGGTTAATCTGCCATTTGGCAGGGGTAAAGTGTTCCGCATGCGGGCGATTCGCCGTTACCCGAGGAACTTGGCATTTTCTCATGGGCGCAGTTCGCACTGAAGTACATCGTGTCTCACCCCTTGGTTACCTGTGCAATACCGGGCACGCGCAAAATTTAAGCATTTAAATGATAATTTACAGGCTACGGTTGGACCTCTGCCCAGCATGCGGCAACGGCAAGCAATGGAGCACTACTTTGACCAACCCTGAAAGTCAGTTACCTGTTACGGCGGGTGCAAAAATCCCTCGTGATAAGCAAGATAATTATTCACAACAAGCGATTCAGCAACTGCAAGAATTTATCAAGCAACAAACCGGCGTAGATTTGCAACATGTAGCCCAAAGCTCGCATGATTTGTAGAGTTTGGCCGGCAATATTGAAAATCCCATTGGAGTAGCTCAAGTTCCGATTGGGTTAGCCGGCCCTATCCTGGTTAATGGCCAACATGCTCAGGGCTACTTTTATGTACCTATGGCGACCACCGAAGGCACTTTGGTCGCAAGTTATAGTCGCGGCATGCGTCTGTTGTCTGAGATTGGCGGAGTGAAAACAACTGTTGTTGAACGCTATATGCAGCGCGCCCTTGTTTTTAATTTTGAAGGTGCACGGCAGGCCCGCGATTTCGGTCAGTAGATTACCCAAAACTTGGATGCAATACGACAAGCGGCGCAGGCAACCACTTCGATTGGTAAGCTCTCGCATGTCGAACAATATGGTGTTTCGCGCATGCGTTTTTGCGCTTTGACTACACCACGGGAGACGCTGCTGGGCAGAACGTGTGTGGTAAGGCTACCTTGGCCGCGTGTAATTGGATTAGTGATAATTCTCCTCATCCGCTTCGCTTTGCCCTTTCAGGTGCGATCGATACCGACAAAAAACACTCACACATAAACACACTGCATTCTCGCGGTGCTAGGGTCGTCGCCGAAGCGGTATTACCTAAAGCTACAATGCGCGAGATAATGCGAGTCGATACCCAAGCACTATTTGCTGCTCGCCAAGTTACCAATGTTGGCGGCATGTTGGCAGGTACCAGTAATAATGGCTTGCGCGCTGCAAATGCCCTCGCAGCAATTTTTATTGCCACTGGTCAAGACGCTGCAAATGTAGCCGAATCACGGTCTGGCATTGTATTCGTTGATTTGCTCGAAAATGGTGATCTGTATTGGTCAATTACATTGCCGTCGCTGATCGTAGCGAGTTATGGCGGTGGCACGGGGCTGGCAACGCAACGCGAGTGTCTGGAAATAATGGACTGTTATGGGCAAGGTAAGGTGCTAAAACTGGCAGAAATTTGTGCAGCAACTGTTTTGGCCGGAGAATTGTCCTTGGCTTGCGCGGTTTTGGCGGGTGATTGGGTTGAAAGTCATGACAAATTGGGTCGAAATCGACCTTAGTCCTGATGGTTGGGTTTGTTTTGGCAGTGAGAAGTAGAAAACACCGCGAAAAGGGTAACGGATTTCTTAAATATCGACCGAATTTCAAAATTCAGCAGAATTACTCACTTATTCGGCAGAGTTGCTTGACTGTAAAAGCTCTAATGGCCATCTGTTGAAAACTAACAGATTAGCCATTAATTAACTGATTGGAGCTTGACCATGAAAAACACTTTAAAAGTTGCTGTAACTGCATTTGCTTTCTTCTTTCCATACTTTCGCTGCTTCTGAAGGCCAATTATTGACCCAATGCAAGAACGCAGTGAAGACTCAATTCGAAAACGTTGAGAGCATCCGCTCAGCTTCAATCAAAAGCCGCAAGAATAAATTTGAAGCAAAACTTCGAGTGCGGACTGCCGGCGATAATGGCGTATACCTTTGCACAGTTGAGCGCGATGGTGCTCCGCTATTAGCGCGCATCGATAAAGACACCAGTCAAAACGTTGCTGCGAAGCGATAACACACTTCAAACTTAGGCAGTCTCTATAGGACTGGTTTTGGGTGGCCTTGAGCCATTCATAACCAGCCTTATTTTTTTCAGCGTAATCCAAAAAATTGACACATCGTCCACCTTTCTATGTGATATTTTAGCGGGTAGATTAAGTTATAAATCGGAGAAGATATGAAACTTTTACTCAAATCAATGTCAAGCTTGCGGTATTCACTTAGCTGTTTGGTGACGCTAGTAGTATTTTGCACATTGTTTGTTAGTTCCTCGCCGCTCTCAGCCAGCGAAGCGCGGGCCGAAAATTTTGTGCTGCTTGACCAGCACGGTGATGCGCATGAACTTTATTATCTGCGAGACGCAACAGCGATTGTGTTGATTGTGCACGGCAACGGATGTCAAGTTGTCAGCTCCAATCTCTCCGCATACAAAGATTTGCGTGCCGACTATGCCAGCAAGGGCATAGAAGTACTGATGATAAACGCCAATCTGCAAGACAATCGTGATTCGATTGCTAAAGATGCTCAGGAATGGGGTATCGATTTCCTTATTTTGGATGATCGAACACAAATAGTTGGCCGCTCCTTAGGTTTGAATCGAACCGCAGAGGTTTTGGTGATCGACCCACGTAATTGGAATATTGTGTACCGCGGTCCGATTGATGACCGTGTTGATTACGAGCGGCAAAAGGCAAAGGCCAGTAAGCTATATGTGCGCGACACCCTAGACGCTCTTTTAGATGGGCAAAAGATGGTTAGCAAACAGGTTAATTCGCCGGGCTGCATTATTAATTATGATGACATCAATGCTGAGCAAATCAGCTACTCCGAAACAATCGCGCCGCTGCTTATAGATAAGTGTGTTGCGTGCCATATTAAGGGCGGAATCGCACCCTGGGCTATGTCCGAATACAATATGGTGAAAGGTTTTGCGCCGATGATGCGAGAAGTTATTCGTACTAAACGCATGCCTCCTTGGCATGCTGACCCTGACGTCGGTCACTGGTCAAATGATGTGGGTTTGAGCGATCAAGAAACAAGAACTCTAATCGATTGGATAGAAGATGGTTCACCCAGAGGTGAAGGCGGCGATCCCCTTAAAAAAGTGCCTGCATTGGACAATCAATGGGCTTTCGGCGAACCTGATTTGATCTTAGATATCCCGGCTTTCGAGGTGCCCGCTAATGGCATTGTGGACTATCAGTTTCCAAATATTGCCAACCCAATGGACAAAGATGTGTGGGTGGTAGCCGCGGCTATACTTCCTGGAGATGCAAAAGTAGTGCATCATATTTTGGCAGGGTCTTCAGAAAGAACGTTTGTAGGAGAGGGGTCTGAAAGTATATTTGAAAATTTTATTATGGGTTATGCCCCCGGCAACGAGGCATTTAGTATGCCAGAGGGCACTGGTGTGTTTGTTCCAAAAGGTGGGGTGTATCAATTTCAGTTGCACTACACACCGTATGGCAAAGCAAGTGTAGATAAAAGTAAGATGGGTTTGTATTTCTCTGAAACGCCGCCGGATAATTTTTACCGTCAACACGTTATCCTTAACCCGACTCTTTCCATCCCGCCGAATGCTGACAGGCATGAAGTAAAGGCCTACTTCGATTTTTCAAACAATGCGACTATTCACGCCTTGACGCCACATGCGCATTATCGCGGGCGAAGCTCAGAGTTTGAATTGGAATACCCCGATGGAAATAGGGAAATGATTTTGTCGGTGCCCAATTACGACTTCAACTGGCAAAGAACTTATGTTTTGACAGAATCAAAAAAAGTGCCTGCAGGCACTCGAATGATGCACCGCACCATTTACGATAATTCCACCAAAAACAAAAGTAATCCAAATTCGCAAGAGCAGGTTCGTTGGGGCTTACAATCAGCACAAGAGATGCTCTACGGATCGATTGGCTATTATTGGACCGATGAAACCACCGCTAAGCCAATTCACGATTCATTACTCAATGAGGCATCTCTAAGGATGGGCTTTATCGACCAAGACATGGATGGTGTTGCAAGCAAAGGTGAAATGCCGAAAAGTATGTTGAGAGGCATCGGTGAAAATTGGGCACAACTCGATACAGATGCCGACGGTGGATTGAACTTAACCGAAATGCTTATGATGCTGAGAACCCAGCAACAGTCTGCGGGCAATGGCGGCAAATAGCGCATCCTTAATTATGCGAAAGGGGTGCAAAAGTAATGCAAAACAACAATAAGTATTAAGGTAGAAAAAGTTGAGTCAATTTGAAAGTAAGACTGCGGTCATAAGTGGTGGCGCCGAAGGAATAGGTTTTGGCGTAGCAAAGGCTATGGGCAAACAGGGCATGAACATTGTTTTGGGCGACATTGATGAAGCTCAATTGGCCGTGGCTGAAGCCCAGTTACAAGCGCTAGGCATTCCAGTGTTGGCGGTTAAAATGGATGTCACTGATCGCTCTCAATGGCAAAACCTAGCTGAACAAGCGATTGCACGTTTTGGCAAAATTCATATGTTGCTAAACAATGCAGGTGTGTCGTCCAAGCCAGGCTCGATTGAAGCAACTAACCATAAAGATTGGAATTGGGTAGTAGATGTAAACCTGATGGGCGTGGTCACAGGTGCCGAAATTATGGTGCCTTACATGAAGCAACACGGCGAAGGTGGTTGGTTGGTTAATGTTGCATCAATGGCGGGAATAATGGGAATCCCGTATGCCGGAGCCTACACTGCTACCAAGGTAGCGGTGGTTGGCATGTCTGAAGCCTGGCAAGTCGAGCTAGAACGGCATAACATTCATGTGGCTGTTCTTTGCCCTGCATTCGTTAAAACGCGTATCCATTTATCTCACCGTAATCGCCAACAACATCATAAGATCGAGCGCCCCGAGAATTCTGCAAAAAAAGGCTCGGGCAATAATCCAGCTCAAGCTCTGGTTGAAAATGGTATTCCAGCCGATCTTGTCGGTGAACGTGTGGTAGAGGCTCTAAACGCTGGAGAACTTTATATTTTTACTCATCCGTCGCATCGCGATGCTGTGAAAAAGCGCAGCGCAGCGATTGATGCAGCATTTGCGCGAGCCGCGCAAAGCCCCTTAGTCGGGCATGTTGTGGATGAGGAAATTGTAGGTTTCGAGTAGTCTATCGTTTAAGCTTGGGCATATGAAAAACTAGGCAAATAAACCTCAACGTGACGCAAGACATCAATGATTTTCAATTAGAGCTAGGCCAGAGTTCCGAAATAGGCATGGCCATTGCGCTCGCCTTGATGATGTTTTCGGTGGCTCTTGGATTGCGCATGGAGCACTTTTCTTTCATACGTGAGGCGCCTAGGGTTTTTGTGGCTGGCTTAATTGGTCAGCTTTTTTTATTGCCTCTGCTAACGCTATTTCTTGTTTTTGTATTACAACCGATTCCATCGGTTGCATTAGGCATGATCTTGATAGCGTGTTGCCCCGGTGGCAACGTCTCCAATATGTTGGTGTTATTAGCCAGAGGCAATACAGCTTTGTCTGTATCGCTTACGGCCAGTTCAAGTTTTGCCGCGGCCTTTGTGACTCCGATATCAATTGTGTTCTGGAGCTCACTGTATCCGCCTACCGCTGAACTGCTCACTAGCATCCAGTTTGATGTGCTTAGTTTTCTGATTCAAACCTCGGTTATCTTAGTGCTACCACTCGCGCTGGGTATGTTTTGTGTGCACTATTTTGAGAGATTTTCAGCCATGATTCGCCGACCGTTAGTTACTGTTTCCAGCATCTTACTGCTGGTCATTATTGTTACTGCAACGATCAAGTACTGGGCTGTTTTTGTGGTGTTAGGTGCAGGGTTAGTTGGTATTGTTGCTGTGCATAATGCGCTGGCTTTTATAGTTGGCAATTCGGTTGCGCGAATAGCTAAAGCCGACGTGCCATCCAGACGGGCTCTCACTTTCGAGGTGGGCATTCAAAACTCTGGTTTGGGTATTGTAATTCTATTGACCCAAATGGGCGGGCTGGGTGGTGCCGCAGCAGTCGCCGGCTTGTGGGGGTCTTGGCACATCATTGCTGGCCTTGTCTTGGTCGCGGCGTTTCGATTTTCGGATCGGCGCGTTAAAAATATGTGATAAATTGAAGGCGCAAAGTTAAGAGGTTGGATTATGTATGACTTGAAAATTGTTAATGGCTTGGTATACGACGGCAGTGGCGGGGAAGGCGTGGTCTGTGATATCGCAATCAGTGATGGCGTGGTGGTTGAAATCGGCGCATGTGAAGGTCAAGCTGAGCGAGTTATTGATGCACAGGGTGCAATAGTCACTCCCGGTTTTATCGATGTGCACACCCATTACGATGGTCAAGTTTCCTGGGACGAAGAGCTGATGCCGTCGGTGAACCATGGTGTTACCACCGCCGTGTTAGGCAATTGTGGCGTAGGCTTCGCACCTTGCCGTGAGAGTGACCGAGATACGCTGATTAAGCTCATGGAGGGGGTAGAGGATATACCTGGTACAGCGCTGCATGAGGGCATTAATTGGGATTGGGAAAGTTTTCCGGAGTATATGGATGCGATTGAAAAAATTCCTCATACAATAGACTTTGCCGTTATGGTACCGCATGACCCCCTGCGGGTATATGCGATGGGCGAGCGGGCTGTGTTTGACAAAGCGGCCAACGACGACGAAATTTCAATGATGAAAACCTTGGTGCGCGAGGCCATGGAGGCTGGAGCAGTTGGTTTTTCAACGGGCCGAAGTGATTCACATAAAACAGCAGACGGCGATTGGACGCCTGCAAGTGAGGCAACCAAAGAAGAACTGGTCGGAATAGCCGAGGCTTTCCAAGGACTGGATTATGGTGTTTTACAAGCGGTGAATGATTTCGATATGGTTCGACCAGAAGACAATTTCGATTCTGAAATTCAGGTGATGGAGGCCTATTTTAGGGCGAGTGGTGGTAGACCGGGTTCAATGTCGCTTATGCAGAGAGATTTTGCGCCTGACGATTGGTTGAAAATTATAAGCGCAAGCGATCGCCTAAATGCCGATGGTCTTGATATTAGTCTACAAGTTGCCCCTCGCGCGATTGGTGTATTTAATGGGTTGAACTGCACCTTTCATCCGCTAATGGGTCACCCTAGCTATATAGCAATTCGCGATAAGCCGTTGGCTGAACGAGTGGAAATAATGCGCGACCCTGATTTCAAGAAAAAACTATTGTCTGAAAAACCAATTCCTCTGGCAGGTCCAGGGTCATCGGTTCCGCCATTGGTTGACTTAATGATTGGGCAATTTGAGCAACTCGCTGAAAAAAACTTTAAGTTGGATAATGATGGTGAAGTTGACTATGAGCAAGGTAATGAAACATCTCTGGCCGGCAAAGCGCGACGCGACGGTGTAAGTGTCTGGGAGAAGACCTATGACACTATGCTTGAAGAAGACGGCCACGCGCTAATCTACTTTCCAGTGTTCAACTACACTGAAATGAATTATGACAATGTTTACACCATGTTGCAGCATCCCAAGGCATTGCCAGGTTTGTCCGACGGTGGTGCGCATGTGGGCACCATTTGTGATGCCAGCTTTCCAACCTATTTGCTTTCGTACTGGACGCGTGACCGCGCAAGAAAAAACCGCAAGTGCATTACGCTCGAGCGAGCCATTCAAATGCTCACGGCCGATGGCGCGCGCTACTTAGGTTTAAAAGACCGTGGCCAAATTGCTGTCGGCATGAAAGCGGACATCAATGTGATTGACTATGAGAATCT
>JBLHME010000056.1:0-19543 GCA_047623225.1 Cryomorphaceae bacterium
CCATCTAACTCATTATTGTTTGAATTCGCTGTTAAACCTGCTGCTGCGTCAACATCTATAAGCGTGTTGTTACCCGTAGCTTGGTTATTATTGGCATTTGCAATTGCGCTAGCGCCATTCGCGTTGACATCAATTATGTTGTCGTCACCTGACGTTCTATTAAGGTCAACCGACGCTTGTGCGAGTGCACCGTTTGCGTGCACGGTGATTTCATTAGTATTACCTACCTGACTGCTGTTGGTGATGCTTGCAGCTGAGTTCAAATCGGTCCCGGTGGTGGTCGCATCCATCACATTGTCATCGCCTAATTGCGAGACGCTGTCGATTGTATTCAGGCCCACATTACTGCCAGAGCCTGGCATGTCACCCATCACACCATCGTGCGAATCCATAATGTTGTCATTACCGATTTGACTGAAATTGGTGACCGGGTCAACGAAGTTGCCGGTACCTGATACAAAGCCGTTTTGGCCTTCAGCGTAGTTTAGGTCACCGAGCACCGTTATATTGTCACCAATTACCGTATTGGTGCTGCCGACTGCGTTGGAATCTGCGCCTTCAATAGTGTTGGAGATACCAAATGAGGTTGAATTAGAGCCTAAAGTGGTAGAAAGATTCCCCACGGTCACCGAATTTTCGCCGTTAGTAGAAACCGCGTTAGAGCCAATAGCTATTGAATTAGTGCCGGTTGCTTGTGCATCGGCACCTATCGCAATACCACCAGCCGAAGCTGCATTCACATCGGCGCTATCACCAATAGCCACGCCACCTGCAGATGTAGAATCAACAATCGAATTATCGCCTGCCGCGAAGGATGCTTCAGCGTTGGCTTCTGAATCAAAACCCACTGCAGTTGAGCGTTCGCCCGCTGCGATTGTGTCTTGACCTAACGCGGTTGAATCTGCATTTGAAGCATTAGAGCCATCGCCCAAAGCCGTGGCCCCTGCACCGCCAGCATCGGCGCCATTACCCACTGCTGTTGCGTTCTCAGCATCCGCTAGTGCGCCTGTACCTGCGGCGATTGCATTATTCCCAGTGGCCGTTGCCCCGGTACCGATAGCCGAAGAATCGTCGCCAGTTGCTGTTGAAGCATCACCGATTACATTGTTGCGATTGCCTGTGGCGGTATTACCATCACCGATAACGTTATTTTCGATTCCAACACCAACTGTATTGGCATCACCAATAATATTATTGTCATCAGAGGTAATGGCGTTATTACCATCACCAACGATTGTATTGTTCGACGCTGTATCGAGTGGATCGTTATCGCTACCAATTACGATATTGCCGCTGCTGTCGGTAGCATCACTGCCTACTGTGTTGTCGTTACCACCAACAAAATTCTCATTACCGTCAATAGTATTGTCATTACCAAAGGCATAACTACCACTGCCGTCAACATCATTAGGGTCACCAAAAGCACCACTACCTGTTCCGGTGATTGTATGGCCGTCACCAACTGCTGTATTGCTTGTGCCGGTAATAGTGATGCCATTACCAACTGCTGTGTTATCTGTTCCACCAACAGACGTTGTTGTACCTTGACCAATCGCAACATCTCTATCGCCACTGGCACGTGAACCGGTACCTTGGGCAATTGAGTTAGCACCGTCTGCATCGGCGCCTGTACCTTGTGCGATTGAATCATCACCTGATGCGTTCGCCGCTTCACCAATGGCTTGTGAACCTTCAGCACTTGCAATTGCCGCTGTACCTTGAGCTACTGAGTTAGCACCGTCTGCATCGGCGCCTGTACCTTGTGCGATTGAATCATCACCTGATGCGTTCGCCGCTTCACCAATGGCTTGTGAACCTTCAGCGCTTGCGATTGCCGCTGTACCTTGAGCTACTGAGTTAGCACCGCCTGCATCGGCGCCTGTACCTAACGCCATTCCGCTAGTTGCCGTCTGGCCTACGCTTGCGCCATCACCAATTGCCACACTTGAGGTACCGGCACCGGCCGCATCTTGGCCGATTGCAATGGCCGCTTCAGTTGCACCTGCAACTCCGGCAGTAGCACCGCCGCCGCTTGCATCACCGTCACCACCGATTGCGATTGAATCTATGCCTACCGCGTAGGCCGTATCGCCAATAGCTACCGCGCCAGATGCCATGTCAGCAACTACTGAACCTCGACCGATCGAAATACTATTATGTGCGAACGCTCCTGCGTCTGCACCAACTGCGATTGAATTTCCGTTATTCGCTCTGGCTCCTTGGCCGGTTCCATTACTGTCACCACCAATCGCGATTGCGTAGTCGCCGAAGCCGCCAAGACCTGCTTCAGCATTTTCGCCTATTGCGATACTGCCGACGCGTTCTGCGATTGCCGCTGTACCTTGGGCGATTGAATTAATACCGTTTGCATCGGCGCCTGTACCTTGTGCGATTGAATCATCACCTGATGCGTTCGCCGCTTCACCAATGGCTTGTGAACCTTCAACGCTTGCGATTGCCGCTGTACCTTGAGCAATTGAGTTAGCACCGTCTGCATCGGCGCCTGTACCTTGTGCGATTGAATCATTACCTGATGCGTTCGCCGCTTCACCAATGGCTTGTGAACCTTCAACGCTTGCGATTGCCGCTGTACCTTGAGCAATTGAGTTAGCACCACCTGCATTTGCACCGTTACCGATTGCCACTGCGCTCTGCTGACCCGTAGTTGCTACTGCGCCACCACTACCTGCGCCACCCACCACGCCGCCACCAATTGTGACACCAAGGGCTGCGCCTGCTCCTTCCACGCCAATAGTAATGCTGCCACCCTCAGCTGAAAGGGTATCGGTTGCTTGAATATCATCATTACCAGTAATATCTCCACCAATAACATCCAGTTCGTCGTTAACTGTTAAAGCACCAGTGCTATCGAATATATTGCCCATCTGGTTAAGGCTGTTAGTGTTCGTTACGCCATCAAAGAAGAAGCGGCCAGTATTGTCGATATCATCATTTGTTATTGAGTCATCTACAATACCTAACTCTATGCTGCCGTCCCCAGCAACGGTTGCTCCTTGCCCAGAACCACCTGTCACGGTCGAAGCAGCAAGATCGGCGCGTATTTCGTTATCACCCGCATCTGCGGCAGTGCCTGCAGTTGTCACCGCGTTAGTCTCCGCTGCTGCGATAGCGGTATCGCAGCCCGTGGCTGTAACTGCATCGCCAGCGACCGCTAGCGCCGGCGCCGACCCATCAATAATGCCATCAGCACAATCCGCCAGAGCTTGCTGCGGCATCACTGACATAACAACAAAGACTAGCGTTAATATAGAAAACTGAACTAAAGAAGTGATTTTCATAGATGACTCCACCGAACTCGTCGGCGATTGGATGCTTTGGGATTTAACAAGGATATTCATGGATGACAAAACGTTTTGGATAATTTTCATAATTTGGTTTCTCTAGAAAAGACGTCTTTGGGCTGCTTCACCGACGTGTAAGGCCGGCGCTCGTCGCCCATCGCGATTTGTCATCGCTTCGGGTTGGGAATTTGATTTGGGGAATGTGTGGGAGTTTTGAACTTGTGAGGCGCGAACTGCAATGCGCTCCATGCTCGGCTCTATATGCCTAATATGTGTAGAGGCGCTGTTTGAGGCTTGCTTTGAAAAAGCACTACTGAGAGACGCCTTATTTGCAAGGCTATTTGAAACACTACCATCATCGCCAGAACGATCAGACCACTGATCATTCGAGAATGAACTCAATAGATTCAACGGTGACAACACGCTTTTCAGCGCGTAAAACACCCGATTGCGTAAATACGCAGCCATTAGCACGACCCCCTACACCAGTAGTATTAAATAACATTTACAGATAAATTAGGGGTGCGGCAAGCCTGACTTGCCAACGCTAACTACGCAGAAAAATCAACGGCTTATTGTTTTTATTCGCAACCCTAATTTTCGATTCCATTCAAGCCAAAAGTCATGTCGTCTCCCAGAAGAAGGACTATAGCCAATAGAATGGATACAAAAGATACCAGCGAGACAAATCCACGGCAAGGGACTAAAGTCCCGACTTTGCCTATTTGCGAAAAATTAAGCATTACTTTACAGGCACTTATGCGCCACATATGCGCTTGAAACTAGCTTAATTGATGAGTTTTTGCTTTTTTGCTATCAATTGCTCGAGCAATGGAAAAAGTTGTTCAAAATCAAAGCCAAACACTCCATTTTCTTTTCCAATGTCATTTAAAATAGAAATAGTGGTCTGATTGGCGCGGCCGTCAATCTCGCCTACCTCATAACCAAGCACCGAGAGCATCCGCTGTACTCCTGCTATTTTCGCCTTAAACGGCTCGTCGTAAGAGCGTTTAGCGTAATAAATATCCACTTTGGTGCTATTACGCCAATTCTTATCGACTTGATTGAAGTTAATTGCCACACCACCTTCTTGGCACACATTAGCGTTGGGAATTCTAAAATCAGCCAGTTTCACACATAGGGCCTTTTCTTCGCCCCAAGTAAAAGCATCAACCGGCATGGTTGAGCGCGGGTTAGATTCTGCATGCACATAATAGCTGCCTTTGAGCATGGCAACATCAACCGGCACTTGGCAATAGCCTGGGTATACGCTCCACCAACCTTCACTTACGGTGCGATCCTCGGCAGTGTCGTAACCCACTGCAACCATTAGAACAAGGTCGGTGTTGTTGCAGACCTGTAAGCGCGCCTGCGCTGAATTGGCCGCAATCAGCGCGATAACTAGCAGACCTATTTTTTGCACTATACGATTCACAGATTAACTCGGCAGCACACGGGCAAATTTGCGCTTGCCAACTTGCAGCGCAAAAGGTTCGGCTTCAAGGATCAACGCTTTAGGGTCTTCAACTCGATCGCCGTTAATTTTTACCGCACCCTGCTTAACCATGCGCATGGCCTCAGAAGTACTGGCGCAGAGTTGAGCTTGTTTTATTAAGTTGGCAATCGGCAGGCCATCGCCTAATACCACTGAGATTTCGGGCATCTCGTCAGGAATGGCGTTTTTTTGAAATCGTTGAATGAAATCGGCCTTGGCTAACTCGGCATCAGCTTGACTGTGAAATCGGGTAATAATCTCTTCACACAGCAAGAACTTGATATCGCGCGGATTGTTGCCATTTTCAATTTGGCTTTGAAAACCATTGACCTCTTCAAGAGAACGAAAACTAAGCAGCTCAAAATAACGCCACATGAGATCGTCAGACACAGACATCATTTTTCCAAACATGTCGTTGGGCGCATCGGTGATAGCAATATAGTTATTCAACGACTTAGACATTTTTTGCACGCCGTCGAGCCCTTCCAAGATTGGAACGGTGAGAATCGCTTGCTGCGGTTTACCGTAGGCTTTTTGCATGTCTCGGCCGACCAGTAAATTAAACTTCTGGTCAGTGCCACCAAGCTCAATATCAGATTCGAGCGCGACTGAGTCGTAACCTTGTACCAGTGGGTACATAAACTCATGAATGGCGATTGGCTGATTGGCGGCGTAGCGCTTGCTAAAGTCATCTCGCTCTAGCATTCGAGCGACTGTATATTGCGCTGACAAGCGAATCATATCGGTTGAGGTCATTTGGCTCATCCACTCGGAATTGAACCTCACCTTGGTTAACTCTGGATCAAGAATTTTGAATACCTGCTCTTGATAGGTTTCAGCATTGCTCTTGATCTGCGCTTGAGTGAGGGCTGGGCGAGTCGCGCTCTTGCCAGTTGGGTCGCCGATTAAGCCAGTGAAGTCACCAATTAGAAAGGTCACGTTGTGGCCCATAAGCTGCAATTGGCGCAGCTTATTAATCAGCACTGTGTGGCCAAGGTGCAAATCAGGTGCGGTTGGATCAAAACCTGCTTTTACTTCAAGCGGTTTGCCAGTGGCTAATTTTGCTTCTAACTCAGACTGAGGGATGATTTCATCAGCGCCGCGCAGTAGCTGCTTCATGGTTTGCGACACGGCTTGTGATTGTTGATCAGACACTGCTCTTCTCTCTAATTTTCTTGCGGATTTGGCGCGGTTGTCCGACGTGCGCCAAGGATTATCATTATGCTCGCAAGACTAAACTCTAGCGCCAGTGGTTACAAGAGATTAACGCCTTGCAAACTATTTATGGACTGATCGAAGATCATTTTTCAAAATCACCTTAATGAGCAATTGACCATTTTTTATTAGAAATTGACATTTGGCCTTTGCTAAACAGCTCACAAAATTGCAGAATAGGCGCGACTCTTAATGCCCGCCCAAAGATTGCGCCGATAATCAGAGAAGTAAAAACACTATGACTCCAGTTCTTACGCAGCTGTCTAAGCTGCTATCGGTTGCTGACAACCCAAGCCAAGGCCAAAGCGGCCGCATCAAAAAGCGCCATTGGGTACTTGGTAGCATGGTTATTTTGGTCGGCAGCTGGATAACCCACACAACCACCGCTACCATCTCAAGTGGGTCGGTTGATTCTCAAATAGCACCATTTACTGACCTCTCGCTGATTCGGTTATCTGAGATTGATTCAGCTGGGCTAGTGGAAACATTAGAAGCAAGCGCTCCGATCAGCCCGCAGGCACTGATTCAAGCGGTTGAAAGCGAGAGTTATTCAACCGTTACGCATAAAGTTAAGCGCGGCGAATCACTCGGCGTTATCTTTCGAAAACTCGGCTTAGACCTGAGTATTCCGCATCAGGTGAGTCAGCACGACGTTGCCAAGCAATTGGTGTCGCTGTCAATTGGCAAGACATTGAGTTTCAAACTTGATGAAAACCAACAACTTAAAAAACTCATCTACCCTAGCAGTGCTTTGCAAGAATTGGTGGTTAGCTTTGAGCAAGATCAGATTAGTGACGTACACATTACTGAGCTGGCGTATAGCATTAAGAAAAACTCCATTTCGGGCGAAATATCATCATCTCTGTATGAGGCGGCTCTAGAAGCAGGCATGAGCAATGGCACCATCATGGAGATGGTCAGAATCTTTGGCTGGGATATCGATTTTGTGCAGGACATTCGTGTTGGCGACAGCTTTCATGTGGTGCACACCGATTACATTTTAGATGAAGAAAAAATAGCCAACGGCAATATTTTAGCAGCCGAGTTCACCACCCAAGGGCAGACTTATCAAGCGATTCGCTTTGAAGATGCCCAAGGCGGTGTGAGTTATTACACCCCCCAAGGCAAGAGCATGCTGGGAACCTTCTTGCGCTCGCCGGTGGAGTTCAGCCGAATATCATCACGCTTTGGTAAGCGCCGCCACCCTATTTCGAAAAAGTGGAAAGCGCACAAGGGCGTTGACTACGCTGCAGGCCGTGGCACACCCATTCGAGCGACGGCTGATGGCAAGGTAGTGCACGCCGGCAATAAGGGCGGTTATGGTAAAACCATTGTGCTGCGCCATGCTGGCCGATTCAGCACTTTGTATGCGCATATGAACGGTTACGCCAAAGGAGTTCGGTCTGGCTCGCGTGTTGAACAAGGCCAAGTGATTGGCTATGTTGGCACCACTGGATACTCAACTGGGCCACACTTGCATTATGAATTTCGAGTTGACGGCGTGCATCGCAATTCGCTCACCTACAAAACGCCAAAAGCATCTTCTGTGCACGATGAGCAACGCAGTGAATTCAATCAAATCGCACAAACCCGGCTTGGCGAATTAGCCACGGTAGCCACTGACTACCAATTGGCCAAAGTTCAAGCAGGCTCTGCTCAGCTTTAGCAATGCCTCAGGCCGGTGAACTGTTTATCGGCTTGATGTCTGGCACCAGCGTAGACGGCATTGACGCGGCGCTGGTTGAGTTTAAATCCTCTACAGAGCTATCAGTGCTTGCCACGCTCTTCACCCCCTTTGATGATGCATTGCGGCGCGAAATAAACAGTCTGGCTCAGTCCAATAGCGCGCTACTGCATCGTGCAGATTCATCATTGCATGACCGGCTAGCGCAAAACTATGCCGCCGCGAGCTTAGCCCTAGTCGAGCAAGCCGGTGTGAGCACATCACAGCTATCTGGCATTGCCAACCACGGGCAAACGGTGCGCCATGAACCCAATGCCAGCCCGGCCTTTAGTTTGCAGCTCGGCAACCCACAAATCATTGCGAATCTAACCGGTGTCACCACCTATGGGCAATTCCGCCAAGCTGATTTGGCTGCGGGCGGTCAGGGTGCGCCGTTAATGCCGGCCTTTCATTCAGCGGTGTTTGGTGGCAATGAAAATAACTTCATTCTGAATATTGGCGGCATTGCTAATTTGAGCCAGCTGGGTGAAAAAGTTTTGGGTTTTGATACTGGCCCGGGCAACACATTAATGGATCAGTGGATCCTAAAAGTGCGCGGCGAGCGATACGACAAAGATGGCGAGTGGGCGAGGAGCGGCAAGGTGATTCCCGAGCTGCTGACGCAATTATTAAGTGAGCCCTATTTCTCATTCGCCGCACCCAAAAGCACTGGCCCAGATTACTTTAATCTTGCGTGGCTTGGCCCCATGAATATGCATAGGCCGCAAGACGTGCAAGCGACTTTGCTTGCGCTCACTGTGGACAGCATAGCGCAGCAAATAAAACTCTTGAGCTGTGCGGGTGACAAGATTTATGTGTGCGGTGGTGGCACCCACAACCAAGCTCTAATGTTGCGATTAACCAAGGCTCTGCCGGGCTGTAGCGTAGACCGAACAGATGCGCTCGGAGTGCCCAGTGATTGGGTTGAAGCGGCTGGCTTCGCGTGGCTCGGGTATTGTTGCGCGCATCGAATTGAAAGCAATATTCCAAGTGTTACCGGTGCCGACGAGAGTGTGGTTTTAGGCGAGGTATTTAGCCCTGCACAAAGTCAGGCAATACTCTAGCTCTGCTGTGTTAAGTTGGGCCACAGGCTTAGCATTGAAAAACAAACAGTGAACAAAAAAAGAGCGCCTAATATGGCGCTCTTTTTGATTTCAGACCTTATAGATGATGAGTTCATCAGGTCTGAATTAGCTGCGTTAATAATTACCCTAATAAATGATTAATAGCAGCTCGCTCTTGGCGTAACTCGTCTTCAGTTGCGTCCATGCGAGAGCGGCTAAATTGACTGATTTCTAAGCCTTGCACAATCTCGTATTTTCCATCAGAACAGGTCACAGGATACGAATACATAATGCCTGGTTCAATCGCATAGCTGCCATCGCTAGGAATTGCCATGCTAACCCAATCACCGTCATCGGTGCCTAATGCCCAAGTGCGCATATGGTCGGTTGCCGCTGCCGCTGCCGAAGCTGCACTAGAAGCACCGCGAGCCTTAATAATTGCCGCGCCGCGTTCTTGAACAGTTGGAATAAAATTCTCTTCTAACCATGCTTGATCAACCATGCTTGATGCTGCTTGGCCGTTTACCGTGGCGTTTGAAATGTCTGGGTATTGAGTGTTCGAATGATTACCCCAAATAGTCATGCGTTTAATGCTGGTTGTGTGTGAACCAGTCTTCTCTGCCAATTGACTAAGGGCACGATTGTGATCCAAACGCGTCATTGCAGTGAACTGCTTTGTATCAATATCTGGCGCATTAGCTGAAGCGATCAAGGCGTTAGTGTTGGCGGGGTTGCCCACTACCAAAACCTTAATATCGCGGCTGGCAACCTTGTTCATTGCCTTGCCTTGTACTGAAAATATCGCTGCATTGGCTTCAAGTAAATCTTTACGTTCCATGCCGGGGCCGCGCGGCCTTGCACCCACCAATAAAGCATAATCGGTGTCTTTGAACGCAACTTCAGGATCGTCGGAAATGACCACGTCTTGTAGCAGCGGAAAAGCGCAATCATTGAGCTCCATTACCACACCCTCTAGGGCGCCCATGGCTGGAGTGATCTCTAATAATTGCAGAATCACGGGCTGATCTTGACCAAGCATAGAGCCTGATGCAATGCGAAATAATAGTGCGTAACTGATCTGGCCGGCAGCCCCGGTGACGGTCACTCTTACTGGTTGTTTCATGGGCTTTCCTCTCTAGAAATAAAGATGTTTTAAGTGCCCAGAAGTCTACTAAAAATGACCACGATTGGCTAATCATTGAACACAGAAGCTTGTAAATATTGAGAATCCAGCAGTTTGCGTTCTAATTTTCTTCACATTATGATGGTACCCAGACATCAGCATAAGTCAGAGGCGAAATAAGAACAGAATTAAATGTTTTCAATAGAGGCGAGAAACAACGGCGATAGCATGCTATTGACTAGCTTTTAAATGAAAAGTGCAGACATTTCAGTCATTTTGATTCGCGCACCGAATTATGCTGAGTTCTCATAGGCAATAATAAGGGCTTGGCAATAGGATGTTGTTGTAGCGAAAATAAGTATGGGTCGCTTGATTTAGGCGGTAACCTGGGAATGGACAATTCACACTTTAGTAATATGATATATCGGATTATAGATAGGCCTGAGGATTGGCATGACGATTACATAGACATAATGCATCAGGTTTTGGATGAAACCGATTCGTTCGATCACGCTGATAATTTTGCTGAGTTGGAGGCTGGCAGGCAGATCCTCAGCCGTCTCAAATTATACAATGAAACTCTAATTGCCTTCAGCTCTCTGCTGGATGGAAGTCGATCCAAAATGATCATGTTGGACGAAGATTGCAAGCCGATATACCACAATAAAAATGCCGCAGAATTGCATCAGGAAATGCTCGAACCTAATGGCTCGAACCTGCTTAAAGCAGGCTTAATGACGCAAATCAAAAAGTGCTTTGCAAAGCGCAATATGGCCTCTTCAAACCAGTCCATTCAAAATCAATTGATGGCATTGGCTTTCACCGACCGACACGGTGATCAATTGTATTTGCGGCCAATTCAAAGGCAAGCAGATGGAGAAACTAACCGCAGCAATTTAAACCTACTAATGGTGCTCGATCGAAGCCGCCAATCCAATTCGCTCAATGCAGATTTGGTGGCGACATATCAGCTTACCGACAAAGAGCAAATGGTGCTGATTAACCTTGTTCACGGCAAGACTATTAAGGACATTGCGGCCGATGCATTTGTGACTGAAAACACCGTTAAAACACATCTTAAATCACTGTTTAGAAAAACCGGCACCAAATCACAAGCGGACATCGTTCGGCTCATTCTGACCCATGAATCACAAGTTTTGGATTCGTATTTTTCATCTAACGTTGGCAGTAATGCAGCCACCGCGATTGGCAAGCAAGATAAGTATTTAAGCATGCACGATGGTTATGAAATTGCCTACAGAGAATATGGCCCAAGCAACGGCCACCCTGTCATTGTGTTTCACAATGGCGATGGGTGCCGTGTCACCATACCGCATAATTACGCAAAATTTGACTCGATAAGTGGCTATCGGATCATCATTCCTGACCGCCCAGGATTTGGCAAAACCGCCTACATCAAAGAGCCACCAGAGCATTGGTGCGAAAGACTCAACGAGTTTGTTTGCAAGCTTAAACTTAAACGCTACGACGTGTTAGGCACGGCCCTTGGTTGCCCTCTGGCGATTACCTTTGCAAGCCAGGCCGACAGCAAACTCAAACGCCTGGTTTTGTCTTCGCCAGTGTTGGTAAATACGCGATCAGATAGAAAGCACATGGCGGGAATTTTAGCGCCTGCCACACGATTGGTTAGAGTGTCAGAACGCTTTGCCAAAGAGGTCTATGAGCTGTGGCTCAAGAGCGTTACTCTCAACCTTGGCGCACGTTATCGAAGCATGCTCGAATCCAGTTTCGGCGAGGCTGAGCGAGGCCTCTTCGCTAGGCAAAACACAGTCGAATTGATGGTCGAAGGATTCCGCGAAAGCAGTGGTAAAAGCCTGGCCGGCATTGCTGCTGATATGATCTTTGCGCTGTCGCCTAGAAATCTCAAACTTGCAGACCTTAAAATACCAGTCGAGCTGTGGTGGGGAACACAAGACAATAGAATTACTCGTGAGGGCGTAGAGAAAATTGCTGCATCACTGCCCAATAGCAAATTGAAAATTTGTGAAGGTTATAGCGAGCACCTCTACTACGCCAAATTTAATGAAATGCTCAGAGGCCTAAACTAGAAAATTAGATTTAGAGCTTGCGCTTAACCGACAAAACATTGGGCAACTGATCCAATTTTGAAAGTAGCTTGCTCATCAGTTCAATGCTAGCCACCTCAAGCAATATCTCCATTTGCACAAATTGATCTTTTACTTCAGTGCGGGTTTTAATTTCCAGCACATTGATTTTTTCATCGGCAAAAATGGTGGATATATCTTTGAGTAAGCCTTTGCGGTCAAAGGCGGATACCAAGACTGTCATTGGGTAAGTTTGCTCCTTGTCTTCACCCCATGAAACCTCAACCACTCGCTCGCTTGCCTTATGTTTTTGATACAAGATGTTTGGGCAAGACTCCCGATGAATGGTGATTCCGGTGCCACGCGTGACAAAGCCCAAGACTTTATCGCCAGGCACTGGTTGACAACATTTAGCAAGGTTGGTTAGCAGATCACTAACACCCTGTATACTTAAATCCGCTGGCTTTCGATCATCGTTAGCGGCCTTATTTCGATCACGAAAAGAGATCTCCAGCTGGTCTTCATCGGCCAATAGTTGCGGTCGAAGAATGCGCTGCGCCATCACCGCTGCGCGGCCAGGCTTGATCGACCCATCGACCATTTTGAAATACATTTCTTGCGTGTCTTCAACGCCGAGATTCTTGGCCAGGGACTCAAGATTCACGTCGTTTAGATTCATGCGCTCAAGTTCACGCTCCAAAATATTGCGACCATGGGCAATGGTTTCTTCTCGGTTCTCATGGCGAAACCAATGCTGGATTCCAGCACGGGCTCGACGACTGCGCACATAGGCTTTATTGGAATCGAGCCAATCTAAGCTAGGGCCACCAGCCTTAGACGTAATCACGCTGATCTGCTCGCCGGTTTTCAAGCTATAGGTTAAGGGCACCATCTTGCCATTGACTTTGGCGCCTCTGCAGCGATGACCCACTTCGGTGTGTATCGCGTAAGCGAAATCGATTGGCGTGCTGCCAAAGGCTAAATCCACTACTTTACCCTTGGGGCTAAATACGTAAACACGATCCTCGAATACCTCGTCTTTAACCCGGTCGACAAATTCACTGGCATCGGCGACTTCGTCTTTCCATTCGAGTAATTGGCGCAGCCACAATATCTTATTATTGACCGCCTCGTCGTTATCCCGCCGGCCCTCTTTATAACGCCAGTGAGCCGCTATGCCCAGCTCATTGTATTCGTGCATCTCATGGGTGCGAATTTGAACTTCTACAACTTTACCAGTCGGCCCAATCACCGCAGTGTGGATCGATTGATAGTTATTCTCTTTAGGCGTTGCAATGTAGTCATCGAATTCGCCAGCAATATACTTCCAATTGGTATGGATTAGACCAAGGGCGGTGTAACAATCAGCAACTGAGTCGACCAAAACACGCACGGCTCGCACATCAAAAAGCTGCTCAAACTCTAAGCCCTTTTTTTGCATCTTGCTCCAGATGCTGTAGATGTGTTTGGCGCGCCCACGAATTTGCGCTTCAACACCTTGTTGCTCTAGTTGGCTGGCTAGCTGCTCGATAAAGCCATCGATAAATGATTGCCTGTCTACACGGCGTTCGGAAAGTTTTTTAGCGATGCTTTTATAAATTTCTGGTTCGATATAGCGAAACGCAAGATCTTCGAGCTCCCACTTCACTTGCCAAACGCCCAATCGATTAGCCAGCGGCGAGAATATCTCCAAGGTTTCATTGGCCACACGTTTTTGCTTTTCCTCACGCACTGCGCCAAGAGTGCGCATATTGTGCAGCCGATCACACAATTTGATTAGCACTACTCGCACGTCGTCGACCATTGCGAGCATCATCTTGCGCAAACTTTCGGCCTTAGCGTCTTGACTGGATTTACCACCCTGATGATCGGCAAACTCTTGAATGACTTCCATTTTGGTTACGCCGTCGACCAAGCGCGCCACGTCGTGACCAAATAATTCACTGAGCTGTTCTAGCGTGACGGGAGTATCTTCTACGCTGTCATGTAATAGCGCGGCGATAACCACATCGGAATCTAAACCTAGCTCATGCACGATTCCCGCAACGGCAAAGGTATGGTTTACATAGTCTTCGCCTGAAGTGCGTTTCTGGCCTGTATGCGCGTCAATGGCGAAAAAGGCTGCTTTGGTTATTCGATCAATTTCAGTTTGCTCGCGCCCAATGCCAATCACTGACATCCATGAAGGAACGTCATTGGCTGGCAACTCCATTTCAGAAATTGATTTTACTGCTGCTTGAACCATGAATAAAAATAAAGCGCTGTGTGAACGCGACTATTCCTCGATAACGAAAAATCGTTGTAGTTATAATTTAAATACGCACTTTCCTTTTAAACGCTAAATCCATGAACTTCAAGCTATATTCGCCTAAACACTGAGCGATTAGGAATATAGCCGCTTATCGTTGCACGTTTTGCTGCAATTTTCCCTTCTCAGCCCTAACTCCGCTTGAATAACGCAGCGGTCATCATGCTGGCTTTATCAAGAATTTCTTGGTACTCCTCTTCGACTTTGGAATCAATCACTAGACCACCGCCGGCCGAATATCGCGCAATGCCATCTTTAACAACTATCGTGCGTATTGCTATATTGGTTTCCAAGCTTCCATCCGCGCCCACATAGCCAATTGCTCCGCAATACAAACCGCGCCTATTCGGTTCAAGTTCTTCGATGATTTCCATGGCACGAATTTTAGGCGCGCCGGTGATTGAACCACCCGGAAAACAGCTGCGCAATAAATCCAGAGAATGCAGCCCTTGCTTAAGTCTGCCGGTAATGGTGCTGATCAAGTGATGTACATTGGCAAAGCTGTGCACGGCGAATAGTTTTGGTACTTTAACGCTGCCTAATTCACAGCATTTACTTAAATCATTTCGCATCAAATCTACAATCATCAGGTTCTCTGCGCGGTCTTTCTCACTACTAAACAAAGAATTAGCGATGGCTCTATCCATGTCTGGATTGGCATGGTCACGTGGGCGAGTGCCTTTAATCGGGCTAGTAACTACGTCACCACCTCGGCATTGAATAAAGCTTTCGGGTGAGTTTGACAAAACCTGAGCGAACGGGAAATTTATGAACGCACCGTATGGGGCTGAGCTTCGGTTGCGTAAGAACCGATAGGTAAGCCAAGCGTCGCCAGCCACCATGCAAGAAAACTGTTTAGCCAGGTTAACCTGATAACAATGACCTTCGACGGTGTATTGGCGCACAGCAGCAAAGGCTTTTCGGTAGAGCGCGCGGTCCATATTTTCGGCTAACATGCCGCTTAATAAACGCCCATTACCGTATTCGTCGGCAATCTCTTCAGGCTCGTTATCGGTATCAAAGCCCACCGACCACTCAATTAAGCCTTCCCACTCACTGACAGTTGCTTGCGTGTCTAGCGCGTCGCCCAGACTTAAAATCCAGGTTTTATGTTGGCGGTGGTCAACCAATACAATCACCCGATAGATGCCCATTGCCATGCTGGGCAAATTCTCGTCGTCCTCTGTACTGTCTGGTAGATCTTCATATTCTCTCGCTAAATCGTAAGAGAAATACCCAAAAGCACCTGGTAAGTAGGCAAACAGAGGGTCATCAATAGACTCCATGGTCGGAATTGCTGCCTGGAGAATGGCGATAGGGTCGCCGTGCAATTCTTCTTCGACCGCACCATTTTGGTAAAGCGTTACATTGCCATCAAACACCAGAGTAGTGGAAGGTTTGATACCCAGCACGTCAAAATCGCTGTGTTTACTAACGTTATGATTAGTATCGACGACGCCTGAATCAAGAAAAACCGCCCAGGGCTGATCAGCCACTTTATCGAATAGATCTGCACTGTTTAGATACGGTAACTCACGCGAATTAAGCTTCACCGTGTGTTCACCAATTCACGCAAAATTGAAGTAGCAAACTGGCCGCGCGATAACTGAAATTTGATTGCTAAGTTCTCTCCGTCAAGGCGCCACTTCAGCCCCGTCGGGACCGCACGTAAAGCACGCCGTTGATAATCAATACGTTGATTTTCTAGACCTTGCATTAATGGTTTAAATCCTTGCAACTGCTCGCATTCCCAGCGATGTAATTCCAAACTGCTGTGCATAGCCTGTTGGTGCCCATCACCCCATAAAGGCGCGGTAGGATGAATATCATGCGCTTCTAATCGTTGCTTCTCTAGCTGCGTGCCCTGAGTCACAAACACGCTATTGCTGCCGCTGAGATTAGCTGGTTCATTGGCTTGCAGTTGCGACCAGTTTTGCGCCGATACCCGAGCAGAAACAAGATGATTGAACATCCAGGACCGCGCTGAGGAAATCATTAGGCCACGCAGGTTTCGATTTTTTATTTTCTTACCTGAAACCAATATTGCATAAGCCTGGCGCATGTTATCCGCATTTCGACCAAAACGTTGAGAGCCAAAATAGTTTGGCACGCCTAGGCTTTTAATTTTGTCTAGGCGCGACTCCAAATCACTCTTGTGCACGTTGACATTGCGCAATACAATCTCAAATTGGTTGGCGCTGTGGGTTCCTCTTTTGATTTTTCGCGAGTGCTTCACCACTTGATGAACGACTACCCCAGGCAGTGAAAAACTTTGCCAATCAAAATTAGCATCGTGCGGCATCCAAACACTAAACCACTGCCGCGTATCGGCAAAAAAATCCTTTAAACCGGAGTAGCCCACATCTCGAAACGCCACGTTCGCATGTCTAGCCAAAGACTTAGCAATCTGGTCGGTATTGCTTTTCATCTTTGAGATATCTAACCAGTAATGTTCACCTTCTCCGCTGGTTTGTATCGACATTATTTCCACAACCTTAAAATCCTCAGGCGACTGCTTGAGAATCGCTTGAGCTTCAGGCTTGCCAAAGGCGTAAGACAGTTGCTGTAACTGTTGATACCAATCAACTTGCGCAGGGTCGATTGTCACTGCAGATGAAATGAGGGATGTCATAGTCTGGTAGTCTATCAATAGCTGCTTGTAAAAGCCCCGTTTAGCAACATATTATAGAGCATAACTTTTAATCGGAGACACTCATGGAACCATTTGCCATTGGCGCAGTTATTTTGGCTTTAATCATTGTAAAGGCCGCAGTTGTTATCGTACCGCAGGGCTTTGAATATACCGTCGAACGATTCGGTCGATATACCAAAACACTTGAACCTGGCTTGGCCTTTATTATTCCGATGGTGCATCGAGTCGGGCGAAAGCAAAATATGATGGAGCGAGTGCTTGATGTTATGTCTCAAGAGGTTATTACGCTGGATAACGCCGTGGTTCGAGTTGATGGTGTGGTGTTTTTTCAGGTTACTGATGCGGCAAAAGCATCCTATGAGGTAAATCAATTAGAAGTGGCCATTTTGAATTTGACCATGACCAATATCCGTACGGTGCTTGGTTCCATGGATCTTGACTCATCATTGTCTAAGCGCGACACCATTAACTCAGCATTGCTCACTGTGGTTGATGACGCAACCACTCCCTGGGGAGTTAAGGTCACTAGGATTGAAATCAAAGATATTGCTCCATCACCCGATGTGGTTGAAACAATGGCGAGGCAGATGAAAGCAGAGCGCGAAAAACGAGCAGCGATTCTTGAATCTGAAGGGTTTAAGCAATCAGCAATCCTGCGCGCTGAAGGGCAAAAGACCGCAATTATTTTGGAAGCAGAGGGCCGGCGAGAAGCGGCTTTTAGAGATTCTGAAGCACGCGAGCGCGAGGCAGAAGCAGAGGCGACGGCAACCACAATGGTTTCTAAAGCGATCAATGAGGGCAGTGTGCAGGCAATCAATTATTTTGTTGCACAGGAATACATGCAGGCGTTAAAAGCAATTGGTACTGCAGAAAATCAAAAAGTTATCTTTATGCCGTTAGAGGCCTCCAATGTAATCGGGTCTATTGGCGGTATCACTGAGTTAGCAAAAGAAGCGTTTAAGAAAGATTAGGAGTCTATTATGAGCCTTGAACCCACCTATTGGCACTGGCTAATGTTGGCTTGCGTTTTTTTAATTGTCGAAGTCGCAGCGCCTAGCGCATTCTTTCTATGGCTTTGCCTTGCGGCAGTCGCATCGGCCGCGTTGGGCTTCATGGCGCCAGAAATGGCTTGGCAAGCCCAATACATTATTTTCGCGGTATTTTGCGTGCTGTCGCTGGTAGCTTGGAAAAAGTTCACCAAGGAAGGCTCGGTGTCAGAGACCGACCAGCCCACACTAAATCAAGCTAACCTGCGATATATTGGCCGAACTCTGATTCTTTCTAAAGCCATTGTGAATGGCATTGGAAAAGTGAAGGTAGACGATAGCCAATGGGCGGTCAGCGGCGTTAACTCGGCTGTGGGCAGCAGAGTAAAGGTGGTTGGTGTAGATGGTAGTGTTTTACAAGTCGAACTAGTCGAGGTAACCGAAAACACCTAAACAGCCTAGAAGTTCAGTAACTGATTTAATCACTCTATGTTAAACCTGTTTAGCTTATAATCTGGCTCGATTTGATTAGACGCAAAACAGGGTTTTTTATGAAACACCAATCGGGCAATAGCACCATCTTTATCATAGCCATAGCGGTTATGGCCATAGTCCTAGGATTGATTGTTCAATCACAGCAAAACCGACCAAAAGAACTCCCTGAGCTCAACAAAACCATCGTGCTGCCAACCCCAAAGTCAATAACCGCCGAAGGGCTAACTGATCACTTAGGGCAAGCATTTGGCATCGAGCAATTAAGTGGCAAATGGAGCGTTTTATTTTTTGGTTTCACCAACTGCCCAGACATTTGCCCCACTACCATGCAAACCCTCAAACTCGTCAAAAGCCAGCTGGAGTCGGCAGGGGTGTGGAATAACTATCAGGTGGTCATGGTGTCGGTTGACCCGCAAAGAGACACTACAGAGCGCCTGGCCAGCTACGTGCCTCACTTTGACAGTGAATTTATAGGTATTTCGGGTTCCGTTGCTGATACCGAGATTTTTGCCATGCAACTAGGCATTTTATTTGTTAAACGTGACTCAGCCAGCGGTATTGGCTATGACGTAGATCATAGCGCTTCGATGGTGCTGATCAACCCACAAGGGCAATACGCGGGCGTAATCACCGCTCCCCACCAAGCAGATACTATTAGTGAAGATCTTATTGAGCTGGCCAACTTTAGCGGGCTTATTAGTAACTCAAGCAAGCCGAGTGATAAGACACCAACATCAATCGCACAAAGCACACCTAACTCCCGCGTTGCGGATGCTGAGTTGAGCATACAAAAGGCTTGGATACGCCCAGCGCCTCCTGGAGTAAAATCAATGGCTGCCTATTTCACGCTGCGCAACAATAGCGATGCCGACATAGCAATCGTTACCGCCTCTAGCCCAGCGTTTAAAATGGCGATGATTCACGATACGGAGATTGAAAACGGGGTTGCCAGCATGACGCACCTCGATAGCCTAGTCATTCCAGCACATGGTGCAAAAGAGCTAGCGCCCATGGCCACACATATGATGCTGATTAGCCCCGTCAAAGAGTTAGCGTTAGGCGATGAGGTGAAAATAACCCTGGTCGATGAAAGTGGTCTGCTCTACGAGTTTC
>JBLHME010000057.1:0-19315 GCA_047623225.1 Cryomorphaceae bacterium
AGTAATAAATTCAGACACAGACCAATAACTGAATTTCATCGTTAGGCAGTCATTGAATAATGGATGTTTAGCATGTAGCGCGCCACGCATGTATCATTGCTTATTCATGGTTTCCCTTTATTGGCAATAGACCAGCAACGCATTCAAATAACTCTAGATGACATTAAGTTTAAAAAACGTGTCTCAGGCCGTGAATGGTGAGCGTTACTTAGAAGATGTAAATCTCTCTTTTGAGCGTGGCTCATTCAACGTTTTGCTCGGCAGGACTCTGGCAGGAAAGACATCCTTACTCAGAGTTATGGCGGGTCTTGATCAGCCAAACAAAGGGTGTGTGGAAATGGACGGCGTTGACATGACTGGAGTGCCAGTGCAAAAGCGCAAAATCTCTATGGTCTATCAGCAGTTTATCAATTACCCAAATATGTCGGTATTTGAGAACATTGCGTCGCCCCTGCGTATCTCCGGCGATACAGGGCCAGTGATCAAGTCTAAGGTTGAAGCGATGGCTGAGATGCTGCACATAGAGAACTTGCTAGGGCGCCGGCCATTAGAATTGTCTGGTGGTCAGCAACAACGCACCGCTATGGCTCGAGCATTGGTCAAGGATAGCGATCTTATTTTGTTCGACGAGCCGTTGGTCAATCTGGATTATAAGTTGCGTGAAGAACTACGCCACGAGTTACGCGAGCTGTTTAAACGCCGAAATGTGGTTGCTGTTTACGCCACTACCGAAGCGAATGAAGCACTGGCTTTAGGCGGCGTGACTACACTCATGCATAAAGGCAGAGTTATTCAGAGCGGCGCAGTAAACCACGTCTACAGTAAGCCAAATAGAATAGCGGCGGCGGAATTATTCAGCGAGCCGGCCATTAATGTTTTCGCAGGGTCTTTAAGTGAAAAATCAGTGGCCTTAGATAATGGTGTTAGTTTTAGGCTTGAGCATAGTGACGAGCTGGCTGCAGGAAAATACAGTTTTGGCGTTCGGCCACATCATGTAAGTCTTGAGCCCATGAGCAACGAGGATGTAAGCCTTGATCTGCGAATTGATGTTGCTGAGATTAGTGGTTCTGAAACCTATCTGCACATGGCTGCCGAATCCTTGAGTTTGGTGGCGCAAATAACCGGTGTTCACCAGTTTCACAGTGATGCGCAGGTTCGAGTGTATTTCTCTCCTCGTAACCTCTATGTGTTCGATCAACAAGGCATTACCGTATTAATGCCGCTTAGTTTATTTCAGGCCAGTGTCGCTGTGGTTAGTGAGCCAGGCGAGGTAATGCCGCATGACTGAGATTCGCTTGCAATCACTTGCACACAGCTACTTGAATAAACCCAGCGAAGCCAGCGATTACGCAATTCGCGAGATGGATCATGTTTGGGAGCAGGGCGGAGCCTATGCCCTATTAGGACCCTCTGGCTGCGGCAAAAGCACCTTGCTCAACATCATCTCCGGTCTTTTAGAGCCATCGGAAGGATGCGTGCTGTTTGACGGTCAAGATGTAACGCACCTATCTCCTGAGCAACGCAACATAGCTCAGGTGTTTCAGTTCCCAGTGGTGTATGACTCAATGTCGGTTTACGACAATCTGGCCTTTCCGCTGCGCAATCTGAAGGTTCCCAAAGCGCGTATTGACAAGAAGGTGCGAGAAATTGCTGAGGTATTAGAGTTGTGCGATGTGTTGCATTGTCGCGCGAACAATTTGAACGCCGACGCCAAGCAGAAAGTGTCGATGGGCAGAGGCCTAGTGCGTGATCATGTATCGGCTATTTTATTTGATGAACCGTTAACCGTCATCGACCCACACCTAAAATGGAAGCTGCGTCGTAAGCTAAAGCAGATCCATGAACAGTTTAATCTTACGATGGTCTATGTGACCCACGACCAGCTAGAAGCATCAACCTTTGCTGACAAAATTGCATTGATGTATCAAGGTCAGATTGTTCAATTTGGCACACCTCAAGAATTGTTTGAAACACCCGAACATACTTTTGTGGGGTATTTTATTGGTAGCCCTGGAATGAACCTTATCGACGTGACATTGACCGATTCGGCGGTGGTCTTTGACCACATTGAAGTAGCACTCAGCCAAAATATGCACAAGCGGCTTGTTGTCAGTGATTCTAAAAACATCAAAATTGGCATTAGGCCTGAATTTGTTAAGATGTCGACAAGCCCTGAGCCCAGATCATATTGTTGTGCGTTATTGGATGTTGAAGATTTAGGCAGCTACAAAATACTGACCTTTCAGCTTGGTCAGCAAAAGGTTTACGTGCGGGTTAAAGAAAGTGAGGCTGTACCAGATGGTCAAGGCTACTTAAGCTTCCCACAGCAATGGTTGAAAGTTTATGTGGATGAGCTTTTAGTGCGAGAGAATCTGGGTTGAACCTGAAAGTACAAAATAATTGTGCATGGTGGCTGGTGTTGCCAGTGCTCCTATTGGTTGGCTTCACGGCTATCGTGCCGTTAATGACAGTGGTTAACTATTCCATTCAAGATATATTCGATCAGGATAACGCCTATTTTGTTGGTGCTGAATGGTACCGTGAAATTCTCAATGACCCGCGTTTGCAAGGCGCATTGATGAGGCAGTTTATATTCTCAGGCGTGGTGCTGCTGATTGAGATTCCGTTAGGTATATTGGTGGCGTTGATGATGCCCGTCAAAGGTCGAATGGCGCCGATTGTATTGGTGACTATGGCGATGCCTTTGCTCATTCCTTGGAATGTCGTTGGCACTATTTGGCAAATATTTGGGCGAGCTGACATTGGCTTATTAGGTGCTTTCTTAAATGGCATTGGTTTTGATTACAATTATGCGTCCGATCCAACTGATGCTTGGGTGACTGTGGTCGCGATGGACGTGTGGCATTGGACATCGCTGGTTGCGTTGCTTTGTTATTCTGGTTTGCGCTCGATTCCTGAGGCCTATTATCAGGCCGCCAAAATTGATCGAGCCTCTTCGTGGGCAGTGTTTCGATACATCCAATTGCCAAAGCTACAAAATGTCTTAGTGATCGCGGTTCTATTACGCTTCATGGATAGCTTTATGATTTACGCCGAGCCCTTTGTTCTTACTGGCGGCGGGCCTGGCAATGCTACTTCTTTTCTAAGCCAAACGCTAACCAAAATGGCCATTGGTCAGTTTGATTTGGGCCCTGCGGCTGCTTTTTCGATGATTTACTTTTTGATTGTGTTGCTCGTGTCTTGGTTGTTTTTTACGACTATTACTCACCTTAATAAAAAGAGCAGGGGCTGATCATGAACGCGCGTAAAATCATCGGCATTACGTTGTATCTGTTCTTTATCTTATTGCCAATTTATTGGTTAGTAATGATGTCGTTTAAAACCAACCAGGAAATACTTGGGCAGTTAACCTACTGGCCAGAAGATTTTTCGCTGGCTAATTACGCAGTGATTTTCTCAGACCCCAGCTGGTATATGGGCTATGTTAATTCGATGATCTACGTTGCTATGAATGTAGTGATTACGCTGTTAACCGCCTTACCAGCAGCCTACGCCTTTAGCCGCTACAACTTCATCGGTGATAAGCAACTTTTCTTTTGGTTGCTGACCAATAAAATGGCGCCTCCAGCTGTGTTTTTGTTACCGTTTTTTCAGCTGTACTCCTCGGTTGGCTTGTTCGATACGCACATTGCTGTTGCTCTCGCGCATTGCCTATTCAGTGTTCCACTAGCGGTGTGGATTCTTGAAGGGTTTATGTCTGGTGTGCCGCGTGAGATAGACGAAACGGCTTACATTGACGGCTATAGCTTTCCGCGCTTTTTTATAAAGATATTTCTGCCCATGATTAGATCAGGAATCGGCGTAACGGCTTTTTTCTCTTTTATGTTTTCGTGGGTGGAGCTCTTAATGGCCAGAACCTTAACCTCGGTTGATGCAAAACCAATTGGCGCTATTATGACGCGTACTGTTGGCGCTGCTGGGGTAGATTGGGGTTTGTTGGCGGCGGCCGGCGCCTTAACGATTGTGCCGGGTTGTTTGGTTATCTGGTTTGTGCGTAATCACATTGCCAAAGGATTTGCCCTAGGTCGTGTTTAAAGTGAGAGTCCGATGCTAAGATTGATGCAGGAGCTATTTTCATGAAGTGGATGGCATGGTCATCGACTAGCGCTGCATTCTTTATTGGCATTGGAATAATCCTGCTGTGTATGACGATTGCTGAAATTAAGTGGCCTGGCATCGAACGTAAGGGCTTTTTGCCAATAGCCACCACTCGCGGCGACCGTGTGTTCATTGCATTGTTGAGCAGCTCTTTTTTGCATCTGGGCTTTTTGGGGTTTGGCGAATTGTCGCTCTATATCCCACTTGGTATTTCAGCAGTGTGGTTCTTTGTTTTGCTGCGTTGGGGCTGAAGCTCCTAACGCTATGCTGGGGCCGATTCTGAATCTGCCGTGCTACATATTTAACAACAACGTTTTACTTAAGTATAAATATTAAAGGTCTAAGCATGATGAGAAACAAAGTTCTGTTCAGAGCTCTCAACGTCAGCGTAGTGCTGTCATTTTTTGCGATCGTAAATCAAGCCGTGGCTGATCAGTATTCAGATGCCGCCAACAAATGGCTGGATTCTGAATTTACTGTGTCGACACTCAGCAAAGCTGAACAAGCGCAAGAATTGGCATGGTTTACTAAAGCGGCTGTTGATTTTCGTGGCATGCAAATCAATGTTGTGTCTGAGACCATTGCTACACATGAATACGAGTCAAAAGTCTTAGCCAAAGCATTTACTGAGATTACCGGCATAAAAATTACTCATGACTTGATTCAAGAGGGCGACGTGGTTGAAAAACTGCAAACTCAAATGCAGTCAGACCGGAATATCTACGATGGCTGGGTAAATGATTCTGACTTAATCGGCACTCATTTTCGTTATGGCAAAGTCCTGCCAATTTCCGACATGATGGAGAATGAGGCCAAGGACTACACTTTACCAACCCTCGATTTGGACGACTTTATCGGTCTAAGTTTCACCACCGGCCCAGATAACAAGCTATACCAACTCCCTGATCAACAATTCGCCAACCTATACTGGTTTAGGGCTGATTGGTTTGAGCGCCCCGAGATCAAAGAAAAGTTTAAAGCTAAATATGGTTATGATCTGGGAGTGCCGGTCAATTGGTCAGCCTATGAAGATATCGCCAGATTTTTCTCCGAAGATATTAAGGAAATAGACGGCAAACGAATTTACGGCCATATGGACTATGGCAAAAAAGACCCATCGCTTGGCTGGAGATTCACCGATGCTTGGTTTTCGATGGCAGGAGCCGGTGATAAAGGTATACCCAACGGTCTTCCGGTGGATGAGTGGGGCATTCGTGTAGACGGTTGTAAGCCGGTTGGTTCAAGTGTCAGCCGGGGCGGTGCCACCAACGGCCCAGCTGCGGTGTACGCCACAGAAAAATATGTGGAATGGCTGAAAAAGTATGCTCCGGCTGAAGCTCAAGGTATGACTTTTGGCGAGTCTGGCCCTGTCCCAGGGCAAGGCAATATCGCACAGCAAATATTCTGGTATACCGCTTTTACCGCCGACTTAGCTGCGCCTGGATTGCCAGTGGTTAACGAGGACGGTACACCCAAATGGCGCATGGCACCGTCACCCAAAGGGCCATACTGGCAGGAAGGTATGAAGCTGGGTTACCAAGATGTTGGCGCCTGGACCTTTTTGAAATCAACGCCTGAGAAGCGTCGCTTAGCCGCATGGTTATACGCTCAGTTTACGGTATCCAAAACAGTTTCCCTTAAGAAGACTCTAGTCGGTTTGACGCCAATTCGAGAATCTGATATCAACTCACAAGCGATGACCGACGCTGCACCAAAGCTAGGTGGTTTAGTTGAGTTTTATCGCAGCCCAGCTCGGCTTCAGTGGTCGCCAACGGGCACCAACGTGCCTGACTACCCGAAATTCGCACAGCTTTGGTGGCAGTTTATTGCCGAGGCGGCTAGTGGTGAGTCGACTGCACAGGAAGCGCTTGATGGCTTAGCCAAGGCGCAAGATAAAATTCTCTCACGCCTGCAACGGGCAAAAGTTCAGGGCGAATGTGGCCCGCAGCTAAACCCTGAAAAAGGCGCAGAGCATTGGCTTAGTCAACCGGGCGCACCTAAGCCCAAGCTGGCAAATGAGAAGCCAGCGGGTCAAACCATTAGTTATTCTGAATTGTTAGAAAGTTGGCAGCAGTAGCTGCTTCCTATAATGTGAAGCGGTGCGCGTGTACAACATGCCTCCAATAAAGTAACATATGTTATGTTATTTGTTTTGATGCGCAAACTTAATACGATTTGGTGGAGCCTTTATGCCTAAGCAGACTGAAGTGATCGACGGGCGACGATTGCGCAGCGAACGCAGTAAAAAAGCAATTCTGGAAGCCTGCGGCGCGCTCATGAAAGAGGGGCAGCTGGTGCCCACGGCGCAGATGATTTCAGATAAAGCTGGGGTGCCGATACGCTCTTTTTTTCGTCATTTTCCTGATATGCAAACACTGTTTCGTGAATTAGACGCTTCTCTCCAACCCAGCTACGAACGGTCATTTGCTGAAGTGGTATGCAATGGTTCTTTGAGTGAAAGAATAGACAGTGCAGTTAGACTGCACGCGAAAACTTGGGAAGAACATAAGCCGATTATTCGTTCAACCAAAGCGCAACTGTGGCGTTATACCGTGCTGCAAGAAAATTACGCAAGGTGGCAAAGGCGCATACGGAAAGATCTAGACGTTCGTATCCCTGAGCTAACCCAGATTGACTCCGATACCAGAGAGTTGATTGATAGCTTTACTTCATTTGAAATGTGGGCTCGCTTACGAGATCATCAAAAAATTTCACACAAGAAAAGCACAAAACTGATTCGCGATTTGGTCGAGAAAACTATCCGCGACGCATTAGCCGTTTGATCGTTTAAAGTTTCAAAAAGGGGGTTCACTTTTATGAGCAAGCAATTTAGAGAGCAAGGCGGCGCTGCCACTATGGACCCGAACCCGATTCTGCGCTGGATAACGTCTAGGTTTATGACTGCTACGTCGAGCGAATCAAGTCAGCTCAAACAACGCAACAAGGCCGAACAACAGCGTATTAAAAGCGCATCGCCACATCAGATAGAGTATTTTCATCAAGTGGATGATGGTTATAGCCATCTTGCTGCACAGACTCTTGAGCAGATTGTTAAGCGATACGATATTCGGTTGAAATGTTACCTAGTTAGTGGCCCGACTGGTGCGAATGCACCTGAGCCCGAATTGTTGCTCAAGCTCTCACGCTATGACGCCTTTCATATCGCACCTTATTATGGTTTGCAGTTCCCACAGCACGATGGGCCAGCTGACCCAGATCTAATGCATAGAGCGCAAGCAGTTATAGCGTCTTTGCTAGCTGGCAAAAGCAGTGACG
Source organism: Cryomorphaceae bacterium (assembly GCA_047623225.1). Classification (GTDB taxonomy): domain Bacteria; phylum Pseudomonadota; class Gammaproteobacteria; order Arenicellales; family Arenicellaceae; genus Arenicella. Next base: position 7,396 of record JBLHME010000057.1, read on the forward strand.
GCTTTGTTGCCCATGCTGCGGAGGTTGGGCAGGCTCTGTGGAATAACGATCAAGGGTTTATCAGTGAGTTAGAACAAAAGCTAGGCTTCGAGAACAACGAAAAAACTAAGCAATCTGTAGCCAAGGGTAATGATCTACGCAGCGAGTTGGGGCATTATTCTGGAGCTATGTTTTACTACGCTGGTGAATGGTACTGGGGTGTTGATCGCCTGTATCACCTTGAGCAAAGGTTAACCGAGCTTGGCTTAGACAGGACTCCGAATAAGCCCTTAATTGCACCACGTCGATCGGTCGAATCAGGCCCCTTACTAGACGATGGAAGTCTTACCTTAGAAATTTATGGGTCGCTAAGAAGCCCTTATACGGCTGTGGCGTTTGATCAAACCGTTGCGCTCGCAAAGAAAACCGGTGTTACTTTGAAGTTGTTACCGGTTTTGCCCATGGTAATGAGAGGGGCGCCAATGTCTCGCATTAAGGGCAAATACATTTTGTTTGATACGGGCCGAGAGGCTAGAGCCGCTAAGGTTCCTTTTGGCCCCTGTTTCGACCCAATTGGCGAGCCAACTAGGCGTGCTTATTCTTTGTTGAAATGGGCCGCCGCACAAGGCAAAGAAATCGAGTTCTTCTCGTCTTTTTTGAAATGTGCTTGGATTGATGCAATCAACGTCAATAGCGACCGAGGCATGCAAAAGATGGTTGAGCGGGCGGGTCTAGATTGGTCGGCCGCAAAACAAATAATCGGCAACTCGGATTGGCAAGAAGGCTTAGAAACTAACCGCCTAGCTATGTACGAGCATGGCCTCTGGGGCGTACCAAGCTTTCGTTTAATTGATCAACACGGTGAACAACTATTAGCGCTTTGGGGCCAAGACCGCTTGTGGATAATGGCCGCTAAGATTCAACAAACATTGCAACAGCAAAACATTTCGTAGAATTCTCTTAGTCGGTTTTAGCTTTTTGCTTCAGGTCGCCGACGACGAGCTTGCCACACACACAAATAAACAACCTAATTAGGATCAAGTATGGAATTTAAATCTTCTGTTATCGACGTTGAAGTAAACGATCACATCGCAACTGTATGGCTAAATCGGCCTGAAAAATTGAATGCAGTCGACATGCCTATGTGGCAAGACCTGCCAGCTGCTATGCAAGCCGCCGTTGCTGATGTGACAGTCAGAGCAGTGGTCGTAGCAGGGCGTGGCAAGAGCTTTTGCGTTGGCATTGATTTGTCTACAATGGGAGGGATGGGAGTTGATCTTAGCACCGCCGAAGGCTGTATTAAGCAACAAGTGACCACCAAGATTTGCCAGCAAGCGATTACCTCTGTGGCCGATTGCCCAGTGCCTGTTATTGCGGCCATTCACTCGCACTGCCTAGGTGCCGGTGTGGATTTGGCCACAGCATGTGATATCCGCCTGGCCTCTGATGATGCGACCTTTGGCGTGCGTGAAACCAAGATCGGTATTGTCGCTGATGTAGGGACCCTACAGAGATTACCCAGCATAGTAGGTGCAGGCCATGTTGCAGAACTAGCCTACACTGGCAAAGACATTAGTGCTGAGCGAGCGCGTGAAATAGGCTTGGTCAACCACACCTACGCTGACCAAGAAGCTGTATTAAGTGCTGCGTATTCTATGGCTCAAGGAATCGCCGATAATGCGCCGCTGGCAGTGCGAGGTACCAAGCTGATGTTGCAAAAAGGCAAGGACCTAACCACTGATCAGAGCTTGCTGCTAAACGGTCTTTTAACCATGGCCACCACGCTAAATTCAAATGATTTGAATGAGGCAATGCAAGCATTTATGCAAAAACGGCCAGCAAGCTTTACTGGCACCTAAATGCCTGACCTTCCTTTTCGATTTGCTTTTGTTTAATAAAACCGCATAGTCGATGTCATATTTAAAATCGTAATAGAGTGTATTAAACATGAGTAAAAAGGGCATCTTTGTAATCGCGTTATTACTTCTTGGTGCGATTTTTGTATCACAGAAAGATAGAATCCTAACTGCAGTATTCCAAAAGGGACTGGAAGTTAGGCTTGCTGGTGATGCAATTGCCGAGCTAGATGACGGTTTACACGTTGCTCTATGTGGCGCCGGCGGCCCATTGCCAGGCCCCAATGCTTCGGGCCCCTGTGTTGCGGTTATCGCAGGCAGCACAATGTTTGTAGTTGATGCGGGTACTGACGGTGTCCGTAACTTAGGGCGCATGGGCTTTCCCGCCGGGGCCATAAAAGCCGTGTTTCTAACGCATTTTCATTCAGACCACATCGACGGCCTAGGTGAGATGGCTACTATTCGTTGGGTGAGTGATGCCAATACCGAACCGTTACCGGTATATGGCCCAAGAGGCGTGCAACAGGTGGTGAGCGGCTTAAATTCGGTTTATGCAATGGATATGACTTATCGGCATGATCACCACGGCGACACAGTCGCACCCGTACGTGGCTTCGGGATGGTTGCTAAAGAGTTTGCAGCTCCTGAATTTGGTAAGTTGGAAGTACTTTACGATGAAAACAACCTCAAAATCGAAGCTCTGAGAGTAGAGCATGCACCGGTAACACCCGCAGTAGGTTATCGATTTACTTATAAGGGCCGAAGTGTGCTGATCACCGGCGATACAATTGCATCAGATAACGTACTTAAGTTCTCGCAGAATATCGATTTACTAGTGCATGAAGCGCTGGCGCCAAATTTAGTAATGATGATGAATGCGGCTGCCAAAAAAGCAGGTAATAAAGTACTCGAGAAAATTACCTTCGATATTCTGGACTACCATGCATCACCCAAGCAAGCCGCGCAAATCGCCAAGGATGCTGGAGTGGGGCATTTACTTTATTACCATATCGTGCCGCCTCTAGTTGTGCCTGGGCAAGAGAGCCTATTCCTCGATGGCGCGGATGAGATATTTCCTGATTATACCGTTGGGCAAGACGGAGTAATGTTTTCCATGCCTGCAGGTTCAAATGATATTAATCTTGTTCGTAAAGGCCTGTAAAGCACCCTTTAAATACTCAGCACCTATCTAGAACAGGCCACGTAGACCATAAACAACTTATACGCCATAGCTCACTATTCATACTCTGGTCGCGTGCGCTCATACCTTTTAAAAGCAAGCTTACCGTTTAAAGAATGCTCTGCAGGTCAGTTTCCAAATAAGGAGTCAGGAAGCTCAATCAGTGGCGCAGCCCTATCTCTTTTATATGTTGTAGAAAGTGCATGATTTTTACTATGCACTAAATATACAAGAACAAGCCGGGGTAGCCGACTTGTTCCAGGCTTGTGGTCATAGCGAGAAGCTAAGTGCTGGGCTTGCCGGTCGTTCAGCAATTGTGGATAAGCTAGACGTTTGAATTTAGCTAACTGCTTATCAGCGCCTGCGGCGCACTAATCAAAGTCAGCAGCACTATGGCGTTCTGCTAATTGCCTTTCTGGCTCGCCCCAGACTCGATTCACGCGTTGGCCGCGTTTAACCGCTTCGCGTTCTTGAAGCTCATTGTTCCAGCGGACAACGTTCTTATACGAATCCACTTCTAGATACTCAGCAGCCTCATAAAGTTTGCCTGCCACCATCGAGCCGTACCAAGCTTGGTTAGCCATATCTGCAATGGTGTAGTCGTCACCGCATAGGTAGTGTCGGTCAGCTAAATTCCGGTCAAGTACATCAAGTTGACGTTTCACCTCCATGGCATATCGATCAATCGGGTATTCGAGTTTTTCAGGAGCATAAGCGTAAAAATGGCCAAAGCCACCACCTAAGAACGGCGCGCTTCCGATATTCCAAAACAACCATGACATGCACTCGGCACGTGGTGCAGCTTCCTTAGGTAAGAACTCACCGAATTTTTCTGCGAGATGCACCATGATCGCACCTGACTCAAATACGCGAATAGGCGCATCACCACTGCGATCCATCAAAGCGGGAATTTTGGAATTTGGGTTAATATCAACAAAGCCGCTACTAAATTGTACTCCCTCTTGAATGTTAACTATCCAGGCATCGTACTCTGCGCCTTTATGTCCAAGCGCGAGTAGTTCTTCTAACAACACGGTGACTTTCACTCCGTTAGGGGTGCCCAGTGAATAAAGCTGGAAGGGATGCTCGCCAACAGGTAAGTCTTTGTCATGAGTTGCGCCGGAAATGGGTCGATTAATAGAGGCGAACCTTCCGCCCGATTCTTTATTCCATTGCCAAACTTTAAGTGGGGTGTAACCTGTGTCGTCAGTCATATGTGATTAGCCGTTGCGTTCATTAAAGAAATAACATAAATTATGCCATTAAGTGATTTGTGTGTAATTGGATGGTTAAGTCAGAACAGTTTTATGCTAGAGCTTTACCAACACCTGCTGCATATACCAAGTTGGGATTTGTTGGCGCCAACAAACCAAGTATTCGTAATAATAAACTGATAGCTATGACCACTGCAAACCGCATAACCCTGATTGGCAACACCCCTTCGCCCTATACACGAAAGATGGTAAGCATATTACGCTACCGGCATATACCTTATTCGATAGTCTGGGCTGACCCTAGTGAAGAGCTTGAGAAACGTGGCATTGCAAAACCTAAGGTTGCGCTATTGCCTACTTTTATATTTGAAGACGTGGATAACGGAGCGTATTCTGCAGTGGATTCGACACCGATTATTCGGAAATTGGAGTCTTTGCACGATGGTCGTTCAGTAATTCCACAAGATGCTGCTTTGGCGTTTATCGACTACTTGCTCGAAGACTTCGCAGATGAGTGGTGCACAAAGTATATGTTTCACTATCGATGGTATCCGCAAGACGATGCCGATAACGCCGGTACCATGTTGCCGTTTTGTATCGACCCCAGCATGCCTGCAGATAAACAGCAGTGGGCCAAAGATTACTTTAGTAGGAGACAGATAGATCGTCTTTACGTGGTTGGCTCGAACGACACCACTGCACCAGTGATCGATGCTAGTTATCGCCGCTTCTTAAAAGCCATGGACGCCCACTTGGCAAGTCAGCCCTTCATGCTGGGTTCAAGACCAGCGGCGGGAGATTTTGCAATAATGGGCCAGCTTTCACAATTAGTAGGTTTTGATCCAACACCCAGAGCCATCACACACGAGCTGTCACCACGCACTGTAGCCTGGAGTTTAATGACCGATGATCTCAGCGGCTTAGAACCTAGGGCAAGTGATTGGAACAACTTCGAAGAAATCCCTGATACATTGAAAGGCATATTGAATGAAGTCGGCCGCGTTTATGCTCCAGCGCTGCTTGCCAATGCCAAAGCCTTACAAGCTGGTGAGCAGCAGTGGCAGACTGAAATTGATGGGGCTACTTGGACACAGCAAACGTTTCCCTATCAGGGTAAGTGTTTGCAGTGGATCAATGAGCACTATCAAGCATTGAACAGTGCTGATAAACAAAAGGTTGATACTGTTTTGTCCGGTACTGGCTGCGAGACACTGCTGATACTTTAAGCCATTTAGCTTGGCTGTTAAACTGAACCGATTTTGAACTAAAACGATAATAAGAGAGTTATATGAATTTCACAGAATTTGCAAAGTCACGAAAAAGTGCCCGTGGTTTTCTAGACAAGCCAATTTCAAAGGAGACCGTAGACGCGATCATCGAAACGGCAAAATGGGCGCCGTCGTCTTACAATACTCAAACTTGGCGCGTGCATGCCGTTACGGGCGATGTGCTGGATAAAATTCGTAAAGGCAATACTGAAAACACCATGGCGGGTAAGCCACATGTGCGTGATTTCCCGTATAAGGAAGAATATCTAAATGAAAATCGCCAGCGCCAAATCGACGTTGCTATTCAATTGTTTGAAGCGATGGGTATTGGCCGGGATGATAAAGATAAGCGCATGGACTGGATGCTGCGAGGTTTCCGCCAATTTGATGCGCCGGTTTCTCTCGTGTTGACATATGATAAAGCTCTAGAGCCAGCAGCCATTACGCAATTCTCATTGGGTTCGTTAGCCTATGGAATTGTACTTGCAGCGTGGGAACGAGGTATAGGTTGTGTGATAAACGGTCAAGGGATCATGCAGTCTGACGTGGTTCATGAGCACGCCAATATTCCTGACGACGAAGCCATCATGATCTGTATCGCTTTGGGTTATCCCGATGACAGCTTCCCTGCTAATGGCGTACGTTCTATGCGCATCGATAATAGTGAGTTTGTTAGTTACCATGGTTTTGACGAAGACTAGCCGATTGTCTTCCTGGCGTTCGCTAGGTGCAGTGAGCGACTCTCTGTCTAATTATCTTGAGGGATGTTCTAAATCCGTCGATGGTTGTTTGCCATATTAACTGATAGTTTTAGTATTCCGGCAGTGGTACGAGTGTCCTTGCCTCTTCGGCAAAACCGTTGGTAAAGCAAACCTGCATGGCAGCGCTAAAGCGATTGAGAGTATTGACTGAACCAATATTCAGCCCGTCTACACTTGTATTGACATTATTCATGACACTATAATGCAGCCGATTAGAAGCTCCCCAGCATGCTTTCACTAGCGCGGAGACGGGGTAGTAGTAACCTTACCCTATTGGAATATCTCACTTATGCCTGATTATAAAGCCCCACTTCGCGATCTAGATTTTGTTACCAACGAGCTTTGGAATTACGACCAACACTATCAGTCACTCAAGGGTACCGAAGAGGTCGACGCCGAATTACGCGGTGCCATTCTTGGCGAAGCCGCTAAATTTGCTGAACAGGTTATCGCGCCTCTGCGCCGCGTTGGTGATGAGGAAGGCTGCAAATGGAGTGAACAAGGGGTAACAACCCCGACTGGCTTCAAAGAGGCTTATAAACAGTATATCGAGGGCGGCTGGACTGGCCTCGCTGTGCCTGAAGAATTTGGTGGCCAGGCGCTGCCTGCCTCAATGGCGTTTATGGTCAGTGAACTCATGGGCGAAGCGAACCATGCTTGGACTATGTACCCAGGGTTGAGCGCTGGTTGCCGTGAGACTCTGATGGAGCACGGCACCGCTGAACAACAACAGAATTATTTGCCCAAACTGGTATCTGGCGAGTGGTCGGGAACCATGTGTTTAACCGAGTCTCAATGCGGCAGTGATCTAAGTTTCTTGCGCACAAAAGCAGAACCCAGCAGCGATGGCAGCTACTCTGTTACAGGAACTAAGATTTTCATCAGTTCTGGCGAACATGATATGACCAGTAACATTCTCCATGTTGTGCTTGCTCGTGTGCCCGGCGCTCCTGTGGGAAACAAGGGTATTTCTTTGTTTCTGGTGCCCAAATTCATTCCCAATGAACAGGGCGATGCAGGTGAGCGAAACGCGGTAAGTTGTGGTTCTTTAGAGCACAAGATGGGCATTCACGGCAATGCAACCTGCGTAATGAATTTTGATGGCGCAAAAGGCTATCTGATAGGCAAGGAGAATGAAGGCCTGATGTGCATGTTCACTTTTATGAACAGCGCTCGTTTGGGCACGGCTGCGCAGGGCTTGAACCATGCCGAAGTAGCCCTTCAGGGCGCGCTGTCTTATTCAGTCGAACGAGAAGCAGGCCGTTCATTGACCGGCGTTAAATATCCAGATCGTCCCGCAGATAAGTTGATCGTGCACCCCGATGTGCGAAAAATGATACTGACGATTCGCGCGTTCTCTGAAGGTCATCGAGCATTCTTTTATCTTCTTGCCCAACAAGCAGATATAACCCAGCGGGGTAATGATCAGCAAAAACAAGATGCCGAAGAAATGATGGCTTTGCTTACACCAATAGCCAAAGGCTTTATGACTGAAACTGGCCTAGAAGCCGCCAACCTTGGTGTGCAAGTATATGGCGGGCATGGCTTTATCCGAGAGTGGGGCATGGAACAGAACGTGCGCGATGCACGCATCTCAACGCTTTATGAAGGCACCACAGGCATTCAATCTCTCGACCTTCTCGGGCGCAAAGTAATGCGTGATGGCGGTGCCATGTTTGGGCGATTTGTCAAAAAGGTTGCCGCCGACACCCTGACCATGGATCCAGCCTATGCCTCTCCTTTACAAAAGAAACTCAAAGAGTGGAGTGAACTTGCTGCTGGGATTGGTATGAAAGGCATGTCTAATCCAGAAGAAGTTGGCGCTGCCTCAGTTGATTTCCTAATGTACTCAGGCTACATGGTAAACGCTTGGGTCTGGGGTTTGATGGGAACAATGGCCAAAGCAAAACTGGCGGAAAGTGATGACGTTTTCTATCGAGCTAAAGTGGCTACCGCCGATTTTTATTTTGCAAGAATCATGCCACGCACTGAGGCGCATAAGGTTAGCATCGAGGCGGGCGCTGAATCATTGCTCGGTTTGAGCGATGCTGACTTCGAAGCACTCGCGGCTCTTTAGTTTAAAAAAGCCTTGGATAATCGGCTGTGTAATTGTCCAAAGTAACAAGATTATCAAATCAATCATTTTCTAGTCGGGAGCAATAATGGGTTTTCCACGTAGTCAACGATCAAACGAGTTAGATCAGCAAGTAGAAGCATTTATGCGTGAGCATATTTACCCACGCGAACATGATTGGCAGGAGTTTACGCTTGATCATAATAATTTGTGGCAGGTTCCGGACTGGTTTGATGATCTGCGTGCGCAAGCAAAAGCCCAGGGGTTGTGGAATTTGTTCTTACCGCATGAGTACAAACCTTGGAGCCCTGGTTTAACAAATGTAGAAATAGCGCCTTTGTTTGAAACAATGAGCAAGGTGCCTTGGGCGCAAGCGGTGTTCAATTGCAATGCGCCAGATCGCGGAAATATGGAAGTTCTGGCAAAGTACGGAACGCCTGATCAACAAAAACAATGGCTGGAACCTTTGCTGGCGGGTGATATTCGATCTGCATATGCAATGACAGAGCCGCAGGTCGCGAGTTCTGATGCCACCAATATGGAGTTAGAAATTCGCCGCGAGGGTGATGAATACGTACTCAATGGCCGTAAATGGTGGACCACCAACGCGGTCAGCGATCGTTGCAAGATCATGTTGGTAATGGGCCGTTCCAACCCCGATGCGCCACGCCACAAGCAGCATTCGACTATTCTAGTGCCGCGCGATGCGCCTGGAATTACAATGATCCGAGCGCTTAGAGTGTTTGATAGTTATCATTCACCAGGTGGAGAAGCTGAGTTTGTTTTTGAAGATGTGCGAGTTCCCGTCAGCAACATGATTAAAGCAGAAGGCTGTGGTTTTGAAATAGCGCAAGGGCGCTTAGGCCCTGGCCGTTTTCAATATGCCATGATGTTTGTCGGCTTGGCACAGCGCTGTTTAGAGCTTATGTGCGAACGCGTTGAGCAACGCATTGCATTTGGCGAAAAACTCTCAAAGAAAACCAGTGTTCAGCATGAGATTGCAAGATCTCGTTGCGACATAGAACAGTGTCGATTATTGGTGATGCAGGCGGCCGAAAAAATGGATGAAGGTGGCATAGAAGCTGCTCGCGCTCATGTATCAATGGTGAAAATCGTTGCCCCGAAAATGTGCCAAGAGGTAGCCGATCGAGCTATGCAGATATTTGGCGGCCAAGGCGTGTGTCAAGACACCATGATTCCTGAAGCCTTTACCATTGCAAGGTTTTGTCGAATTGCTGATGGGCCAGACGAAGTGCATATGTCACAGCTTGGTAAAATGACGATACGCGAATTGAACGCCTAAATAAAAGGCACTCAGTATTTTCGCCTAAAGCAAGGGGTATCGTTTGCCCCGAGCTATAGGGATTTTGTGATCTTCAGGCAAGGCGCATAATCTATCCATATGTGTGGTGCTTCCATCCGCGTATTCCCATACCAATTGTTCGCCGTCCATATAACGCTTTACCACCACCGGACCCCAACCGAAGACGTGAAAATCCAACACGCTCTGATTCCAAATCATCGAGGCAGATGAGCGCGGGCAATACTCTTTTTCGCCAATCGTGAATAGCACAGAGCCCTCAGTATCATTGGTGTTAAGGTCTGCGGTGCTATTGGGTCCATAGTCATGGATGATGCCAGACGTGGTAATCACGGTGCGGCTACCACATTGTTCAACGCGTTCAATGTGCCCGGTCTTGCCGCCTTTTACCCCAAGCCAAAGACCGCGAATATCCGCTGCTCCCTCGGTTAGGCGCTCGGTACAATCTGCCAAAATGGGAAGAGGAAAGTGATCGTAGCCACAGTCTGGAGTATTGCCCTTAGGGATATCGACAGCCATCTCGCCACTATTATTCAACTCAGGTAACGCACAATAATTGAGTGTGCTGCCATCCCCGGCTAGGGTAGCTGGGGCAGTGGTTAATGGCGGGCGAGAGGAAAAGAATGCCAGCCAAAATACCAAGGCGGCTAGCGTGATAGGCCCCGCTATGATTACTACTAAAAAACGTTTCACTTTAGAAAAAACGCTTCGCTACAATAGTGCTAAATGAACAAGTGCAGCAATAAGTGCCAAAGCCATGGGCGCCAGTAGTTTAGGCCCGCCTACTATCATCCAAGGGGCAGCAGGATAAGCAAAGGTTCGTTCAAGGGCATCCAGTTTTAGCCTATGATGCTCACTGCCCACAGTGTCAGGCAAAACCTCCAATAGATCGCGTCTACTGCGGTAGCGCACCATGCCCGCTGCAGTCCAGTTATCGGCACTGCACCCGATGTCTTCGATATTACCGCTCGCAGCCCGGGCAATAAATATTGGATGGCCCCCGCGTTTTAGCAGATTGCCCAAAAATATTTTTTGGTACGCAGTTAGTTTCTTGCGTGATTCAGCAAGCGGTTCTTTTAGTTCCAATAGATTAACCATGACAAAGTCTCTACCATCGTCTTGTTCGAAGAAACGGCGGATGGCTGCGATTTGTTTCTCAGCGAAATCGCTGCGCGACTCAAGTAATTCCATACTGTTTTTGACTTCTTCAGGGGTGATTTTACGGCTGATGCCGATATACCAAAACCAAAAAATACCGTATACAATGCCGGCAAAGGCCCAAATCAGTGTTGGTGTCATATTAATCTCCGTAGAATAAGTGTCGTTCTATTGCCCGCTGCTTTGCGAAATATAGGATGCTAGTCTGGCGGTAAACCCATTATTGGCATAAAGTATGTCATATCATATCATGCCCGTCTAGCGGCTCGATGAAAAGCCGTCGGAAGCCAAGTTTAGGTATGGAGATATTCTGTGAAGAAAATACTAATTGTTTTAGCGCTAGTCATTGTCGCTTTGTTGTTGAGCTTGCCAACCATATTGCACAAGGCAGGCTTACACCCGCAATATAGTGGCGAAACTTATACGCTGCCACAAAAACGCGCCTTGGTGATTACCACTAGCCATGCTCTATTGGCCGCGCCAGGAGAGGCCGAAGGTGATCTTACTGGCGTAATGGCGTCTGAAATGACTCACCCTTATTACACTTTTCTTGATGGAGGCATGGATGTTGATGTGGTTAGCATTAAAGGTGGTGCGATTCCAGTCGATCCACAAACACTTCAGTACATGATTAAGAGCCCGGAAGATGAGCGTTTTCTTAATGATGCTGTGTTACAAGCCAAGGACCAAAATTCGATTGCAATCGCCGACGTCGATATTAACCAATATGATTTGGTGTTTGTTTCAGGTGGCTGGGACGCGGCCTATGACTTGGCGCAATCGCCTGAGCTGGCTGAAAAGATTAGTCAAGCCTATTACAATCCCAAAAAACCTGTTTTAGGTGCGATTTGTCATGGTGTGTTGGGTTTTGTAAACGCTAAAGACAATGATGGTGGTTTATTGATCTTAGGTAGAAGTATGACCGGTGTTAGCGATAAACAGGTTAAAGAACTGGCGATCGAGATTACACCACTTCACCCTGAAACCGAATTGCGCAATGCCGGTGCAAAATTTAAAAGCCAAACTGCTTTTCGAGATTTCTTTGCTACGCATGTTGTAATCGACCAAGAACAGTGTTTCGTTAAAGGGCAAAATCAAAATTCGGGTTT
>JBLHME010000058.1:0-19007 GCA_047623225.1 Cryomorphaceae bacterium
CAAAACCTTTTTAAACCGTTTGGTTAAAAAGAATGTGGTGTCTTATAAAAAAGACGGCCGCCGCTATTTGTATTCACCGGTGGTGATGCGCGAGGCCTTTTTGGCGCAAGAGAGTGAGGGTTTTCTGGATAAAATATTTAAAGGCGATATGAAAGAATTATTGGCCACCTTTGTGCACAACAAACAGTTGTCAGAGCAGGAGTTGGACTACCTGCGTGAGCTGCTCGATGAAGCGCCGCAGCCCGTTAATAAGGCGCCGCAGCTTGTAGATGAAGCGCCGAAGCCCGAGGACCAAGCATGAACAACACGCTTGCGAGCCTCTGGCAGATCAATATTGAAATCAGCCTGCTGTTAATGCTGGTGATGTTTGCGCGCTATGCAGTGCGCAAGAGCACCAAGGTTTATAACGCCTATTTGCTCTGGCTTAGTATTCCAGTCGGCGTATTAGCCGCGCAGCTCATTTCTCAGATTAAGTTTAGTAAGCCGCCAGTCGAAACGGTTAACTATCTGGTGCACAGCTATATTGTTCAACCAGCGCATGAGTATTCATCTTGGGGAACCTTGGCCTATGTTTGGAGCGCTTTAGCGGTTATATTGCTGCTGCGATTGGCGTTACAACACATTCAACTACGGCGTGACCTCAAGGTAATTGAAGTACCCACTGAGCTGGTGAGTCGTTCGAGTTACCCTGTTGTTGGGATCGATAAAGACGAATTCTCGCCAGCGGTTTACGGTTTTTTTCGGCCCACTATCTATTTCCCTGTGCAGCTGGAAAATAGCCTTAGCAGCGATCAAATATCGCTAATCATTCAACATGAAGAACATCACATTAGCCAACAGCATCTTTGGTTAAACCTACTTTGGGATCTATTGGTGTGCTTTATGTGGTTTAACCCCTTGGTTTATATCGCGCGGCAGAATTTCCGCCACGACCAAGAACTTTTTTGTGACTACCTCGTTTTAAACAAATCCAGTCAAGATGCCAGCCGTTCATACGGCCACGCATTACTGACAACCGTGACTGCCACTCACTCGGTTAGCTTACTTTGCTCATGGAAAACGTTTAATCAATTAGAGGAACGAATCATGAACATCAAACGGCCAACCAGCCTTAGCAGTAAAATAGCCATCTCACTAGCCGCGATAATAGTTGTTAGTGGTGTATCAATCTATTCGGTAAGTGCAGCGCAATATGCTTCGCAGCAATTTAGACACGAAGTAGACGACGATGGCAATAGTGAGATTGTGTGGAGAACAGAGCGCCAAACCTTTGTGGAAAAAAACGGCCAACAATATGTTCTCAATGGTAAGCAAAAGCGTGAACCTAATTCACAAGAGCGAGCTGCTTTTGAAGTAAAAATAGAGCAGTCAAATCGACAATGGGTACGCGATGAAGCAACTGCTGAACAAGAGCTGTTGGCACATCGTTCTATCGAGCGCGAACATCAAGTGCTCGAAACACAGCGCCACAAGCATGAACTGCAACGTCAGGAGCAACGTAAGTATTTAGTTGAGTCGCGCGAATTGGCAATGATTGAGCGTCAAAAGCATAAACAACAACAAGATTTGGTGCGGCGCGAAGCTGATCAACAAAGGCGTGAAACTGATTTGCAGCGTGATACTGAGCAACGTCAACGCGATGCTAAGCAAGGTCAGCGTGATGCGATGCAAGGTCAGCGTGATGCGATGCAAGGTCAGCGTGATGCGATGCAAGGTCAGCGTGATGCGATGCAAGGTCAACGTGATGCGATGGAAGGTCAACGTGATGCGATGGACAAATCGCGGCGTGCCGCAGATAAACAGCGCAGAGTCATGCAAAAGCAGCAACGCAAGGCTCAGAAGGCTGAGAGGGCGGATTCAAAAGGCCAAAGCGAATATGTTTTAGAGGCAATGGAGCAGCAGCGGGATTTGCTGGGTAACCAAGAAGAAATGATGGAGCATAAGAAACAAGCCTTAGAAGAAGCTAAAGATGATCTTGAAGGGTCTTTTCGTGCAGGTGAAATTTCAGAGGCCCAAATGCAGGAAATGAAACGTGAACTGAAGCGCGCAAAACGTGACATTGAGCGATCTCGCTCAGAAATAAATAAAGTAGCAGAATTCTCGAAGAATGAGCTTGAACGACTTCGAGACAACTCATATCGCTCGCAGAGCAATATCGTACCACCGTCAGCGCCGGCAGTTATATCAAGGCTCGAAGCCTCTCTTGATCCCATAAGGCCTGAATCTGCTGTTTTCCCCGAGGCACCCGTCGCCCCAATCGAGCAAGATACGGACGCTGTTGATCGCGTATATGATATGAGACTAGCCCAATAGCCCTATAGGTAGGCGAGGGACCAATTCCTAAGCTTGAATTGAGTTCGATTATTTAAAAATAGCCACGCTGATTCTTGTACGCTAACACTAAATGTTATAATATAACGGAATGACCTCGCGCAGATACCAAAAATGCATCAGCCTAACGCTACTAGCGCTAATGCTGGTGGTGCAAACAGCAACGGCGACTCATAGTATTGACCATCAGTCTATGGAGCACACGGAGTTGTGCCAGGCGTTTGTGACCGCGGACCATGCGCCAGCGGTAGAACTCGACCAGATCGAAATTAAGGCCACCGCTGGTCTATTTGTAAATACCAGCTACCACAATTACTCATTCATACGAACATCCTCTGCACGTTTAAGCGCTCGCAGCCCACCTGTACTCTGATTCCGTTTTTAAATCGTTCACCTCAATATAGAGCGTGAACTTTGTTTAGGACCTGTTTTTGCCTAAACCAATATCCTTATTTATTGAGAAGAATCATGAGTCGAATATTAGTTTGTTTAAGTGTAATTAGTTTTAGTTTTTCGGTGTTCGCCGAGCAATCAAGTGAATCGTTAGAAGAAATCGTGGTGACGTCACACCTTTTATCCGAAGGGGGGACGGCACAATCACTCACAACAATTGCGGGTGATGAGCTTGCCGAAAAGGTCAGTGGTTCATTGGGCGAAACGGTCGCCCAAGAGCCGGGCGTTAGGTCAGCAAGCTTTGGCGCCGCCGTTGGCAGGCCAGTGATACATGGTCTTGCTGGTGCACGAGTGAAAACCACTGAGGACAGAATTGATAGTTTAGACCTGGCGACCGCCAGCGCTGATCATGCTGTGACTGTTGAACCATTTATTGCTAATCAAATCACCATACTTAAAGGGCCAAGCACATTGCTTTATGGTTCGGCTGCTATTGGCGGAGTGGTTGATGTAGAAACTGGGCGCATAGCGCGCGAGCTGCCTGAGGAACAGTTTCAAGGTCGTGCCGAACTCCGTTTTGGTGATAACGCAGACTCTAAAATAGCCGCAGCCCGATTGGATGGTCGTGTTGGCGAAAGTTTTGTATGGCATCTTGACGCCTTTTCAAAACAAGCTGATGACTATGAGATTCCCGGTTTCGTCGAATCCGCCGCTTTACGCGCTAGTGAAGAGCAAGAAGGGCATGACGAACAAGAAGGTGAAGAGGAGCATGCGCATGAGGAAGGCGAAGAAGAGCGAGACATACTCGAGAATAGCTTTTTTGATAGCGACGGGGTTGCCTTTGGATCAAGTTGGATAAGCGAAAAGGGTTTCATTGGCGCGTCCATTAGCACTATTGATTCTACTTATGGCTTGGTTGGCGGTCATGCGCATGAGGAGGAAGAAGACGAACATGAACAAGGTGAAGTGCATTCTGAAGAAGAACATGACGAAGAACAAGGCGGTCGCATAGAGATGCAGCAAACTCGTTTTGACATCGAGGCCGAGTTAAACAAATTAAACGGTTTTATCGAATCAATTAATCTACGAGTTGGTGTTAACGACTACGAGCATCAGGAAATAGAAGGTAATGGTGAGATTGGCACTGTATTTGAAAATGATGCGTGGGAGGGTCGTGTGGAATTTCGTCACGCTCAAACCATGGGATTCAATGGCGCATTTGGATTGCAGCTAAGCTCACGCGAATACAGCGCTATTGGTGAGGAAGCATTTGTTGAGCCAGTCGATTCAAATACGCAGAGCCTATTTTGGGTTGGTGAGCGAAATTTTGATAGCTTTGATCTAGAAACAGGCTTTCGTCTAGAGTCTGTCGAGCATGATTCCTCAGTAGCAGGCTTAGATACGCGAGATTTTTCAGCTGGGAGTTTGTCGCTCGGTATAGTAGCTCCGCTTAATGATTCTGTGAGCGTTTCGGCTATCTATGACTTTTCTAACCGCGCGCCGACGATTGAAGAGCTCTTCTCTAACGGCCCGCATCTTGCGACTCAGAGTTTTGAGATTGGCGATGTTAACCTTAAAGAAGAGAGTACTCATGCGTTCAGTATTAGTGCACGTTATGACTCTGATTTACTTGATCTGAACGCCACCCTCTATTCAATGAACTTCGATGATTTTATCTACCAGTCCACCGACGGAAGTATAGAAGATGACTTGCCTGTATTTACCTATGAGCAAGAAGATGCGCAATTCTTCGGCTTAGACATAGAAGCCGCAGTACACATAACTCAAATCTTTGGTGGCGATCTGGATTTGAACTTTTTATTCGATATCGTAGATGCCGAGGTGGATACTAGCGGTAATAAGAATCTCCCGCGCATCCCGGCTAATCGATACGGTTTGGGTGTCAAATGGCACAATAGTGACTGGACCGCCAAACTTGATTGGCGTCATGTTGCGTCACAAAAAGACATTGCCGATTTTGAATTCCTAACTCAGAGCTATGATGACATTAGCCTGCGTGTTAGCCGCAAAATAGAGATAAGTAACGCAGAACTTAATGTGTTTGTGCATGCTAAGAACTTGACAGATGACGAACAACGACATCACGTCTCGTTTGTTAAAGATCTTGCACCTGCGCCAGGGCGAAGAATAGAAGCCGGAGTTCGGCTTATATTCTAGTCTGTCTGTAAGAGGCCGTAACTAATCAGCGTTTTGAAAGCGGTTGGAATACCAGACTAGTAAAACGGCTACTAAAATAACCAGGCCAGGCATGATTGCTTGGCCTGGGCCGTAAACTTCAAACGCTTTGCTGATCATAAATACATAACTCATCAGAGTACACGCCAATGAGTGACAGGCATAAAACATAGTGTGCCACAGGCTTTTTCATCAGCATGAGCAAACAGCCTAACGCTCCGGCTATCACCGCGACCTCAAAGGCGATGTTTACCCATGCTGGGGTTACCGCCCTAAGGTCTAGTTCGTCTTGAG
This sequence comes from Cryomorphaceae bacterium, assembly GCA_047623225.1. Lineage (GTDB taxonomy): Bacteria > Pseudomonadota > Gammaproteobacteria > Arenicellales > Arenicellaceae > Arenicella. The sequence continues at coordinate 5,215 of JBLHME010000058.1, forward strand.
ACATGGCCGCTATCATTTAAGTTGTGATGCTCATTTCTGCAACGAATGCGGCAACGCCCACTAAATTCCAAACAAACGCCAGTCCGACTGCAACCCAAAAAACTTTGCTTCTTGATTCACTCATACTGCCCTCCTGCGTTATCTTTGTTTTACCTGCTGGTAGCTTTAAGTTTTAACTACTGAAGCCTTGCTTCGATTCTAATTGTCAGTGTTGCTGGCTATCCAAGCGTCTATCAACTTCTCCAAGATCGAAAGAGGTAGTGCACCGTTTTCTAAAATCTTATCGTGAAATTCGCGCACATCAAAGTTTTTTCCATGGGCTTTTTCAGCTCGTGCGCGCAACTCCCGAATTTTTAGTTCACCAGTTTTGTAAGCCAATGCTTGCCCAGCCCACGAAATATACCGATCCACCTCAGCAGTAATATTATTCATTGAAAGACCTGAATTTACGGCCATATAGTCAATCGCTTGCTGCCGAGTCCAGCCTTTGCTGTGCAGACCGGTATCCACAACCAGGCGGCAGGCGCGCCATATTTCATAAGAGAGGCGGCCAAAATTAGTATAGGGCGTGGTATAAAATCCTACCTCAAGCCCTAGGCGTTCTGAGTACAAGCCCCATCCTTCAATAAACACTGTTTGGCCGCCATAGCGTCTGAAATTTGGCATGTCGAGCTCTTGCGCCAAGGCCAGTTGCAGGTGATGCCCTGGTACTGCTTCGTGCAATGATAAGGCCTCTAGTTGATACAGGGGTCGCGTTTCAAGAAGGGTGGTGTTGACAAAATAGAAGCCTGCCCGGGATCCGTCACCAGCGGGTGTATTGTAATACGCCGTGGTGGTTTTCTCGGCAATGTCTAAGGGTATTTCCTTCAAGCCATACGGCATGCGAGGCAACTTACCAAACAGTTTAGGTAGTTCACCATCCATCCTTTTTGTAATTCTAGCCACTGCGCGCATGCGCTCCTCGGCGGTTTTTGGGTAGAATTCAGGCGTGTCCCTGAGATAATCTAACCAGTCTTGAAAGCTGCCTTGGAAGTTAGCTTGCTTTATTACTTGGTCCATTTCAGCGCGAATTCGAGCAACTTCAGCCAAACCTATTTTGTGCACTTCATCTACACTTTGATTGGTGGTAGTGAACACATGAACTCGATGCTCGTAGTACTCCTTGCCGCCTGGCAAGCTATCCACGCCCGCTTTTTCTCGGCAGTTGGGTGCGTATTCGCTTAGATAAAATCCTTCAAATTCCTTCAAGGCAGGCAAAATATCTTGCTCTATTAATACCGCTGCCTGAGATTGCATTGTCGCAAACTCTGGCTTTGCAATCATCGCAGGTTTGTCTGCAAAGGGAACCATGAACGCACTGTCGCTAATATCATCGACCAGATGCACTTGAATCGACTTCTCGTACCCTTGCATTGGGTCGCAGGATTGAACCCAGCCCGCTTTAAGACCGGCTCGAATACGCTGGGTAGATTGCGCGAGGTATTCAGGCATAGCCTGCATGCGCTGAAGGTAACTCTGATAATCGGCCAATGTAAAGAACGGCAATCGGCTTACCATTCCCGTAAGGCTGAGATGCGGGCCCGACCTATTATTCATAATGAAGTATTTGCCGCCATATTGGCTAGCGTCCACTTCGTTTTCGAGATCCAGTTTTAACAAGGCATGATTAAGCTGATTATCGTTACTAAGGTTCGAAGCATCTAGTGCGTTGAGCTTGCTAAGAAATCCGCGACTTTCTTCTACCCCAGCCTCATAAGCTGAAAGAGATTGATCAGCAAGTCGGTCGTCGTAATCACGCACGCCGAGACTGGTGGCAAATGTTGGGTTTTGTTTTAGCACTGACGCCCAATGCTCATCCATGATGGATTCAAATTTCAAGTCAGATTTATTTGCCAATGAACCCTTTGCGATCGCTAAACTGTGTTGACCGACAGTGAGACTCAGCAAGGCAATAATTAGGATGTTTTTCATGATGTCAGTTTCCTCAGATCTATCGTTTACTTGCTTGCAGCAACCCAATTGCGGATTTTGTTTTCGAGCAATGCCAGTGGCACACAGCCTGTTTCTAAAACTTGGTTGTGAAACTGGGCGATACTGAATTTCTCACCTAATTCATCTTCTGCAAAGCCGCGCAATTCTCGAATCTTCAGTTGACCAATCTTATACGCCAGGGCTTGGCCTGGGTTGGCCATGTAACGTTCAATTTCGCGTTCGATAGAGGCTGCTGATTCGGCTTCATTGTCGAGCGAATATTGAATCGCTTTTTCACGAGTCCAACCTTTAGAATGCAGCCCTGTATCAACCACTAATCGAATTGCACGATGCATCTCAGCAGACAGCATTCCAAAATATTGATAAGGGTCGGTATACAAGCCAAGTTCTTTGCCTAATGATTCTGTGTACAAAGCCCAACCTTCGCCATAACCACTGTACCAAAGAGTTTTTCTAAACATTGGCAGCTCAGGATTTTCTTGAGTGAGAGAAATCTGATAGTGGTGGCCCGGAATAGCCTCATGCAAAAACAATGACTCTGCATCATAGATATTGTACTCAGCTGCATTTGGGATAGGCGTGTAAAAAATGCCTGGTCGTGTGCCGTCCAGCGAGCCTGAGTTGTATTCGGCGCTAGCTGAATCTTGACGAAACTCTTCTGTGCGGCGAACTTCAAAAGCCGATTTAGGTTTAAGATCAAACAATTGCTCGAGTTGCGGAGCCATACGTTCATGTATTTCGCCAAAGAAGTCGATGATTTCTTGTGGTTCGCTATAAGGCATGAGTTCCTTATTCTCGCGCACAAAGTTAAAAAATGATTTCAGGTCGCCTTGGTAATTAACCTGTTGTTTTACTTTTTCCATCTCGCCTAAGATTCGTGATACTTCCGACAAACCCAGCTGGTGGATATCCTCTGCGCTCATGGTTGTTGTTGTGTACAACTTGATCTGGTGTTGATAGAAAGCCTCACCATTCGGCACGGCTGTGATTCCACTGCTGTCGCGGCCTGCTGACATATAGTCAGTTTCCATGAATTGCGCCAAGTCTTGATACACCGGTACCACCTTGGTTTCGATCATGGAGGTGTATTGCGCAGTGATTTGCTCTTTTTGCTCGGCGCTGAAACTTTCCGGCAATTGTTTTAACGGGCCGTAAAAGAGGTGTTCCTGAGTATTAGCTTCGGTCATCGCGCGTAACTGGGGGACTACTTTTTTAATCAGCGATTTGGGCAGCACATAGCCTTTTTCTATGCCTGTCTGCATTTTTGTCTTAGCCGAGGCCAACCATTCAAGATAGGCATCTACTCGCTTGAGCCAATTGTCGTAATCTTCGACCGTTACAAATGGCTGTGCACTAGCACCACTGGCTAGCTGGCCCATGATTAAATTGACTGACCACATTTGGTCGATTGGCGTTAGGTCGCTATCAAAACTCATTGATGCCTTAGCCAGATCTAGTTCCCATTCCAGAATAGCCTTAGACATTTGCTCACTTTCGTTTAGATCGCCGTTGGAGAATTTCCCCACTGCAGCACTATACTTATCATAGTGAGCAAGCAATGCATTCTTGCCTTCTTCTGAGAGGTCGTTCAAAAACAAATCGTTATAACGATTGTCGCCAGCGAAGGTTGCGCTGATGGAATCTAATTTAAGACCGTCTTGATAGTAGGCATCAAGCATAGAATTAAATTCTTCAGAAACGTTTACCACCGCCACCGACTCAGCGATTACGGCGGCTTTTTCCTGTGGTGGCGAACAAGCTATAAGCAAAACAAGAAAGCTGGCAACGAAGCCGAATCGACGAAATGAAAGGTTGGACATTATTGAGGCTCTGATTGGTTATTATTTCTGCGCTATACCGTATCACGCAGGCTATGGCTTGTAATGCAAAAAGCCACGCAGACCCAAAAATTGGGTATGATCTTCGTTATCCACTACTCTTAGAAAAATAATATGCGCTTTAACACACTGATCAGCAGAGTTGGCTACTACTCTCTTTGTCTCTTTCTATGCTCTGCGTGTAGCACGCCTCAATCGCAAGTCGAACCGCAAAGTAAGCTAGCCACCCAATACCCCTCCGATCAAAGCCTGTTATTTTGGCCGCAAGAATTGCGTACCAAGGCCTTTCAAGAAATGGAAAAGATTGAGCGGGTTAGAAAAGTCGCCGCTGGTGACAATCGTCGAACCTTGGCGCTGGGTGAAACGCTCGCACTAAGCTGGGAGTTTGACGGGCAACAATGGGATATCGACAGTTACATGCAGGACCAAAATGCAGCCGGTGTGGTGATTCTTCAAAACGGTAAGGTTAGGGCTGAGGAGTACAGACTTGGATTTGATGCGGAACAAAAATGGACTTCCTTTTCCGTTGCTAAATCGTTTACCTCTACCTTAGTGGGTGCGGCGATTAAAGACGGATACATCAAGAGCATTGATGAACCGCTTACTAACTATGTTCCTGAACTTAAAGGCAGCGGCTATGACGGCGTTACCGTTAAGCAAATACTTACCATGCAATCCGGTGTGCAATGGAGCGAAGACTACACTGACCCAAATTCAGATGTGGCTCAATTTCAAACTACTCCGTCGATAGATGGTCTAGATCCAACCGTGGTTTACATGAGAGACCTAAAGAGCGAAGCCGAGCCAGGTTCACGCTGGCAGTACAACACTGGCGAAACCAACTTAATTGGAGTGTTGGTTGCTAGAGCTACAGGCAAATATCTGTCTGATTATTTGAGTGAGAAAATTTGGCAGCCCTATGGAATGAGTGACGATGCAATTTGGATGCTAAACGAAGGCGGGCGCGAAATAAGCGGTTGCTGTATTTCGGCTCGCGTGCGCGATTACGCCATGTTGGGCATGCTTGCCTTAGAGGGCGGCGTTATTAATGGTGAGTCGATTGTGCCAGAGGATTGGTTTTCTGCTGCAGGCACTAAGCAAGCCGATATAGGCGTGCCTGGTTTTGGGTATGGTTACCAATGGTGGACCACCGATGATGGTTCCTATGAAGCGAAAGGCATCTTTGGTCAAGGTATTTTTATTGATGAGTCGCTCGGCTTGGTTATTGCTAGTAACGGTAGTTGGCAACATGCCAGTGATACCAAGATGAAGAAGCGCAGACATGCCTTTTATGTTGCCGTGCAAGCTGCGCTTAGTGCGCAACAATAGCCTGGTTTAGGAGAGACTTATGGACATAAAACTTGACCTGATCAATCGAATTTCAGAAGGTCCGGCGTGGGTGTATTGGTGGACAAGAGTCATCGACAGTTCCAACTGGCTGTTAATACCCTTTGCGTTTTTTGATGTCAGAGCGCGTTGGGCGTTGCTCGCTTGGTCATGCAATATCGTTATGATTCTTGCTTTGTATAATCTATTTGGTTATTCACGCATATTAGGGCTAAGCCATATTATTGCCTGGACGCCTTTGATGTTTTATTTATTGCGAGAGCGAAAACCGTTCGCACAAGAAAACTGGGCAGGCCGCTATCTTTATTGGTTTATGTCAGTAGTGGTTGTTTCGCTGGCCTTTGATTACTTTGACTTAGGCCGCTATCTAATTGCTTTAACCTAATATTGATATAGCCAGCTTGATGAGCACTTAAAATTGAGTCACTTAAAAAAGCTCTGAATAACCTCTGCAGCGGTCTCGACCATTGCTGCAGACACATCTTTGTGCAGCACCAATCTTGCCGTATCACTACCGGTGAAAAGCACATCTCGTTGTTCACACCAATCCAATAGCTCTTGACCTCTATCGCCGGAACTTAAATAAACCATGTTGGTGTGCGCAGACCCGCCACGCACCTCTAAGCCTTCTATACCCAAAAGCTGTTCAGCCAAACGCTGAGCATTGGCGTGATCCTGCGCTAGTCGTTGTACATTGTTCTCCAAAGCATATAAACCAGCAGCAGCTAAGATGCCCGCCTGTCGCATGCCACCACCCACCATCTTGCGCCAGCGCAATGCCTCTTCAATAGTGTCTTTGCTGCCAACCAGTACTGAACCAATTGGCGCACCAAGGCCCTTGGACAAACAAATTGAAACAGAATCAAAATCACGCGTAATCTGATCAAGTTCTAAACCTTGGCCAACCGCGGCGTTAAAGACTCGCGCGCCATCTAAATGGAAAATTAAGCCAGCATCGTGCGCCACCGTTTTGGCACTTTGGATATAACTTGGTGGAATTATTTTGCCACCAATGGTGTTTTCCAAAGCCAGTACTTTAGTACGCGCAAAATGAAAATCGTCTTCTTTAATCGAAGCGCGAATCTTTTCCAAGGGTATTGTGCCGTCTTCGTCATGCTCCAGAGGTTGCGGTTGTATGCTCCCCAATACTGCGGCACCGCCAGCTTCATAACGATAAGTGTGTGCGTTTTGCCCAACGATATATTCATCGCCTCGCTGACAATGAGCCAACAAAGCAACCAAATTGCTTTGCGTGCCACTGGGGAAAAACAAGCCCGCTTCATGCCCTGCGCGTTCAGCAAGTGATTGCTCTAGTATATTAACGGTTGGGTCTTCACCAAATACATCATCGCCTACTTCAGCAGATGCCATTGACCGGCGCATGTCTTCGCATGGTTTGGTTAGCGTGTCACTACGCAGGTCGATTTGTTTATTGATCATAGTTAGCGATTGTGGAAGTTGAGGTTAAAGAAGCAACATGATGATAACTTAAATCACTTACGGACTACGTTTGCTTCGCGTTGGTTTTAATTATTGACCATTGATGGGAATCTTTTCTTCAATCCGTCATCTAGGTACTTGCACGCAAGTGGAATCATAAAAGGATAGGCAATCCAAATATATCGACCATCTACGTATACGCTAAAAAATGAATATATTAGAACGGCAATGGCACCGCAAAAGCCTACGGTTAAAGACGCAAGAGCACGCTCTTCAATTAGTGAGAAGTTTTCTCTTAGACAAAACCAAAATGCAAAAACCCCTATAGGAACAAGTGTTATTAGCGACGTTATCCAAGCGTTCTTTCTATATAAGTTGAAATCGAGATACTCTTGATTAGGGTGCCAAAAGAAACCGGAATCTACTGGGGTTACTTGCCTAACAAAATAGATTAGTGAAACGAAGACAAGCATAGCAATTACGCTGATGGCTATCACCTTAAGCAAACTATGGTCGGGGTTGCCATATTGATAAACAAGCCAAGCTGGCAAGATTATTATGTAAGGGTCCTTTACTAGAGCACCCAATATCAGCAACGCGAAGAAAGATTTGTTTTGGTTATTTAGGGTCAAATATTGGCCGATACCGAGCATGCCCACTAGAACTGGGTCGATATACCCCACCGCACCGTAGAAAAAAACTGGGAAAGATATTACGTATGCAAACCCTCCGAGCGTGATTATCTTCGGATTCAAGCGCATAAAGCCGAGGGTCTTTAGAAGAAAGAATAGACCCAGTGATAAGAAAATAAAATTTACCACGTTGATCGAAGTCATCGCATTGAGCGGAAGCAATGAGGCTAAAAAGGTTGGCAATGGGCGGTATGCCCAGGGCGCTCGTAACATTGTTTCATCGACTTCGCCGCGAAAATAACGCACATGATTAATGTATGCTCCAGCATCAGCTAGGGCTTGTGCTGCAGGCTTTCCGTTAGTTGTATAGGCATCAATACCAAAGCGATCTAACCGATCAAAGCGAGGGAAGATAACAATGCTCATGACAATGATGAGCGTGAGGAAAACTTTGATATTAACTGAATGAGCGTCTGACATATTGCTATTGATCAATGGCCGTTGTTGGTTACAAAAATACAAATTCGTGGTTAAGGGTCTAATCGTCGACTTCTTCGTTATCCTCAGAAGACATTATGCTTTCAACCACATAAAGGGGCCGGCCCTTTACTTCAATAAATATTCTGCCAATGTATTCCCCCAACATTCCGATGCCTATCAAGTTGATCCCACCGAGTAGCAGCATGAACGTAAGAAGAGATGCGTAGCCTGGCAGATCGATGCCAAATATCATGGTTTTAATCACGGTAAAGAGCATAAAAATAATAGACAGCGTGGCTAGCATTGCTCCGATATATGTCCAAATTCGTAAAGGCAAGGTAGAGAACGAAAACATACCGTCTAGAGCCAGATTCCATAGTTTAATAAAGCCAAATTTGGTCTTTCCATCAGACCGACTTGGTCGGTCGTAGTAGATCTGTGATGTTTTGTAACCAGGCCAAGCAAACACCCCTTTCATAAAACGACTTCGCTCGGGCATTTGCCTTATTACGTTGACAACACGCTCACTCATTAATCTAAAATCGCCACCTTCCTTTGATATTGGAGTGTCGCTAATTTTTTCGAAAAACCAATGGAACGCGCGTGCAAAGAATATTTTATTTATAGAGTCGCCGTCTCGTTTCTTTCTGATAGCCACAACAACATCAAACCCCTGCAAATGTCTTTCATACAGTTTTATGATAATACTAGGAGGGTCTTGTAGATCAACATCCATTGGAATTACTGTTCGCGCGTTGCTGTGGTCTAGTCCTGCAGACAGAGCAATCTCTTTGCCGAAATTTCTGGATAAGTTGAGTATCTTAACTAGAGGATAAGTTATCTGCGATAGGCGCAATGTCTCTAGTGTTGAATCGGTACTGCCGTCATTTATAAACAATATCTCATAAGAAATATTCAGCTCGAGACAATGCTTAGAGACTTCTTCCAAAAACGGAAAGATGTTGTTCTCTTCATTCATTACAGGTACAACTACAGATAAATCGAATTTTTTGCGTTCGTCAGGCATACAAATTAGCAGGTTGTTGATGATGGGAGCAATGGAAATCGCGGTCTTTATAGTTCTGTAAGAATTGTCATGATAACCGAAAATTTGCTTGGCTAAAGCATCCATTGAAAATCCACAGGGTTGTTTTTTAGCTTTGTGTTGGTTTGAAGAAACGAACACAGCTGCGTATATTAAGTTGCCGCGCACGTTTCGCTTATTATTTAGAAGGTTCGTAAACGGCTTAATACGGCTATTTGGTTTGTTCTTCTTTTTATCTATTATCGGAGCCTTAAAGTTTATGTGGGATGTGCGGCATGATAAAAAGAACTCAGTAATTAACTTGTCGAAGCATCTATCGATTTAAACGCTAACACCAACAGAAGGAGACAATAGTGACAAAAATTCTTAAAGGAGCTTGCCTCTGCGGTGCTGTTCAATTCAGCGTCAAGGATAATTTCAAAGCTTTCTATCAGTGTCACTGCAAGCAGTGTCAGCAACTAACGGGTTCGGCGTTTGCGTCTAATCTGCTGACTGAGACAGACAATATTGAGTGGGCGGTTGGCGGCGAGAATGTTCAAACATTTGAACATCCAACACGAGAATTTTCAAAATCGTTTTGTGCTATCTGCGGTTCGGCTCTACCATTTGTAAACAAGCCAAAGACTTCGCTTATTGTTCCAGCTGGCTCATTGTTTGATGTGCCTACGATTAAGCTGCAAGCAAATATTTTTACTGCAGAACAAGCGTGCTGGTTTGAGGGCGGCTTAGAAGCTAAAAACTTCGATGCCTATCCGCAATAGCAGGTTAGATTAACTAAGCTAGCCGTCAATAGAGTATGCTGATTGCTTAGCGAACGAGTTAAAGACATATGCAAAGGCGCACACTCTTCAAGTTACTTTCTGCCGCGGCACTGGCCGGTTGTGGGCAGCACCTTCCTCAATCAAAGGGCCGTGTAAAGAATTTACGGGTTGTGGTGGCGGGCGCTGGCATTGTTGGCGCATCGATTGCCTATCAACTTTCTAAAGCGGGCGCCAAGGTAACGGTGATTGATAAACTCGGCCCTGCAACCCACGCTAGCCGCGCAACCTTTGCCTGGATTAATGCTACCTGGGCTAAACAACCTAAGCACTACCACTCTTTGAGCCAAGAAGGTGTTGCAAATTGGCATAGCCTACAAGGTGATCTTAAGCTACCACTTCGATGGACTGGATCATTGGAATGGTTCGATAGCGCTGAACGGCAAGTAAAACTTGTTGGCCAAATTGACGAGCAAATTGAGTGGGGCGAACCCGCTCGCATGATCTCGGCCATGGAACTTGCTGAGTTAGAACCAAACGTGAAATTTGCAGCAGATTCTTACGCCGCGTACTCACCCAATGATGGAACCATTGACCCTGTATTGGCGACTAGGGCGCTGCTACACGCCGCGCAAGAACTTGGCGCTATTGTGCACTATCCGTGTGAGCTTCTAGATGTGTCAATGCATGGAGATCGCTTAGTGTCTGTTGAAACGTCAACCGAATCAATTGCGGCTGACCGACTGGTGTTAGCGACCGGAGCGGCAGCAAATCTCCCGGCCGATATAGCAGGGATCGATATACCTCAAAGAACCACGCCGGGGATCATTGCCATAAGCAAGCCAATGCCGCGGCTACTCAACCGAATTGTCGCTACCACAGATGTTCATATGCACCAACGTGATGATGGTCGCTTGGTGCTTGGCGAGTCCACATCAGTTTGGCAAAACGATGCGCATACTGCTCGTTTACAAGGGCGGCCGAACACCTTTCCAATGCATGAACTTGCTCAACAGCACGGCAGCCGAATGTTGGCTAAGGCCGAAAAAATACTTCCTGGCATTTCCGCAGCAACAATTGAAGAAGCATATATTGGTTGGCGGCCATTGCCAGTGGACGGCCACCCTGTTTTAGGTGCCGCTCCGCAGCGGCCTGATATTTATATGGCGATCATGCACAGCGGCGTTTCACTGGCGCCAATTGTTGGCCAGCTGGTTGCGCATGAACTGATTCATGGAACCATTGTCGATCGCCTCGATAAGTTTCGCCCAACGCGTTCCTTCGAGACGGTCAAACGTTACTAGTTCAGAGCATATGCCAGATAAACAAACGATTTCAGTTTACGACTCGCAGGTTGAAGACTACGCTGACTTTATAAGTAAGGCGTCTGGTGATAATGATATTTTATTGCGCTTTATTGAGCGATTGAAGCGCGATGACTTGATACTCGATCTAGGCTGTGGTCCGGCGCATGATTCAGCTGTAATGCGTCAACGTGGCCTAAAAGTGGACCCAGTGGATGCATCAATCGAAATGGTGAAATTCGCAAATAAAACATTCGATATTGGCGCACGGCAGGCATTGTTCTTAGATATCAAAGAACAAAACGTCTACGCTGCGGTGTGGGCTAATTTTAGTTTGCTGCACGCACCAATAGACGATTTTGCGAATATACTCGCTGCAATAAACACAGCCCTCAAACCTAGTGGCGTGTTTCATATGGCGATGAAAATCGCCGCAGGGTCTGATTCTCATCGAGACAAGCTTGGCCGGTTATACAGCTATTATTCGCAAGATGAACTATGTGACCACTTAGTTCGAGCGGGGTTCATAGTCGAAGATATTACGCTTGGAGAAGATTTAGGCATGGCCGGTAAGGTTGAGCCTTGGATAGCCCTATTAAGCCGCGTGGAATAATGAATGAAAAAGTTACCATCTAGTGTTCTGCCCTACAAGAAAACACCTACCTTTAAGTCTGATTCTATTCCAAAAGGGCTGTTAAAAGCGCATCCAACAAAACAATGAATCTGCGGCAAAGTAGTGGTTTTGCGAGCAAGGCGGCTGTATCGGGTCTTAGCTCCAGGAATTTTTGAAGTGACACTTGAGCCGGACACTTTTGGTGTGATTGAACCGCAAGTGCGGCATGAGATGGCGCCCATGGAAGAGCTGGAGCTTGACGTGGAATTTCATAAGTAAGATTAGTTTGACTAGAACAGCGCAGGAAACTCTAAATAGAGGTAATTACCATGGTAAAGATGATATTTTGTGTCAAGAAACGGGGCGATATAAGTGCCGAACATTTTAATGATTACTGGCTCAACCACCACGGCCCATTAGTTAAATCTCATCGTGAGGCGTTGCAGATCAAAAGATATAGTCAGAAGCACAGCGGTTATTTTGATTTTGCCGAGTTTGCTATTGAGCAAAGAGATATGTCTTCGAGTTACGATGGTTTCGCCGAACTGTGGTGGCCAGACATTGAAACAGCAATGGCCGCTTTCAGCAGCGAAAAAGGCCAAGCTGCAAGCGCCGCATTGGCTGAGGACGAAGCCAGATTCATTGATTTGTCTAAATCAACAATCGCCTTCACCGACGAGTATGTGATCTTTGAGTAGAAACGGCATTACGGCGGAATAATCTGGATTCATCGCGGCCTTGATACCCGATGTTAACTGCTGCATCAAGCCTCAGGCTCTACTCGGCCTCCACATCAGCCATAATGGTGGGCAGCCTTGCGCAGGTACAACCTTTTCGGTGACCTCGAAACCAAAGCGTTGATAAAAAGGCAGATTCGACTCTTTGCTGCTTTCTAAATATGCAGGCATCGCAGCCTGATCAACAATTTCCAAACCAGCTTGCATAATAATGCTGCCAACGCCCTTTCCTTGATGTTCTGGCCGACTGCCAATGGCGAATAGATAAAAATGTGGCTCAGATGGTTTCTTGTTGGCCAAACCATCGTCCACTCCCATGCCCCGCAAAATAGATTTAAAACCGTTGTGTCTTAACATCGAAAATGCAATATCAATACTTTTTATCAGTGGCACTTGCTTAGCATCACTAGGCCTTAGCCATAGTGATCCCCCCGTTTGATCATCTGTTACGTGGCCAAAGCCTTTGGTCAAATACAATTTCTTTGCCATTTTCGTGTAGTACTTAGTCATGCATTCTCGGCCACCAAAGACCCATTGATTCACTGGGTCATCAGCAAAACTATGGCCAATTATATCGCCGATTAGCGCTTGTTCGCCGACCTTAAGGGTTCTTGGGTTTGTCATTTTCTAAGTCGATTTAGATTCGGTAAACAGCAAGATATCATTATTGGTGGGTTTTCTTTAATAAGTGGCTGTTATCTGGCAGATTGCTGAAAATACGGCTTTGAGAAAAAATTATGCCAGTTGTTTATTGGCAGTCCTAGGCTTTGCTCGGCGCTGCATCAATACGGCGCTTTCCATTCTCGGTTGCTTTCTCGAAGCGCTCAATATAGTCGGGGTGCTCTGTGCCCATAACTCGGTCCCAAAAAGTAAAATAGAAGGCGTAATTGCCACTACTTTTTTCATGGTGTAAGTCATGGTGAGTGACAGTAGCAAAGATGCCTAGAACCGGGTGTTGAGCCCAACCGCGTGGGAACAGCTCATACCCGCAGTGCGCCATGGCGTTGCGTATGATTTGAATTAACATGGCGGCCACAAAAGCGTCTTGATGCATGGGCACTAGGATGAAAAATATGGGTGCAAATATGTACACTAATACTGCTTCTGGAGGTGCAAATGAATAGGCAGTGAAAGGGGTAGGGTTGTGTGAGCGGTGATGTGTTAAGTGAAAGAATTTGTAGAACCGCGGCAGATGCATAAAGCGATGCGTCCAATAGAAGTAGGTGTCTAAGACAATGCTCCAGAGCACTATTGAAAACACTAAATAGGCCCAGCCGTATTTTGCGACATCAGAGTAAACCTTAAAAATAGAGCCACCGTAAACATCTTCCATGATTTGGTTAGTCACACTAAAACAAAACACAAAGACCACAATGGTGATCAATGAGTTTCTTATCTCTCTGATGATTTGTTTGTTGCGCAGAATGGCGGGCATTGGTTTACGAATACGGCGATTTTCTAATACGCCACTTAATAGCACCCAAGTAACAAACCAAATTCCGACCGCGCCGATTACGTAGCGAGTGGCTTCTATGCGAAAGTCCTGTGGGAAATAGGTAATAAATTTAATGAAAACATCGCTGACAAATTCCATGTGTGCCTCTCAA
>JBLHME010000059.1:0-18962 GCA_047623225.1 Cryomorphaceae bacterium
CAGATGAGTGAACTGGCTGAATCCATCATGCAAGCTAGTGCAATGAATGAATACCCGCATCTAATGGAATTAACTACTCAACATGTGCTTCAACCCGGTTACGATTTCGCTGAGGAATTTGATTTCGGTCTGAACCTTATCTTGGATGGATTGGAAAGGGCATCAAGTAATTACTAAATTAAAATGTAATGGGTTGGAACGCTTGAGCACCTAAATACGTGTGTTCTTTGACCAGTTAACAGCGCCCCCGATGTTCAAATAAAACTAGCGATTATTCAGACTATTCATACTGCTTGCTTGAATCAACGATCGCTAGTTGTTTTCTAAGGTGATATTAAACTCATATTGAAGCAGACCAGAAGCCTGATCTACTGTTGGATTTGCTATCAAGAGACTGCGCTGATCTTTTGCAAGCTTTGCGATCTCTAGATCTTGAGCAATCAAGGGATCACCGGCGAAGTACATTTGTGTAATTAGTTCTCGAGCGCCCTCGGCGGTTACTTTGAAGTGTATGTGCCTGCAGCGCATTCCAATTTCTTGCAAAAAAGACAGCGGATACGGTCCCGGCACAATGGTCTTGAATCTATATCTACCCGAAGAACCGGTTCTGACAATACCCCATCCCTGAAAATTAGGGTCTAATGGCGCCGTGTTCTTATCATCTTCATGGCTATAACGGCCATCACTATTTGCTTGCCATAGATCGACTACGGCATTAGCTATAGGTGTTCCATTGCTGTCAAAAACCTGACCTGTGACTAATACAACTTCTCCTTTGGCAAGTTCGGTGTTACCAGACACCCGAGTTAAATCTAAGTCGGTGTCGTCCTGCTCGACAATTGGGTAGAACGGACCCTTAACTTGGAATGGGGTTACCAAGCTGGCGAATGCGGGATTGGAGGTCATTAAGCCTACACCGGATAGCAGACTAAGTTTTTTAACTATCTCACGTCGGTCAAATTTTTTACGATCACTCATTTTATTATCCTCATTGAGGCGGTTCAGACAACATGGCATAAACGCCATTGATGAGGATTAGCAGGGTACGCTAAGATCGAAACCTAAAGCAGATAACAGCGTAGAAGCCTGTCGGGTGTAAGCACTTTTGTGAGTCTTAGTGAGCAAAAGTCACGCAGGAATATTAGCCAAATAATCTCGGCATAACTTATCCACGATTTCCTCATCAAATTCTCGTAATCCACCTAATACCAAGTTCTTTGATCCCTCACCAATTACTTTTTCTCCATCGTTAAGCGAAAAATGCAATTGTACATCGCCGCGCCTTCCGTCAACCTGCATAGCCGTTTCACCAGCGGCTACCTGAAACGACTCAAATTCCAAACTATTTAACTCAAATGACATGCTTTCGTAAATCACCATTGGGCGGTTTACATTAATCATTACATTGTGCTCCTTCATCAAAGGAACCAAAATGTGCGGAAAATTTTGACCTGAGAACGCAACATAAGCCGACAAAAATTGCTCGATGCTTTTTTCGTCAGTGGTTGATCCGCCAGAATATAAGACTTCTAATACGGTTTTCTCCCTTCGGTTTGTAACCGTCGTTGAGCCTTCGCTTGCATCACTTAACGTTTGGTAGTTTAGTATCGACTCTGCGCTGACCAATTCCTTAAAGCTAAACCTCATGTTTTTATGCAGGCCGTATTCTCCTAATGCTAAGGAGAACAGTAGGTCGCCTGGCACGCAAAAGCGTCTAGATTCCGGATCATGAATTGGATTGTAATCTCCCGCTACTTGCTTGGCAAACCTACTCCCTTGCTCGGCAGCTACGGTAATGTGGCCATCTGACGTTCGTTGGTAGAAAGGGGAGAGAAAGTTCATATAACCTTTAGTTTGATTTTCTGATGCATAGGGTGGAGTTTACACCAAAGCGAAAACAGTTCTGCTTGAAAAGCCTATAGATGATGCAAACTCAGGGTTTATCTAAGCTGGGAAACTAGATCGTTCAGTTGAGTGCGTTGTTTGCTGCTCAATGGTTCATAAAACGCGTCACAAGCCGCGCTGCTGGTTGTTAGTGCATCAGTGTAGATACGCTGCCCGGCGGAGCTGAGTTTAACCAGACTTACTCGTGCATCGCGCGCATTTTGTTCCTTTTCAACCAAACCAATTTTCTCCATAGGAATTAATAGGCGCGTGACCCCAGAGGCGCTTAAACCTATAGAGTTCGCCAAATCGATTCGGCTCATAGTAGATTGTGGAGCCTGTTGTAGGCTGTGCATCACGGTAAATTCAGTGATACCAATACCGTGAATAATGCTCAGATTTCGATCTAAGGTCTTACTAAGTTGTGAGGCGAGCGAACTTAGAGCAAAGTAGTTGGCCAAAGATGTTGATTTTGTGTTCATGATGTTTTTGGTTTTCGTTGCTTTATTATTGCAATGTACTTGATCTTGCAAGTATATTACAATAATAAAATGCACTCTTGTCAAAAATAACTAGTCGCTTCGAATTGCGAAAGACAAGGCCTGCCCGGTGTCTTCGCCGATACAAAACACAGAGTGCCAACAACAGCTCATCTCGCCTTCCTGAGGCAGCAGTAGGGCATCGCCTGGATTGAGTATGCGGGCATGACCACGTTTACACAGTTGCTGTATGAACTCGGGCGTTTGATTAATTAGATTGATCAGCGTGTTGTTGGCAAAAGTCTCAAGCTCGGCCGACAATAGCGTTGGTTTATTCACCAAAGCGATCAGTTCGTGCTTAGATTCTGAGTTGAATCCCTTCGGCCACTCATCTACTTGGCAGTTACCAACATAATATAAAATTTCGCTTATTAGCTGCTGTTTGCTGAGGGCTAACCAAAATGTGCTACCACTGACCTGCGTGTAAACCACGCCAGCATGACCGCGCTCTCTGTCATGGTGTAAATAGGCTCCGCCTTGAGGAGCATTAAAATAAACAATGCGCTCAACAAACCTGACAGATTCACTGCTTAAAATGTTCTTTAGGGTGGAGTCCAGATCGGTGTTTTGAGTTATTAGTTGTGACTCGGGAAAAACAGCGTCGGTCAATTGCGCAGCATATTGTTGTCTTTGAACATCAGCTGCTACGTCTTCTTGTAGATCCACACCAAATGAAAAACGAAACCTTAGCGAAGCGTCTTCCTCATAAAAGGATAGCCAAGATACCTTAACCCATAAGTCTTCGGCTAGAATTTTGTCGCCTTTTACCGCGTCGAACACAATGGTTTCTATCTCTTGGTCATCGCCTTCATTTACTGAACTGCCCAAGCATTCAAAACTTGACGACAATCTTTCACTATAGGGTGATTGATCGAGTAGATGCTGGCATTCTTGGTCATCAAGTATCGCTTGATACAAAAATTTCGATTGCTGAATTTGATCCGCATAGTCAGAAAGCCCATCCGAGCACAAATTCTTGATTAGGGTGGGTTTACCTGCGGCCCAATTACTTGGCTGATCACAAACCTCGTCAATTGACGCTTGGCCGAGATCATAACCTCGTCGTTGCAGGCTGACAGTAGATTTCACAACATTATTGCCAGCATTAGAGAACTATGCGCTGGCCTTCTTTTCAGCTCTTTTGATCAGCTTCAAATTTTTCGCTTTTTTACGAACAGGATGTGCTGCTCTGCGTCGGCCGGTGATTACGCTGTTATCAAGCTCATCAATTAGACGATTTAAAGTACGGCTAATGTGAGTTTGAATGCGTATTCGTTCAACCATCGGCCATGTCGCATGTTCGCCATCATTGACCATTTTACCAACTTCCTCAGGTGACCGCGAAGCCATGGCCATAGCGGGGTTTTTGAATTGTGAATACGGTAATATATTGATATCACCGGTGTAAGTTTGTGACACTAGGGATATGTATCCGTTCAAAAGCTTACTCATATATTCATTTGACCGAAGCGGTCGTTTAAGCAGGTGTGAGGCGGCAAGCCCCCAGTCTTTCATTGTTTTTAGCGTTGTCTGGCCGATGGTTGATAATGCGCCACGATTACTCTTTTGGGCCGTTATAAACGGCAAAACAAGCGGGTTTGTTTGGCTCACAATGAAGTGGTTCACGCCATACAGGCGAGATAAGCGTTTCATGGGAAGATCATCACTAATTGATCCGTCTACCCATTTTCGATTAGGTAAATAAGGGACTTTATTGCCCTTTACGTCGCGTGCCGCTAATCGCACTGGTGGGAAAACACCAGGAATACAGCATGATGCTAGAACAGCCTCGCGCAGCATAACGTTTGGTGAGGTGATGGCGTTGAGTAAGCGTGACTTCTGATGTTGCTCATGGGGAGCGATCGAAATATTAATCTTCAAGCCTGATATTTGAAACGCCTCCTCAAACGTCACATCAGGAATTATTTTTTCAATAATTTTGACCAAATCTTGACGCCGCATATTGCGTCTTTTGCCTGGCGCTAGGTTCCGAACAATCATTTTCACTTCTTCTTCCAAATTCAGGAATTCGGGTGTGAAAATTTCTCCCAAGTCTTCTTTAGCGCGTGATCCGGCTACTGCAGCGATTAAGGCGCCACCGCTTGAGCCCGAGATGACATCGGGCAGAAGGTCTTGTTCCCACAATGCTTTAAGCACACCGATATGGAAAAATAGATAGGTTCCTGAGCCACTGAACATAAGGGCCGACTGGCCATAGCAAAGATGGGCTCTATGAAAGAAATGAATTTTTTCTTCTAGGCTTACACCTTTCAATCGAGGTTGTGCCAAGTGCTCAAGTGCTGCGGCTACTTCCTCGGTGTAATTAACGATCAGGTCTTTGGTGCCGAACTTTGCTTTCTCATAGAGTGACGACTTGCCCATGCCGCCAAGATTGCCATGAATGCCTTCGTTTAAAGTAAACAACATGCCGTGGTTGTCGTTTGCCCTGCGCATGATTTGTAGAACATCCAAACGGCGCTGAATCGCAGCAAAGTCATAACGAAGGCTACGATCAGACTGTTTCCAGAGCTGCAGGCCATTTCGTTCATCATGGGCAATCGCAGCTTCTTTCCACTCTTCGTAGGATTCAGCTTCTGCCATTTTACGCTCTAGGGCTTTAGACATAGTAGATACCACCGTGTTGTCCTCACCCTTGATTTACTACGGGCGATGTTTCGTTATTGTTGTTCATGAGATTGCTGAGGATAAAACCTTCTCTCCCACTGACCTGATGACTTTATTTTTTCTTTTTACTAGTGCGCTTTTTACCGCTTAGTGTTTGATACAGCGCTGCGAATTCTTGAGTCACTTTGTGTTTAGGATCAAGATAAATTAGCGGCTTGTTTTGAGCATGCGATTCTTTTACTTTCACTGAGGAAGAAATGAATGGCTTCAATAGTTTGAAATTTGCTTTAGATAATTCTTCAACCGCTTGCTGCGGGAGCTTAGCTCTTGCTTGAAACTGATTAACCACCACGCCTTCGATTATCAGCTCAGGATTATGGTCTTCAATGATCTCTTCTAGCTCTTCCATCAAGTCGATCATTGCATCGCGTGCAAAGACATCGCAGTCATACGGCAAAATACAAGTGTCTGCGGCTATCAGAGCCGACAGTGTAAAGAAATTCAATGCAGGAGGAGTATCGATGTAGATTTCGTCGAAATCTTCATGCAGGTCGTTCAAGAAGTCTCGAAGCTTATATATCTTATGCTTGGCCTCGAGCTTGGCTTCAAGGTCAACTAAGGTGTAACTTGCTGAGATCAACGAAAGGTTGTCAAATCCGGTTTTACGAATGTAATCTTCGGATGTGAAACCCTTGTAGTTGCGTGAAATTGTTGATTCCATGAACTCCGCTATCCCAACTACGTTGTCTTTGCCGCTATGGCCCAGATAACTAGTAGTGTTGGCCTGAGGATCAAGATCCACCACCAAAACGTTTTTACCCTGACTTGCAGCTATTGCTGCCAGATTGCAGGTGATGGTCGATTTGCCGACACCACCTTTACGATTAAACACGACTCTTTTCATGCGATTATTCTATAACAACTCGTCCAACAAGGCCTCAAATAGTCTGATAAATAGTATCTGGATTCTAATCCTGTCGCTTGTTGGGCGGTTGTCAAACAACAGCTGGCGCTAAATGAATTTAGCCAAATGTTGTGTTTTGTCGAATGCCGCAAGTTGTTCTAGTTGATCAGCTTTTACCTTGTTAGCCCAATCAGGGTTTGCTAATAACGCACGGCCAATCGCCACAAGATCAAATTCATCGCGTTCTAATCGCTCGGTTAGATTATCTATGCTGGCGATATTGCTATCTTTGAAGGCGATTTCCTTACCATCAGGTAGAAAATCCGCATCTAAACTAACGCTTCCAACCGTCATTGTGTCTTTACCGGTAAGCTTTTTAGTCCAACCAGCAAGGTTTAAGGCACTTCCTTCAAACTCAGGTTCCCAAAATCGACGTTGTGAACAATGGAATATATCAACTCCTGCATCGACCAAGGGCATAAGAAATGCCTCTAATTCTTCCGGAGTCTGGGCTAGGCGCGCATTGTAGTTTTGCTGTTTCCACTGCGAGTAGCGAAAAATAATTGGGAAGTCTGAGCTGACCTTGGCGCGAATTGCCGCTACCAGCTCTGCTGCAAAACGGCCACGACTGTCCATATCGCCACCGTATTTGTCTTCACGAACGTTAGTACCTTCCCAGAAAAACTGGTCAAGCAGGTACCCATGTGCTCCGTGTATTTCAACTGCATCAAAGCCAAGGTGTTCGGCATCGACCGCTGCCCGCACAAAAGACTCAATGCATTCATCAATATCTTTCTGGCTCATCGCATGGCCGGTTACTTTACCAGGCATAGCCATACCTGAAGGGCTATGCCCTGGCTCATCACCGCCAGGCTCAATACCCGGCTTTCGAATTCCGCCGACATGCCATAGCTGCGGCGCTATTTTGCCGCCTTCCGCGTGAACCGCATCAACTACCTTCTTCCAGCCTACCAAGGCATCTTCACCTGCGAAGAACGGTACATCTGGGTAGCCACTGGCTGCTTTGTGTCCAACGCAGGTGCCCTCTGTGATAATTAGACCGATGCCTCCAGCTGCGCGGCGGCGATAGTATTCAACTACGTTGTCTCCGGGTACATTGTTGGGTGACATATTGCGAGTCATGGGTGCCATTACGGTTCGATTGTTTAGCCTTAGGCTGCCCAAAGAATAGGGCGAAAATAGTTGTGTCATCGAGGGTTCCTACAGGATTCAATTTTTAGGTTGTTGTTACTTTGATTCTTTAGTCTTTGTAAGGTCTAGTGCTATTTTTGCAAGTGTCTCAACGATTTCACCGTATTGATCAGCTTTGGCGCTAGAGGCTGTGCCGATCTCGCTGCGCTTTTTCACGCCTTGGCAAATGGCTGCCAATCGGAACATGCTAAAAGCTAAGTAAAAATTCCAATTTGGGATGCTTTCGAAGCCCATTCGTTTGCAATACATAGCCACGTATTCTTGCTCGCTCGGTATCCCCAGCTCTTCAAGGTTAGCGTCAGCTAAGCCAGGTAGTCCCTGGCCTCTGGGCATATAATATTGCATGCATTGATAGGCAAGATCGCCATAAGGGTGCCCGATGGTCGATAATTCCCAGTCCAGAACTGCAATTACCTCAGCTCGTTTACTATCAAACATCATGTTGTCTAGGCGATAGTCACCATGAGTGATTGACACCAAACCATCGTCATCAGGTATGTTTTCCTGCAGCCATACAATTAGCTCTTCAATAGCTGGTATGTGCTGCATTTCGGCAGCACGATACTGCTTGCTCCACGTATGCGTTTGGCGGCTAAAATAGTCGCCGCTTTTGCCGTAGTCACTCAGGCCAACGGCATCAATGTCGACTTTATGCAGTTCTGATAAAACGCGGTTCATTTCGGTGTAAATGTCACGGCGTTCAATGGGATCCATGCCAGGTAATTCAGGGTCCCAAAGAATTCGGCCTTCTTTAAATTCCATGACGTAAAACATGCTGTCAATAACGTCATCGTCGTCGCATAGATGTAGGGCTTGAGCAACAGGCAGAGGAGTAGTGAATAAAGCCGTAAGGATTCGATATTCACGGTCTACCGCATGCGCTCCGCGCAATAATTCGCCAGGAGGTTTGCGGCGTAAAACATATTTACTCTCAGGCGTGGTTAGCAAATAAGTAGGGTTGGATTGCCCGCCCTCGAATTTACTAGCCGATAAAGGACCGCTAAATCCATCAATGTGCTGTGCGAGATAACTAGCTAGTTTCTCAGTATCAAGTTCAAAATTGTCAGTCATTAGTTTTAGTCGGTGTTCTTCGCCAGGCCGCCGGGGTTGTATCAAACCACGTTTTGAAGGCGCGCACAAAGTTGGCTGGTTCTTGGTAGGCCAAATTATAAGCCACATCGGCGATCGGTAGGTGGGTGTTCTCTAACAAATAAATAGCTTGAATCTGTCTTGCCTGCTCCAGCAGTCTTTTATAAGAGGTTTTGCGTTGTTTAAGTCGGCGAGTAAGCGTGCGTGTGGACATGTGCAACTGTGATGCCAGCCCTTCAAGTGAGGGAAGCTCCCGTGCCGTGGTTTCGCCAGCCAAGCGAGCGGTAAAGTAATAATTGAATTTTAAAGTGATAAATTCGTGCGGTAGCGAGTTCCCCTCTAAGGTTAGTTTTAAATCGCGACACTTGGCAATATTAGATCTAAATGCCTGTGGGTCATAGAATGGTGAATTTATTCGACACCATGACGCAGGAAAGCTAACCATGTTCTTTGCTGCGTTGAAGTCACAACCAACATTATAAAAGTCCTCAAGTTCTTGTGCATAGGCAGGTTTTGCATAGGCAAAACTAATACGAGCATTTTCGCCCAACGGGTGTGCCATCACAGATTCGATTAAACGCTGTACCACATTCAGCCCAATTTCTATCAGCCAACGCCCCGCGATTGCCTCGCCTGTTAAATCGTGACCAATAAATTCAGCACGATCGTCAACCACGGTAAATTCGCAGCGATAGACTGAAGACCTAATATGCATATACTCTTCTAGAACCTGCATGGCTGTCTTAAGATCGGGGGCTGTTAATACAGAAAACCCGAGTGGCCCGTGACTGGCCACGTCTAAATGCCGACCATAACGAAGCAGTAGTGAGTCAACTCCCTGTGTTTCAAACGCTGAAAAAACTCTATTTATGTTGTCACCATAAATGTACTCGCTTTCGAGCAGCTCGTCCGCCTTTGGCCCTAGTGCATTCCTGAGCTCTGAGATCAGTTGCTGGTTGCCTCTTGCCAGAATTTTAAGATAGGTTGAGGAGATGTACAGGGTGTTTTCCACGGCGCAAGTGTAGCACTATGGCGTTTAATGACAATTGAATTGTCACCTTATGAAAACTATAAGATCAGCTTAGTAGGTTATATTAAATAAAAAACAGGCTATATTAAATGAAAAGTTGGAGGAGACTATGACCACATACACACTAGACCATCCCGAAAAGGGGCTAATTCAGTTCAAGGATAAAAAACGTCATCTATGGTGGGGCGCAGTTCTATTTGCGGCTATACCACTATTCGTGATTTTAATTTACCTGGAGTTTAAAAACCCATGGATACTGCTTGCGCCATTTGTTGTATCGTATGTTTTTGTGCCTATCGTTGATTATCTGATTGGTACAGATAGAACCAATCCACCAGAAGAGTTAGTACCACAACTCGATCAAGACAACTACTATCGTTATCTCTTGTACGCGGCTATTCCTATTCATTTTGCAGTAGTGATTGCATCGGCTTATGTGGTTGCGACAGAACCCCTAGCAATCGGTTTTGTGCTTGGTTTTGCAGTGATTGTTGGTATGTACAGTGGCTCGAGTATTAACACTGCGCATGAGATTGGGCATAAAAACTCCAAGCGCGAGCGATTAATATCACGCATTGTCTTGGCCGTTTGTGGTTATGGTCATTTCTGCATCGAACACAATATGGGCCATCATCGTGACGTGTCGACGCCTGAAGATCCCGCCAGTTCACGAATGGGAGAGTCTATTTATCGATTCATGCTCAGAGAGATTCCTGGGGCTGCTAAGCGTGGTTGGAATGCTGAGCGTAACCGTTTGAACAAAAAAGGTCATGGCGTATTGACTTGGCACAACCACATTCTGCAATCTTACGCGCTAACACTTTTGTGGCAGGGTGCGATGGTGTTGATGTTGGGTTGGATTCTGATCCCATTTTTCTTGGTTCATAACGCCTTTGCTTGGTTCCAACTGACCAGTGCGAACTATATTGAACACTACGGCCTATTGCGCGAGAAAAAAGAAAACGGCAAATATGAACGTTGTCAGCCTCATCACTCTTGGAACGCCAATCACATATTTAGCAATCTATTGCTGTTTCAACTAGAGCGTCACTCGGACCATCATGCCAATCCATCCAGGCCTTATCAAAGTCTGCGGAGTTTTGAAAATTTGCCAGAGCTACCTTCAGGCTACGCTGGAATGTATTGGTTGGCCTATCACCCTTCGTTGTGGTTTAAAGTAATGGACAAGCGATTGTTAGCGATACCGCATATCAATGGTGACTTAGATAAGGTCAATATCGACCCCAAAAACGAAGCTCGGATTCGAGCTAAGTATGGGCAAACTGCTACAGTCTAGTTTAGTAGGTTTGGTTTAAGCAAGAAGCAAAAAAGCCTCGACAATGTCGAGGCTTTTCTGTTTTTCGAAAACAATCGCTTAGTCGAGCTCGATTCCCTTGCTTAGTCCATCTCGTCTCTTTTGCTCTTTGGCTTCAAATTTCTTAAGACATTTGTCTTTCTTAACCATAGCGCACTCAAGATAGTTTGAAATTTCCGCCACTACAGCGCGGATAGCTTTGCCAGCAGGCGTTTTTTTCTCATTGGCCAATGCACCACCAAAACCACCGCGATTTATGCCGATACTCATAGCAAGGCCGCCAGAGCGAGCCTCAACGGTTCGAGTCTCTACAATCTGCCCAGTGGTGGAATCAACCACCCGAAGATCGACTGCGATATAGGCTTTGTTGTTTTTTCCCCCAAGAGATACACCTTTAAAGGAAAGGCCGCCGCCAGTGTTGTTAACGTTTTCTTCGTAGGAGCTTACGGTGGCGGTGACCAAATACTGTGCACCCACCAGTTTGCCCATTTTGGCGGCTTTACTCCCGCTCACTCGGCCAGAACCCGCTAGATCTTGTTCACCAAGCACAGAGGCTAGTTTTTGCCGTTCCACTAAGTCAAACTTTTTCCCACTCGCAAGTTCGTTGGTGAGCATTCCAGCTAAGTCACGACCTACACCCGTTCGCCACCAACTTGCGCTTGTGTTATTTCGAAAATCGAGAACGGCCATGCTCGGCTTGGCGTAGACGGTTGTACTAAACAAACTTACGATCAGAACCAAGCTCAATAATTTTATAGTTTTCATTTATATCCCCATGGATTTAGTTAGTTTCGGGTTAGTTTACGATCGATTACTCGATCAACCGCGTGCTTAATACTCAAGCTAAAGAAAGTCTATCAGCCAACACTCTAACTGCATATCCCCCATTTGGGACAAATTGTCGTTAAGTTTTTAGCCAGATTGGATGAAATTAAAGCGTTCAACACTTTCGTTGTAAACCAATGGGCGGTAGATTTAATCGATCATTTTGCTGGGTCTGTGAAGATCGTATAGGCCAATAGGCCATTACTGAAACCAGTGTTTGCGCGGCTAAAAAACTCAATTTTTGCATTAGACTCCGAGCAGTGGGTGTGAATTATGTGCAGGACAACAAAGACTTTTCGATAGAACTAAGGATGCCACGCAATAGTTTCACTTCCAGTTTGTTCGGCTCTGTCCTGTTGAGGAGATGTCTAATACGCAGCAATGTCTCTCCCTGATGTGGGCGTAGAAAACCAATATCTTTTAAAACTTTTTCAAGGTGTTCGAATAACAGCTCGATGTCATCTGAGGAGGGAAGGTCGCAGCCCCGCTGTACAGCGGCGATCGGTGCTTCTATTGTCGAGTTTTTGTATATTTCATAGCTTAAGGTTTGCACCGCTGCGGCCATATTTAGGGAGTTGTATTCAGGGTTGGCTGGAATCGTCACTCGGTATTTTGCTAGTTTGATATCGTCATTGTGTAAGCCCATTCGTTCAGGGCCAAAAATCAATGCGACTGGCGAAGATTTGGCGCCGCTGACCAGCATTTGTGCCGCTTGCTCAGGGTTTAACTCAGGTAAGTCATAGCCTCGTATGCGTGCAGTGCTGGCGATCACTACCGTACAGTCTCTAATAGCGTCGTCCAAGCTGCTCTTGACGCTTACCTTAGCCAGCATGTCTTCAGCGCCGGCGGCCATTTTATTTGCTTCTTTCGATGGGAATTGTTTAGGTGCCACCAAGCACAAATCACTTAAGCCCATGGTTTTCATTGAGCGCGCAGCGGAACCAATGTTGCCGGGATGAAATGTGCGCACCAGCACAATACGAATACGATTGAGACTCACGACAATAACCCCATTATTTAGAATCTGTCAGTACGGGTGGCTGCAAGATTCTTTTTAATTGACTTGATATTCTCTTCAACCGCTTCGCCCAGTTTTAAAGCCACGCTGGTCGCTAGCATGTCGATGACAGCTAAATGTATAATGCGCGAAGTCATTGGGGTGAAAAGATCGGTATCCTCTGCGGTCACGGCATTTAGTACAACATCGCATTGGCGCGCCAAGAAGGACGTTTGTGATGTGATGCCGATAATGGCGGCCCCTCTAGCTCTAGCGAGCTCAGCATTTGTGATCATTGCGTCGGTCCGACCAGTGTATGAAATAAACACAGCTACGTCTTTTGGATCGAGCATTGAGCACATCATTCGCTGATTTATAAAATCCGTATGCGCGATAACCGGAATTCCAAAGCGGAAAAACTTATGTTGCGCATCCAGAGCAACAGAACTTGATGCACCCATACCAAAGAAGTTGACGCTCTTACAGTGGCAAATTAATTCAGCGGCTTCATTTAGAGCCTCTGGGTCTATTGAGTTGGCCAATGATCGGATACTGCTTTGAATAGACGACAAGATCTTTTGTATCACTATAGAGCTATCGTCGTCAGTGCTCAGATTTTCTACAAACAATTGGCCAGAAGAGGATATTTCTTGCGCCAATCTTAATTTGAAATCTGGGTAACCGTCGCAGCCCAACTTGTGACAAAAGCGGTTTACCGTCGGTTCACTAACATCCGCTGTGGAAGCGAGTAAAGCAATAGACTGATGGATCACTGCACTCGGATCCTTATGAATAATGGCTGCGAGTTTTTTGTCGGATTTACTCAGGCGAACTGCATCGCTCTTCATTAATAGTAAAAGAGAAGATTGTGCATGCATGGGCGAGGCGCTCCTTATTATTAGTTGAGCGCAATAGTGTAATCGGACGCGCCGTTTTGTAATTTAATTTCAATAATAACCAATTAAGCTTTAAAGCCAAGGTTAAATTTCTAAAATAGCAAGACTCTTGGCTTGGTGGGTTAGCAAAAACATAATCTTATTTATAAGACAAATCGACTATTCACTGTAGTTAAATTACAAATTATAATAAAATTTCCTCATTAATGTAAATATATTACATAATATGTTACATTGGACCTGTTAATTCTCTATTTGAGAATTGGCTCTAATTGAGGAAAGCGCTATTTGATAAGGCCCTGCCTCTATGTTGACGGAATTTTGAAAGTAAACTACAGGTTGTATTATGGTTAGAATTGCAATTAATGGCTTTGGAAGAATAGGCCGAAATGTGCTCCGCTCGATGTATGAATACAATAAGTACAGTGATATTGAAATAGTAGCGATCAACGATCTTGGTGAAGCTGCCATCAATGCTCATTTACTTAAGTACGATACCGTGCACGGCGAATTTGCTCAGCAAGTAAGTGTTGAAGGCGATAATTTGATCGTCAATAACGACAAAATCAAGGTGTTCGCCGAACGTAACCCTGCAAACTTGCCTTGGGCCGAGTTGGACGTTGATTTGGTTTTAGAGTGTACCGGTTTTTTCACCAGCCGCGAGGGGGCCAGCGCGCACCTAAATGCTGGAGCGAAAAAAGTGTTGGTTTCTGCTCCTGGACAAAATCTCGATGCCACCGTCGTTTATGGTGTAAATGACCATGTATTGAGCGCCGCTGATAAATTGGTTTCAAATGCGTCTTGCACGACTAATTGCTTAGCGCCAATTGCTAAAGCCTTGCACGATGAATTAGCCATTGAGAAGGGCATAGCCAATACAGTTCACTCTTATACCAATGATCAGCGTTTGAATGATGTGTATCACACTGATTTGCGTCGAGCTCGCGCGGCAGCGCACTCTATGATCCCATCAAAAACTGGTGCTGCGGCTGCAATCGGTTTGGTTGTTCCTGAACTGGCTGGAAAACTCGATGGCTTGTCGATTCGAGTGCCAACCCTGAACGTGTCCTTGCTTGATTTGACTGTGACGGTAGGTCGTGAAACTTCGGTTGAAGAAGTGAATGCGATTTTGACTTCCGCAGCACAAAACAGCAAAGGCGGGGTGTTTAAGGTAAACACATTGCCATTGGTCTCCAGCGACTTTAATCACAATGCGGCGTCGAGTATTGCCGATGTGACTCAAACTCGCGTAATAGGTGACATGGTGAAAATATTGGCTTGGTACGACAACGAGTGGGGTTTTTCAAACCGCATGCTCGATACCGCAGCCGCCATGTTGAGCCTTGGCAATGAGTCAGAAATAGAATTATCCAAAGCTGGCTAGACTGAGCATGGCTTAGTGTGTGACTGAAATCGCACACTAAAAAGTTTCGTGGAATGGACGTGTTGATTAGCAAGGATGCTGTTTTTTTGTTCAGGACCAGGCACCCCTTGCGGTTGTGAACGATATGTCGCGGCTGCATCCACCTCGGTATCTTGCCTAAAGCGGCGCGTTCCCTAACTCCCGCTACCCAATATGATCTGCGATAGAGCAGTTCTCTATCTTATAAGCCGTCACTCGCTTCTTTGTTCCAAAAGCGTTTTAGGGAGCTTGAGAGATTACCGAACATTCTTATCACAGCATACTTAATCTGCCGGCCCACTAAGTAGTTAACTGGCGTGATCACCAAGGTGATAATGGTTGCGAATAGAATTCCGAAGCCTAATGACACTGCCATTGGGATCAGTGATTGCGCTTGAACGCTTTGATTAAGCATCAACGGCAATAAACCAGCGAAGGTTGTAAGTGAGGTCAGAATCACTGGGCGGAAACGAGTTTCACCAGCGGTTAGAACAGCGTCCATTAATTCCATTCCTTCGCTGCGTTTTTTATTAATGTAGTCAACCAGCACTAAACTATCGTTTACTACAATACCAGTTAGTCCCAGTATTCCCATAATGCTGAGCATAGAAAAAGCCAGGTTCATGACGTAGTGCCCAATAATGGCTCCAACAAAGGCGAGTGGAATAATAGACATCACCACCAGAGGTTGACCGAACGATTTAAAAGGGATCGCCAGTAATGCATAGATTACAAGGATCACAACGATAAACCCTAGTAGGAAGCTTTTGACTGTCTCGTTCTGGGTTTCAGCTTGGCCGTCCATATTAAAGCTGAGCTCAGTTTCTGAGATAAAAAGTTCGTCCAGAAATCGGCGCAGATCGGCTCTGATTGCACTGACATCGTATCTTGTAGGATCAATGTCAGCACTAACCGTAACTGCACGTCGAAGTCGATCACGATAGATCGAAGTAGGGCTAATACCCGAGGTGAGCGTCGCCAGCTCTGATAGAGGAATGGTGTCACTACTATTAGGTGTTCTAATCTTAATGCCACCTAAATCGTTGAGCGAAGAGCGGTCGCTAAGTGGGTAGCGAACCATTACTTTGATTTCATCTGTGCCGCGTTGAATCCGCTGTGCCTCAAAACCAAATACTGCATCTCGGACCTGTGAGGCGATTTCCGTTTGAGGTAAGCCTAGAGCATTGGCCAGCGGCGTTAACGTCATCTGTATTTCTTCTTTACCGCTGGTAAAGTTATCTTGAATATCGAAAACTCCGGGATAACGCTTTAGATATTCTCTAATCTGAGTGACTACATTATCTATTCGCGATAT
This sequence comes from Cryomorphaceae bacterium, assembly GCA_047623225.1. Taxonomy (GTDB): domain Bacteria; phylum Pseudomonadota; class Gammaproteobacteria; order Arenicellales; family Arenicellaceae; genus Arenicella. The sequence goes on from JBLHME010000059.1 coordinate 16,034, forward strand.
ATCGTTGCCATAGATAGCCACTGACAGAGGTTTGCCAAAATCACTAAAAGAGGAATTCAAACTTAGTTTTTCTGCACCCGGTATATCGCCAATTCTTTCTCTTAGCTTTTCTTGGACCTTCTTCATCGAAAAGCCTTCGGGATAACCGCTTTCCCCCGGTTCGAACTCCATTATGATAGTCCCATAATTAGTCCCGACAGTTGCGCCAGCGGGACCAAAGGACAAACCAGAGACAGCAACAAAATACTTAAAGTAGGATTCGCCTGTTAACGGGTCGACATATTCTTTAGATAATTCTCCCGCAATGTTTGAAATGCTTTCAACGTGGCCCTTAGTGGTTTCATAGCCTGTGGTGGCTGGCATTGCGAGATTGATAATGATTTGGTCATTTTCAAATTCAGGAAAAAACGAACTACGTAGCCAACCGTTGGACATCGACGACATGGTAATAACAAAAATGCCGACTGCTGTAACCACCGTGATTAGTTGGTTACGAATACAAATATCCAAGAACGGACGGTAGACTCGAATGATTGAGTTTTCAAAGCCCCTGGAAAATGATTGTTGAAGACGCCCAAAGTAGGAGATTTGATTCTCTTTTCTTGGCTTGATGGTGCTCATGTGTGAGGGCAGAATCAATTTAGATTCAATCAAAGAAAACGCCAAAACGGGAATCACGATTAATGGTATTTGCTTAGCCAAATCAGCCACCGACCCAGTTACCAACAGTAGCGGTGCAAAAGCTACCATAGTGGTTAAAACGCCAAAGGTGACCGGTACCGCCACCTCCTTTGTGCCAATCAATGCGGCCTGGGCAGGAGGCATGCCATTGCGTTGATGTCGGTAGATATTTTCGCCGGTGACAATTGCATCATCGACTACAATCCCAAGTACCAGGATAAAGGCGAACATGGTCAGCATATTCAGCGATAGGCCTAAGACCGGCATCATCGCGAAACCGCCTAGAAAACAAATAGGAATCCCTAGCCCCACCCAAAATGCGACAGCGGGTCTTAAAAACAGCGAAAGCAAAATCAGCACTAATATGCCGCCTTGTAATGCGCTATAGATCAACGTATCTAAGCGATCTTCAACAACCGCAGCGGTATTTCCGTATGTGCCGATGGACAAACCAGCAGGTAATTTGGTTTGGTACTCATCGATAAAACCGAGCACACTCTCTGCGACATCGAGTGTGCTCTGCTTACCGATACGATAGGCTTCAAGGGAGATAGCCGGCTTACCATTGTAAAATGACTCCACCTGTTGAAGTTCATAGCCGTCGATAACCTTAGCAATATCCTTTAAGTAAACAACGCGGTCTCCAGAATTGGTGACAGGAATAGCATTGAACTCAGCAGCACTATAGGCTTGGCCATTAGTTCGAACCAAAATATCACCATCTACGGTACGTAAGTTGCCAGCTGAAACATCGATTGAGTTGCGTTGTATAGCACTGCCAACATCAGCAAGACTTAAACCATATTGTAATAATGTCCTAGGGCTGATTTCAATGTGAATCTCGCGTCCAGGAACTTGCAATTCGCCGACCTGGGTAACACCTTCAACTTGGGATAATGCTTGTCTGAAGTCAGCTGACGCTTGGTATAAGTCGTCATAGGCTATATCGCCATAGACTACCATTCCAATCACTTGGATGACCACATCCGCTATCTGGATGACCGGTCGTTCGGAATCATCTGGCAAGGTATTTAAGGCGTCGACTCTAACCTTAATGTCGCTCAGCAAGTTCTGCTCGCTATAGCCTGACTCTATCTCTGCAAAGACTTGCGACACATCCTCTGACGATCTAGAGGAAATCTTCTTAATTCCAACTAAATCTGCAATTGATTCCTCGATCCTCGCGGTAACTGTTTCCTCAATTGATTTTGGGTTGCCACCCGGCAATACGGTGGTGATTGTGATGGTCTGCAGGCTAAAGTCTGGCATGAGTTCTAGGGGTATATCATCGCGCAGAGCAAATAGACCGAGTAACATTATCGAAACCATCAATAGGTTTGCGGCAACGTGGTTTTTTGCGAACCATTCAATCATTTTGGTATCTTGTATTGGAAATCGTTAGTGAGAAAGCGCATTAGCGGCAAAGCCTTTTTTGGTTTAGGAATACTTTTTATCAGGAAGACTGGGATTTTTCAGGGCGATTCCAAAACTCTAACCAGCGGTGCCACAAATCAATCATCAAGTACTTAAACTTGTGTGCCACAACATAGTTTATTGGCACGATGATTAATGTGATAACGGTGGCGAACAAAATACCAAATCCAAGAGAAGTTGCCATAGGCTTTAGAAATGCAGCCTGCCGACTTGAGTCTAATAGCAATGGTAAAACGCCTGCGAAGGTGGTAATTGAGGTTAATATCACCGGCCTAAATCTAACCGCACCTGCTTTGAGAACAGCGTCCATTAGCTCCATACCTTCAGCACGACGCTTATTGATATAGTCAACTAGAACGAGGCTGTCATTAACCACCACTCCAACGAGTGCCACGACCCCAAAAAAGCTGAAAGACGTAAGAGATTGAAACGTAATAATATGTCCAAATATGGCACCGACCACGCTAAACGGAATTATCGACATGACAATGAACGGCTGACCATAAGACTTAAAGGGTATTGCTAAAAGGGCAAAAATGGCTACTAGGACCAGCGATAGCCCAAGCATAAGACTCGCATTGGTTTCAGCTGTTTCTTCTGCTTCGCCATCAAATTTATAACTCACGTCAGGATAGCTTTGTTGAAGGGAGGCTAGAAACTGTTCCACATCGGCCAAAATAATAGGCACGTTGGCTATGTCTTTGTTGACATCAGCAGTAACATTCAAGATTGATTGGCGATCTAAACGATAAAGCGTGCTAGGGCTCTCAAATGGTTCAGTATCAGCAATTTCAGACAACAATACCTCTTCAGT
>JBLHME010000060.1:0-17925 GCA_047623225.1 Cryomorphaceae bacterium
AAGAATCGGGTGTTGACCCAACTGAAGTAGAGTTGGTTATGCACGGCACAACCGTTGCCACTAACGCAGTACTTACGGGCAAAGGCGCCGCGGTTGCTTTGTTAACCACGTCTGGCTATAAATACATATTACAAGTTGCTCGATCATATTGCCCTGGCGGCTTGGGTGGTTGGGTGTCGTACATAAAGAAACCCTTGCTGGCGCCACTTGAACTCACAATTGAAGCTCAAGAGCGCATGGGCGCCGATGGGGAAATGGTGACCGAGCTCAATGAAGATGCGCTGCGTGCAGACCTTAAAACCTTAAAGGCTAAAGGCGGCATTGATGCGCTAACCATTTGTTTCGTTAATTCGTATTTGAACAATGCACACGAATTGGCCGCGCAAAAAGTAGCTAGAGAAATATTCACAGATGTTCCAGTGTCGATTTCCAGCGATATCATTCCAGAAATGCAAGAATATGAACGCGCCGAGACAACGGTGGTTAACGCTTATGTGCAACCTGAAGTGTCGCTGTACGTAAATAATTTGCAGAAAGCGGTACAAAATACTCTTGGTGAGAATACCCAGCTGTCTATATTGCGTTCCGACGGCGGCCTTGCCTCTGCTCGAGCGGCCGCCGAATCGCCAGTCAATTTGTTGATGTCCGGTCCTGCCGGTGGGGTAGCCGGCGCGATCTATTTTTGCAGTCGCGCTGGACACAAAGATATTCTAACCTTTGATATGGGCGGCACATCAACCGATGTGGCATTAATTCAAGATTCGAAAGCGCGAGTGCGTCGTGAAACCTTAGTCGGTGATGTGCGAGTGCGAGCGCCGTCAGTGGATGTGCGAACAGTGGGTGCGGGTGGTGGCTCTATCGCCTTCGTACCAGAATTAACTAAAGCATTGCGCGTAGGTCCAGAATCGGCTGGCGCTGTACCTGGCCCCGCATGTTATAAAAAAGGCGGTGAATTACCCACGGTGTGTGATGCCAACGTAGTACTTGGTTATCTACCCAGTGATGTGCAACTTGGCGGCAAGATGGAAATTGATCGAGATGCATCGGTCGCGGCGGTACAAACGATTGCGGATGCAATGGGTATTGGCTTAATGGAAGCCGCAGAAGGCATTATCAAAATTGTTAACGAATCCATGTTCGGCGCATTGCGTTTAGTCTCGGTAGAACAAGGCTATGACCCACGTGATTTTTCCTTGGTTGGTTTCGGCGGCGCCGGGCCTTTACATGCCAATGCACTCGGTATTTTAACCGATGCATGGCCGGTGATCGTGCCACCTGGTCCTGGCGTTTTATGTGCCTATGGCGATGCGACTACTCAAGTGCAAGATGAGGCTACGCGAACTTATATCAAGCTAGCGACTGACGTTAGCGACCGAGACCTATTGGCGGACCTTGAGGAGTTGCGTAAAAAAGCCAGTGAATCGCTAATTAAAGATGGCATTGCTGAAGATGAGTGTGACGTAAGTTACCAAGTTGATATGCGTTACGCCGGTCAGGCATTTCAGATTACGGTTGACTTCGTTCAGGACGAATTAGAGCAAGACGGAATTAATTTTGTCACGGCGGCTTTCGATAAAGAGCACGAGCAGTTATTTACCTTTAAGCTAGACGATGGCCATGAAGTCTTGATGATTCGTGCATTAGTTAAGGCGCGCTCGAAGCCGATTAAAAATAAGTCGCTGGCGAGTACTGGTTTGACCTTGGAAGATTGTGTAATTCATGAAAGCAAGCTGTACTCCGCAGGAGGTTGGTATGACATCAATATTTACGATCGCAATAAGTTGCATGAAGAGCTAGTAGTGCAAGGGCCAGCAATTGTATTAGAGATGGATTCAACCACCGTGATTCTGCCACAGCATAACGCTAGTGTGGACTCACTCGGTAATCTCATCATCAACCCAAACAGTAAATAGGAGTAAGTTATGACTGCAACAATTAAACAACGCAACACCACTCCTCTAAAGAACATTGAGGTTGATGGTGTCACTGTCGACATTATTGAAAACGCACTAAGAAACGCACGTGAAGAAATGGATGCGGTTTTGTTCCGCACAGCGATGTCACCCGGTATTCGTGAGCAAGGCGATTGTTTTCCGATGATCGCGAACCGCGATGGCAAAATGGTGGTTGGCCAATTCGGCTCATTTATTAAACCGTTTTTGGAAGTCTACGATGCTGAAATTGAAGAAGGCGATGTTATTCTCACCAACGACCCCTACCTTTGTAACGCTGCGGTAAGTCACCTGCCCGATTGGTTGGTGTTGGTGCCAGTATTCAAGCAAGGCCGGCACATAGCCTGGACTGCGATGTTCGGTCATATGTCTGATAACGGAGGCATGGTGCCAGGCTCGATTCCCATCGGTGCGACCACGATTTTTCAGGAAGGCATTCGTATCCCGCCTACCAAATTATACAAAAAAGGTGTTTTACAGGAAGATATTCTCGAACTCATTTTACACAACGTGCGTACCCCGCAATGGAATCGCTTTGACCTAAATGCTCTGGTTGCCGCGTGTAAAACTGCTAGCAAGCGCTGCACTGAAATAGCCGATCGATTTGGTGAAGATGTGTTTCATTCAACCATGCAAACCATGCTGGATCGTAACCACATGGCGATGAAACATATCATCGAGATGTTTATTCCCGAAGAGCCGCGTGAGTTCACCGACTATCTCTGTGACGACGGTATGGGCATGGGCCCCTACAAAATAAAATGCACGATGTGGCGTGAAGGCTCGGTGGCGATATTCGACTTTGATGGCACTGATCCGCAAGCTCAAAGTTCGATCAACTTCTATATGAATGAAGACATGTTCAAAATGTTCTTTGGCTCGTTCACGATTAATCTTGTTGACCCACAGATTTTGTTTAATGACGGTTTTTACGATTTAGTTGATGTTCGTATTCCACAGGGCTCGATATTAAAACCAAATTACCCAGCGGCGCTTTCTGGCAGAACACATGCCTTAGGCCGAATTTTTGATGTGATGGGTGCTTTACTTGGAATGGGCGCGCCTGATCAAATGCTCAATGCGGCCGGCTTCTCTGACTCACCGCATTTGTTTTATTCAGGCTACGACGACAACGGAAAATGGTTTCAGCTTTTTCAAATTGGCTTCGGAGGTATACCTGGTCGGCCGGTAGGTGATGGCCCAGATGGGCATTCTCTATGGCCTGGTTTTACCAATGTGCCGAATGAATTTATCGAATCGTACTTCCCGTTGCGCATTGAAACCTATGAGGCGATAGCCGATTCTGGCGGGGCCGGTTTACACCGCGGGGGCAATGGTCTTTGTGTCGCCTATCGATTTTTGAATGACGGAAACATTGGTATTCACGACGAGCGTTGGTTGATGTACCCGTGGGGAGTTAATGGCGGTGAAACCGGTATGCGTTCAACCAAGCGATTAGTTCGAGCCGATGGCAGTGAAGAGTGGTTGCCAGCCAAATGCGAAGACATTAAAGTGAGAAAAGGCGACTTGCTGTATTTCAATACTTGGGGCGGCGGCGGCTGGGGTGACCCTTTTGCCAGAGACCCAGAGTTGGTCCGTGTAGACGTAGAGCGCGGTTTAGTTAGCGCTGGAGGCGCAAAACGCTACGGCGTAGTGATTGATGCAAATCAGCTAGTTGATGCATCGGCTACTCAAGCGCTGCGTGCAGAACGGGTTGCAGAACGTGGTGACGATATTCCAATCTTTAATTTTGGTGGTAGCATTGATGAAATCAAAGCGGCGTGTTTAGAGCAAACGCATTTGCAACCGCCGGTATCACCCGAGTTTATTGGCTAAGCTTTTAGTTCACAATTGGCTAACGACTTTAATTATCGTTAGCCAATTCTGTTGGGATTAATCGCTCGAGCTGTTTGTTAGTCGACTTTACTGCCAACTAAAACCCTACAAATCCTAAACTGTAGAAGCAATGCAAGAATCCAAAGATAAAATTAGTAACTATAAACGAGCCTATGATAATAAGCTTGGATACGGTAAGCGCCCGGCGCTTATCCTGGTTGATTTTGTTGAGGCTTACTTTGATGAAAGTTGTGAACTCTATGCTGACGTAGACCATGTTCTAGCGTCAGCCTTACGAGTTCGAGAGGCCGCCAATGCGCAACACGTGCCCATCATTTTCACCAACCTTGTGTACCAGCAAGGCGGTGCTGACGGCGGTGTTTTTTTCCAGAAGGTGAAGCCACTGCGCCATTTTCAAAAAGGTCAATCAATGGGGGCTTGGCCGAAGGGTGTTGAGCCCGCGGATAATGAATTGGTTATTTCCAAGCAATATCCGAGTGCGTTCTTCGGTACTTCGTTGGCCACAACGTTAAGGGAACTTAACATCGATAGCCTTATTATTACAGGCTTGACGACTAGTGGATGCATCCGAGCCACGTGCGTTGATTGCGTATCGCATGGCTTTATTCCAATTGTTGTGTCTGATTCCTGCGGTGATCGGCATGAGGATCCGCATCAAGCTAACTTGTTTGATATGGATGCTAAGTATGCTGATGTTGTTAGCGAAGCTTCAGTAATTACTTACCTGAATAGTCTAAGGTGTGACTAGAGCCTCAGGATGAAGGTCTTGCAATCGCTACACAATTTAACGCAGGATCAATGTGTTGATGTTTTTGTCAGGGCTGATGGCTCATTTGGTTACGATGAGTACCGTAGGGATTACGAGGACAGTGGAGGGTGGTTTTCGCTCAACCGCTACTCGCATCTGGTTTTTGATACGCAAGCCAATGCGTGCAAACATGCGCAAGAGATAGTTACTTGGGTGTTAGCAGAACAATAAAAGCGCCAGACAGATTTACAATCAACTACTTTGGGCAAGCATCTTAAGTCTTACCGTTATCACTTTATCTGGTGTATCATTTTCTGCCGCATGCGCCACTCCCGCCGCAGCGAACCCATAGGACAAGAAACAATGATCACCTTGCACGGTTTTTCTTATAGCAACTATTACAACATAGTGAAACACGTATTGTTGTACAAAGGCATTCCCTTTGTTGAAGATACTCAGTTTGGTGGCACTGAGGACTACCTTGAATTAAGTCCGGTGGGTAAAATCCCGTCTCTAACAACGGCTCAAGGTATTAATCTGTCTGAGTCCAGCGTGTGCTGTGATTATCTAGAAGACACTTATCCTGACAAACCCCTGTATCCCGCCGATACCACTGCGCGCGCCCAGGTAAGGCAGATTATGAAAATAAGTGAGCTCTATCTAGAGTTACCATGCCGGCGTCTTATCGGTTTCGCTTTCTCAAAAACACCGCCACCCGAAGTAGTTGCTGGCGAAGTTCGCGGCGTGGTTACTCGTGGCATCGGCGCATTGAACCGAATCAGTGCTTTTGCTCCCTACGTGGCTGGTGCGGAGCTAACAATGGCCGATATCTATTTGCGTTACGTGATGAGTGTCTCAGGCATGGTGGGTGCCTCTGTGTTGAAATGGGATATTGGTGCGGAAATCAATGGTTTCAAGAATTGGCAATCACTAATGGCAAGCTTGGATGATTCGCAGAAAGTGGACGCCGACCGCGAGGCTAACCAAAGTGAGTTTTTCGCTACTATGCAGGCTCGCGCGGAGAAAGCAGCAGCCGGCAAATAGCGAGTGACAAAAACGAAAAGGGTGTCAGATTTAGCCGTTATCTTTGCGAAGATTGTTCGCTAGTTTTCCTCGGCAATAAATGATCTGACCGCCTTAGAAAAAGCATCTGGTGCGCACCATGGGTCGCCGTGGCCACAGTCTTCGTCTAACTCAACGAGGGTGGCATCTACCAATGTTGCAAAGTTACGCGCGGGTTGTGGAGTAACTACTCGGTCATCATCGCCGACAACAATCAAAAACTCAGTCCCGGTTTTTATAGCAGCTTTCTCCATGTCATCATCAAAATCACGTGCAATGTTGTGACTTATCATTGCTTCAGCTTGACGTTGTACATACCAGCTTTCGCCAATGGTCATAGTATAGGCTTCGCCTCTTGATTCAATTGTTGAGACAGCTTGATTGCGCTTAACATCTTCAGATAGCTTGCTTGGCTCGTTGCTCAGCATATTCACTACAGCTATCGCGTTGAGCGCCTCCTTGCACTGACAATTGCGGTAAAGGCCAAGCAAGGTATTTCTGGTGTTCCACAATGCTATGTCGTAACTTGGCAAGCGTGGGCTTGCAATGGCGGCTATTGTTTTTTTGGCAAAGCCTGGGTAGGCAATAGCCCATTCAAATGTTTGCATGCCACCCATTGATAAGCCGACCACTGCATAGACAGATTCTATTTCAAATACTTCTCTTAGTAGCCGATGTTGGCTCTGGACCATATCGGCAATAGCTATCTGCGGGAAGAGATCATTGCTCTACGACATAGAATTTGAAGGCGAAGAAGACACGCCATTAGCCAGCGCATCAACAATCACAATAAAGTAGGTTTCAGGATCAAAATAGGCTGGCGATGCCAAATAGGCACGGTCTGCGGAGTTGCCGGTAAACCACGTTGGAACTAGCACAGCGTTTGATTTATCGGTGTTTAATGTACCAAAGGTGCGATATCCGATCTTGCAAGGTTTAATGAGCTCGCCGCTGCTCAACGAGCATTCTTCAAAATTTGCATATTGTTGCTGAGACTTGGGCTGATCATTTGCCGAGCTCAAATTACAAATTAACAAAAGGAGAGTAATCAAACCCATTTTTTTCACAATTTTCATTTGTACTCCAGCGTATTGTCTAGCTATTCGTTTGGATGCAATGCTCGTATTAAAAAGCAGAGCTAATTAAAGGTTTCTTTTGAATATTCATAGCGGGTGGCCTGCTGCTTAGAGTAGAGGAAAGTTTTGGACAGACGCAATCTTTGTTACTATTGGAGACCTTAGTGGTTTCAGCATTGATTGTTGCATTCGGTTTCTGCTCAGTGACGCAATGCCTTGGTGCTTCTTTCTTAGCCACATTTATCGATTACCAAGTTGATTTCAATGAAAAAAATAAAATTACAAGACTGTTCTAAAGTTGTGATTAGGCTAATTAGCGTACTGCTTTTCGTGGTGACATTCCCGTCAATATCGAACAGCCAACAACATTATCAACTTGGCTCGCAGATTTCAGAACAGGTGACAGTCGCAGATAAAGCGGGTACAGAACTAAGCTTGCAAAATATCATCGCAGGCTCAGGCTCTGAACTTAGTGCTGTGTTTGTATTTGGCGGTGGCGGAATGGGGCATCAACGCGCTGAAAAAAATGGTGGTTTGTGGTGCCCTGATTCGTATGAGGATTTGCATATTCTGAGGAGTTTGCACAATCACTACAAAGGCAAAGTTGCTGTGATACCGATAGCAGTACCGCCTGTTTTTCACAGCAGATCATTAGGCTATGAAGAAGATTTGTTCTTTAAGGGTAGGGCCAACCCAGGCTATCAAAAGGCATTGATGGCATTTATTGATTCAACGCAAGCAGCGTTAAAACAAGGAACTATTCCGGTGCAACCGTTTTATGATAATGACTTCAATTTTCTAATCAGCTCAAAATACAGTGAATTGCGAAAGAAGATAATACCGGTTGAAAATTGGCATGGGGCTTTTCGCGCGGAAAATGAAACACAGCACTACGGTGTGCCTAACTTGTGGTTAGTTGATTCAACGGGGAAAATTATTGCCGAGCCTTTCCGAGGAAATGTTTATCGGCCTCACGGTGGCGATATCACCATCAATTACACATTGAAAGAGGTTGTTGAAGAGATTGAAGCTAACTTGCAACACCCCTTTTAGAGGAAAGCCCAGTTTGATTTTAGCAACCACTTCAACCTTAACAACTGCAACGACAACTACGCGGGACTACCATGTCGAGTGATGGCTACTGGCCACTGTTTGATACCTTCCCTAGGTTACAAGCACGCCTTGCACCAATAAGCTTGTGTGCACTGCCTACACCGGTAGAACAATTAAAAAAATTGGGCGAGCAGGTTTGGGTTAAAAGAGATGACACCACGCACCTTGTCTATGGTGGCAATAAAACCCGCAAGTTCGAATTTATCATTCCAGAAGTTGTTGCCGCAGGTGCAAAGCATATTTATACCATCGGTGGCACAGGCACCAATCACGGTGTTGCGACTGCGATGGTATGCCAACAGCTAGGATTGAAATCTACCATCATTGCATTCGATCAACCTAACTCACCCTACGTGCAAAAAAATCAGGCGCTCATGAAGCACTTTGGAGCCGAGGTTTTAAATTCTGGATCTATCATCTCAGCAGCCAGTCGGTTCTATTTGAATCCTCGCCGGCTATCTTCAGAGTATTATTTTTTACCCGCTGGCGGCGCGGTTACAGTGGCTATTTTCTCTTATATCAATGCCGCCTTAGAATTGAAGAAACAAATCGACAGCGGCGAGTGCCCTGAACCTGACGAGGTTTATGTTCCAGTAGGCAGCTCTACAACCTTGGCAGGTCTTACCTTGGGCTGCGCCATCGCGGGCATGAAAACTAAGGTGATAGGCATTCAAATTATGCAATCGAATGTTGGGCCTTTAGAGGTCTGTACGCCGGCAATATCGAATAAAATGATGCAGCAGGCGTTGGCGGTTATTGCCAGCGAGTACCCTGATTATGCAGTGGTTGTAGCCTCCGTCATTCTAAAACCGCAATGGTATGAACCTGGGTATGGTGTGTTAACCAATGCGACTGAACAGGCCATAAAAAAAGGCAAAGAGTTGGGTTTAGTGTTGGATCAAACTTACAGTGGCAAAGCCTTCGATGCGTTTACTCAATCCCATGATAGTGCAGATAAACCGACCTTGTATTGGGCGACCTACAGTTCAAGTGCCAACCCAGCAGAACTGGATTTTGATTAGACTTAAATACGCAGGGAGGCTAGGAGGGAGACAAGGAGTGCTTGGTCTTTGATTTACGATTTCTTTGCCTAGTCTTGGGCAACAAAGTGCTCGGCGCTTAGGACGAGGAAATGGTCTAAATTAAGGAGATCAGCTTGGACTTGGATGTTGAGTCTAAGCAGAGCTATTGGGTATTTAATTTAGATTTTGGCAAACAATAGTCCGCGTTTAAGCAATCAATAATGCGGACAATTGTTTCGCTGACTCAATGATCATTCGTTCTTCTGTCATAGGGTGGTCGAACTCTAAGCTGACTGCATGTAAGGCCAAGCGTTTTGCAAGTGGCTTTGTTTCTAGCACATTTATTTGTTTGCTGTCCTTTATAGTATGCCCATATAAATCACAACCAATAATCGGGTGGCCTATCGCAAGGCTATGCACCCGCAATTGATGGGTGCGACCGGTTAGCGGTGTGAATAGAACACGTGTGGTCTTGATGCCTGTGACTGAGTCCTCTAAGCGCTGCAAAACTTGATAGTGGCTCTGCGCGTGTTTACCCGTTTTGTCGCAGACCTTTTGATACGGAAACTCGCCTTTAGCGATTGGCGCGTCGATCACTCCGTCGTCGTTGGCTAAATGACCAAACAAAATGGCGGTGTATTTTTTGACTACCGTGCGCGCTTGAAATTGTTTGGTCAAATTGGAATTCGTTTCTTTGTTCAAGGCTAATACCATCACCCCAGAAGTTCCAAAATCTAGGCGATGCACCATCTTCGCGCTAGGGTAGTCCTGTACTAAGCGGAAATGCACAGAATCCTGATTGGCGGGGTTTTTGCCAGACAAGCTCAGTAGGCCGCTGGGCTTGTCAATTACTAATAAAGTCTGATCTTCAAATAGTATTTGAATCTGCTCAAAGCAAGGCGGTGCGATGAAGGTATCGGCGGTCATTTAGTGGTCATAAGCTGAATATTACTTGGCCTGTAGATATTAACGTATCACGAACCGAGAAGGGCCGAGATCTAGCTCAAAAAGAGTGCCGGACTGCTTATAAATTTTCCCTCTGTCTCTGTGACATTTAGACTGCATGCAGTGATAACTTACTTAGGCCAAGGAGATAATTATGTCGGAGCGTGAAAACAGCAAATGTGTTTGTGAATGTGGCAGTGTTTCATACTTAGTGCCCAGCAAGCCATTATTTAGGATGTACTGCCACTGTTCGATCTGTCAAAAGTTCAACGATGCGGCGTATGGCGATATTTGTGTTTATCGCTCGGCAGATGTCGAACGGCCAAAGGAAGGCCTGGTTAAATTTAGCACCTTCCGACCCCCACCAAATGTTCAGCGGGGAAAATGCACTTCGTGTAAGAAGCCAGCGATAGAAATTCTAGAAGCGCCATTGTTTCCTAAGTTGATTTTGGTGCCAGGTAGCATGCTGCGCAACCGTGATTTGCTGCCCGAGAGTGTGGGGCATGTGTTCTATGAGGGCAGAGTGGCTGATGTGCAGGACGGCCTACCTAAGCATAATGGTTACCTAAAAAGCCAATTGGTGTTTGGCAAACATTTGCTAGAGATGCTCTGGTAATTAGAAAATAGTTGCGCGCAATAGAGGCCAAGTGTTAGGTCTCTCCTTTTTCCCTTTAAATCAATAGGAGCAAAAAATGTCGCCTCCTGAATTGTGAATCCAAGCCTCAAGGCCATTACTATAAACTTAGCACCCTCTGATTATTCCAATAGCGACAAAGCACAGTCAGAATCTAGTTTCCTTATTGGAAACATTTTGATTTAAAATCATTTAGGCCAGCGCCTACTCCCTATAAACCTAAAGATCACACAAACATCAGGTTACCCAAGCATGAAGAAATTTGTCTTTTCAATATTCTCCGCTGTATCAATTCTGTCAGCCCCACTCGTATTTGCGATGGACGCAGATATGATTTCGAAAGTCGAAACAGCAATGAACGGCGACCATCGAAGCGATAAAAATAAAGCCCGCAACCAATATCGTCATCCTATTGAAACCTTGAATTTCTTCGGATTAAAAGCAGATATGACTGTTTTGGAGATAGCACCGGGCGGTGGTTGGTACACTGAAGTTATCGCGCCAGCAATGCGTGATACTGGCGTATATATTGCAGGAAGTTACGATGTTGAACTAGAGGGCCAACCTAAATACCGCTACCGTCAGCACAAAGCACTATTAGGTCAGATAACCGATCAGCCAGACTTGTATGGCCAAATACAGGTGGCTAATTATTCTCCGCCAGAGTCCAGAAATCTTGGGCAAGAGAACTCAGTGGATATGTTGCTTACCTTCAGGAGTAGTCATGGCTGGGTGCGAGAAGGAATGATCGATGATGTTTATTCAGACTTCTTCAAAGTAGTTAAACCGGGCGGCACCCTAGGGGTTGTGCAACATCGAGCACCTGATGGTGGCGCCGCCGTTGCATGGGCTAAGAAAGGCTATGTACCTGAGGCTCGAGTTATAAAGGCGGCCGAGAAAGCCGGTTTTGTTTTGGACGGTAAATCAGAAGTTAATGGCAACCCTAAAGATTTAAAAGACCATGAAGAAGGTGTTTGGCGCCTGCCGCCGACTTTTGGCTTGGGTGACAAAGATAAGGAGAAATATACGGCTATCGGTGAGAGTGACAGAATGACATTAAGATTCAAAAAGCCCGCAAAGTAAAAAAGCGACGATACTAAAATAAAAAGGCTGCCGAGAGTTATTCTAATCTCGGCAGCCTTTTTTATGTTCTCACTCAAACATTGGTGAAGCACAACTCACACATGTAGGCTCGTTGTCACGAGTGTGACAGTCAGGCTCAACACTCTCAATTAATGGTAACCAGCCCTACACGCTCGGCTTACAAACTCATTGTTAATGTACTGGTCCAAGTAAACGAAGTTAAACAAACGGACAGAACAATGAACAACATTAAGATTTTTAGCCAGTCACTAATATTAGTGATAACAGTATTATTTAGTTTCAATGCTATCGCAGATGGCCACGGCCCCAAAGGCCACAGCAAAGATATCGTAGATACAGCCGTTGCTGCGGGCTCATTTAATACTTTGGCACTGGCGCTAACCGAAGCTGGGTTGATAGAGACCCTTAAAGGCGAAGGTCCTTTCACTGTGTTTGCACCCACCGACGAAGCCTTCGCAAAGATCCCAGCGGACCAACTACAAGCAATCCTCGCTGACAAAGAGCTGTTAACTTCAATACTCACTTACCATGTCGTAGCTGGTAAAGTCACTGCAGCTGATGTGGTAAAACTTACCTCTGCAGCAACGGTGCAAGGGTCGGAGGTGATGATTTCAACTAAAGACGGCGTTAAGGTGAATGAAGCCAATGTCGTTAAAACTGATATCATGACTAGCAATGGCATTATCCATGTAATCGATACCGTGTTGCTGCCTTCAACGTAAAGCGCTGAACATTTTTTTATTGCAAGGCCATGATTGGAGGCGATCCTCTCGTGGCCTTTTTGGTTTTGAAATAATAGCGCTTCAAATGCCACGGGTTGAGCGCTGTTGAATTACGCTGATGATGGTTTAAAGAGGCTAGGGTTAAGCGATTGCTATAGACACAAGGTCATCGCTTCGCCGTTACTTGCCTTGATAGACCGACATAATTCCTTCGACCTTAGCGTGATAACCACGGGGTCATGATCCGACGCCCTAAAAGGGTCGTTAACATAGTAGCCAGCTGGAGCAGGCGCAATATTGGTCTTAAACTCAGTGTTGTAATCGAGAATAGTTGGCTCGTCTGTATTGCTGTGCCAGGTTTCAACTGAGGCAACCTTTGCGGTCAGCGAAGCCGTGGCAAGCATGTGATCTAGGGAGCCGGCCTGACTATTAAACGTAAAGCTATAAGAGTCATCGCCTTCAAATTGTTTAACTAGGTTTGTATACCCTGCGCTCTCAAGTGCTACCAACGGGTCTTCTTTCGCATAAGAGTTCAAATCACCCAACACCAATATATCGCTGTCGACAACTCCGGTGGGGCTGAGGTTTGTTGTCGCTAGCCAGTTAGCCAACTCCTCGGCTGCGAGAGTTCTAGTTGAATTCCAAGCGCCTTGCCCATCGAGCTGATCATCATTCTCATTGTCCAATGGTGAATTGGGAGGGCTCTTGGATTTAAAATGATTGACCGCTACAGTGAGTTTTTCTCCAGAGAGCTTGTCTAAAAAGCTAGCGGCTATAGGTGGTCGGTTAAGGGCTGACGATGAGCCGCCGAAAAACTCACCTGTCTCCAGCACTGCAGGGGTTCCGATTGGCGTTACAGATGAAGGCTTATATATTATTCCCACCGTGATAACACTATTACCAATGCCTGGATTTGGTTCCTTAGTTACGTCGAGAAAGGTGTAATCGTCTGAGCCGATCTTGGCATTCAAGCCAGTGACCAGATCTTGAATTGCACTGTCGGCATCAAAGCCGTTATTTTCAATTTCCATTAAACCCACAATGTCGGCATCTATTGCGGCCAAGCCGGTAAATATTTTATCCCGCTGGCGCGTGAATTCAGCAGCAGAATCAGCGCCGCGGCAGCGTTGGGCAGCCCCGGGAGGGCCACAATCTAGTGCAGGGTTTTCATTTGTACTAGTGTCAATGGTGTTGAAGTAGTTGAGCACGTTAAAACTAGCGATGCGCAAGCCTGATCCGGCCTTGGAGGGTTGGGATTTTCGCGAGTTAGTAGCCACAAATACGGGAGGCATGGTCGGGTGAATCCGATAATCGGGCGAGCCAGAACCTACCAAACCTTGTTCTAGAACACCAATAATCTGCTCAGTGGTATCGCCAGATCGCAGGGGGCTAGCAGGCGGGCCGCCGAGGTATGGAACTGGGTCAGGGTTGTCTCCATTTGTATTGATCTCCATGCCATCGTCTAGAAATATAAGGCGGCGAGCGTTCTCAGCAGCCAAGTTAGTTGCTGCGACTGAATTGGGTGTGAACTGATTGGTGGGCACGAATAATCGACCCGGTTGGAAATTTTCGTTGGGCGAAGATAGCGACAGCTGGCCATGGCGCGACAAAAAAAAGTTTTGCGTGATCGTCATAGTCTGGTCTATCTGCACCAGCATGCCTTCATAACGCTCTAGCTCACCATTAACCGACTCAGGCAAACTTATGATGGTTGGTGTTACCGCAGTACAGCTTTGATTCATAGTGCATGGATCGAAGGCTATATTTGAAACGCTCTCGAGTCTTGTATTGTCGTTAAACGACCCCACGATTGCCGTCACCGTGACTTTATCGCCTACTTCAACATCATAGGTAATCTCAGAAGAGACCACAAAAATTCCATCCGACGTAGCAAGGATTCCATCGCCAGATAGGTCTTGTAAGAAAAATCCACCCAGCTGATTACTTGCTTGAAAATCGCCCACCACCACGCCCGTGGTTTCTACAATTTCACCCTGTACAGAACTAACGGTTCCTGTCCCTTGAATGATGGGTATTGTTAATTGAATTGGCGCTACGGCTACTTCAAGCTTTTCATCGATGGTGGTTGCTTGAATTGCCGCGGCACACAGCAAGGAGGCTAATAGTGCAAAACCGATTACAGGCATGTAGCCTATACCAAGGTTTTTGGGTTGGAAAAATGCACGCCGGGTGAGGGCATAAAGTATGCAGCAAACCTGATTGAATTTGTCAGAGTGCATATGGTTGATTCACCTGTCTGCTCTGTTCTAAATTACCTAGATGGCTGAGCAGAAGCTCTTAACTGTCCAGCGCGTATTACTAAATCGATAACAATTACCTTAGTTATCTAAGACCAATGATACAAGTATCGCAAGAAAACGACCAATTGATGCCGCAAGGAGCTAGCCGTTTTCATCAAGCCATCACACTCTTTATCTTTTCGCTCGTTATCCTGTGCTCTCCTAAATTCATTGAGTTGCTGAGATGCATAGGTATATTTTGATTGGTTTATTTCTGGCGATGTCGTCTTTCTCTATTGCGGCGACAGACGAGCCAAAGCACAGCGTTGTTTCTAAAGAGGGTGATTTTGAAATTCGTCGATATCAGTCAATGATTATTGCCGAGGTTGTGGTCAACGGTGATATGGGCAACGCGAGTAGCAAAGGATTTCGACCGTTGGCGGGTTTTATTTTTGGTGATAACCAAGCAGTGAAAGAAATTGAAATGACGGCGCCGGTTACGCGAGCGCAGTCCACCAAAATTGAGATGACTGCGCCAGTGACTCGAGTTGAAAACACTGAGCGCAACGACGGTTCATGGACGGTGGCGTTTGTGATGCCTGAAAGTTGGACGATGGAGACGCTTCCTAAACCCAATAATAAAGATATCAGCATACGAGAAGTACCAGAGAGACTAGTGGCGAGCATTCAATTCTCTGGAAGAGGTAATGAAAAGGCTCATCGAAAAAATCAGACAAAATTAGAGCAGTGGATAAAAGACCAAGGTTATCAAATCGCAGGCCAGATACAGTATGCTGGCTACGATGCTCCTTGGGTGCCTTGGCCATTGCGGCGTAATGAAGTAATGATTGAAGTTGCGATGAAATAGCTAAGTTTTGGGTCCAATTACTTAGCTTGTAATATTAGAATCAAAAACCAGTTTATAAAGTCAGACTATTGTTAGGGGAAAATACTGTGAGAATATTAGGTGTACTAGTTGTTTGGCTTGCGCTTGCTTCAGCAGCCGTTGCGGAGCAGCGTTTCGAGTTTGGGCCTTTCGTCATTCCTGCGAGCGGCAGAATAGTGTTGCCCGTTGCTGAAGGCGAAACCTTAAGCGGTATCGCGAAATCTATTGATGAGAAAACCGATGGCGCGCTCACCATCGCCACGCAAGAAGCTATGTTTACCGGCAAGGCTGACTCAAGCCTCACGTTGTTTGCGGTTTCGCCATATTCACGCATAGACTTAATCGGCGTTGGCAAGGAAGTTGTTAACCGTGTTGACGCAGAAGATTTCGGCGGAAACGCATCGGCACTGCTTAGTGATGCCAAAGGTGGCGTTGTAAATATTCTTTGGCCTGAAGAAAATCTAGATGCTCAGGCAACTGCTGCGCGTGTCGCGTTTGGCTATCGGCTGCGAAGCTATCGATTTGATCATCATAAAAAGGAACCAGAAGACAAGAAGGAGCCACCGATGGTCAGGCTGTTGAGCAATGACAATTCAGAGGCAGGGTTTAAAAATGATCTTGATTATGTTGCTGATGGTGTTTTTTTCGCACGCAACATGAGCGCAGAGCCAGCAAACATAATTTATCCGCAATCTTTTGTGGAGCGTGCTAAGGCAGAATTTAGCGGGCTGACTAATGTTTCGATCAAAGTATTGGATGAAAAAGACATTCAGAAACTCAATATGGGGGCCCTTTGGGGCGTGGGCAAAGGGTCATCGCGGCCACCGCGCTTGCTGATTATCGAATACATGGCTGGTGGAGATGAGGCTCCAATAGTTCTCGTCGGCAAGGGCATCACCTTTGATACGGGAGGCATCTCGATAAAGCCGAACAAAAATATGTGGATGATGAAGGGCGACCTAGGTGGCGCCGGTGTGATTACCGGAGCCGTGCTTGCTGCCGCTCGTCGTGGAGCGCCAATCAACGTAGTCGCGCTTGCTGCACTGGCCGAGAATATGCCATCGGGAACAGCCATTAGGCCTGGAGATGTATTGACGTCGATGTCTGGTATCACAATCGAAATTTCTTCCACCGATGCAGAGGGGCGTTTAGTGCTGTCTGATGCAGTGCATTATGGTCAGATAACCTACGAGCCCAGTGTGCTCATTGATGTGGCAACTTTAACAGGTTCTGTCGGCCGAGCACTCGGCGATGGCTACGCGGGTATTTTTGGTCGCCACGATGAAATCATCGAGCAGTTATCAGTTGCATCAAAAGCCGCCGGTGAAGGTGTCTGGCGTTTGCCACTAGACGACGCCCACTTCAAACAAATAAAGTCCAAGTTTGGAGACATCATTAACAGCGGAGTCGGTAACCCTGGAGCCAGTGTTGGCGCTGCCTTTATCGGTTCCTTTGTTAACGAAGACCAAGTCTGGGCGCACTTTGATATTGCGGGTGTCGATTACTTGGAAAAATCCCGCCCCACGGTACCCAAAGGGTACTCCGGCTGGGGTGTTCGAACGCTTGATGAATACCTTCGCCAAGATCAACAGGAGCAGGTAGAAACGGGGTCAGAGTGATTGATAGGTATCGGGCACTAATTTAATAGATTCAGAGATTAGTTATTGGACTACCCAAGGTCTGTTGGGTTACGGTGATTGACCATTGTTGAAATGATATTAGCTATCTCCGAAAGAGCCAGTTACGTCAGATACAGCAGTTTCTTTAGCTCTTCACACCTTAGTAAGTATTAATGGACATAAACTACGCCCCGTTCTTTTTATTAGCTCTGCTGGGAGCCATCGTTGCTAACTCTACGGGAGCTGGCGGAGGGGTTGTGTTCGTGCCAGCGTTCAAGATGTTGGGCGTTGATCAAGCATCCATAATTGCGACTAGTTTTGCAATTCAATGTTTTGGAATGACCGCGGGTTCCTTTGCATGGTATCGCCACTCGCGCAAACAGGATCTCAGAGTTGAACCAGCCTGGGCTGAGTATACGGCGCTTATAAAAATTTTCACCGCACCTACTATTTTTGGCGTCGTCTTTGGCCAAACATTCTTTCAGCCCAGTGATGGTCTGCAAACTATTTTTGTCTTTAAGGTATTCTCGGCGATTTTCGGAGTTGCCGTCTTGGTGACAACCTACCAGCTACGTAAAAAAACAGACAATGCCTTAACCGCCCAGCGCGTCAGCTCGCTTAAGGGCAGCGCATGGTTCCGCGGCACATGCTACTTCACTGGTTTTGTAGGCGGTGCTATAACGGCGTGGTTGTCTATTGGCGTTGGCGAGTTGGTGGCGATTTTGCTCATATTATTAAGATTTCCCGTGGCGCTATCTGTCGGTGTCGCTGTGTCGCTTAGCGCGATTGCCGTTTGGGTGGGTGTTCAAAAATACGCATGGTTTGATAACACTATCAATTTGGATATTCTGCTATTTGCTGCCCCTGCGGCACTGATTGGCGGCACGCTGGCAAGAGCAATAGCGGGCTTTCTTTCACCCACTCAGTTAAAAATCACGATAGCCA
>JBLHME010000061.1:0-17885 GCA_047623225.1 Cryomorphaceae bacterium
TCGACTTTGAACTCGACTTTGAATTTGGCTTCGCGTTGGATGAGCTGTTACCAGACCTTGGGCCGCGTTTTGATCGACTAAATTTTTCGTTCTTAACTTCGGTCAGAGAAAAATCAATTTTCCCTTGCTCCATGTCAACTCGCGCAACCTGCACTTCTAGCCGATCGCCAGTCTTAAATACGCGGCTGGTATTCTCACCAATCAACTGCCGTGTCTCGGCGTTAAAACGATAATAGTCTTGCCCTAGAGAGGTGATATGCACCAAGCCATCCACATACACGTCTTCTAATTCAACGAATAATCCAAAATCTGTCACGCTGGACACCAAGCCAAATAGGGTTTCGCCGATCTTGTGGCTCATGAATTCACATTTCAGCCATTGAACAGCCTCGCGAGTGGCGGATTCAGCGCGACGTTCGGTAATCGAAGTTTGCTCAGCGGTTTGAGCAACTTGCTTGAACTTATCGTCACTGTCTTGAAGGTTGGGATTTTCAAGTAAACGGCGTATTTGCCGATGTACTAACAAATCGGAGTATCGCCTAATGGGTGAGGTAAAGTGCGTATAAGAATCAAAATCGAGAGCGAAATGCCCCGAGTTTTCAACGTCATAACGCGCCTGCTTCATGCTTCGCAGTAACGCAGTTTGAACGATCTTGCCTGTTAACGGATCATCTACTTGGTTAATAACCTTAGAAAAGTCCTTAGGGCTGGGTTGTGCCCCGCCCTCAAGCAGCAGCTTAAACTGCCGCAGAAACACTCTAGCATCCTCAATTCTTTCTTCATCTGGAGCATCATGCACACGATAGATCCCTGCTGCACCAGAGTCAGCTAGCATTAGTGAGGCGCAAATATTAGCTGCCAACATACACTCTTCAATAAGCTTATGGGCGTCATTACGGCTGCGTGCTTCAATCCGAGAAATCTTCCGGTCCTGATCAAAAATAATGATTGGCTCTGGTATTTCAAACTCAATTGTGCCGTTTTCGCGGCGGCGTTTGCCAAGTTTTTGTGCAAGCGCATAAAGATCTTTAATACTGCCACGTAGTTGCGGCGCAATATTTGATTCCTCTTCATTGCCCTCGAGCAACGCAGCCACTTGTGTATAAGTTAAGCGCGCATGTGAATACATTACCGCCTGGTAGAAATCGTAAGATTCGATCTCACCTGACTGATCCACCTGCATGTCACAAACGAAGCAAAGCCGATTAACCTCTGGCTTGAGTGAACACAGGCCGTTGGAAAGAACCTCCGGCAACATAGGGATCACGTTATTTGGAAAATAAACTGATGTGCCACGTTGCCATGCCTCTTGATCCAAAGGGCTTTGCTCTTTGACATAGCTAGATACGTCAGCTATTGCAACAATCAACCGGTTGCGACCGTTCTCCAAGGGCTGGCAATAGACTGCGTCATCAAAGTCACGCGCGTCCTCACCATCTATCGTCACCAATGGAAGATCGCGCATATCTTTGCGACCCTTAAAATCTTTGTCAGTTACTTCTTCTGAAAAGGACTCTGCTTGGCGCTGTACGGCTTCGGGCCATTCGTGAGGCAGTTCATGCTTGCGAATAGCAATTTCGATTTCCATGCCAGGTGACAAATAGTTACCCAATACCTCGGCAATCTCGCCAACTGGCCCAAAGTGCTTAGTGGGGTGTTTGGTGATTCGTATCGACACCACTTGACCAGACTCAGCGCTGGCGGTGTGCTCAGGCAAAACCGATATATCTTGCCCAATGCGCTGGTCGTCTGGCACCACGAAGTGTGTATTACCTTCCTTAAAATAACGCCCTACAATAAGGGCATTACCACGTTCGACAATATCGATGATTTGCCCAAGCATCTTGTTACGACGGTCTCGACCAACGACCTCTACATTTACGATATCGTTGTGCAGCGCATCACGCATATCGTGCGAGCGTAAAAATATCTTTTCTTTGGTTTCTTCGGTGAGCACATATCCGTGTCCATCAACATGCCCGACCACTCGACCGCGGTGTTGTTTGATGGCGTGTTTCATCGCCCAGCGATGTTTACTTAATTGCGCAACACTTCCTGTGTCACGTAATTGTTCGAGTATTTCAAACGTTTCTTGACGGCCTTCCTGGCCGACTCTGCCCAGCGTTTCGGCTATGGCTTTGGTGTTCGCAGGTTCACTGCGTTGTGATAAATATTTGAGAACAATGTCGGTACTTAGCCGTTTATGTTTTCGATCACTATTTTTAGATTTATTCTTCTTATTCAAATTTTTCTATTTCCTAACCCCTTTTTCAGCATCAAATTTCCTTATGCATAGGGGTCTTTAATTACAATCGTTTCCTCGCGATCAGGACCGGTGGAAACAATATCGATTGGCACGCCGACCAATTCGGACAAACGTGCTACATAGTTTTGTGCAGCTTCAGGAAGCTGCGACATTTTTGTTGCGCCTTGCGTGGTCTCAGACCAGCCTGGCATCGATTCATAGATGGGCTCACATTGCGCTAAGGCATATGCGCCTACTGGCGCCACATCAAGTTGCTGGCCTTTGTACAAGTAGGCATTACAAATTTTAAGTTCTTCAAGGCCATCCAAGACGTCAAGCTTGGTTAAGCACAAAGAGCTAAGCCCGTTTACCTGTCGAGATCTGCGCATTAGTACTGCATCAAACCAACCACATCTGCGCGAGCGACCAGTGGTTGCGCCAAATTCATGGCCTTTAATGCCCAAATGTTGACCAACATCACAGTCTAATTCGGTTGGGAAAGGCCCTGCACCCACTCGCGTGGTATAGGCTTTTACAATACCCAAGACTTCATCAAACATGTTGGGGCCAACGCCACTGCCTGCGCAAGCAGAACCTGCGGATGTATTCGAGGAAGTTACGAATGGATATGTACCGTGGTCTATATCGAGCATCATGCCCTGTGCGCCCTCAAACATCATTGGCCGACCATCGCGCGCATAATCGTCTAATAATTGGGTCACGTCAACCGTTAATGGCGCTAAACGTTCGCGGTAAGCTAGGGTTTGATCAAGCACCGCTTGATAATCTAACTCTTGTGTCTGGTAGTACTCGCGCAATGCAAAGTTATGATATTCCATTACTTCTTGCAACTTACCAGCGAAATCGTTGTCGTAAACTAGGTCGCCTAAACGAATGCCTCTGCGCGCTACTTTGTCTTCATAAGCAGGGCCTATGCCACGACCAGTAGTGCCAATCGCGTTTTTACCGCGCTTTATCTCGCGCGCCACATCCAGCGCAACATGGTGTGGCAAAATCAACGGGCAAGCTTCAGAAACACCCAAGCGCTGAGACACTGGAACGCCATTGGCCTCGAGTTCGCCCATCTCTTCAAATAAGGCATCTGGTGCCAATACCACGCCATTACCAATCAAGCAATGGACACCTTCGCGCAGAATGCCCGAGGGGATGAGATGCAAAACGGTCTTTTTGCCATCAATGACTAAAGTGTGCCCAGCATTGTGCCCACCTTGAAACCGCACCACTACATTAGCGGTCTCGGTCAGCAAATCAACGATCTTGCCTTTACCTTCATCGCCCCATTGGGTGCCTACTACGATAACTTTTTTATTGCTCATATTCGCTGTATTAGATGTCTATTTATTGCGCCTATCGGCTTATTGTGCTTAACAGCACTTACGCCAACTTAACCAGTGTTTTTAAATCTGCGCTGAAACCAGTTGCCGGCCGTGGGCGACCAAATTGTTTGCCGATGCGATCATAGCGGCCACCTTGCGCCACAGTTCGGCCACGGCCTTTCACATAAGCTTCAAACTTCAACCCAGTGTGATAGCGGTACCCAAATACATCGGCTAGGTCCAAGTGAACCCTAATATCAAAATCTGATTTTTCTAAGTGATCAACCACAGTCTGTATTTGCTGTAAAGATTCAACAATCTCAACATCCTCAGGCAATAGTTGCTTCGCCTTGTTAATAATCTCTGCACCACCTTGCAAGCCGAGCAGAGTTTGAAAGGGACCAATATCAACTGCCTCTGATTTAAGATCTTCAAGATCGGGGGTTGATTTGCGCATAAGCACTTCGCGTAAACGTTGTTCAAGCACAGGCTCTATTCCTTGCTTGGCTAACAAAGCCCGATAAATACCTACGTGCCCAAGACTTAAGGTAACGCCCTTGGCATTGCTTAACGCAAGCGCAGCCAGCATCGATTCGATTACTTCGATATCAGCACTTTCATTGTCAACGCCGAATATTTCAGCACCCAACTGCAGTAACTCGCGTTGCCCGCCCATTTGAGCAGGCTGAGTTCTCAATACGGTGCCCACATAGCACAAACGATTAATCTCTTGATCGGCCAGATAATGTGAGTCGATGCGCGCTATTTGCGGTGTAATGTCAGCGCGAATGCCCAACATACGATTGGTATGCTGATCCATGAATTTGTAGGTTTGGGTATCTAATGCCTCGCCCGTTCCGGTCAGCAATGAATCAACAAATTCCATCACAGGAGGCATCACTAATTGAAAACCTCGGGAGCTTAAGTCATCTAAAACGCTGCGCCGCAGCTTCTCTAACTTAATCGCCTCACGTGGAAGAATTTCTTCAACACCTTCTGGTAAAAGCCAGTTAGCGTCATTAACCATGGCGGGTTGCCTTATCGCGTAGGGACCCATAAATGGGTCTCGTTAATTACGATCGCATTATACTTGGATCAGCTTGTGGTTAACAGGAGAAAGGTCAAATATGAGCTTGTTTCGCTCGAAGAGACCTGACCTGAGACAGGCCTCTTGTAAGTACGTCAAACCAGTTTTTTGATGGCTTATTTATTCTGCTTAAAATATTTAAAGAATTCTGAGTCTGGTTCTATCACCATAATGTCGCCGCCATTATTAAACGTGCGCTTATACGCTTCTAAACTTCGGTACAACTCGTAAAATTCTATGTCACGGCCAAACGCTTGAGCGTAAATTCGAGTTGCCTCAGCATCACCCTCACCACGTAGAATATTTGAATCGCGTTCGGCATTAGCGATGGTAACAACCCTTGTTGCATCTGCTTTTGCGCGAATTTCTTCAGCTATCTTTTTACCCGTAGACTCTTTTTGTTGCACCAAAACGTTACGCTCTGATTCCATGTCACGGAAAACTGCGGAGCGAATTTCATCGGCATAATCCACGCGCTTAAGACGCACATCAATCACTTCCACACCAAATTTCTGTGACTCTAGGGCAATGGCTTTTTGCACAACATCCATAATCATTGCGCGATCACCCGCCACTACTTCTGCGATGCTGCGCTTACCGACTTCACTACGTAAACTCGAGTTCACTTGCTGAGCCAAACGAGTTTCTGCAATATCGACTTGGCCGCTTACCGACACAAAGTACTGCTTGATATCGCTAATACGCCATTTCACAAAACTATCAATAACCAATTCTTGGTTGTTCTTAGTTAGAAACCCTTCTGCATCTGAATCCATAGTTTGAATTCGCATGTCAAATTTTCGTATTGTGTTAATTAGCGGTTTCTTAAAATTTAAGCCTGGCTCAATTTCGTCACCGACAAATTCGCCAAATTTAAACATCACCGCTCGTTCGTACTGCTTAACAGTGAATAACGAGGCTTGCAATACCATCGCCACTAAGGCGCCGACAACTGCCAATAATATAATTCGATTTTCCATCTTAGCGCCCCTGTCTATCGTTGGTGTTACGGTTGTTAGAGGTCTGCTTACTATCCGCACTTTCGCCAGAGTTCGACCTCACACGCTGCGTGCGATCACTATTCTTCATAATTTGATCCAAAGGAATATACATCATGTTATTACCACCTTCTTGATCGATCATGATTTTATTTGTATTACCCAAGACCTCTTCCATTGTTTCTATATACAAGCGTTTGCGTGTCACTTCAGGGGCCTTTTGATATTCCGCCAATACGCGAACAAATCGTTCACCTTCACCCGTAGCTCCGGCAATAACGGCTTCTTTGTAACCATTCGCCTCGGCCAACAAACGCGCAGCAGAGCCCTGAGCTTCTAATACCACTTTCTCTTCGTAAGCTTGAGCCTCCTTTATCGTCTGTTGTTCAAGCTGGTCAGCTTTATTCACGTTATCAAAAGCTTCTCGAACTTCTTGTGGAGGCACCGCTGCCTGCATCTCGACTGCAATTACACTAATACCAGTCTCGTAGCGATTTAAGATAGTTTGCAGCAAATCTTTGGTACGAGTTTCAACAATTGCCCTTCCGCGATTAAACAAATCATCCATAGTCGTGCTGCCCACGACTTCACGCAGAGCACTTTCAGTTGCGCCACGCACCACTGCATCGATTATAAAATCAGCCGAGCGGTCTGGCTCTAAACTGCCAACCTTAAAAAATAGATCTTCGACATTGTCAATGTTGTACTGAACAGCAAGACTCACATCAGCAATATTCTCATCAGTCGTCAGCATCTGAGCTTCCGCTGGTACAGAACCACGACTGTTACCAGTATTCTTACGAAAACCAATCTCAACTGTACGTATGTTCTTTGAGTTGATGACAATTTTTTCTTCAATTGGCCACAGCACAAAGTTAAGACCCGCACCTACCGTTTCATGGTATTTACCGAAACGGAGCTCAATGCTCTCAAAGCCTTCTTGTACCGTGTATACAGAGCGAAACGCCCAAAATACAGATGCAATTATCAAAAAGATGAGTATCTGTGGGAAACCACCGATGCTATTTTTATTATGTTTACCGCCGCCACCGCCGCCGCCAAATACTCTTTTGCGAACATTGTTGATGACGTCTTCAATATCGGGGCCTTGATTGCCACGATTACGATTGCCGCTTCCCCAGGGATCTTTGTTCCCTGAGCCAGGTTCATTCCAAGGCATGATTTATTTCTCCAAGAGTGGAATAGTTTGTATTTAGACTGATGTCAGTCTATCAAATTAAGGGTGATTATGGCGACTACAGACGCTCTAATCCGTTAATGTTATTTTGTTTCTCTAGCCAGCCCAAATCAGCTGGTGACAACTCGAGTTCTAAGGAAAATGACCCGTCTTCGCCAACAAGCTCGGTTTTAACTAAGCTTTTTTGATACAAGCTAGCTCGAAGCTTGCCATTGCTGGCAGGCAGATCTATTCGACAGCGAGTATGCAATAAGGACAGATGCTCGGCAATGCTTGCTAGTAACAAATCTACACCTTCACCGCTGTGCGCTGAAAGCCATACACTTTCTACAAGACCTTTGGCATTTCGTTTAACTTTGGCAGACCCGCCAACTAAATCTATTTTGTTGTATACCATAATGGTTGGTATATCAGCAGCATCGATTTCTTTTAATACTTTATTCACTTCGTTGATGCATTCTTGCCGGTAGGTGCTAGCAACATCTACGGTATGCAAAAGAAGATGCGCATTTGCTACTTCTTCTAAGGTGGAGTGAAATGACTTCACCAGTGAATGCGGTAAGTCTCTAATAAAACCGACGGTGTCTGACAGTATTGTAGTACCAAAATCAGCTAATTCAACCCTGCGCATGGTGGTGTCTAGAGTCGCAAATAGTTGGTCTTGGGTAAATACATTGGCATTGGTAATGCGATTAAAGATTGAAGACTTGCCAGCATTGGTGTAGCCGACTAAAGACACTGTTGGAACCGGAACCTTTGCGCGCGACTTTCGTCTTAATTGACGTTGCGAAGAAACCATCTTTAGCCGTTTATTCAGAGCCTTGATTCGGTGCCCAATAAGCCGCCGGTCAGTCTCTAGCTGCGTTTCACCGGGGCCGCGCAAACCAATGCCGCCTTTTTGCCGCTCTAAGTGAGTCCAACCACGCACCAATCGAGTAGAAATATGCTCCAACTGAGCTAATTCTACCTGCAACTTACCTTCATGACTGCTGGCACGTTGGGCGAATATATCGAGTATCAAACCGGTGCGGTCAAGCACACGGACTTTTAGTACACGCTCTAGGTTACGCTCTTGAATTGGGCTGACCGAATGATTGAGAATTACCAGATTTATATCCTCTGCCTCAACCCTCTCTCGAACTTCCTCTAACTTTCCCTTGCCTATAAAAGTCGATGGGTCCGGAGATCGACGAAATGCGGTAATAAGATCTATAATCACAGCACCAGCCGATTCAGCCAATAACTGAATCTCTTGCAATACTTCTTTGTCTTCCTGCGAAGAATCCCGTTGAAACAGGATCAGTGCATTGGGCTTGTCTTTAGCCTCAGCGAGATCGAACATTAAATAATTTAATTATGCCTAAAGACCGAGCATTAGAAACCGCACGTGAACTGACTTACAGAACCGAATGCTAGACAATTTAAACTTCTTCGTCTTCGTCGAAATCAATACGCACAGCTTTTGAAGGCACAACAGTTGACACCGCGTGCTTGTAGATCATTTGATTTACCGTGTTGCGCAATACAATAACGAATTGGTCAAACGATTCAACTTGGCCCTGAAGTTTTATGCCGTTAACCAAATAGATCGAAACCGGGATTCGTTCCTTTCTGAGTGCGTTCAAAAAAGGATCTTGCAGCGCTGTTCCTTTATTCTGTGCCATTTTTATTATTCTCTTTTTACTTCTAGATTTACAACTAACAGAGCTTACTAAACTCCAATTCGAAAGCTTTTGCCGTGGGCAACACTACGTATACTAAAGCACTATCTTACTAAAATAGTGTCGCCAACCTACATTACAGTTTTATTACACTCACATGCAATACTTACACTGACTGAGCAAATTAAACCTTGGATGCCAAGCGGCGTATTAATAAACGTCTTTGTTTAGAAAACTTGCAACTCACTTGCAACTCTTAGGTACGCCTCCCCCAAAACACGAGCTAATTATAATCTACTTAGATGAGGGTTTTCTGAAATTAGCGGCTTTTTACCTTAAATATTGTTCAATAAGTGTGACAAGTGGCTGAAATTTTTTATCTTTTAATCCGAAATCAACCCACCAAACTATATTCCTTTGATTGCGCAACCAAGTCAATTGCCTCTTTGCCAACTGTCTTGTTGCGGCAACTCCTTTAAGCCGCATTTCTTCCTTACTCACATCTCCCGCAAGAAACTCCAGCATTTGTCGATAACCTATCATCTTCATGGAACTGGCGGATGGTAAAATGCCATCAGCCAACAGGTCTTCTACTTCGACCTGAAAACCACGTTCGAGCATTATCTCAAAACGACGTTCTATGCGCTGATGCAGTTCAGCTCTATCGGAAAATGATAATGCTATTTTCAGCATGGGGTTAATGATACCCGGTTTGCGTGAGGCATTATGTGCGGCGACCGATTTGCCCGATTCAAGTACAATCTCCAATGCACGCTGGATTCTTTGTGCATCCATATGATCTATTCTGCTTGCACTGCCTGGGTCTATGATCGCTAATTTAGCGTGCATAGCGGGCCAACCAAGCTGTTCGGCCTCGCTGCTGATTTGGCCTCGTAACTCCTGATTTGCAGCGGGCAGATCACTTAAACCGTGTTCCAAGGTATTAAAATAGAACATTGTGCCACCCGCCAATACAGGCACCTTTCCTGAGGCAGTAATGGAACTAATAAGCTCAGTGCATTGGTGGTAGAAATCAGCCACCGAGTAGCTTTCATTAGGGTGCCTTAGATTAATCAAGTGATGTGGATATTGCCGCAAAAAACTTTCATCAGGTTTCGCCGTGCCAATATTCATCCCTTGATACACTAACGAGGAATCAACACTGATGATTTCAGCATCGAAGGCGTCAAATGCCTGCGCCGCCGCATCGGTTTTTCCGGTGGCGGTTGGCCCCATCAAACAAACCACGGGTATTTGCTCTGCAGGCATCATTGGCCGCGCTTAAACCAGCCGTCTAACTGTGATAAGGACATTTGTACCCAAGTAGGCCTGCCGTGATTGCACTGTCCGCTGCGCTCAGTCGCCTCCATGTCGCGTAATAAGGCGTTCATTTCAGCAATAGATAACAATCGATTAGCGCGCACCGAGCCATGACAAGCCATCGACGAAAGTATCTCATGAATGGTTTCCTCAATCCGACTGCTTTGCTCATGCGCGACTAAGTCAGCCAAAACATCACGCACCAATTGCGAAACATCGGCATTTGCTAAAATTTGCGGTGCGCTTCTTACCACCAGCACTAGTTGATCGAGCTGTTCAACCTGCAAACCCAATTTATCAAACAAGTCTTGTTGTTGCTGCCAAGCCATAATTTCAGTTTCACTAACTTGAATTGTCACTGGCACTAATAACGACTGCTGTACTATCACCGCATCGTCCATCGATTGTTTAAGGCGCTCATAGGTAATACGCTCATGCGCTGCGTGCATATCCACCATTATCAAACCAGAAGCATTTTCGGCCAAAATGTAAATGCCCTTCAATTGCGCCAAGGCATAACCCATGGGTGGAATCTCGCCGCTGGCATTCTCGCTGGTTGAAAATCCGGCGCCCAGCGGTGATCCTGGCACTTGATTCGAGTCGATTGAATTCGACCCACTAGCTG
Source organism: Cryomorphaceae bacterium (assembly GCA_047623225.1). Lineage (GTDB taxonomy): Bacteria > Pseudomonadota > Gammaproteobacteria > Arenicellales > Arenicellaceae > Arenicella. The sequence continues at coordinate 10,472 of JBLHME010000061.1, forward strand.
CCGGTCTAAACGCCGCTTCGGTTAATTTACCGTAGGCATTAATCTGCTCTTGCACTTGGCCATCGTTTAGCCGTTGCGGGCTTTCATATTTCAATGCAGATTGCTTATTTAGCTGGTTCGGGTTTATCGGTCTTGGCATCGCAGCGCCATGCTCTGCATCAACCTGTAAACTTCCATGTTCTCCCGCACTGGCCCCAACCACTCTTTGCAAGGCGCGAAAAACAAAGCTGTGTACACTGCGGCTTTCACGAAAACGTACTTCATGCTTGGTTGGGTGTACATTCACATCAACACCGGCAGGGTCCATTTCTAGATAGAGAACGTAAATTGGGTGGCGACCATGAAAGAGCACATCTTGGTACCCTAAACGCACTGCATGAATGATGGTTTTATCGCGTATCAAACGACCGTTTAGGAAGAAATACTGCATGTCCGCTTGGCTGCGAGAAAAACTTGGCAAGCCTGCCCAACCAGACAGGCGCATGCCTTCACGTTGTTCATCAAAATAGACACTGTTATCCGGCACATTGTCGCCGCATACCATTTTGATTCGTCTTGAATCATTGGCCGGAATGCTGGGTAAATGCAATACCACTCGACCGTTGTGTGTAAGTTTAAAGGCCACGTCAAAACGCGACAAAGCCATTCTGCGCACCACTTGGTCTAGGTGTTTAAACTCCGTGTTATCAGTGCGCAAAAATTTTCGCCGAGCAGGTGTGTTGTAAAATAAATCGCGGGTTTCAATCGTGGTACCCACGGGGTGAGCTACGGGGCTAGGCTCCGAGGTTGTGTTGTTGCCGTCACTCGATACCATCCATGCCTGCTCGGCATTTAGCTCGTGAGACTTAATGGTCATGCGCGTCACAGATGCAATACTCGGCAGGGCTTCACCCCGGAAACCAAGAGTAGCAATTTGTTCGAGGTCGTTTAGATTTTCAATCTTGCTGGTCGCGTGTCTCGACAATGCCATACTCAAGTCGCGCTTAAGAATTCCGTGGCCGTTATCACTTACTTTCAAACGCTTAACTCCGGCGTTTTCAACTTCAATGTCGATACTGCTCGCACCTGCATCTAAGGAGTTTTCGATCAGCTCTTTAAGCATCGAAGCGGGTCGTTCGATTATTTCACCGGCTGCGATTTGGTTAATTAATCTAGGGTCTAAGGCATGAATACGGCCTTGAGGTGCAGGGTCTGTAGATTGCGTCATTCGTGTATTTATTGCGGTATTTTAAGTGTTTGCCCTAACTGTATAGTGCCGCTGCGCAGCTTATTTGCGGACATAATTCTCTTGATGCTGGAACCATAACGCTCAGCAATCTCTGACAGAGTATCTCCTCGTCTAACCTTATGCTTTCTCGACGCACTTGGTTTAGTCAGAGTTGCCCCTGTTCCTAAAGGCAGATTAATTTTTTGACCGAGAAAAACGGTGTTGTTAGTCAGCCCATTTAATCTTTTTAGGGAGCTAATCGTAACATTATATTGCGCTGAGATTTTGGAAAGCGATTCGCCGCGCTTGACAATGTGATGGCTGGATTGTGAACTCAGCTTACGGTTAGCCTTAGAGCTAGTGATCGCCGCAGACCGAGTACTCGGTGGGCCCAATTTTGGCGATGCATAATCGCTTCGCGTGTAATGCGGAGTTTGTTCATAGTAGCCATTAATCGCTGTATAAAGTGCATTGGCCAATTTTTTTTGAAATCGCGATGAACGTAAATTACGCTCTTCATCGGGGTTTGTAATAAAACCTGTTTCGATTAATATTGAGGGCATATCGGGTGATTTAAGCACGGCAAAACCCGCCTGTTCAACCCGCGGACTATGCAGCTTACCCAATTTAGACAATTCCTTGAGAACTCGCCCGCCGAGATTGACACTTTCACTGATGGTATTGGTCATAGACAAATCCACCAACACTTGTGCCAATACCTGATCTTTATCTGCCAAACTTACGCCGCCAATCAAATCCGAGGCATTCTCCTTTGCCGCTAAAGCGCTCGCCATCGCGCTGGTTGCTCCGCGTTGCGATAGCGCAAATACAGAAAAGCCTCGCGCGCTTTTTTTACGAAATGCATCAGCATGAATCGACACAAAAATATCCGCGTTTAGACTTCGTGCCGCTACTCTACGTTTATGCAGTTCAATAAAATAGTCTCCTGTGCGAATCAGCACAGCCTTCATATTAGGGTCTTTGTTGACTCTTTTTTGTAACCGCTTAGCAATTTCCAAAGTAAGTTTTTTCTCGTGGCTGCCCCTATACCCGATTGCACCAGGGTCTTCCCCGCCGTGGCCGGCATCAATTGCAACAATTAATTTTCGGCTAATAGCTTGAGCAGGTCTTTGATCCAATATTGGCTTTTTTTCAGCGGGATTTGCGCTGCCTGCAACGCCACTCTGATTGATCAATGCGTTCTTTGGTGGTTCGACTGGTAATTCACTGGGCATACCTGAAGACGCGCCTAGATCCTTCAGGTCCACCACCAATCGGTGACCGTACAGTTCATTTGGAGACAATACAAAGCTACTATTTTTCAAAGGTTTACGAAGCTCAAACACAAATCGTAAAACACCATCTTTGGGTCGCCCCGATCGAACCGCAGAAATATGCGGATTATCCGCCTGTAAGCTGGGGAGCTGGATTTTCAAATCAGCATTTTCTATATCCACCACCAATCGTTGGGGATTTGGAAGCTCAAAGATTATATATCTAACATCTGCTGAAACATCGAAGACAATCCTGCTTCTATCGGGCGAATGCCAAACCCGCAAATCATTTACTTGCTGCAGCGTTACCTGAGCCTGAGCGGGCGCAAACCCAATAACGCAGATCGCCAGACAAAATGTCTGATGTATAGCTCGTTTAATAAAGGTGGTAATTTGAATAATCACAGATTGCGTGTAAACGCAGCTCAAAGACAATAGATGAAGCCAATTACAACAGGTTTCAGCCTGCATTTCGAGAACTATAAACTGTTACTAATGTGCTTATCGATAGCCGAAGACTAGCCAAGTGTTAGAAAAGAGAGCTGGGGCGGCCTTAGGGTGATAGGGGGGGGGCGACCCAGCTCAGAGTCATAACGCAGAATGCCAATGACCTTCAATGCGGTCCAAAAAAGGATAAGTCTTTTGGTAAGGTTTAACAGCCGCATTAAACAGCGTGTTTACCTGAACTCGAGGCGGAGTCTCGCCTATTTTAATTAGACAAATTGTTAACTAACTTCAACAATTAGAAAACGGCAAAAAATTTATTTAGCCACTAGGGTGCAGAACAATTTCGCGTTTATCATCGGGTTCCGCGCCTTTTTTGCGAATAGTAATGGTGTGCGTTGCAGGCCATAAATGACCCTGCCCTCGCTCGGGCCACTCTATTAAAAAAATACTCCTTTGAGACCACAGATCTTCAATTGCCAAATACTCCAATTCTGCAGGATCGTTTAGGCGATATAGATCCATATGAAATACCATTCCTTGTGAAACAGGGTATTGCTGGATCAAATTGTAAGTGGGGCTGGTAACCGCTTCGGAACAACCCAAACGCTGAATAATAGACTTACACAATGTTGTTTTGCCTGCTCCCATTGGAGCGTCTAGGTACACACACGCTGGAAACCTGAGAGTCTCTGCGATTTTCCCTCCAATTTCGTGCGTTTGCGCTAAATTATTAGCCGTCCAACTTAAGTTGCCTGTCATGGTGTAACTACTCTCAATCTAAACTACGGTATCATGCGTCTATTATGACAGCATCTAAGCCACCTAGCACTCAATCGATCGGTTCCGAGACGCCCTATTCAGAGGTGGAATTGCACGACCTTGCGAAAAAAATTAAATTGTGGGGTAAACAAGTTGGATTTAACGCCGTTGGTATTAGCGATCTTGACTTACAGGCACATGAACAACATTTGAACCGATGGATAGATAATGGAATGCACGGTCAAATGGACTATATGCACAAACATGGGCTCAAACGCACTCGACCAGAAAAGCTGGTAGAGGGGACTCGCCGTGTTATTTCTGTTCGTATCGACTATGCGCCAGCAGACATTGAAGACGCAGAAAATGTCTTAGAGATGCCCAAGCTCGGCTATATATCCCGATATGCTCTTGGCCGCGATTACCATAAGGTGCTGCGGGCCAAATTAAAACGGCTAGCGCTAAAAATTGAATCTGAAATAGGCCCGTTTGGGTACCGCGTGTTCACCGATAGCGCCCCAGTAATGGAGAAAGCGCTGGCAGAAAAAGCCGGCTTGGGCTGGATTGGCAAACACACTAACTTGCTCGACTCTAAAACCGGTTCATGGTTTTTCTTGGGTGAACTTTATGTGGATATCCCTTTGCCCATTGATACACCTGCTACCAATCATTGTGGGAGCTGTAAAAAATGCATTGATATTTGTCCCACTCAGGCCATCATTGGCCCTTATCAGGTAGACGCACGCTTATGTATTTCGTATTTAACCATCGAGCTTAAAGATGCAATACCTGAACATCTGCGCAGCAAAATGGGTAACAGGATTTATGGCTGCGATGATTGTCAATTCGTTTGCCCTTGGAACAAGTTTGCAGAAACCAGCAAAGAAGCCGATTTCACCCCGCGCGAACAGTTAACTGACAGAAAATTGCTGGATCTATTCGCGTGGAGTGAAAAAGAGTTTTTAACCAATACCCAGGGCGGGCCTATTCGACGCATTGGATACCAAGCATGGTTGCGCAACATTGCGGTGGCGCTCGGTAATGCAATTAGAGATGACGATTCCGATAGCGCAGAAATAATTCAAGCCTTAGAAAATAAGCGCCCAAGCGCGAGCGCCATGGTGTGCGAACACATCGACTGGGCGCTCGCACAGCTTAGTTGCGATTAATCCATATCCAGTCTAATTAAATTGTCGCGATAATATTTAAGTTCCGATATGGACTCTTTAATATCGTCCATCGCCTGGTGTGATGCACGCTTTTCAAAACCTGGCAATATACTAGGCGACCAGTTACGGGCTATTTCTTTAAAAGAGCTAACATCCACGTTGCGGTAGTGTAACCACTGACTTAGCTCAGGCATGTATTTGTATAAAAAACGCCTATCTTGACAAATACTATTGCCGCATAAAGGAGCCCTATTCTTAAGCGTATGGCGTTGAATGAAATCTAAAGTTTCAATCTCAGCCTGACGTTCAGTCACCCTGCTGGTTTTGACTTTTGTGACCAATCCAGTGCGATTGTGGGTTCGAGTATTCCATTCATCCATGCCATCGATCAACTCTTGGCTCTGATGGATGACAATCACTGGGCCTTCAGCAATTGTACGTAAATCCTTGTCAGTTATAATCGTGGCCATTTCAATTATTCGGTCTTTTTCTGGTTCTAACCCGGTCATCTCTAGGTCCATCCAGACGAGGGCATTATGGTTTTGCGGCACAGGCCTTGCTCCTTACTTTTGTATAGTTTTTTAACTGTTGTTAGAGTACACAATACTATGAACCCTCTTATCAATAAACACTGCCGCCACTATTCCGACAAGGAATCGGTACTCAATTTGTCACGAATCGAGTCCTTGCGTCACTACACTCCACTCTGGCAATTTTGCGCCACTGAAAACGAGCTGTGCAGAACCTTTCACTTTGACAATTTTGCGCTCACCATGAAATTTGTAAATTCAGTCGCCTGTATTGCCCAGCAGCAAGACCACCACCCGCAAATGGTTGTTGCTTACAATCGTTGTAAAATCGGCTTTCGCACTCACAGCGTCAACGGCATAACTGAAAACGATTTCATTTGTGCTGCCGTTATAGATGAGCAACTGTGAAACACAGCATAAAGGACTGTCAATTAGTGCTGCGCCTATCTTTAAATGCTGCCGCTAGCGTTTTTTGATCCATATACTCTAATTCTCCACCTACCGGTACGCCTCGAGCCAAGCGGGTGATTTTCAGGTCATAAGGTGCCAGCAGTTGCTGCGTGTAGTCCGCGGTTGTTTCGCCCTCGGCGGTAATGTTAGTGGCAATAACAACTTCTTCTATTGAGTTGTTTGCTACTAGATCGTTCAATCGCGAAAACGCTAGTTTTTCTGGGCCTATGCCTTCTAAAGGAGATAATCTGCCCATTAACACAAAATACAATCCTTGATACGCACCTACCTGTTCAAGCGCCTGCAAATCAGCAGGCGTTTCAACCACGCACAAAAGGCTGCGATCGCGTTTCGTAGAGACGCAAATCTCACATAACTCACTTTCACAGAAGGTATTACAACGTTGACATGCTGTGACACTTTCCAATGCATGGTTCAAGGCATCGGCGATTTCCTTGGCTCCTTCGCGATTGCGCTCCATCAAATGAAACGCCATACGCTGTGCATTCTTAGGCCCTACTCCCGGTAGAGCTTTTAGGGCCTCTTTTAAGGCTTCAATTGCCGCAGAAGTTGCCACCTGTTAAAACGGCATCTTCATGCCAGGAATATTCAAACCACCAGTGAGTCCAGACATTTTCTCCTCTGACGTTTTTTCAACTTTGCGCACCGCATCGTTTAGCGCTGCTGCAATTAGGTCTTCTAAAACCTCTTTGTCTTCCACATCACCAAGCAGCTCTGGATCAATATTGACACTTTTCACGTCATGCCTACAAGTCATTGTGAGCTTCACCAATCCACCACCCGATTCACCCACGACTTCGATTCGCGCAAGTTCCTCTTGTGCTTTCTGCATATTTTCTTGCATGGCTTGCGCCTGCTTCATTATGTTACCTAGTCCACCTTTCATTCTCTAAAACCTTTTTTGCGATCATTGCCCAATCGGCTTGATCGACTCTTCGTTGATTGTTGCATTAAATTCCGACATCAAGGCTTTTACACCCGGGTCGTTATGAAGTTGTTGTTTGGTTTGTTCAAGTTGCTCATAGCCTAAACGCTGCAGGCATTCTGCCGGTGTCTCTCGATCGGACTCTTCAATTTCAAGCACCACCTGCAAATTTTGATTCATTATTACTCGTACGTTGTCGCGAATATCATCTAATCTGTTGTCCTTGAATAAATGCTTAATTGTAGGCGACAGCGTCAGTTCAATCTTATCTTCGCCCAGGCGCTCACATGCGCAATTCATAGCCAATTCTTTTGATAAACCGATAAGTTCGGTTTGTTCAACTAACTCACCCCATTCGTTATTTCCTGCAAGAGTAATCGCAATCGTGGTCGCCTGCACTGCAGGCGATTCGCTCACCTGTTGCGTAGCGACTTGCGTAGCTACTTGTGGGGCGACTTGTGGGGCGACTTGTGGGACGACTTGTGGGGCGACTTGTGGGGCGACTTGTGGCGCGATTTGTGGCGCGGTTTGTGGCGCGGTTTGTGGCGCGGTTTGTGGCGCGGTTTGTGGCGCGGTTTGTGGCGCGGTTTGTGGCGCGGTTTGTGGCGCGGTTTGTGGCGCGGTTTGTGGCG
>JBLHME010000062.1:0-17478 GCA_047623225.1 Cryomorphaceae bacterium
GAAACTGGTGATGAATGAAGGCAAAGAATATCGTCATGCTTCACTCGTAGTCCTTGCAATACCGTTTGAAGAGGCTTGCAGAGATCAGGGATTTATCAAGTCATTGGATTGGTGGGTAAGTTGGCAGAGTGCCCAACTAAACGCTGCTAAGGAGCTTTTGGTGCTATTTAAAGATGGCCGAGACACATTAGAAAAATGGCAAGGGGATACTAAATAATCCTGTATATGATCGTGAAACTTTTTACTGACGGTATTTAAGTTGTTGTTATTATTATTCCCACTAGTTCATCTTTTTGAGATGAATATAAACTCACGCCGATTCAATTTTAGACCCAAAATCCCCAGTAGGACGTTCCTCTCCATGAGTCAGGAGTTCTGTTTTGTATGTCTCCCGTGTACGTAATCGCTATACAGAGCAATCCTCTACTCACTGATTATTAATAGTTAACTAGAAACGAGAGCCAGACTCGGTTGAATTCAATATTAGTGAACGGCTGCTTCGAGTATGGTGCTGCCTGTTGGCAAAGTAAAGCCAACGGGCGGTAGCTTGCCCAACACAGTCATTAAAAACCGAATTTGAGTTACACTTTTTGTCATGGCCAAAAGATTTCAAAAACCAAATATTGAGGCCTTTAAGCTGAAGCAGACCTAAACTTAAACAGAGATTTAAACTCGAACATGCCTATTTTAATCCGCCCTATCGGGTTGATTAATTTGCATAGTTGCCACCTCTGGTCTATTTTTTAGAGGCTTAGCTGTAAAACATTCTCCCAAAAATCAAACACGACGAAGGTGAATTATGACTACTGTAGGTAATATCTTAACGCTCAAAAGCAGCGAAATATGGTCGATTGCTCCCGACAGTTCGGTATTCGAAGCTCTCGAAATGATGGCAGATAAAAATGTTAGCGGCCTGCTTATCTTGGAAAACGAGAAATTGGTTGGCATATTCACCGAGCGTGATTACGCACGAAAGCTAATCTTAAAAGGCAAGTTTTCCAAAAAAACCAAAGTCAGCGAGTTGATGACGAAAAATATTTTGTATGTCGAACCAGACAACACTTTAAAGGATTGCATGACGCTGATGACGAACAAACGCATTCGTCATCTTCCTGTGCTTGATAATGGCCGGTTAGTTGGGATTTTAACCATCGGCGACTTGGTCAAACTAATTATCTCCGAGCAAAAGACAACTATTCACCAGCTTGAAAATTACATTTCAGGTGGATATTAACTCCTTTGAGAATAGTAGGCGCTAGCCGAGCCTTACCATTATTTGGGGCACTCTTCTCACTGCCTTGCAGCCTGCACATCTCAGGTCTGTTGATGACTTATTAAAGTTAAGCCGAGCGGTTGCTGAGACACTGCGATTTAGTTAAAGCCTTCAAAAAAAACACATTTGGCTGGCCAATAAAATGCAAAATGAAATCGACAGCATTTACTTAATGGATTTGTATATTGCATAGAAAATTATATTTTTATTGTGGCGTTTTGCTCACCATTTTTGTTCTCGTAGCCATCCTCACTGCCTTACTGTCTTCTAATCGAAACACTTCAAAACCAATATTTCGATTAGAGAAATCATACTCAGTGCGGGCAAACACAAAGTTGCCATCCTCAAAGGCGCGCACTATGTTTACTCGCGGTGAGGTTTCTGATAATCGCTTAAACAAAGTCGCCAAGCCTTCGCTGCCGGCATGAGTTTGAGAATTGTGCCGAATATATTTTCCCCCATTAACCACCGCAACTGGCGCAGGGTCCGGTTTCAATGCTCTTTTGCAATGCTCGAATTTGATTTGCTTTGGATACGGTCATTTTCTTTACCATAAGGCTGAAATTTCAGGAAATAAACGGTCGAGAACAAAAAAATCTCACCGACCGCCTTTGATATGGGCAATTACAAAGGCTTAGCACTGCGCTGGCAGGCTTGTTGCCCTGACGCCTCAAACTTCTTCCTTAAAAGCGTAACGGGGTCAACATACTCTTCTGGTGGGCTATAGGGCATGACCAAGTAGTAGGCACCTTGCAGAGGGTTGATTTCCTTTGGGGTAATTATATTTGTTGATCCTACTGAATTGTTACTGCGAACATTGTCTGTTAAGGGTGGTTTTACCATGAGTAGAGCGGACAACGCTGGCTTGTTCAACGGGCACCTCTTGTGGCCGCCCGCGTCTCGACCCGCCTCCAAGGCCCGCGCAGCAAGCGCTCACTGAGGCTTAGACGGCAACCTGCGCTCTGCTGTACCTCAAACGCCCGCGATGTAGTTGAAATAACATTCTCTGAGCGTAGGGTATTTCCTTGCACCGAGTAGCTATCGCTGGATATGCCACCAAACCAGGTGTAGATTTTGTCTCCTCCAATAAAACCCGCATTTGGTTTAGGTGTCAGAGTTGCAACTCCATATTGAAGTGTCGGGAGCTTAGCGGGTAAACCAGCCGTCGTAAAAAGAAGGATTTTTAAGCTGTGAAAGAACCTGCTCGGCGCCCACACCTTTTGCTATCAATTGTTTGGCATGTCTCGCCCACGTGGCTGGTCTCGGCTTGCGCTGCCACCATTCGAAACCCAGGCACAACAGCCGCAATAAATTGTGCCCCTGGGTTGCAGATTGCTACAGCGATGCCTACCTCACCTGTCTCAGGGTCAACTGCCACAATCGACCAGGTTGCCTGGGCGTAAAGAGGGAAAGTAAGTAGCAAAAATACAACGATACTTGCTATGCAGTTACGACAGCCATTCATGTGGCTTTAAACCTCGAGTGAGAAATCTAACGTCATTGCAAACAATGCCACCATTACTACCACACAACTCCTAAAGCATAACCTTGGCAAGTAAGGGCGTGCCGCGCGCGAGTATCAGGATTGTGCCGTTATTGACGCTGATTTTTCTGTGGACTCCCTGATATAAAGCCTCTATTCTCATTTAAACTGATAAAAAACAAACTGACAATAGCGAGGCTACTTTGATACAAGGAATGATAATTGCGCTTCTGATTACGATGCCTGTAATTTACGTGCTGCGTATGGTTTTGGGTAAGCGCGCGCAAGCGCTGATGCTTAAATCGTCTCCAAAAGAAGGCAACACGCGTGTTCTATCAGGAGAGATAGCAGATCAAGTTGCCAAAACAACGCCAAAGTTACTTGAGTTGGATCGAGAATCTATCGACCCCAATAGCGATACGGTACGCCATGCACAAACTCGCGGCTCGCTGCACTTGTTTCGGCGGTGGATCATTTACGATGCAGTAGGAGTTGCCGGAGTTCTTAGCTTATGGCAACTGTTTTTCTGGTCTGTTGGTGGTGAAGCAAAAAATCTATTGCCGGTCAACTACGTGAGCGGCGGATTCATAGTACTGCTGTGCATTCGCTATTTTGTATACGCTGGAAATTACAAAGACAAGGCGTTAACCGGCGCGCAAAAAGCTGGTTGGTTTCGGCGCTGGATTCTGATTGCGCCTGAACAGATCATAAAAACATTAATTCACCCGAAGTACTCTTTGTATCCTCTATTAGCATTGGTCGCACTAATAAACGCTGGTTTTAGCTCATTTTATGCATGGCAGTTGTGGGCTGGCATGGCGGTGATAGCGCCACTATTGTTACATCTTCATGTCATGAAACTCGCCAATAAGGCGCCCAATCGTCGCCTTCTCATTCTCCGAGTATTTGGCAGAGACGCAAACATGGACCTTACGTTTGGGGCTATACGCCGGTACTGGCAACACATAGGCTCAACCTTTACCGTGGTGGACCCTTCTTACATTCGATACAAATACCGTGGGCACTCAGAGAACCAAATTAGCGTTATATTCTTTTCTTGCCTTGCCTGGGCCTGGATATTCGGCACGCCGGCATTTAATGACTGGTTTTATATAGGACCAATAGTGGGCGTCATCATTGTGCTTGGTTACATAGTGGCGATGATCTTCATGTACCTTCAAGCGCCGCACTCTTTTGCCAAGAACCGAGCCCAAATTGACGGCCGCATAGAGAAGTTTATGCAGCGCCCTCGACGCTGGGACCTGAGTTTCAAGGATCTAGACATGTACTGCTTTGACGATACCTGGGAGGAAGCTGTCTCGGCGTTTACTGAATCATCTGACGTGGTACTCATGGACCTGCGTGGGTTTTCTCAGCAAAACAAAGGCTGCGCAACCGAAATCAATTTTCTTTTTGACACCATCACTTTAGATCGCATTGTATTTTTGGTTGACGATGAAAATGACGCCAAAGCGGCGGATGAAATGATTCGCGATCTATGGGAAAAGCTCAAAGTCGGCTCGCCGAATCTGGCTATCACTAGCCCGGTGGCTACAATGTTTAATATCAAGGGCCAAAACGCTGAAGATGTAAAAGGATTGATCAATACGCTGGTCACTGCGGCAAGAAAACAATGACAACTTTTGTTAGTTATTCTCGTCGCCAATTGTATTTTGCAGAGTCACTGGCTCTTAATCTGCAGCAGCAAGGAGTGGATATTTGGTTCGATTTGCAACAGCTGCAGGCCGGCACTGTTTGGGCAGATGGTCTGAAAGATGGTGTTAACCTTGCCAGCCGGTTAATACTGGTCGTCTCGAAGGCAAGTCTAGAGTCACCCTACACACAACAAGAATGGCAAGCGGTGGTTGCCAGTGGGCGTGAGATAATACTGGTAATCTTTGAGCCGGTAGACCTACCTGACGAGCTACAGGGTTTAGTCAGCTTTGATTTTCGCAGCGGATTCAAAAAAGGATTGAAACAACTGGTGGCTTTTCTAAAAGAAGGGAAAAAACCATTACATGATCTGATTGTTACGCCATCTCGATTTAGAAAAATGCCGGCCGCGCTGTGGGCTGCATTGCTAGTGGTATTTGCGCCATTAGTCGCGTGCATGATTCCACTTATCGATATCGCCCTGATGCCTTCGCAAGAACTGCCCGATACCCTAGGTAAAACTGGGCAGGCCTACTTTTACTTTTTTGTGGCTGGCTGGTCGTTACTCGCTGGTTTGCGCTATGGCGCACCATTGTTGCGCCACAAGCTTGAATATAAAAAATTAAAGCAGGCAAGCTTGCTCAGCATTGTGATTCAAGTTCCTGCTTTTCTTGCCATTAGGTTAATGGATTTTAGCGATCATTCCCTGCTGCCATTGGCAGGTCTATTCGTATTCACACTCTTTTTCTACCTAGTAACAATGCGCCGCTCCGCCAATCTATTGCGCTGGATGCAACCCGAAGAAGACCTACAAAAGTTTCGCTTGGCCAAGCACCAGCCGTTGGTGTCTAAAGCAAAATTCAATCTTGATATTGCTACACCTCAGGAGGGCCAGCCTTTCACTTATACAGTTCATGTTGACCCAATCGACCAACCATTCGCCAAACATCTGGAGCAGATATTCAAGCAAACAGGCCACACCAGTGTAACTGAAGAGCAAGATCCTAAACACCATATTGCCATTCTCAGCAACCGCAGCTCGCAAGCGTGGATCCAGCAATTAACAAAAGCCCACGCAGGCAAACTGGTTTGTGTAGTAATTTCAACAATCGAATTCAAAGACAGTTTAAAGGAAACCGGCCGCTATCAGTGGGTCGACGCGCGTGCTGGTGACCGAAGAGACATCAGCGGCTTGGCCGACAGTCTTGCCGGTGGCGATCTGGACCAGCGCGAAGCAGCATTGGAAGCAACTCCGGCCATGATCGATCGTTGGAAAGTACCTAGCTCAATAACTATGCAAAAAAGGTTGGTCGAAATATTCGCAGTTTTTGTCGTGGTGTTTGGCCTTACTGAATTGCTCAGTCTTGTTATGCCATTTTTTGGCGACCCCACCCAGGAAACTATTAGCAATATTCCTAGGTCTGCCAGCTTAGTGGTACTGGGCATTGTTTGTTTTTGGCTCGCTGGGCGTGCATTTGTTTATCGTAAGATTGCGCCGTTACCTCTGTATGGATTTATAGTCCTGGCTGTCGTGGCCACCAGCTTTTTCGCATCGCTTCCGTGGTCGCCTTGGTTCCCTCAAGTCATTATCCTTCCAATACTCGTGTACTACGCAATGATCAGTCGCTTTTGGTTACCCAATTCCGGCAAACCGAACAAGGATGAAATTGGCATTAAAAAATCCATCGACCAAAGCTTCACCAAACGAAGCGTGTTGGTGATGTCCTTCTGGGTGATTGGAATCATCAGTCTTGCAGCGGCGATTCAAATCAAATGGGGCCCTATCGCTTAGAAGCAGTAAGAACAAATTGCCCTATTCCAGAGTCTAGTTGGCTGGCACAGCCGCCTCATCCAATAGCGATTGCTTACTCTTCTCCGGTCTGTGATCAGACGCTAGCACTAGGTAAATTGTGGGCAGTACCAACAGCGTGAATACCGTTCCCACAATCATTCCTGCCACTAGTATTATGCCAATACTGTTGCGCGCTTCAGCGCCTGCACCACTCACTAATATGAGTGGAAAGTGTCCGAAAACAGTGGCCGCGGTGGTCATTAATACCGGCCGCAATCGTGTTTCGGCTGCGAGTTTTACAGCCTCGAGCTTGTCTGATCCTTGCCTTTGCAAGTGATTGGCAAACTCAACAATTAGAATCCCGTTCTTGGCAATTAAGCCAACCAAGGTAATTAGGCCTACCTGAGAGTAGATATTGACGGTGGTGAACCCCAAGAAAACAAACATCATGGCGCCGGCCAAGGCCAACGGCACAGAACCAAGCAACACCACCAGCGGGTCGCGAAAACTATTGAACTGAACGGCCAGAACCAGAAAAACAAACACCAGTGCAATAAGCAACACACCCTCTAGAGTATTGCCTTCTAGCCGTATCTGCCGCGACTCGCCAGAATAGTCAACGCTGTAGCTTGCCGGCAGGATTTCCTTGGCTGCCAGCTCAAGTGCTGCCAGCCCTTGTTCTTTGGTGGTGCCGGGAATAACTTCACCGAATATGCGGAACGCGTTCTTTTGCTGAAACTTGCTGAGTGCGCGTGGCGCGGTTTCGATCTCCAATTGCGCGAACGAGCGTAGCGGAATCAATTCACCAGCCGGTGTGCGAATCTTTAAATCCATCACTGCATCGGGGTTAAGGGTGCTGGCGTCTTCCACCATGGCTACCACTCGGTAAGCGCGGCCGTCTTGATCATAACGGTTAACAAAATTCCCCGACAACAGCGCATTCAGCTGGCGGCTGACACTGGCCAAATCCATGCCAAGGTCGGCTATGCGGTCGCGGTCTAAGCGGAAACGCGCCTGTGGCAGATCGATTTTTAGATCGGTATCGGCAAACAGAAACTTTCCGCTGCGTTGCGCCGCGCCGACCATTTTATCAGCGTAGTTTTTCATATCCAAATACGGGTCGGTGCTCATTACCACCATCTCAACAGAGAAATTTCCTGCAGTGGGCAGCGCCGAATTAAGCACCGGAAAAGCCTTAACGCCGGGTATCTGCGAGAGTGATGAAAATGCTTGCCAGAACATGCCCTGCACACTTTCATCGCGCTCACTCAGAGGCACAAAATTCACTCCACCGAAGCCACCTTGCGGTGAGACGATTTGCCACATTGATTCTGCGCCGTCGAGCTTGAGCATCGAGTCAACAACTTCGTCCATCTGCTTGTCAGTGTATTTAAGCGAGGCCTCAGGCGCGGATGTCACAATCACATTGATGCTCGACTGATCTTCGGTTGGAGCCAGCTCCTTAAGAGACAACAGGTAAAACGGCACCGTTAGCAGGCTGACAAACACAGCCAGCGCTAGCACCTGGTGTTTATAGCCGATGGTGAACAACAACACCCTGCTGTAACGTGCTTTGATCGAGTCAAAAACAGCGTTTACCCTTAAGGTAAAGCGCCCTTCTTCACCCCCTTCAGGGCAAGCATAAGCGCTCATGATCGGTGACAGCGTGACCGCTACAATGCCGGAGATGATAACGGCCACCGACAAGGTGAAAGCAAACTCTTTAAATAGCGCGCCGGTAAGCCCCGAAAGCAAGCCAATCGGCGCGTAAACTGCGGCCAGCGTTATGGTCATACTGACAATTGGAGTGAATAATTGCCGCGAACTGGCGAGTGCAGCCTCTAAACGGCTCATGCCCATGCGCATATGACGTGCGACATTTTCAACCACCACAATGGCATCATCCACCACCAGCCCCACTGATAGCACAATCGCCAACACCGTTAATAAGTTTAAGGTGAACCCCATTAAGGTCATCGCAGCCACGGCACCCAACAAAGAGATGGGAATGGTGATAAGTGGCACCATTGCGGTTCTGATTGAACCCATCATGAGCAGCACTACCAAGCCCACCAGCAGAATGGTCTCGGCCAGGGTAATAAAAATTTCTTTCAGGGCACTGCGCATGTAAAGAGTGCCATCAAAGCCCTCACTAATACTTAAGCCTTTGGGCAAGTTGGCATTGATTTCGTCTACGAGCACGTAGAGACGGTCACCAATGTCAATTTCATTAGCACCTGGCAGAGGCCACACCGAGATGAACAACACGGTGTCTTTACTTGATCGGGCATTAACCTCACCTTCGTCTTCACCAACGCTGATTGAAGCAACATCGCTGAGGCGAATTAGCGTGCCATTGACCTCTTTAACCACTAAACGCTCAAAGTCTTCAACCGTGCTCAGCGATGTGTCGGTCATTAAGCCGATGCGCTGTGCGTTGTTTTCACTTTTACCAACCGTGGCAATTAAGTTATTGGCCCGCAAGGCATTAGCAACCTCGTCAGCCGCGAGATCATGAGCGGCCAGTTTTAACGGGTCCATCCAAACTCTCATTGCCGGCGAGCGACTGCCAGACAGACCAATGCGCTGCACTCCCGGGATTGCGGTGAGGGTTGGAGTAACGTTGCGAGACAGATAATCAGTTGCTTCTAAGCGGGAGATTTCTGCAACTTCTTCATCGTAATTAACTTGCAAATAGAAAATTGCAAACGCTCTATCGGCTCTGACTACCTCTACCGAGGGGTCTTGGGCGCCTTCAGGCAATTCAAAGCGTATTTGGTCAAGCCGCGACGACAGTTCAGCCAATGCGTGGGTGCTGTCTTCGTTTAGCTTCAACCATACAGTCACAATACTGACACCCAAGGTGGTGCTTGAATCCACATAGTCAACGCCTGGCACTGACGACGCCGCGCGTTCAATTGGCTCAGTAATGAAACCCTGCACTACTTCGGCAGGGGCGCCAATAAAGGGCGTGGTAATTTGCAGTGAGGTGCTGGCAATTTTGGGGAACTGCAAAATTGGTAGATCGATTGCCGCCCGAATACCCACCAGAAAAATCGCCAATGACAGCACAATTGCCAGCACTGGCCGGGTTGAAAAAACATCCATGATAGAGGCTTTCTGTTGTTCCAGAGCCATGCCCCCTTTAGGCTGCTGACCGCGCTCAATCGACAATGTCAGCACCCACGGGCTCTACGCCCTGCTCTGCTTGGCTGGACTGTTGGGCTCTCTGTTGCTTATCTTTTGCTTGATAGACCAGCAAGCCCTCGCGCAATTTAAACGAGCCCATGGTGGCCACCACTTCTCCAGCTTGTAAGCCAGTGCTGATTATTGAATCGTAATCCTGTTTGGCAACCACCGTAATCGGCCTGCGGCTTGCTCGCCACTGATCGCCGCTGTCTTTAGTAAGAACAAATACATACGCACCAAAGGAATCGAGGCGCACTGCTGTGTTTGGTAAACGCACAATCTGGCGCACATCGCCAACTGGTGCGAATACATTCACGATGGCACCAGGTTTGAGTAAACGTTTTTTGTTGTCGAGCACCGCCCTAATATTCAGACTGCGCGATTGGCTAGAGATCATTGGCTCCAATGCTGAAATAGTGGCACTAAGTCGGTCAGTGCCAAACTCTGCCGCATCAATCAAAACAGCTGTGTAAGAAGACAGCCCGGAATATCTTTGTGGCACTGAAAAATCAATCCAGAGAGTATCCAGATCACCTACCAAATCGGTGATTACAGAATTGGCCGAGAGAAACTCGCCTACCTCAAAATCATGCAGGCCTGCAAAGCCATCAAATGGCGCGATCACAGTCTTGTTGGCGATAACTGCTTTGACCGCAGCCCGCTGGCCTTCAGCAACTGCCAACTGTACCGCAGCCCTATCGGCGTCTTGTTGACTCACCGCTTTTCTATTGACCAAACCCGAGATTCGCTTCAAATCGAGTTGGGCCAGTTTAACTTGTGGTGCTATTACTTCTAAACTGGCTTGCTCTTCGCCTATGTCTAGCTGCAGAAGTATGTCGCCGGCTTTGACTTGGCCGCCGGCCTGAAAGCCAATGATAGCAATCACGCCCTCAGCCTCATTGCGCAATGCCACCTCGCGGCTGGCACGAACCTCGCCAACCACCGATATTTCAGCCTGCCAGCTACTGAACTCAGTCGTTTGAATCTCAACTGTTTCACTGGGCTCAGGAAACGATTCGCCAAACGCAATAGCAGCACGAATTTGCATAAATTTGATGAAGCCGAGCACAACAACTAATCCAACACAAACGGCGGCTACAACTTGCCAGGGTTTCAAACGCATTATTCTTTGCTTCCGGTCAGGGGTGTCTATCAACGATAACGCTCATTCTAGCTAGCAGCCAGTGAATATTATAGAAAGACACGACGGCTAGTTGAAATTATTCACCAAAGCTAAAACGTTAGGCGACAGGTTAGCCAATTAAGTTGGCCTAGAAAGATAGGAATACTGCCCCAAATCACTCCTGTGATAGCGCCTTACCCTAAGCAGTCACTTGCCAGAGAAAGTTCTTTTTAATTTATCAAAAACTCTTTGAGAGAAAGTGGGGTCTGGAAGCGGGTATTTATATGGCTTATTGCTAACGTCTTGAACCCAATCTGGTTTGAAATAGAAGCGAGAGTTAGTACTCTCACTAGGCCGCCATGCTTTTGCTCCGCCCAAGTAATAATGGGTGACCTGAGAATACCTTGTTAGCTCTTTATTGGTTTGCTTGGCTCCGCCGTGAATGGTATTCGCTGCCCAAATAAGAGCTTGGCCCTTTTTAATCGTAGCATGCTCTAAGCTGAAGTTATTTTTGTCGATTACTTCATGCAAGCACTCTAAATAGAGGTCGTAATTTGACGACGAAGACTCTAAATCAAAGTAGTCATAATTCATTTCAGGTAATCGGTTACTACCAGAATGATATGCCAACGGTCCCTGTTCCTGACCTATATCCTCGAGAGCAACCCAAACGCCACACATCGCGCCGAAAGGCTCTGAGTTAAAGTGAATACTGTCTACGTGAGCTCGTTGCTCAGTTCCCTTGTAAAAATTCAACGTTTGAAAAGGCCTTGCTTTGGCATTATAGATGCCTTCTATGGCCTCAATTATTGCAGGGCATTGCGCTACTTTTAAAACATTTTGGCTGATGTGCCAACCATCTTGGACCCTTCCATTATCGGCATAGGGAACATGAATAGGGTGCTGTCGATCGGCTCCAAAATAAGGATTAAGATCGGCGATAGCGCCATCTAAAACTGCCTCATCTAAATTGGTGTTAATGATGGCGTAACCTGTACTAGAAAAGGTCGTTTTTAATTCATCGAAAATTATCATATTGGCACTAAATTTTAGAATAATATTTTACAGATCAGTGAACCGGCGTCGGATTTGTCTATTGCCTTCCTTTTTAACGTCCGTTTGAGTATGTAGCACAAGCTCGCTTATTTCAAATCCAATCGTGGCGCACAATATCTACTCATCGCCGTAAGCAGCCATTGCAATCGAGTCTGGCCCATTGATTCTGCTCATGGGCATGTTTTGCGCTGTGTGCCAGCCTATTGGTAAAGTTCCCTGAACCCCTGATAACGTTTGCGGTTTGCCCCCATATCACTATAGCCAACGCGTGAACCGGAGCGGAAGTGCACTTGTCCAGAGATCGCGTCGATATAAAACTCCACATCATCTTTAAAGCGAAACAGGCGTGATGTAAACACTGCATGGATGTAATCATCTGTCTGCACTGTAATTTTGTTACCCCCCATTTTGCTCAGGCAATCGATGATAATGCCTTTGGTTTCCACCACACTACCCTTCAGCGGCAAAGCTTCCACCTGTTTAGAGGATTGGCCGGTCTGGCTGCTGACGGCATTCGGGCTGCCTGGCAACTCGGCGAGTTTGCCGTTGGTGACGCCTAACTTTTGTGCTTTGCTCATAATGTTCCTCCGCATGGCGGGATTAATTCGGTTTCGGCCCATCGGCCCAACCGGGCTAAGTTAGCTACCCAGCATAAAATTTTCTCTACAATGTAACATTATTGGCGCTTCAACCAATAGCAAGAAATTGGGTCACGCTCGCTTGGCTTGGTAAAGGAGATGTTTTTGGGAAACTGCTAAATACAGTCAGGTTCTTGACGGCAACAGCGCTGAACAGCTTTCGGAATCGGCTAAACGCTGCTACGAAAGAAATACGGAGTTATTATGACTGCATTTATTGTGGCTGCCTGAGTACATCTGCAACGTGATCAATGACTGAAGAATGATTCACAAAGGTCAAATCATACATGCTAGTCATTCCCACAGACTGCTCGTCACTCAAGCCGAAAACACAAATAACAAACTGACTTTTGCTAATTCCTAAGCGTTTGCGTAAGGCTAAGTATTTATCAATATCGTGACGAAATTCTCCTGATTTGCATTCGATACAGACTGCAATGCCAGTGCTTGATAATACAAAGATATCCAGCTCATTAGACTTACCGTCATTGAATGAAATATTCAAGGAACGAGTGCAGGCGGGTGCTATTTTTGTTTCTTTAAACAGGTACAGTAACTTAATAAGAGTAAACCATTCCATCCACAAGCCATTGAAAAAACCTCGAATTCGCGGTGCTGTTTGTAATACAAGCCGTATGACCTTGTCTTTTTTCTGGTAAATATGTTTTGCTACAAACGAATATTCATAAAGATCCTCGCAAAAACTGTTGATGCGCTGAACTTCTTCAGGTGTTTTGCTCGAAACGTCAAGCTTGACGTTTTTATAGCCCTTAGCTTGCACGTATTTGATCTGATTGGTTACGTAACTAAGCGCGTCAAAATCATCACCCAACTTCAGGGCTATCTCATCAAAAAAGCCAGCGGTATCAGCCGCTTCAGGATTAAACACAGTCTCGATGCCATGCTTTTTAAACCACTCAGCTATCGGCTCAAGGTTTTTTTCTTGCACTAATACATTGGTGTTATGCAGATCAATGTTGTCAAAAATGGCTCCCTCATCACGCCTATCCTGCCTTATTACCGCGCCATTTTTTGCGCTATCTGATTGCAATAGCTCCAGCGCATTTTTTTGTTCTTTGTATTTACTAAGCAATGCAGAAACATAGGTAACGGTGTCAAATACTTGCGTGATATTTTTACATTCTGGGCATTTAACACGCTTACCAAGATAGTTCCCTCCAACTTCTCGAAGGTGGTCACATTTATTACAACGAAAGATCGCCATGAACGTCCTACTCCTTACAGATCTTGGTTTATGGGAACTATACTAAATATAATGACGATCTAGAAATATATATATGGTGCCCAATAATACTAACTTGAATTCCAGTTAGTATTCAGACGACTGCAAATTCATTTGTTGGCAATCCGCAACCACAGTCTTTAGGATAGGAGCGGTTTTGTAGATTTCTAACGCTAAGTTGATTTAGTTTATAGGTCTGCCATTGGAATTCATCCCAACTTAGCTCACAGAAATCTTCGCTATTATGCCACCACCAAGTCTGATCAAACTCGGTGGAGTAAGGCATCAACTTATCCGCCGCTTTTGCCGACAAGGCCATCAAGCAATCGTCTGTGTACTTTATAGGAATCACAGTCAAATTAGCAGGCTCACTTGTATGAAAGTTTTTTGGCATATTAGGTGCTATACGCGCCGAATGGTATTTTTTAAGTAAGGACTCGAAATATTCTATTGAAAAATCCAACTCCAAATCATCATCGAGAAATACAAAATATTCGAGCTTTCCTAATAGGCAAGCGCGACGATACAATTCATTTCAACCTTCAGCCCAACTTGTATTAGGGAAATAGAATTCATTATTAGTCAGTGGAATTTCGTTGGCAGAATTTAAATTCCAGCTCAATAAAAGGTATTGGCTACCCTCAGGCCTTACCAGTTAGCGTTGTCACGGTCTGATTGGTTTTTGAGCTTTTTCTTAGATCAAATTTGTCTATAACGAAGTTGGTGTACTCGAGCAATTCGCTTTGCGGTGCATATTGCTTCTTAAACGGATAAGGGACAAAGGAAATAGAATACAAACCGGTTGGAATATCCACCTCGGCTCTGGGATACGAGCTGTGCCGCCAGGTGCCACCGAGATCGGAGCCTCGCTCCAACAAGACAAAGTCATCAATATTTTTTTCTTTAAACGTATAGCCGCTAGCAAACCAGAAAAGCCTGTGCCGATTATTACGGTTTCAAAATTCTGCCAATTGTTTGTCATAGAGATTTTCTTTTGCCTTGCTTGAGTTAGCCGGTGAACATCGTTGGAGTATAGAGAGGCAAGCTTAAGGTAGGCTTAAGAGGCATGAAGCTATGTGGCATTTCAATCTACAGCGCCGTGAACATAAGATTACTCGACTGCGCTCGAAATGACGTGTGGCGACAGCTAGATTACTCGGCCGCGCTCAATGACGAGGTGCAGCCTTTAGATTACGTGTCTTCATCACATTCTAGGGCGGCCAATTAAGTATATTACCATCGAAATTAATTTGTTATTTACGAAAATCCTAGCTGATGAACAAGAAACAACTAGCTCTGCTCGCGCTAATCATCGCTGTTATTGTCTACTATTTTATTTTTGGTGGCGAAGAGTTGCTGAATCCCAAGTATTACCAAGCTATGTATCAGAAATCTCCGGTTTCCACCGCCCTCGCCTTCTTCGCTATTTACTTGCTGAGCACGGCTATTTCGCAACCATCAAGCGCAATTTTATCTATTGCTAGTGGTATCATTTTTGGCCGCTTGATTGGTATGCCTTTGGCCCTATTGGCTTGCTCACTCGGCGGAACCCTGGCCTTTTTATCATCTCGCTACTTGCTCCATGATTTCATAGAAAAGAGCTTTTCTAAGCAGTACCACAAAGTAAATAGCGGAGTTAAAAAAGACGGAGCATTCTATGTGTTTAGTTTGCGTATGGTTCCGGTAATCCCCTTTTGGTTACTAAACCTGCTAATGGGGCTTACCAAAATGAAAACCAGCCATTTCTGTTTCGCAACAATGGTGGGAATGATTCCCACAACCGCTATATTGGTGCACTTTGGTGCAGAATTGGGTTCAATCGAGAGCTATACCTTGTCTGAAGTTTTTAAGCCAGAGATGATCGCAGCCCTAGCCCTGGTGGCACTGCTGCCCTTTGTCACCCGCAGGTTGCTAAAGCTGATTAAAAACCGCAATCAGGCTGACCAAAATTGAAATCCCTCTCCTGTACCGGAAGGACAACCCAGCACTTTATGTTTGCCTTGACTTATCCCGCCTTCGTAGACTCCAGGCAGACTAATAAGAGTATGTTGCTATAGGCATCAGATTTTCACATGACGCGTTTCATTGACCGGCAGGTGGTTGCCATAGCTCTACCTTGTTCTCCTCAGGGTCGATGACCCAGGCAAACTTGCCGTGCTCAGACTCATCAATCTTGTCGAGCACGTTGCAGCCTTCGTATTTGAGTGCCGCGACCAGCGAGTAAAGGTCGTCTACGCGGTAGTTGATCATAAAAGAGGCTTTGCTTGGCGCAAACTGCTCGACCTCCTCCGAACCAACAGACCAGACTGTGGTTCCACCAGTGAGTTTACTGTCTGAGTCTGCCCAGGTGAATGCTGTGCCGCCCCACTCCTGCACATCGACGCCAAGATGCCGTTTGTACCAAGCCTGAAGCTTAGGCGCGTCTTTTGCTTTGAAAAAAATGCCTCCGATGCCTGTGACTCGTTTCATGTAAACCTCTAATGTGTGGTGTTTAACAGCCTGCAGCCTAACGCTTCAAAGTTGCATTGATCGCTCTAATTAGCGACCCTAAGGAATCATTCTCGACGGGCATCTAACCAACTACGCATATTGCTTGTGACAAAATCAGAAGCGTCCTGTTGTACAAAGTGACTTGCGCCGGGAATAGTGATGATAGTCAGATCCTTGTCGATCCAGTCCCACAAATTATTGAGTCCATCTGAGTGCACGGCGGGGTCATTCATACCGTGAAAAACGAGTGTTGATATGGCTATGTTTGGGGCTGTGGGCGGTTTGATATAATCCTTACTCCAGATGTCAGGATAATTCTGTTTGTAGATATTCAGCATAGCGGTAAAATCTGATCGTTGAAACGCTTCAACATAGAGCTTTCGAGCCGCTTCATCCTTAACCCAGCCAGATAAAGTATGCGCGTTCATTGGGCCGCCAAAGAATATCTTCGGGTCATCGGGGCTGCCTTCACGGAAGATTTTTGCGTAGGTGGTTGCCGCCAAGGCCTGTGGGCTTTCTCGCATGGACTGGGCGATGCCATTGGGGTGTGGCAAATTCAGTACTACAAGCTTATCGACAATTTCAGGCATATTGAACGCGATACTCCAAGCAACTACACCACCCCAATCATGACCAATGATGGTGGCATTTTCCTCACCCAGATGCCGAATCACAGCAGCAACATCAGCTACCAGTAGTTGCATGTCGTAGTTCTCGACACCCTCGGGCTTGTCGCTCAGGTTATAACCGCGTTGATCAATTGCCACTACGTGGTAGGCATCAGCCAGGCCTTGCATTTGCTCACGCCAGCCATACCAAAAATCGGGAAAACCATGAATCATCACAACCAATGGTCCAGAGCCCGATTCTGCATAATGAATCTTAACCCCATTGCTGTCGGCGTAGCCATGCTTAACTTCAAAAGATTGCTCAGCCCTGCAGGCAGCAGACACAAACATCATTAGTACAGTGAGCAAAGCGCTTCTTGCGAGTTGGTTCATTGTTTGTTTCTCCCGTCTTAATAATATACAACTCACCAAATTTTGGGGGTTACGCTGTTGGGATCAATAGAAAGCGTTCGAGTCGCGTGTCAATCCATTTAATCTGGCAGGCCGACAATATGATGACGCGAACTAATCCGCGAATGCTCGCTACGAGTACAGGCTGTGTGAATACTCAAAACGCTAAAGACCACAGTCTACGCATTCTTTGTTATCAGCTCAACATTCGCCGCAGACTTAGTAATTTATTGAGAGCGATAAAGCCTTTCAGACTTCTATCGCTCTGATTAGAGGCTTAACTCCGATGATGTTGATCATTCTGGTTAGGTTATACGCTAGAACATGCAAACTTATTTCCGTACTGACTCGTTTTAAGGTTTTCGTCTTAAAGTGACTCATCCCCATGCATAACTTGATCGTGCCAAACGGGTGTTCCACTGGTTGTTTTCGTAACCGCATCATGGTTGGGTTTTCGTTGATCCGTTGCTCGTGTATTTCTAATACTTTGCCGTGTTCCGAACGAGTCACTCGTCGCTC
>JBLHME010000063.1:0-17204 GCA_047623225.1 Cryomorphaceae bacterium
GATTACATTTCTTCTTTTTAGTTCGCTAACGAAACTCATGTATTTAACCCCTACTCAACCCTTATCTTAAACTGCTACTCGTTGTGGGGCCCCGTTGGCCCTTATTGTAGATTTGGGGATTTTGGATTTGGCAATGGTCGCCAAGCAAATCTTCCAATTCGATCAATGTACAGTGATTTGAATATGCAGCCAAGGTCAATCACCAGCAAATCGGATTTGCCTCAGCGGTGAACGAATTTCTCTTTGCAGTGGTGATCTGCGATATGTCTGAGAATCAACTCTCCGAGAACTTATTTTGATTTTTCGATACTCTCAATACCCATTGCTCTCTCAGATTTTAGGATGCCGTATTTTAGCCAACCAGCAGAGTTGAAATTAATTGCATTTTCAAGCTCCGTTTTAAAGATCTTTACTTTGATTGAATGAGCAACTTTATTCTCAGGTTGATTTGTTAGCACGATATCTGCAAGTGACAGCGCCTGATTAAACTTACCTTCTTGATAAAGGCTTTCAGCTTTAGCGGCCACTCTATCTGCGCCACCGGCAAGCGCTATTAACTCGCTCGTGGAGTCAAGTGCATCTACGCCAAGCATGTTTGACGGGTTGCCATCAAACCAACCAGCGTATCCTAGATAAATACCTCTGACCGACCAATCTACGCGACCATAGACCTCAGGGATTTGTAATTCTTTAGGCAGCGATATCTCTGCGACCAGGGCATCCACACTTTTGCCCGCGTTCATTCCCTGCACCACAGCATCGTGCACATAGAGTATTGCGTCGCGATACTGCGTTAGTGCTGTCTGAATATCGGCCGCGCCGTAGATTGGTTCGCCGTGGCTGGGAATTAGTATTTCTGGATTCAAAGCCAACACTTTATCAAGCGAGTTCACGTAATCCAACGCCCAACGCGGTTTGGTTCCGCGCAATGTATAGATGTTTGGGAAAGCTCTATAGAACAAATCTCCTACAAACACCGCCTTGCGTTCAGGAATCCAAATAGACAGTGCGTCATGCGTCTCACTCGGAGTTGCTAATACTTCAAAGGACAGATCACCAAGTTTGAAGCTGTGACTTTGGTTGAAAGTGATGTCAACAGGAATGTCCGCATCATAATTGCCGGCGACGGTAACAGTTTGGTCGAACGCAGCAAGTTCAAATCCGAATTGAGCAGCGTTGCGGCGTGTAAAAAAACCCTTTAAGCGCTCCTGATAGTGCAAAAACTCAATAGTCTCCTCTTGCATTACCACCTTTGTTTTTTCGCCTTTCCAAAACGGCACGCCGCCAATATGGTCTCCATGAGCATGGGTGATGATAATGTACTCAGGCTCTCGTGGATCAACTTGGTCTAGTAGTTCTTTGTGCTTGGGCGCATTTCGGGCCAATGAACTATCAATAACCACATTGCCTTCATCGGTCACCACAAGAAACGTATTTCCGAAGCCCGTGGCATAGTAAATGTCCTCGGCAATTTTTGTCGCTTCAGTTTGAGTCGATTCTTGTTGCAGCGACAATGTAGTGCTGTTGTCGCCCGCTGCATTAACAGATGAAACGCTTGCAACGCTCAATGCGCACATAATCAATGTTAGTACTAAAGAGACCGGGTGTGAATTGGTGTTTTTGTTTAGCATAATTTTTATATCTCAATTGTGTTTGGCTCCGCCGATAAGAAAAGAAAATTTCGTTCACGGCGATTAAACTTTTCTGAAGCAATATAGAGTTTAACCGCGCTTCTCCCATACATACAATTCCTGCGCGAAATAAATTTGATAGAACGCAAGCCATGGCAACGTTAGCAGGCCTCATCATCTTGCGGGCCTTCATTAAAAAATCAACTTCTCTCAATATGGGAATGTCATCTAAAGGATTTGCAGATACTGCTACAAGATCCGCTAGCTTGCCATTCTCAAGTGTTGCAAGTTCGCCCTCTACTCCAAACAATTTTGCGCTAACGACTGTGGCCGAACGAATCGCCTCAAACGCCGACATTCCCGCATCCACCATTATAACAAATTCGTCTGCGTTATCACCTTGCGGTGTTACCGCGGAGGCGGCGCCAAAGGCTATATTGACACCTGCTTTGTAGGCCCTAAGAAACGTTTGTTGAGACACGGCAGAAGCTGCCAAGGCCTTTATCTTGATGTTATCGGTATAGAATGGGTTTCTTTATACGTTTGTAATCAAGCATAACGCTGCAACTAAGATAATTGAGCTTCTTATTCTATAAGGACTCTTACACTAAATTAGCACTTGACCGTATCAACATAGTGTTCAATATTAGTTTAATAACATTAATCCAATCTCAAAGGAGAACGAGTAATGACAACTATGATTATAGGCGCTCTTGCCCTCACCCTCTTCCAACTCTGGATTCTGCCAGCAAGTCTCAACATACTAAATGTCGGCTATCTAATAAGCAGCCGTGATGGAGTAGCTCCTGATCAGTCGGTTTTACAGGGTCGCATTTCACGCGCGGGCGCAAATCTACAGGAAAACTTGCCGGCTTTTTTGGTTCTCGGCGTGTTGGCGATAATCCAACAGGTAGATTTGACTCAGGTAGCCATGATTTGGATTGGCTTACGGGCGTTATATCTCCTTTGTTACATGTTTAATCTGATCTATCTAAGAACTCTTGTATGGCTTGGTTCACTAGCCTGCATGATCTATATGGCCTTAGAATTGCTCTAAGATCGTTGAGCAAACAAGCTTTGGGGGTTCGCATTTTGAGCCTTCAAAGTCAGAGGAATAACCCTTAACTATCTGCTCGGGTTCTTGCTGCTAGCCTGTAGCCCTCAAATTGTGGCGGCGTTGTCTCGAGTAGTTCAGGTGCTGGCTCAGAACTCATTTGTTTAAAGCCTTGTAAGGCCTTTATCAGTAACCACTAGTTTTTAGGGTTGCGCATATTGAGATTGCCCATAAGCTGTTTAAATATGGTCAAACTATCAAAGTAAATTCTTTCGCAAACCAAATTCTCATCTTCATCACAGATAAAAAATGCCGTGATTCGCACACGAAAGCGCCCTCCCGCTGCGGGCATCCCTCCAAGCGGGCCTAAGTGGGTGCCCATCAGCCAGAACTCAGTGATTACGGCATCATGCGAATGTCTAAGAGAAATTATTTCATGGTCTTGATCCGGAAATGCAATGCGCGAGTCTTTGTAGTACTTGCGCACATCTGAGTCACTATCATGAATAGTCAGGGTAGGAATGATTTCGTAGTGTGGATGAGGAAAGGTTGACAGCACGTCATCCCATAGATCATCTACCTCATCGTGAAAGTGGTCTAAGACTAACTTTTCGCGAGCGCTAATTGTTTGTTTATCGATCATCTAGGCATTCCTATATGGATTGCTCATTAACCCAAGCCTTGGATGTTGCACAATCGACAGCTCTGTTGATACAGAGACTTACAATCTGCTTTTGAGCGGCTTTTCGGTAACACCGGTAAAGGCCCATGGGCAGATTTAAATCGACCTGATTGCGACTCCCAATCCGGCGAAATCGCCATATCGCCTATATATTTTCCCGCTCTGTCTGCGCTGATTAGAAAAGGACGAATTAATCTGTATAACCATATAGGCAGATCGCGATAGATCTCCGAATCTACTCCGCCAGGGTGTACCGCGTTGCTGGTGATCTTGATCGGCAGCCGGCTTGCTAACTCATTACTCAACATTAAATTCGCTAACTTCGACTGCGCGTAAGCCTTTGTTGCAGAATACTTAACACCACCTTTGAATGATTTGGGATTAATTTTGCCGATTAAATGCATTATAGAAGAGACATGCACAATTCTCGGGCTGCCAGCCTTGTCCAAAGCAGGCAATAATAAATGTGTGAGTAAAAAGTGCCCTAGATAGTTAACGCCAAATTGAAATTCAAAACCGTCTTCTGTCAAAATTTTTGAACTTGGCATGGCACCTGCATTATTGATTAAGACATCAATTGATTGATAGTCACGCAATAGTTCTTGGGCAAAATTTCGAACGTTTTTTAGTGATGCCAGATCGAGAGACCGAAACGAGATATCGGCATCTTCAACCTCTGCTTCTATAGCTTTAATAGCAGCATTAGCTTTCTCTTTGTTACGACATGCAATGATTACAGTTTGGCCTTGGCGCACTAAATATTTAGCGGTGGCAAAACCAATTCCGGCATTACCACCGGTAATCAAAATTGTTTTATTTGCTTCTATGATCATGCACAAGCTCCTTTAAGCGGGTGATACCCAAACGGTGGTGTGTCGAATTTGAAAACAGCTCTAACTCTGATCTCTGAGACATTCTCTTTGCTAGTTTTGCTGTCTGATACTAAACCATTGTGGAGTGAAAAATATGGCTCGCGCATTATGCTTGGTTTTGCTGTGAAACAGCCGCTTTTCGATACTGCGACGGTGGCATACCAAAGGTCTGTTTAAACGCGCTATTGAAAGAAGTTAAAGAGCCAAAACCTGAATCAAGCGCGATTGTTAGAATTGGCAAATCCTCGCCTTTGAGTCGACTGGCGGCTTCTTCGATGCGATAGCTATTTAGGAAGTCATTGAAATTTCGGTAGCCCAACTTCTGATTAATAAGGCGGCGCAAATTATGTTCTTGCATATCAATTTGCTTGGCGAGATTTCCAATCGTCAATCCTGTCTCTCGATAAATGCCCGCCTGCATGGTTTGCCTAAGTCTGCCTGCCAGCTTATTATTTTCATCGATCAGTATTGTAGGCAACGCTACCTTACGCGGCACAAATAGAACATTCGGTCGTAGCCCGCCTAGGTATAAACTAAACGCCACAGCAATTGCAGCAGCAATAACATAGCTACCTGATTCGTCCCACCATAGGTTGTGCGCGAAGAAATGTTTACTTCCCACAGCACCAAGCAGGTACACGCCTACCAAGCCTAGAGTTCCTGCTCTTATAATGCGGCGCTCTTCTACCAAATCGCCGCGCCAATAGAACAAGGTGGTTGCCAAGCCAATCAATATCATTGCGTACTCTAGCAATTGCGGCACTGCTACCAATATAAGTCTATAGAGACCCGCTTCTGCACTTAAGGCAATATGGACTAGCGGCAATAACATGGTTGCAAAGACCAGAACTAGGTGCCAAGTTTTCAGGCGGTAATTATCATTGAAGAGTGCGCTACACAACAACCAGAAGAACCCAGCTGCGCCAGTGTAAAGTGCAGTAATGAGTCGCTCTCCCCATACTGGAAAATCACCTGAAGCACCGACCAAATAGGCTGCAGCCGAGAGCAAGAATGAAAAAAACAACTTTTCCGGTAAGCTCTTTAAGCCCAGTTTACAGAGCCAAAGAAGCAATACAAATAAATGGGACAAGCCCAATACGCAGCTAGCGACTAAGACTGACATTAGTATTTATGTGGAGTCACCGTGGTTAAAATAATTACTCAAAACCAGAAAGACTATAGCTAACTATAGTGAGGACCTCGTTTCGATCGAGCTGCTGATACTATAGATTATTTCTATTTGAGGTTCACACAAATCTAATTGGTTCACGCCCTTCTAAAGAGTTTAATCCAGCGTATTTAGCAGATCTGCTATTTGCCCCAATCTCTCTTTACCGAAAAACATCTGGTCACCGACAAAAATAGTTGGAATACCAAATCCCCCCCTATCCACAGCTCGCTGGGTATTATCAACCAGTTCCTGCTTGATCTCTGGTTTCTGAGTCATCACCATTAGATCTTGTGGATTAAAGCCGCCATCCTGGAGTAATTTCCCCATCGCCGCTAGGTCTGTTACGTTCATTTTCTGTTCCCAAATTCCTGCCAATAGAGCATCGATTAGATCAGCGCGCCTTTCTGGGCCAACCGCAATAAGCATCCGCTGCAGTGCTATCGAGTTGAATGGAAAGCCAGGGTTCATCTGCCATTTATGCAGCCCATGTTTCTTTATGAAGCGAGTCATTTCGAGCATGGCGTATTCGTTCTTGCCTTTGACCTCGGCATCACGAATCATCGGTGGGGCATTACCCGTTAGCTTGTGCATTCCACCAAGAAAGACAGGCGTGACATCGATTGTAGCGCCGTGCTCTTCGGCCAAGGCCTTCAAAGGCTGCCAAATCAAATATGCATTAGGGCTTACAAAATCGAAAATAAGTTCAATATTATTGTTCATCAAAATTCTCCTACCAGGTTTCATTCCAAGGGCGCAAATCCAATTCATGGGTCCAGGCCGTGCGTGGTTGTTTGTGTAACATCACATAGTTTTGCGCTATGTGATCAGGGTTTAAAATTGCATCGTCTGCTCGTAGCTGATCAACATTAGGAACATTTTCACGTATGAAATTGGAATCAATTGCTCCATCAATAATAGTATGCGCCACATGGATGTTTTGTGGGCCTAGCTCACGTGCCATTGATTGGGCCAATGCTCGCAGGCCGTGTTTAGCGCCCGCAAAGGCTGACAAATTTTCTCGGCCGCGAAAGCTAGCGGTAGCACCGGTAAAAATGATAGTGCCTGTTTGGCGGCTCAGCATTCTCTTGGCGACTTCCCTGCCCATTAAAAAACCGGAAAAACACGCCATTTCCCACACCTTGCGATACACCCGTGAGGTCATCTCAGTAATGGGGAACTGTACATTTGCACCGATATTGAATACCGCTACCTCTATGGGCGCAACATCACTTTCAATTTTGTCGACCAAGGCAATCATTTCTTCTTCAATCCTAGCGTCTATCGGCATGGCCACTGCTCGATTGCCTTCATCGCGGATCGATTGAGCCAGAGCTTCTAGCGCATCTGCGTGGCGCGGTCTGCGCACCAGGCACGAAACCAAATCTTCACGTGCGAAGGCCCGAGCAATCGCGCTACCAGAGTCATCACCTGCGCCTATTATCAAACATGACTTATCATTTTCTTGCATTTTTTACTCCTGAGTTCTACTTACGAGAACTTCTCGAGGTAAGCGGGCGGACCTTATGTTGGCCTGCTAGACCTCTACGATTTGATTATGGTTCTATATTGGAACTATAATGGTTCCAAATTAGAACCGTCAAGCGATTTTTATGATTAGTTCATTGGCGCTATCACTTTCCTAAAATACTCTGAGGCACACAAAATGCGTTGGCAAGATACAAATACACAAACCTGTTCCATCGCTCGCTCAATGTCGGTTTTTGGCGACCGATGGACTTTACTGGTTATTAGGCAAATCTTTATGCGTATCAGGCGTTTTTCAGAAATCCAATCATCCCTGGGCATACCTAAACACCGATTGTCTGATCGGCTTTCACGGCTGGTTGAAGACGGCGTGGTGTACAAAGACGCCTACGATAAGGCGGGCAAACGCTTTGACTACAAGTTAACTGAAAAAGGTTTAGCACTTTATCCGGTGGTGGTTGCCATTGCACAGTGGGGCGATGCTTGGTTGGCTGACGACGATGGGAATCCACTGGAGTATGTGCACAAAACCTGTGGCCACAGCGCACATCCAAAGGTCTGCTGTACAGTCTGCAATGAATCGATTACAGCGCACAACACCTACGCCATACCGGGCCCAGGCATACTGAAAAAGGTTGAGCGTGATGAGTTTAGCGACACAGATATGCTGCTTTATTCGAAGTCCTTAGGAACTGACACAGCCTAAGGATGCTGTGTCTTGACCATTATATATTGATCCGATTGACCCAAGAATCAGGGCTGCACAAGCAAGGTAGGAATTCCAAGTGCGTGGCTCTTGATAGTAGAAACAAGCGTATTAGGTTTGCGACCCTTGCGAACCTCACTGAATTCGACGCCATTTTGTGCAAATCTCTGCGCACTGAGATTAATATCATCAGCGTGATACGCGATACCCCAAAATAGATCAGTTTTATCAAATTTCTTTGCCGACACTATGACTTCTAAGGTCAATTTGCCACTGCGAAAAAATAACATACGGCCGCCCCACTCCGGTACATCTTTGTCGAGTGCTAAGCGCAGCCCCAAGCCGGCTTCTCCAAAACGATAAATACAGCTATCAGCATCCTGGCTGGTTAGAACTAAATGATCTACTCGTTTTATATCGTGCACGCCATCAGGCATCGGTAACGAGCTTGCATGTTTGAGCACAGTGACTAAAAAGCCTTCTCTATTTCTTTGCGTTAAACAGAGTTGCTCCTCGCTAAATGAATCCCCATTTTTGTCAGTGTAAGTGCACTTAACTGATGTGCTATCCGCCAAAAATGAAAAGTCAGCATCATGATCACCATGGCCCATCACAATGCCCACTATTCCAATTTTAATATCTCGACTACTTGAGCTAATCAGTTCGATCTGTGTATTCTCTAATAGAAACCAAGCGCAACTCCCATGGTCAACTAGCTCACCATTAGGCTCTAGCAAACGATAGGCACCGCTCCATGTTGGCGGTCGATCCAATAGCTTAGCGTAGTCAAGCAGCGACTCGCTTACATCCTCACAGCAGATTTGTATTCGTTCAAAATGAGTTAATTGCATTGGCTTTTCTTTCTCAAGTATTACTAAAGCAGCATGAACTTTTTAATTTATTACTAAAGCGCCAAATAGTGAACAATCATTCACAATTGGCTTGGTCTATATCCACCGATACTATCTTCCCGTCGACCAAAATATTGATTCGGCTGCTGGTTCCAACTTGTTGACTAGAAAGATACTCGCCAACGGCTTCAACAGAACTATCCCCACCTACAAATACTTCCGCAGGCGTGCCGGTTCTTATGACTCGCCCGTCTTTAATCATCATCACCATATCAGCCAATTTGTAAACCTCGGGTATACTGTGACTGGTAAAAATAATGGTTATGTCTAATAGTTTGCGAAGTTCAAGAAGCTCGTTTTGAAGCACCGACCGAAGTTCGATGTCTAGAGCTGACAAGGGTTCGTCAAGAAGCAATAAATTTGGCTTTCGGACAACAGCTCTAGCGAATGCAACTCTTTGGCGCTGCCCACCCGACAAGCTGGCTGGTTTCTGCAATAAGATATCCATAACATCGGTTATCTGGATGATTCTCTCAGTGAAGCTCTTTTCGGAAAGCGGGCCCAAACCATATTCTATGTTTTGTAAAACGGTCATGTTTGGGAACAAGGCATAGTCCTGAAAAACAAAACCTATGCTTCGATGTCGGGTTTCCAAGTTACGTTTTGATGTTGAATCGAACCATGTTTCGTTACCGACTTTTAGCGTGCCTAGATCTGGTTTAACCAGCCCTGCCAACATTCGCAAGAGCGTTGTCTTACCAACTCCAGAAGCACCATGAATGGCAACAATCTGACCTGCCTCAACACTTGCATCAAAGTTAAGATCGATTGGGTTCTCTAAGGAATCAAATTTTTTTCTGATATTAAATTGGATCATATTGGCCAATTACCTCGCTTAGAGGTAACGCACTCCTCGACGATTTAGTAAATACACCGATGCCAACATAACAAAACTGACCGCTACCAGCACCAAAGCGTATTGGTGCGCCCCTATGTAATCCATTTTATTGACGTTGTCGTAAATGGCAATCGAAGCGACTCGTGTGCTGTCCAAATTTCCACCGATCATTAATACCACGCCAAATTCCCCAACCGTGTGTGCAAAACTAAGCACAATGCCAGTAAAGACTGAGGGCTTGATATTAGGCAGTAGCACGCGCACTAGAGTAGTCCAGCGGGATTTGCCAAGCGTCCAAGAAGCATCCCGTAACGATTCTCCCAAATTTTGAAACCCGGCGTGAATTGGGTTTACCATAAATGGCAGACTGTAAATTAGTGAGCCGACCACTAAGCCGGTGAAGCTGAATGGCAAGTAAATATCAAAGTGTTGATGGAGAAACCGACCAAGAGCGCTATTTTGGCCAAAGCTCACCAACAAATAGAAGCCTAATACCGACGGCGGCAGCACCATGGGTAAGGTTATGATAGTTTCAAACAGAAACTTAGCTTTGGACTTTGTATATGCTAGCCAATAAGCGATCGGAATTGAGATAACCAATAAGATAAAGGTGGTTATCAACGCGAGCTTAAAGGTTAAAATGAAGGGAGCTAAATCCATCTGGTGATTAAATTGCTCGGTAGCCGTGACTGTTTAAAATCGATTTGACTGTAGCTGAAAACATATATTGATGAAACAAATTTGCAGCCTCAAAATTCTTGTCAGCTCCTTTTTTCAAAATGACCACACTTTGTTCAATTGGCTGATAAAGAGCTCGGTCTACCTGTTGGTGCTTTTCTGAAGAAGAAGCTATAGGTGAATGCAGCACAGAACTGCTTGTAAGGCCAACCTGAACAGCCCCAGACGACACATACTGGTTCACTTGAGCGATGCTTTCTCCAATAACCATCTTATTTTTTAGAACCTCCATTAAACCTGATATTTCTAAGGCCTGAATCGCAGCGATCCCATACGGCGCAGTCTCTGGATTAGCGATCGCAAAATTACGAACAGAAGCATTGTTTAAAGCAGCAATGCCTTGGCTGACGTCGGAACCGTCTAACGACCATAATATTAAACTGCCATAGGCATATATTTGGGCTGCCCCTAAACTTAGCCCATCGTCTTTAAGTGCGTTTGGATAGCGCATATTGGCCGAAACAAAAACATCAAAAGGAGCACCCTGCTTGATTTGCGCTGACAACAGGCCAGAAGAAGCGCTCGCCACTTCAATCTTGATACCATGTTGAGCGGTAAAACGTTCAGCGATTTCTTGCATAGCTATCTGCATGTTTGAGGCCACAGCTATTGTTAAATGCCGCGGGTTTGAATTGGTGCCACCGCAGGAACTGCAGGTAATAATAAAAAGAGCGAAAAAAATACGCCTAATTTTTGATTTAATCACTCTGTGACCCAATAAATCTTGAGCTATTAAAGCTTATATTGACTGGCCGCCAAGTCACGCATTATCTCTTCAGAACCACCGCCAATTGCGTTAACTCTAACTTCTCGATAAATGCGCTCTACTTTACTGCCTCTGAGATAACTTGCGCCACCTAGTATTTGACTTGATTCGCGTGCACAGAACTCCATTGTTTCGCTGGCTTGAACCTTTAACAAAGCAAGGTCAGCAAAATTTGATCGCCCAGCCATAACTTCGCGAGTCAAATACTGCGTGTAGGCTTGCGTGGCATTAATTTTTTGCTTCATTTGGACTATTTTATGTCGAATTACTTGGTGTTTTGACAGAGGCTTACCGAAGGTCTCACGTTGCTGTGCCCAATTTACGGCTTCTTCTAAACAACAGCGTGCGCAGGCTTCCATGTTTACGATCATGCCGAGTCGTTCGTTATTGAAGTTGTTCATGATCACAGCAAAACCCATACCCTCTACGCCCAAAATGTTACCCGCTGGAACTCTGGCGTCATCGAAATAGATTGTGGCGGTATCAGAGCACCACCAGCCTTGTTTTTTGTCCAATGGAGTACGAGAGACTCCTTCAAGGTCAGTCGGAATTAGCAACATTGAAACACCGGCCGCACCGTCGCCGCCGGTTCGCACTGCAGTGCTGATCCAGTCTGCGCCCATACCACCTGAGATAAAGGTTTTACTGCCGTTTACAATAAAATAATCGCCCTCTCTACGAGCGGTGGTTTTAATATTGGCCACATCAGAACCGCCTGAGGGTTCGGTGATGCCAAGTGAAATCCGCTTATCTCCAGATAAAACCGCCGGTATGACCTCTTGCTTGATTTCTTCGCTCGCAAAATTAACCACCGGTGGTAAACCGATGCCATGAACCAGCAAAGTACTGGCAATGCCTCCTGCTGAACCAATTCGGCCAAGCTCTTCGCCGACGATATTAGAATGATGCTGGTCAATGCCTTCTGAGATACCGCCGTATTTTTCTGGGTAGCCCATGCCGAGCAAACCAAAATCAGCTGCTTTCTTCCACATTGAATCGGGTATCTTGCCATTCTCGTCCCACTCATCGAAATGAGGTGCGACTTCTTTGTCTAAAAATTTGCGTAAACTTAAGCGCCACTCCTCATGTTCAGGCGTTAGATCAGGATTGTTTAGTCTTGCATTGTCGAAGTTCAAACTCATTTTACAAACACTCGTAGGTGGTTTTAATTGAATGACTGGCTGCGCAATATCATTTCGAAGATGCCGGCACTTCTAAGCACAAGGATATCTCATTTACAGAACAAATCAGTGATGTAGCGTGAACATTTTTCCTACAATTAGAAATCGACCTTAATCAAGTCTATCCATGCTTGATTTAAATTTAGAATTATTGGGTCAAGAACAAGCCCATGCCACTCCTAATATTCCAATAATACAGTGCAATCAGCTCACATAAGTCTGCGAACTGATCGCACTGCCATAGGCCTCACTCACTTAAAACTTGTATCCAACTCCAAACATATAGACCATTGGGTCAATCACAACATCAACTTTTACTTGGCCCGCAGGAGTGATGATCTCGGCATCAGTTTCAATGTCGACACACCAGACTGAAAGGTTTAGCAAGCAGTTATCATTAATCGCATAATCAGCCCCTATTTCCAAAGCCAAACCAAAAGAGTCGTCGAGCGAAAAATCACCTTCGCCAAGGGCGTTGTCTAGTTCGCTGGCCGTTTCTTCGGAGAAAAAGGTAGTGTAATTTAAGCCCGCTCCAACATAGGTCTGAAACGCTGAGTCTGCTGCCATGGGATAATACTGAACGGTGAGCGTAGGAGGCAAATGCTCGGCCGTGCCCACTCGATTGACGCCGACACCTGTCTCGATGATTTTATGTTCAAAGGGAGTTGATGCGAGCAGTTCAATGGCCCAATGCTGGTTTAGCATATAGGTCAACGTTAAGCCCAATTGAGTATCATCTTCGACTTGTACTGCAGTGCCTGCAAGAGGCGTGCCACCGAGGTTAATTAGACCACTGGAACTGTCTGGATCCACGTTGGCAGGGCCCGCTCGAAATATAATGTCGCCGCTCTCATAGGCCAGACTAAGCGTTGATACTAACAATACTGACACGCAACTGAGCGTTGCTATTAGATTAGATTTTTGCATAATTTCTTCTTAAGATTTGTTAAGGTTTATTGAAACTATGCGAATTATTTCACCGAGTATTGTTAAACAAATTGATATAAGCCAACGTTATTCGAAGTTGAGTATTTAAGACCATTTATGAACAAAATGCTGACCTTAAAGCCAACAAAACAGGTGGGCACTATAACTGCATGACCACTCTTATTGAATCCTTCGCAGCTCACCGTTTCTTATGAGCCGAGCTAGCCGTTATCCGTCAGCGTTAAGATCGATCTAAGCCTTTTGCTTCCTTGCGCAGCTTGGCAACGTAAAAGCCGCAAATTATTGGCAGCGCGGTCTTGAGACGGATGGCTTTACGTTTTCGAACACGCTCATCTGGCAGCGTAAAGGCTTTGCTGAGCAATCTGGCTATCCACCTACTTTGCTGCTCAGCCAGTGGCCACATCGAACATAGAACCGGGCTGTATCCTACAAAAAACAAACCAGCTTGCTCGGGATGAGCAATCTGCTGGTACAAAGTCAGCTCGTCATCCCCACAACCCAGAACTTGTTCGCTAATAAAAGGAATCTCAGCAGTGTATCCAGTGGCATAAATAATGCCATCCGCAGCAAATTCAGTTGCGTCTGAAAAACACACCGTTGAACCTCTGAATTTTGTAATACTGGGCCTTATTTCTATGTCACCTGACTGTAATAACGGCACGAAATCGCTGGACAGCGTTGGGCGGTCAGCCCAAGGCTTAATGTCTGGCTTTGGTAACTTGTTGATGAGCAATGCTTGCTGCAATTCAAAATGGTGCCGAAATATCTTACCCAACACACGACGCATCAACCAAACCCCTACACTATTTGGCATCATTCGCGCAAACATTGGCAGTTGATCAGAGGGATGAGGCGCAGCAGCGTCAGCGGGTTTTCCATCTATTATTTTCGGAATAACCCAGCGGCCAGACCGAACAGAGAGAACAACCCTTGTAGCGCATTCAGGCGTTAAAGATTTGTCGGCTAGATCACTGGCGATTTCGGCAGCACTGCTCCCTAGACCTACAACGACCACTCGCTTGCCGCGAAAATCCACTGGAGATTGCACATCAAGATAATCACTCGAGTGGAATACCTGACCTTCGAAATCAGCAAGACTTTGATCGTCAGGAAGTTTCGGCTTTGCGTATCTGCCGGTGGCCACAATCACATTCGAATAGTGTTCAGTGGCACCGTTGCCAAACTCAATTTGCCACGAATTGTCAGCGTTTGGAGTTACTTGCTTAACTCTGGTGTTGAACTTAATGTGTTCGATAATCGAAAAATGCTCTGCGTATTTTCGGAAGTACTCCGCCATTTCATCGGCGCTCGGATGCAACGGGCTGCCTGCTTCGAACGGAAAATCCGAGAATGCCATCGAGCCAGTCGAAGTATTTGTGCGTAGTGATCTATATCCATTACCTCCGGATTCAACATTCCATACCCCACCTACCCGCTCACCCGCTTCCAAACACTCAAAACCAAGCCCAAATTCTTTGAGTGCCTTACTCGCAGCTAGGCCGCATGGGCCAGCGCCAATCACAGCTATCTTCATTTCGTTGTTGTTCAATTTTCTCGTGTTGCCCTGATGATCGCTGCACATACAGCATGCTTTTTAAGGTGTTAATCTGTCACTCAACTCCGATACGCGATGTTTTACGTATTCAAATATTTCGTAATCCAAGGTGTTTTCAGACATAAATATTGCAGTTTGTTCTACCGTCAGCGATTGCAGCGAAGTCGCATGATCTAACCGTGTGGTATTTTTTTTGAGTAGTTCTACACGAGGCTTGCTAATCAATTTAGCAAGTAGATCGAAGCTCAACTGTAAATCATCCGCTAGGCCAACAAAGTAATATTGATCTATACGTTCTTTCCAGTTGCTCTGATTGACATTAATGATCCGAGCGTAAAAATTATTGAAGGGCATTATTGCCGCTGCCAAATCGGATGAATGCTCCTTTCCTGATTTTATATCGTGCCGATACAATGAGCAGCGCATTTCCAAGGGGTCACGTAAGAACATAAACGCGCGATATCGTTTAGACGCCCGATAGCCAGTAAATATAGTTGGGTAGCGCTGGTCAATAAAGTAACCCTGATGACCAAAATGACCGCTGATACAGTTCAAACTATTAAGCTCGTTTAGATCTATTGGCCGCGGGCTGGCGGCTCCATGCTCATCATAATAATCATCATTGACATGGAACCACTGCTCCAACGCCTCGCGCACACTGGTACCGCCGCATTTGGGCAGGTGATGAAAAAAATAAATGGGGTAGCGAAGCCTAAACCTGGCGTAGGAGTGGCGCATCGACTCAATCATTTTTGTTGCTTGCCAGCTAGCGTAATCATGCGTCCATTCTAGATGAGCCGTTGTTTAATCCCAAGAGATTTTGCACACCAACTAAGCAAACTCCTGTTGAGAATACGGTGTAATCAAACTACTGGGCTTTTTGTCACTTCAGGATATTGTGTCGACTTCTGCTCTCCAAATTGGCAATAACAAAAACCATCAATCTTCGCCAACAATCAAGGCTATGAAAAATGACGTACACTCAATACTAGAATAATAAGCAAGCCGCAACACTTCTGCCCCGTTAACTTTCACAGTAACGAAAATTGGTTCGGGTGGTAACTTCGGTGGTTCATTGGGTCCCCTCGGACTAAGGCCATTAGGTCTCGTTTCTCAAACAGGTTGAGCTGTAAGACACGTAATATTTGTTGGCCGCTTTTCCTTAATTTGGACTGTAACTTCAGGAACGCTAGGATCAAATAAACACACATCGCCACCCATATTTGAGTCATCACCGCATTCTTACTCGTACCCATAAATGATTTTATTTTGAGGTTTTGCTTGATCCACTTGAAGAACAACTCAAGCTGCCAACGTGATTTATAAATATCAGCAATCGTTTTCGCTTGTAGTTTGAAATTATTGGTCAGGAAGACATAGTGCTTCCCTGTCATTGCATCATGATAACCAATAGGTCGGAGGTGAATGGCACATTTTTTCGTAGTTTGCACACCAGTAAATTCGGTCGTTTGATCGCTACGAACGCCTTTGCTTTTAAGGACGCCGTGACGCTTCACGACACGATATTGGGCATTTTTCTTCAACCGAGTCACAAAAGTTATGCCCCGATGTTTTGCTTTGGCAACGTTTGAGTAAGGTGCCAAAAAGCGCCTCATACAATTCGTAAGGCTTGCTCTCATTTATCCGAGATAAATTTGATGGTGTTAAGCGCGCGCTGCCCAAATGATATAAGCGGTGCGCTTGAGCGCTCACATTTTCGACCACATCTCAAAGACTATTGCGGCCCGTCAACTGCGACATCGAGAGGCTCACAAACTGAGAGCAACGTGACGCAGTTCTGAACGCACGTCCTGAATGGTGCTGTTTTGCGAGGGTTTGAATTCATGTCTCGGAACAATTTTTAGGATTTGATTCAATACTGTATTACACTGTCGCATGGCCTGATTTTCCTCTTTGATTCAATGACTTGTCGTAAAGCTATTTTATCAAATTTTTTGCGAAATCTGGCTCTTTTTTATCAAGTTAACGGGACAGCAGTGAAGCCGCAACATTTATTAACAAGGTTAAAGGTTAACCACTATATTGAGATATAATTTTATGGATATGCCCCTTTGAAAATTGCTGACTACATAGATTCGTTTGGACTAACAATTGCTGATTACGCGCTTAGTCGCCCGTGGCGGTCAATTCTAATATCCATGGTGCTGGTGGCTACTACCGCGCCAGGCTTACCAAAAAACTCAATCTCTACAGATCATCGATCATTTTTTGGGCCTGAAAACCCTCAACTTGTCGCCTATGATCAAGTTGAAGAAACCTATAACAAACTTGATAACATCATCTTTGTTATTCGCACCGAAGGCTCCAAGGCCCTTGCTGAGAAAACCTATCCTGTAATTCAATTTGTCACCGAACAGTCTTGGCAACTGCCCGCTGCATCGCGAGTAGACTCTCTCAGTAACTACCAGCACACCAGCATCGATCAGGATGACTTATTGGTGGAGGATTTGCTAGGAGACAGAACTGACTTTACTGCAGATGAGTTAGTTGAAAAGGAATCCATCGCACTGGCAGAGCCGTTGTTAGCTGGAAATATGATCGCTCGAGATGGCTATACCAGCGCTGTGAGTGTAGTTGCAAAGTTTGACAACGAATCCGGCGACAACCTTGTCGCTTGTTTGTGTTGCGCGCGGGAGGTAGCAAAA
>JBLHME010000064.1:0-16861 GCA_047623225.1 Cryomorphaceae bacterium
TGCTCCACCAATGCCAATTCATGGCTAGCAGGCTAACCGCAAGTAGCGTGCTTACAGTGGCTGCGCCACTGTAAAAAGAGTCTGTCAATAAGAGCATAGATGGGCGCATTTTTTCGCTGAATGCCTTGGTAATAACAACCGAAGCGGTTGACATTGAAACACCGCAACCCAAGCCTATTAGAGATAGGCTGGCGTTAAATATAAGAAAATTATGAAATAAATAAGTCGTTACTATGCCTATTCCAATCAGACTGGCGCCGGCTATAACCACAGTACGTATGCGTGCGTAATCAAATACAAAGATAGCCACGATTGCGCCTACTAGGATTCCACTTGTGAGCGAACTGAAGGCCGCGGTAGCTGCCGTTATAGTTACTGAAAAATATTCTGCAATGGGTGCACTGACCACGCCCAAGGGTGTGATTATGGCGGCCATAATGAAGTAGGCCAAAAAACTACTTAGCGAGATCCTCGCGAGGTTGAATGGAGAATGCATAGTTTCGAGTTATTATAGGTTTTCAGCAAAGTCCTTAGCATAGTAGATTAGTCCTTATTCGACTAGCGCTTGACAAATATCGCCGCTAGACACGATTTAACCCTTGCTTGCTTTATTCAATGAAGATTTTTCGAGTAGAATAAGGACCACAATTTATAGCTCCTCATTTACACGTAAATAAAAAATCTGTGACTGGCAAACTCTTTATCATTTCCGCCCCCTCCGGTGCCGGCAAAACGAGCTTAGCTCACGCATTGCTGGCTAACACCGGCAATATCATCATGTCTATCTCTCATACAACTCGCCAGCAACGTGCAGGTGAGGTAGATGGGCAAGACTATTTCTTTGTTGGGCAGCCAGAGTTTTTGCGCATGGTGGACGAAAATCTATTTCTCGAATACGCCGAAGTATATGGCAATTATTACGGCACATCTCGACTGGCGGTAGAGACGATGCTGGCCGATGGCAATAATGTATTGCTTGATATCGATTGGCAGGGAGCGCGCAAAGTTCGTGCAAAAATGCCCAAAGCAGTGAGTATCGCGGTACTGCCACCGAGCGTGTCGGAGCTCGAACGCAGGTTACGTAGCCGCGGCAGCGATGCTGAAAGTGTTATACAAAGCCGAATGCGTCAGGCCAAAGACGAAATGGCGCATTGTTCAGAGGCAGATTTCATTGTAATGAACGACGATTTTAATGCTGCATTGGACGATTTAACGCTGATACTTGATGGTAAAAGTGATAAACTGCGCG
Organism: Cryomorphaceae bacterium; assembly: GCA_047623225.1. Lineage (GTDB taxonomy): Bacteria > Pseudomonadota > Gammaproteobacteria > Arenicellales > Arenicellaceae > Arenicella. The sequence goes on from JBLHME010000064.1 coordinate 1,250, forward strand.
CCCTTAATGTGAACCTAGAAGCACTTTTAGACGCTGAAACAGGTTGAAAGCCCCGTTGGCAAGCATTCACAGACCTTGATAAGGCCGATGGATAACCTGTCAGGTCGACACAGATTAACCGTTGTTTATAAATTATTTTGTCCGTTATTTACGGCAACAACTGAATAGTTTTTAAACAGCCTGCACACTATATTTTGGAGTTAAAAAATGGCTCGAGTAACCGTTGAAGATTGTTTAGATAATGTCGATAACCGCTTTCAATTGGTATTGGTAGCGACCAAACGAGCGCGTCAGATTTCATTGGGCGCACAAGCGTTTGTTGACGAAGAAGGTGACAAGCCAACCGTCGTTGCATTGCGTGAAATCGCAGAAGGTTTGGTTACGCGTGACATCCTCAATGATCCTATTGAAGAGGAAATTCTCGAATTCTTAACTGAAGAGGAAGAAGAGGGTGCACCTGCCGAATTAGACGCACTTACGGCTGCCCTGCAGGCGGAGTTGGCTGGTACTGCAGACGTAGTTGAAACAAGCGTTGAAACAAGCGCCGAGACAAGCGTTGAAGTCAGTGAGCCGGAGTCAGAAGAGTAATAGCTCTGGGGTGACTAAACGATTTTTTTCGCCGTCACCTGAAAAAGCGATACGAGCTGTCTGTAAAGGGCGGCTCGCATCTTATCTATCACAGGAAGTGATAGACGATATATATCGAGCATTTCTATTTGCAGAAAAAGCTCATCGCGGCCAGATTAGGCGCACCGGCGAGCATTATATTCATCACCCTATTGAAGTTGCAGACACTCTTGCAGAGCTGCAAATGGATTCGCGCACTATTATGGCTGCGCTGTTACATGACGTTATAGAAGATACCCCAGCCACTGCTCGCGAGATCTCTGAACTTTTTGGTGAAGACGTGGCACTGCTGGTGGACGGGGTTAGTAAGATCGGTCAGTTCCGGTTTGAATCCAAAGAACAGGCCGAAGCAGAAAATTTTCGTAAAATGCTCATGGCGATGTCTGAAGACGTGCGCGTAATGATTATTAAATTAGCCGACCGCTTGCACAATATGCGCACGCTCGAGGTAATGCCGACTGACAAACAAAAGCGTATTTCAAAACAAACATTAGAGATTTATGCACCAATAGCCGAACGCCTCGGTTTATATCACTGGGCGCGGGAATTGCAGGATCTGTGTTTTCGCTACTTATTTCCAAAAAGACACTCGGCAATTAGCAAGGCTATTAAGCATCGACAGGGTAATCGAAAGCTAATTGTCGAAAAGCTTCAAAATTCGCTGCAGCACACATTGGATGCCTCAACGATTGAGACTTTCGAAATAAGAGGCCGGCGAAAATCGGTTTTTAGTATCTATAAGAAGATGGAGAAAAAACGCCGATCGTTTGAAGAGTTGTATGACATCTACGGCTTTCGCATTATCGTAAAATCGGTGGAGGAGTGTTACCGAGTGCTTGGCATTATTCACAATGCCTACAAGCCGATTCCTGGGCGATTTCAGGATTACGTCGCAATAGCCAAAGCGAATGGATATCAATCTTTGCACACTGTGGTATTTGGCCCTCTGGGCGATAATATTGAAGTGCAAATACGGACTCAAGAGATGGATCAAGTGGCCGAAGCGGGTGTGGCTGCACATTGGGTTTATAAGTCTGAGGGTTCAAGCCAAGAAAATTCCAACCATTTGGCTCGCCAATGGTTGCTTGATTTGCTTGACCCTGCTCATCAAACAGGCAGCCCTGTGGAATTTTTAGAACATCTAAAAACTGATCTATACCCAGATGAAGTCTATGTTTTTACCCCTAAAGGGGATATTAAGAAAATGCCTCGAGGGTCCACTGCGTTGGATTTTGCCTATGCGGTGCACACCGATGTGGGCACACATTGCACCGGCGCACGAATTAATCGTGCCTTGGCATCGCTGCCCACAATTTTGCATAATGGCGACAGCGTAGAGGTCACAACCTCTAAAAATTCCTGGCCCAACACTGCTTGGTTGAACTATGCGGTCACTGCCAAGGCTAGAACCCATATTCGCAACTACCTAAAACAACAAACCACCGAAGATGCCCTCAAACTGGGTAAACGTTTGCTAGCAGGGGCAACCAAGCAAAGGTTATTTGGCCGACGAAAAATCCCCGCTAAGGTTCAAACTATTCTGCTTAAAGAGCTTGGTGTAGAAACGTGGTCTGATTTGCTAATTGATGTTGGCTTGGGGCGTAGACTGCCAGATATAGTAGCACGCCAAATCGCACAATTAACTGACGGCGCACACACTGAAGGCAAGGTGATCGGCCAAGAAGCATTGGTAATTCAGGGCTCTGAAGGTTTGCTAATTACTTATTCGCGTTGTTGTTTCCCCATCCCAGGGGATTCGATTATTGGGACATTTACCGCTGGCCACGGCTTGGTTGTGCACACCACCGACTGCCCAAATATTTCAGAATTGCGTAAGCAGCCTGAGAACTGCTTAATGGTGGATTGGGACGAGAAGTTGAATCAAAATTTTTCCGCCAAACTGCATGTGAAACTCAAGCATGCGGCAGGCTCGTTCGCCGAAGTGGCTACCGCAATAGCTGAAAATGGCTCGAATATTAACCATGTCGATTTACATGAAGGCTCTGACAGCACGCGGCAAATTGATTTTATTATTGATGTTAAAAATCGTGTGCACTTGGCACAAATCGTGAGAGCAATTTATCGAGCGCCAATGGTATCAAAAGTCACCCGTCAAAAAGGCTAAGCGGTTGTGTTGCGTGATCGGCAATGACAAAATAGGCGGATGAAAAAAATAATAATATCCACTGACCAAGCACCAGCCGCAATCGGCACCTATTCTCAAGCAGTCAATGTTGACGGCACGGTTTATATCTCAGGGCAAATCCCACTAGATCCGATCAGTATGGAGATTGTTAGTGAGGATTTCACGGCCCAGGCAGTACAGGTGTTTGCCAATTTAATAGCGGTAGCTGAGGCTGCCGGCGGTTCTTTGGCAGACGCAGTCAAACTCAATGTGTATCTGCTCGATTTAGACGATTTCGCAGCTCTCAATCAAGTAATGAGCGAACACATGAGCGAACCTTTTCCTGCACGAGCGGCGGTACAAGTGTCGGCATTACCTCGCGGTGCAAAAATCGAAATTGACGCGGTACTGTGCCTCTAGTCCAACACACTCTAGCGCAGCTTCGAGCTGTCATAAACTTATCAGCAAAAGGGATTTGCGAATGAGTCTGAATATAGATGGGTCAGTCACGCAACTGGCTGGAGTCGGCCCGCAGATGGCGATTAAGCTCGCACGCGTACACGTTAATACGGTGCAAGACGTATTATTTCATTTACCTCATCGATACGAAGACCGCACCACTGTCACTGATTTGGGATCGCTGTTGCCGAACCTATCTACCGTGGTCATCGGTCAGATAGATCTAGCTCAAGTGGTTTTTGGTCGGCGTCGAAGCTTATTGGTAAGAATCAGTGATGGCACTGGCAATTTGACGATTCGAATGTTTTATTTCAATCGAAGTCAGGAAAAAAGCTTTAAACGCGGTTTGTGGGTGCGGTGTTTTGGTGAAGTTCGTCGCGGTGCTAAGGGCTATGAGATGATTCACCCTGAATATCGCGTTAGTGCAGAGCAACCTGAAGGCGGCTTAGACACTAGCCTAACGCCGGTATACCCAACCACTGAAGGTGTTAGTCAGGCTTTGTGGCGCAAAATTAGCGATCAGGCGCTTAAACTAGCTTTGCCAGAGGTAAGCGAGTTAATAGATACAGACTGTTTGCCAGCCCAATTACAAGGAGCCTATGAATCAGCCTCTTTACAGCAAGCGATCAGCGCATTACATAGGCCCACCGCAGGCGTAGGCCAGCTTGTAATGCAACAGGCTACTAGCACTGCGCATCAACGATTGATATTAGAAGAGCTAATCGCACACCATTTTAGCTTGCGTAAATCACGCGCCGAACGGGAACATGAGCGCGCGCCGCCGCTAAACGTAGACACACAGCTACAATCTAAATTTTTACAGTTACTTGGCTTTGAACTTACTAAAGCGCAACAACGAGTATGCGTCGAGACGGCAGCCGATCTGGCGGTTTCTTCGCCAAGCATGCGCTTAATTCAAGGCGATGTTGGCTCTGGCAAAACAGTGGTTGCGGCAGCGGCAATGCTCTGTGCCGTTAGCAGTGGAGTGCAAGCAGTGTTGATGGCACCAACAGAGTTGTTGGCGGAACAGCACTTTAGAACATTGACTGATTGGTTCTCGCCTTTGGGAATCGAAGTGGGGTGGTTGGCCAGTAAAACACCCGCCGCGCAAAAGAGGGCGACGTTGGCTGCCTTAGCCAGCGGGCAGCTATTAGTTGCTGTTGGAACACACGCACTGATTCAAGACGCTGTGGATTACAATGATTTAGGCTTGGTAGTTATTGACGAGCAGCATCGCTTTGGCGTTGAACAAAGACTCGCCTTACGCCGCAAAACACCTGAAGGGCGGGAGCCACATCAATTGGTGATGACTGCAACGCCCATACCAAGAACTTTAGCCATGACCTTTTACGCCGATCTGGATGTGTCGAGTATTGACGAATTGCCACCAGGTAGAATACCTGTTGAAACGGTGGTGATACCGGCCGACCCGCGTCGGCCAGAAATCGTTGAGCGCGTACGCGTGGCCTGCGAGGCAGGCCGTCAAGTGTATTGGGTGTGCCCACTGATCGACCAATCCGAAGTCCTAGAGGCGCAAGCAGCCACCGATACTGAACAAGAATTAACCGCCGCTCTGCGCGGTGTTCGGATTGGATTAGTTCATGGCCGCCTGAAAACCAAGGAAAAAGAACAAGTAATGCAGAGGTTTCGTTGTGGAGAAATTGATTTGCTAGTAGCCACTACCGTGATCGAAGTTGGGGTTGATGTGCCTAACGCCAGTCTGATGATTATTGAAAACGCAGAACGAATGGGCTTGGCGCAATTGCACCAACTGCGCGGCAGGGTAGGGCGCGGCAGCGAACAGTCGTTTTGTATTCTGCTGTATCAAACACCGCTAAGCCAGCACGCAAAACGTCGATTGCAAATCCTCCGAGAAACCAATGACGGATTTGTGATTGCCGAAAAGGATTTAGAAATACGTGGTGCCGGAGAGCTGCTCGGTACTCGACAAACCGGCAGCATAAGTTTTAAAGTAGCAGATCTAATTCGCGACCATCACCTATTACCCTTAATTGAAGAATGCGCAACACGATTGGCCGCCAAGTCACCACACAATATTGACCCACTGATTGATCGCTGGATTGGTAACAAGGAGAATTACGTTAATGCCTAATGCAAAACCCTTTTTGGATAACTTGCCGCACTACATAAGCCTGATGCGTATGGAAAGGCCGATAGGCTGGCTCTTGTTGTTGTGGCCCACTCTCTGGGCCCTATGGATATCCTCTGCTGGTAAACCCAATGCGGCGTACCTGTGGATTTTTACGCTGGGCGTGATTGTTATGCGCTCTGCGGGCTGTGTAATCAATGATTACGCTGATCGAGAATATGATCCTTTGGTAGACCGCACTAACCAGCGGCCCCTGGCTTCTGGAAATCTATTGCCACGGCAAGCAATTCGACTATTTGTGATTCTAGGCTTGATCGCAATAGGCTTGCTGTTGCTCTTGCCTTCACGGGTTTGGCCTTGGGCGATACCGGCTGCTGCGTTAACCATAATTTACCCGTATGCCAAGCGGTTTATTCAGGCGCCACAAATGGTGCTGGGTCTGGCTTTTTCATTCAGCATTCCAATGGTGTATGTCGCTAATGATCATGCCTTCGATGCTGTGTTTTGGTGGTTGTTCGTGATGAACTTCCTATGGGTAATTATGTACGACACGGCTTATGCGATGTCTGACCGGCAAGACGACTTAAAAATTGGTGTTAAATCGACAGCAATTTGGTTTGGTCGTTTTGATAAGCTTATTCTTGGCGCGCTACAAATTATGATTACTTTTATGCTGATGATATTAATGATGGTGCTCAATTTGTCGCACAGCTTTATGTTGGCGATTTGTATTGTTGCAGGATTGTTTGCTTATCAACAATGGTTAATCAGAGACCGCGCGCGCGCGCCGTGCTTTCAAGCGTTTTTGAATAATGGTTGGGTGGGTGGGGTTATCTGGTTTGGACTATTAGCCGGCCTATAAATCAAACTGAACTTCGTTTTCTACGTCATTAGTAAAATTACCGCTCACAGGCTCATCACTGGTTTGATCAAAGTTGTAAAGTTGCGTAAAGGTCTCAATCATTTCTTGCAAAGGAAGATCATTGAACTCGCCGCGGTGGCGCATGTATTCCATATGTTTTTGACCGTCGCGATTAAATTCATGATAGATAGAATCTTCATGACCGGTAAATTCCAACGGAAATATATTAGCTTTCTCGCACAGCTCTTTATTAAATGCTGGAGTGGCTTTAAGCCATTTTCCATTCAGAAAAATTGATGTATAGCCGTGCCAAGCGAATACATCAGTGCCCATGCTTTCACGCAGACGCTGGCTAGTTAAATGATTCTTGACATCGGCGAACCCCAATTTTGCTGGAATGCCTTGGGCACGACAACACGCTGCCAATAAAACAGCTTTGGGAACGCACCACCCATAACCTTGTTCAAGCGCGCTGCTGGCGCGCAAACCCGCCACGCTCATCTCTACCCTATAGGGGTCATAACGAATTTGATCGCGAACCGCGTAATACAGTTTTAGCGCTATCTGCGTTTTATCTTGCTCGTTGCCAATATGCGCTCTGATGAATTCTTGAACCACTTGATGGTCGAAATCCAGATAGTCAGTTTTGGCGAGTGCTTCCATTTCGTTTGGCATATTGTGTGTTAACCAGTCTGAGGGGATTTCTATTCGCCCAGTATAACCAGTGTCATGCACCTGAGATGTGGACTTTTCCGCTCAGTTCTGTATTTTGAACCATCCGTATTTGTTAAATTTGTATCCGAGGTTAATTATGCCAAAGCACCTATCTAAAACATCACGTCGTGATTTTATGCGTTTATGCGGTTCAAGCGCGGCAGTTTTGGCCTCTGGCTCTGCCCTGAATATTGCGCAAGCACGCTCAATTGCACCATTATCATTTCGTCAGGGTGCAGCGCCCTTGCTGCTAAATTTTAATGAGAACTCTTTGGGCATGTCTAAGTTAGCGGTTGAAGCGGCGCAACGCGCAACGCAAACAGCTGGCAATCGCTACCCCGATGGCGCAGTGGAGCAATTACGAGAATCATTGGCAAAGTTGCACAACGTGGCGGTTGAGCAGATCATTTTAGGCAATGGTTCTACCGAAGTTATTCAGGCCGTGGTTACCGCTGCCGAAGGCGTTGGGTGCAAAGTAATTGAACCATCACCGACCTTTGGTGATGTGCGTCGATACGCTAAGGCCGAGGGTTTGGAAGTCATTCAGGTTGCGGTGGGCAGCGGCTTTGAAACTGACATCGCCGCACTAAAAAAGCAATCAGAAGCGCTTGATGGCCCGCTGCTTATTAATATCTGTAACCCGAATAACCCAACCGGCACCATTGTTGATCATTCGGCCTTGGTTGATTGGATCACTGCTGCGCCTGCCGAGCACATGTTCCTAATTGACGAAGCCTATTTTGAATACGCGCAGCTCAATAATAAATACAGCAGCGTTTTACCGCTGATCCAGAAGGGTAAGGAGAACCTTGTTCTCACGCGCACCTTCTCGAAAATATACGGCATGGCAGGCATGCGTGTTGGTTACGGCATAGCCGCGATTAATACGGCTAAAGAAGTGCGCAAATTTGCGGCTGGCTACAACCTTAGTGCGGCCGGCACAGCTGCCGCCTTGGCTTCATTGCAAGACAAAGACTTTTATGCAAGCAGCATAGAGTCCAATCAGTCCGCCAAACAAATATTGCTCGACGCTTTAGATGACTTGCAGCTTGAGTATATTGAGAGCAATACAAATTTTGTATTGCACAAAATCAATGCCGAGGTAGCGGACTATTCAGCGCGAATGCGCGACAATGGAATTAGTGTTGGCCGGCGCATGACTAAAGACGATGGATGGAATCGAGTTTCTTTAGCCACGCCGATGGAGATGAGTGAATTTGTTAAAGTCCTTCGCGCTTTCCGCGAAAGAGCCTGGGTCTGAATATCAGCCTTATCGAGGCTGTGTCAACTCTTGCGCGTTAACCAAATAGCGCAAACTTGTGTTGGGAGCAATGCCATTAAATGGGTAACAGGTCACCAAGGTCAAAAAATTTGAACTAGCAAGTTCAACTGATTCTTGATTGCTGTCTATCACCAAGGTTTCAACCACGCGATAGCGTTTATGGCTGGATTTATAATCTGTTGTTTCGATCACATCGCCTATTTCAATGTCTTTGAGAAATTCAAAATGAGAGTCTCGATGCCCGGCTACCATCACATGCCCAGACTGCGCCGGAGCTGCGCTGCCTTGCATATGGCCAGGTCCGAAGGCAAGGGATTCACCCGAAGCATCTTGCATTACAAACACTGTTTTCTCCAGTCGCGGTATTTCCAGTTTGGCAATTGCCCGAGTGTCCGCCCACCACCAAGGTTTTGGTGGTGGGCGATCAGCGGCGCGCTGTTGCCATGATGAGGCAATAAGTATTTGAGCTAGTTTAGCCTTAGCATCCATATAAACGCCTTGGCTAAGTAGCAACGCGCCGACTACCCAAAGAGCCCCGAGGAGAAAACGGCTCAAGCTTCTAATACCCTACTAGAAGTGAGTGCACGCTGGCGGCGTCTAAAGATAGCGCTCAGCAGTATCATTAAACTCCCCAACATTGTTAGTAGTGTTGCAGGGGTGGCTGTATGTGGAAGAGGCATAGCACTGCCCTTAGGCATGAGGTTAGGCACATTTTGCTGCTTGGCCTTGAGATCTTTCGGTTTGCTTGGTGTTTGTTCCACCGCCACCAACGAGGTAAATTTGGTCACGATTGAATGCTCTATGCCCAGCTCAGTGATGCCCTTCTTGGCATCTTCTTGGCTTAGCTCGCCTGTCACCAGCTTGTCCATCACATCAGCGACTTTGGCGCGAGCCCATACGGTGTCCAGATTGTCTGCTGAAGTTTTTTCACTTGGGATCTGATTGAGGCTCAGAGTTTGTTCCCATGGTGTTGCAAGCAGTGCACCGCGAGCAACCGTTGCGCCTAGCGGCTGAGCAGATTTAACTAATACAGTAATCGGTTCACCAGCGTATAAATCAGGGATACGTTGCGGGTACTGTTCTACCGCGTGAGACCAATCGAGCGAGACATCGCGCATTACAGGTTTGGTGATTTTGGAAAACAATTCGGCAATTTTGCTTTGCACCTGGCTTTGGTCATGAATGGTGGTGTAGCTACCGCGCCCAAATTTTGCCGCCTTATTCATAAAGTATGCATTGGGCGCACTGCCAATTCCCACAGTAAACAGTCTACTGTCACCCAGTTGTGTGGCGATTAGTTTGAAAAGCTCAGCCTCGTTGCCAATTGCTCCATCAGTAATAAATACGATTTGTTTAAGGTAGCTAGGGTCGCTGATCTGTTGAATGGCAAATTTTAATGCGCCGACCATCTCCGTGCCGCCATCGGCCACTAGGCTGTCAACCATATTTTGTGCACGCGTTAGATTAATCGAATTTGCGTTTTGGCTAAGCTCAAATAGCGCTGAAAAGTCACTGTCAAAATCCACAATATTGAAACGGTCTTGAGGGCTAAGGTGATCTAAGCCTTTGTTTAAAGCGGTCTTCGCTTGACGCATCGACTCGCCCGCCATTGATCCAGATGAATCAATGACAAAGGTAATGTCTCGAGGCAGCGCAACAGTAGCGTTAACCTGTGGTGGCGTTAGCACCACCATTGAATAGTAAGCATTGTTAAGTTTTTGCTGAAATATGGCCGCAGTGGGTGCGGTGCCCGTGTGCGGCTGCCAACTAATTTGCAGGTCAAGATTCATCAATTCTGTTTGATTGGCAAGCTCGAGCTGATAGATATTGCTATCAATTTCAGCTTCGTTCAGAGCATGCGTTGCGCTGCTAATGCTATACAGGCTTAGACCTGCGTTAATCTTCAAGGATAGGCTAAAGCGATGTGTTGATTGGCTATCAAAGGCATAGCGTTGTGGCGGAGTAATATCGGCTGCGTCTTGCACTAGATCGGTATTACTGGCCCAGCCAGTATTGCCATCAACTTCAATATTGGCTTGCTCTTGCAGGCGTGCACTAAGCTCACTTTGCAGCCCCAGAGCAAGTTTTATCGGCGCCCCAGGTATGTATCGCGGAGTCAGTGTGCTTGGCAGTGTTAGGCTGAAAGTATTGTTTTGGTATTCAACCTTACTGACATAGGTGAGAGTCGCAACGATGGTCTCATTGGGGCCAATATTTGCCACTGACATAGAGAACAAATTGGCGCGATGCTGTTTGACTAATCCCGCTTTCTTACCGGCCTTTTTTGCTGCTTCAAAGGTTTTTTTCGCTTCGGCCTTAGCTTGTACTATGCCTTTAATGAGCCGCTCGCCGATCATTAGTTGCATGCTGTCTAGCGCTGCGTATTGAGGAAGTGGAAACACGTATCGGCCATTTACCCAGTCGGCGCTGCTGTTTTTGAACACTTGCTCTATGGTAATGCTGGCGACCATGCCATTAACCTCACCCGAAATAGCAGTGTCGAGCAGCAGTGCGGGAGTCACTTGGCCGTATTCGCCGATGATCTCTAATTCACCTGCGCTGGAGTCAAATCCAGTGCTGGCGCATGAGATTGTACTTGCGAGCAATAGCCAACTGCCGCTCCCCATAATCGTTATAAATTTGAACATTACTTTCCTCTTGTGTTTCGAAATTCAGAAACGTCCCTGTTGTGGTTCATCCATGCAGCTCACTATGGCGTGTGCGTATGGTGAGCGTATGAGCGCTGCGAGGTGTTTTGTGGAGTTTGTGTGAGCAAACCCTGTCGAACTTGCGTCGAATTTGGGGTAAGCGCGTGGTTGCAGCATTTTTAAGGAGCAATTTTTAGCTCGGGCTCGCTCGCTATTCCTAGCCAGTGTTACACTCAACCGATGGATGAAATTGTTAACTTAGATTGGTTGCGAGAGCTTGATCAGCAGACCCTTGTGCTCAGCCCTACTCGCGGATTGGCCAACATGCTCAATGAACAATTTGCAGTTGGCAAGATTGCCAATCAGCAACATGTTTGGGAGGCTGCCAACATCTTTGTTTGGCCGGACTACCTGAATCTTCTATGGCAAGTGAATCGCAGCTCAGTAGGCAAATCCATCGGCATGCGCACAGTGATCTCGGCGCAGCAAAGTTTATTACTATGGACTAAAGTAATTGAACAATCGCGCAGACAGGAACGCGAGCTGACGTTATTAAACGTGCAACAAACCGCCAGAGCAGTGCAACGCAGTTGGCGGCTAATACACGATTGGCGCATCAAGCCTGAAGACATCGAGCATGATCACGTGGCCGACACTCAGCAATTTTTGCAATGGCTCAACAACTACACCGAGTTGTTGGCAAAGCGAGGATTCCTTGATGAGCCGATGTTGTTGCGCGAGTTATGTGAATTGCCTAAGCTGCGCTCGCCCTTCAAAAAAGTTGTGTGGTACGCCTATGATCTGGTCACCGCTGCGCAACAAAAGATAAATGAGATTTTGACCACGAGCGGCACAACAATAGAGCAAGGGCATGCACATGCGACTAGCCAAAGCACCCAATACCAGAGTTACCAAGATACGAATAGTGAGATTCTTCAAAGCTTGCTGAGTGCCCGAAAGCTAATTGAAAAAAATGCAGACAGCCAAATTAATATTGTCATTCCTGATCTTTCGAACCGTTTAGTTGAAGTCAGAGAGCTCGCTCGCGAAGTTTTTTACGCAGCTCTTTCTCCCTTGCAGGTGCAACAGAATAATACCGTTTATAGGTTTAGCTTAGGCCAGCCGCTGAGTGATTGGGCCGCCATCGAAACGGCATTAAGCAGCTTAAAATTGCTGCGCAATCGATGCACCCTAACCGACCTAAGCTTCTTGCTGCGTAATCAATTTTTAGGTCTGGGCAGCGGCTTGTCAAAGGAATGCCGTTTGTTTGACCGATGGCTCCAGCAGCAACGACTGCACACCTTAATGGTGGATAATTTGCCCAAGCTGTATGGCCAATACTTGCTAGACAACCCAGAGCAAGCCACGGCGCCAGGCTGTGCATTATTGCAGGAAAGTTTGCTCAAGTTGGTCGATGTGCGGTTGAAAATACAAGCCGAATTGAATAATGCAAAAGACCATAACGGCTTCGCGGCACTTACCTTTAACTCGTGGGTTGAACACTTTACTGACTGGTTAAGCATCTGGGGCTGGCATACCAAAAGCGCCGATATGGAACTAAACAGCGTTCAACACCAACTGCATCAACGTTGGCTTGCCTTGTTGGATGAGTTTGCAGGCCTAGCCACAGTGCAGCATCAAGCTGGTTTGAAGCGGGCTCTTGATCTGTTACAACAGATGGCTCGCGACGCCATGTTTCTGCCTAAGTCATCGGTATCACCTATTTTAATTTCCAGTTTACTAGAGGCGATTGGCCGGCCTGTTGATGCATGTTTCTTAACTGGCATGAATCAAAACTTTCCAAGCCCGCCAAAGAGTGATGCCTTTGTGCCGACGCGCTTGCTGCAGGGCAGTGGCAATCCTGATGCGAGTCCTGAGGCAAGCTATCAACAAGCGGTGCTGGTTAATCAAAGTGTGTTGTCCTCAGCACGCAATAAAATCATCAGCTATGCAATGCTCTCCGAGCAAGACCGTGAAATCCGCCATCAAGTGTCTGCGCTCTATAGAGAGCAAAAATTCACGCAGTTTGCCCAGCAAGAAACCGAGCATACGCTGACACCACTGGTGCAGTTTCAGGATATCGCTGGCCCGCCGTGGGCTGAACCAGGTAGAGCCAAAGGTGGTAGTAGAATATTTGAGAATCAATCAAATTGCGCGTTTAAGGCCTTTGTTACGCACCAACTGGGGTTCAAGCAAGATCAAGAAGCTGAATTTGGTTTGGACGCTATGGATCGCGGTAATGTGGTTCATCTTCTGTTAGACATTGTATGGCAACAATTGGGTTCTCAGAGCGTGCTCTTGGACAGCAGTGAAGAGCAATTGGACGAGATAGTGTGCGCTGCAGTGGAGCAAACTTTAGCCAATGACTCGCTGTTTTTCAGCGCCGATAAACGCGTTCTTTTACAGCGCGAACGCCCGCGCTTGATTAGACTAATCAAGGGCTGGTTAAGCTTAGAGGCAGCGCGACCACAGAACTTTAGAGTGATCGAGCGTGAGGTAGAAGGTTTGAGCGAGATCGCTGGCATCAAGTTCAAATATATTATCGACCGAGTCGACGCCACCGACGATGGCCAGACTTACATCGTTGATTACAAAACAGGCATAGTCAATCGAAAGGATTGGCTCGGAGAGCGTATAAAGAGCCCTCAACTACCGCTCTACGCACTTGCTCGCGATAAGGCCGAAGACAAGCCTGTTGCTGGCATTGCGTTTGGCAAAGTAAACCAGACTAAACACGAGTTTGTGGAGCTAGCCGGCGGCAATGTGTTTAAGCGCGCCAGAGGGGCTAGCAGCTACGAGGAGCAATGGATTGAGAGCCGAGCTCAATGGCCCGATATTTTTAACAGCTTAGCCGAGCAGTTTTTATCCGGCTACGCCGAGGTTAATCCAGTTGACGAAGACACTTGTCGCTACTGTGAGTTACAGGCTGTGTGCCGTGTATCGCAGTTAGAGCAGGAGGCGCTAGATGGTCAGTGACAGCCCAGCACGCAGTGCTGCGTTAGACCCGCAGCGTTCCTTTATAGTTCAGGCGCCTGCGGGGTCAGGTAAAACTGGTTTGTTGGTGTACCGGATGCTTAGTCTCCTGAGCCGAGTTGAACTACCACAACAAGTTTTGGCGATTACCTTTACCCGTAAGGCAACGGCCGAGATGCGCGAGCGCGTATTGGAGCTTTTGCAGATGGCGCACGCAGGCGAGCATTCTGATAATGCTTTTGAGCAACAGGGCATAGATCTGGCGCAGCAGGTGTTACTGCGTGATGGCCAATTGGCGTGGAACTTGCTTAACTCTCCGCATCAACTACAGATTCTGACCATCGATTCCTTTTGCGCCAAGTTGACCGCCAGCATGCCTTGGCTCAGTCGCTTAGGCGATCGACCTCGCACTACAGATAACGCCGACGCACACTACGCAGCCGCAGTAGAGCAGTTGTTATCTGAGCTATTAGACGATGAATCTGAGACCTCAGCAGCATTGCAAACGGTGCTGATGGAGCTGGACTTTAATTACAATAGAGCGCGCCAATTATTCACCTCAATGTTGGCCAAGCGCGATCAATGGTTGCGCCACTTACTGCAAAATGATCTTCCTTCTTTACGCAGCGCGCTGGAGCGTTCGTGGTTGCAGATTGTTGAGCAGCAGCTCGCTGAACTGGAATCACTATTGCCAACATCCACTCGTCAATCGCTTTGTAGCTTGGCTTGCGGCGCCGCAAATGAGCGTATTAGTCGATACCCCGACACGCCAACGCCGCTGGATATTTTTGCAGATATTGATGTGGATATCAAAGAGCTTAGCGCAGCACATTGGCGTGGCCTCGCGTTCATGCTTATTGCGCCAAGCTCGGGGGATTTTAGAAAAACCGTCAGCATTAAACTTGGTTTTGTGGCCAAATCGAGCGAGGCCATTGAGATCAAGGCATTGCTAGCTGAGTTGCAGGGCGACGAGATCTTGCGCAGTGCTTTAGTCGAGTCTTCTACCCTCCCCGAGGTGCATTACAGCAATGAGGATTGGCAGCAATTGCTGGCCCTAGAACAGGTGCTTAAGTCCTTGGCCGCCTATTTGCAGTTGCGTTTTCGTGCCGCTGGAGAGTGCGACCATAGCGAAGTCACGCAACGCGCGAATCTTGCCTTACAAGAGCTAGAGAATCCCACTGATCTTGGCCTGCGAATGGATTATGCCTTGCATCATATTCTGGTGGATGAATTTCAAGATACCTCCACAGGGCAGATCCAATTGCTCAAAAGACTCACCGCGGGTTGGTCTAGTATTGAAGAAGCTGGGTCGCAAGCAAAAACGCTGTTCTTAGTAGGCGACCCTATGCAATCGATTTATCGTTTTCGTGAAGCGGATGTGGGCTTGTTTTTGCAGGTGGCGGATAACCAATCAACCCAGGTCTTCGATAATCTAGACATTGGATTTTTGCAGCTGAGCGAAAATTTTCGATCCGCCAGCACACTGGTAGAGTGGTTCAACACCACCTTTGAATCCAGCTTTCCCAGCCGCAATGAAGTTCTGACCGGCGCGATTCAATATTCACCTGCCACATCCAATCGCAAGCCGAATCAACAATGCGTGGAGTACCTTTTTGCGCACGACAAAGCACAAGAAGCCGAGCTGCTGCTCAAAGCAGTAAGGGAGTCAGTCGAGCAACTACCCGATGATTCGTCGCGGGTCGCCATATTGGTTAAATCACGCCCTCAGCTGGATTATCTTCTGCCAGTGTTGCGTCGCGCAGGCGTGCAATATGTGGGGGTTGATATTCAGCCGCTGGCCAAACAACAAGC
>JBLHME010000065.1:0-16055 GCA_047623225.1 Cryomorphaceae bacterium
TGTAGTAGATGGGTATATTGACGACAGTAGCAGTTCTATTTCACTCCAATCCAATCCAATAGCGCTTCTGTATCGTCAAGGCAGTGTAGAACTGGATGATCTAAATCCGAGGTAGAAACCAATAGGTCTCGTTGAGTAGTGAATGGCTTTTGCATACGTGATTTTAACAAATTAGGGAATCGCTCGATGAGTTATGCTGTGGTCTCTCCGTAAGATATAAAGCTGCCATCTTCGGTTTTTCAACCATTGGGATATGGCCCGTCTTTTCAATTACCACCTTCTTGCAATCGTTTAACTCACTACAAAAACCATCTGCATTATCGACATGCAGTACTTTGTCCTCAGCACCCCAAATCACCAATGAAGGTGATTTAAGTTTTGGCAGTATAGAAGTTAAATTGCCATCACTTTCTGAATCTTCCAGTATTTTATTATTCAACGCCCTTTTGTCTTTCATATTTTCTACTAAGACATCCTGCATAAACCCTGGAATAAAGGGAGGCTTCACCATGGCCAGTAACAACATGTTTTTGTAATCTTCTTTGTTGTCGATTTCCAGCACGGGGTTATGCCCCGTTTCCTTAACCAGCTTTTGTATATAACTGGGTGTTTTTACTACATCATAGCTATCGATCAAAATAAGTGACGACACCAGCTCTGGCTGTATGTAGGCGAGCTTCGTTACTACTGCACCGCCGATAGAGCTGCCTATAAAATGTGCACTATTTATATTTAGACTTTTCAGTAGCTCACATACGTGCTGAGCTTGCGCGTCAACACTATAATTAATGGAAAGGCCTTGAATACTTTCGCCATGGCCCGGTAGGTCTGGCGCAACTATTCTATATTTCTAGGGCAGATGCTTTATCAGCTGAAGCCAAGTATCTTTGTCCGCTCCAAGACTATGAATTAGTACCAGCGTTTCCTCGCCGTTATTCGATTGCTTCGCATTGTCCAAAAAGGCCACATGGCCCACACCCAGAGAAGCTTGTTTAACTTCCAGGTTTGCAGATTTTCTGAGCGAGCTCATTAGCATATCAAATGCCATCTTCTTAATTTTCTTGCTGATTTGATTCAAGACTATAGTAAATAATTTCTTCGTGAGAGAAAGTAAAAATGAAGAGATTAGAAAGCGCAGCGACTGATGAATCGATTGGTTAAGTATTTCAGTGCCGGATGTAGCATAGTTGTATTCCAGTCTTTCAATTTTCGCAGCTCAGATATTTAGACAGAACTCTTTACTACCGAAAGGCACACCGTTGATTAAGATTTCAAGGCTATGAACGCCCGGATAATAAACGCGCGTTGTGATTTTTTGCATTGAATGTTTGCGTTCACTGGTGAGTGTTTTTAGCGGCTCTAGCGTTATCGTCTTCCATTTGAAAACTTTGGGAGAGGTCGTGCCGTTGGCCTTACGATGATGAATGGCATAGTCGATGATTAACGGCTGTGAAGTATCGGATGTAGATTCCAAAGCCAATTCAAACGAAAGTGCGTTACCGAGCGTTACTTGCGGGGTCAGTATCTTCAGGTGATTAAGTTTGGCAGAGGGTGCGCGGTAGCCTAATGCCGCTAACGTTGCTTTGTGCCCCTGTTTGATTAGAGTTCGACACGCGTGACGAACCAATCGTTGACGATTCTTCGATGCCCCTTTCAACCAGTCTCCAGCAATACGCGCAACAACGTCTGGATGGTCTTTGGCAATGTCGTTTAGGTTATTGGCAACGGAGCGCCGCACGTATTCTTCGTCATCATCTTTTAGCGCGTCGAGCAGAGGAATTAACGGGCTGGGGTCTTCAATAAACATCGGCAGCCTCATCGCCCATGGAAGACGCGGGCGCGACCCTTCTGATGCCAACCGTCGTACGTGCTGATTCGGGTCTTGAGTCCATTCCTGTAAAACAGATAAGGTACGCTGCGGTGAATCTAGCAGAAAGGTGCGAATGTCGAATTCCGAACTGGATCTTTTGGTCATCTCCTTTAAGAGCATCATCGACAGATCGAAATGGTTAAGGCCATGACGGCTGACGTAGTGTGTTAGGGGCATTATCGCCCAACCGGCGAGGCCGTTATCATAGACGGTCGAGTTGAATGCATCACAATCTTCGGCGGGTGCAAGACTTGCGAGTAGTATCGTTGCTGACTTTTCGTAATCACTCGGTAAGAATGTAGTGAGCGCATCAGAGATCTGTGCGGAGCGTTGTTTAAGCTCCAAAGTGTCCAAATTCTTTGAGGCGGCGGCGTTAAAACCGGTAGCGTCAAAAGGGGACCATGCTTTGCTTATATTCTCACCAATTCCGATGATTAGCTTTGAGTTGAATAGGTTTTTAAAGGGTTCGGGCAAAGTCGATCTCTACGGTTAGTTTGGTTAGCTAGTATGGTGAAATTAGCACTGTGGAATTGACACCCAGATAGGGTCAGCTAAGCAGCATCAGAAGGAATAATCAATTGTAACAAATCGCCTGCGCTGGGTTCTGAGCGAATCCAATAAGCCGTGTGCCCCAAGCCTTGTAGTCGGTAGATAATTAACCTATGTCTTTGAATTAGGAGGAAACGATTACTTCACTCTTCATTAACAGATGAATACACTTTTATATCTGTGCGCTTTTCGCACCCTCTGCTTGACCAACATTTCTTGGCCAACACATTTTCGCTGAGAACGTAAATTTGAGACCTGAAAATACCTTCTCGTTTTAACCCTTGAATACAGCGTGACAGTAAAGCCGTCGCAATCCCTGTTTGTCGCCAATCAGAAGAAATGGCTAAGTGTTGTATATTGCACCGCCGTCCATCGTGACCAGACATAATCGTACCAACAATCTGATCGCCTTTCTCAGCGACTAAACAGGCTACAAAACTTAGGCCGAGATTACGTTTCAAACACTTTTCAACGCCTTCTCGGGAATCCGTGCACCGTAGTCGAACCCCCTCAGTTTCTTGCCAGAGGGCAATGACGTTTTCGTAATCTGATATTTCCATCTCTCAGTATTGCATAATCTTAAACCCTTATTTATGTAGAAAAACGTTCATGTGTTTAATTCTAAATGCCTTAATATCACTTTATTCGGTCTATATACATAGAATGATCACCTTGAATAAGTAGCCGTTTGCTCTCTAGTAAATCCTGTAGAAAGTCTTTACACGCCCTGACTCTAGCAGTTGCTCGCAAATCGATGTGGTTAAGCATCCATATCCCCCATGTCGAAACACCAATATCTACGTCGAGTCGTCGTAGAGTGGGTTCGGTATCTCCAATTAGACAAGGCATTTTTGAAATGCCAAGGCCGCTCTTGGTTGCCACGGCCATGGAACTGACGTCATCAACCCGTAACACAACATTAACATTTTTGAAGTGATCTGTTACCCAACTTGGGTGATCCACCTCATCTCGAAACAGTATGACGTTGACGGCATCAGAGAGCTTGTTGAATGCGCCTTCAGTTCCATAAATTCCATGTCGCAACTTCATTAATTCACGCCCAACTAAATATTCGGGCGGACTGGGCGTCATGCGAATAGCGATATCTGCTTCACGGGCAGCGAGGTCGATCAGTCCCGTAGTCATCAGTAGTTGTAATTCTATTTTTGGATAAGCATTAATAAACTTTCCGATCTCGGGAACAATCAACCGGTTGGCTAGGTCGTGAGCCACGGTGAGTTTAACTACCCCAGCGAGCGCCGCATCTTGGTCAGAGCTTTTGTGATCGACCTGCTGAACTTTCTCTTCCAGCTTTAAGACATCGTCAAACAGGTTCTCGGCGGCTTGGGTCATGGAATAGCCGCTTCGAGTTCGATCAAACAAGCGCGTTCCCATGTGCTGCTCAAGCGCCTGAATGCGGCGCGCTACCGTTGTGTGCTTTACTCCCAATGCTCTTCCCGCACCGCTCACGGAGCCCTCCCGCGACAAGGCCAAAAAGAATTTCAAGTCATCCCAATTCATCATCTATATGTGCATATATTAGCAGTTAATGTGCATTTTAAACTATTTATTAGCTTTTATGCACAGCCTATAGTCGCTAAATCATAAACCACTTAACAAGAGACATACTCATGAATACAGGCACACTAAATCGCCTCGCAGCATTTACCCATACCCCTGAAGGAGGCAATCCAGCGGGAGTTTGGATTGGAGATACGCTTCCGGAATCCGATGAAATGCAACGAATTGCTGCTGAAGTCGGCTATTCTGAAACTGCTTTTATTGCACCTCGCGTCGGGGCAAATCGCAGCGTTCGATATTACAGCCCTGAAGCAGAGGTTCCATTTTGCGGGCACGCAACCATCGCCAGCGGTGTTGCACTTGGCGAAGCGAATGGCGACGACACATACTTGTTAGCAACCGCTGTGGGTGAAATCCCTGTGGTAGTGCGATCAGTAAATAATACTAAAGTGGCTTCGCTAACTTCCGTTCCGCCCAAATATGAACTTGCTTCGGAAGCACTGGTTAATAAGGCACTTGGCCTACTTGGATGGGCCGCAGAGGACCTAGATAACTCAATACCACCTGCACGGGCATTTGCAGGTAACTGGCATTTGGTGCTGGCTGTTTCAAGCAAGGGCCGTCTAGATGAACTGCAGTATGATTTTGAAAAACTCAAGTTACTCATGATCGGCGATGATCTTACGACATTGCAATTGGTGTGGCGTGAGAGCGGCGATGTATTTCACTCACGCAACCCCTTTCCTGTGGGTGGTGTCATCGAGGACCCAGCGACAGGCGCGGCTGCTGCTGCATTAGGGGGTTATCTACGAGAAGCCAATCTCGTATCGACACCGAATACGCTCACCATTCATCAAGGCGTCGCCATGGGCCGACCTAGTCGAATAGAGGTAACCATTCCTATTATTGGGGGCATTGTGGTAACCGGCTCTGCAGTGCGGATATGAGAATGAGGCGCAGATTTTATTGCTACTCGTATCGTGTAACCAAATGAGCTCAGCCGGCATCAAAGCAGTAAGAATCAATTTTATATTTTATCCAACAAAGCGCTTCATGGATCAATTCATCATGAAAAATTCAAACTTAATAAGCGCCTTAAGTCGTTTAGAGACAAAACAATGACGACGAATACACTTTTTAACCCGCTTAATATGGGAGACCTGGAATTAGCCAACCGAATTGTTATGTCCGCACTTACGCGTAGTCGGGCGACACATGACGGCGATGTGCCGAACGATCTCAATGCGCAATATTATGAACAGCGCGCCAGTGCGGGTTTGATCATTAGTGATGGAACAAAAATATCAACCGAGAGAAAAGGTTACGCTTGGACACCCGGTATATATAGTGATGATCAGGTAAAGGGTTGGCGACGAGTGACTGATGCGGTTCATGCCAAGGGCGGACGTATCTTTGTGCAACTATGGCATGTAGGCCGGGTTTCACATACTTCATTGCAGATTGATAACCAGTCGCCTGTTGCTCCTTCAGCGTTGGCCGCGCAGGTAAAAACCTTCGATGGAGAGGGATTTGTAGACACCTCCGTACCTTGTTCGCTGGAAGCTTCAGAAATGAAAAGAGTAGTGAATGACTATCGTACTGCTGCGCTTAATGCAAAGGCAGCCGGATTTGACGGCATCGAACTGCATGCGGCCAATGGCTATTTGATAGACCAGTTTTTACGCGATAGCTCTAACCGGCGTACTGACGCTTATGGCGGGTCAATTGAGAACCGCACTCGGCTACTAATCGAGGTGTTGGACGCCATCACAGAAGTTTGGCCTGCTGCTAGAGTCGGTATTC
The DNA here is from genome assembly GCA_047623225.1 of Cryomorphaceae bacterium. Classification (GTDB taxonomy): domain Bacteria; phylum Pseudomonadota; class Gammaproteobacteria; order Arenicellales; family Arenicellaceae; genus Arenicella. The sequence goes on from JBLHME010000065.1 coordinate 5,744, forward strand.
GCTTAAGTCCATTTTCAAGCGCCAATGACATCAGCGACCCGATGGCGTTATTTTCTCACGTCATCGCAAAAATAAACGACTACGGATTGGCTTACCTTAACATGATAGAAGGTGAAACAGGCGGGACTAGAGACTTGCCAACTGGCGCCAACATTAAAGATTTACGCAGTTTGTTCGATGGCATTTATATGGCCAATCATGGCTACGAAAAAGGATTAGCTAGTGATGCCATTAAAAATGACCACGTTGACCTTGTAGCGTTTGGAAGGGCGTTTATTGCCAACCCCGATTTGGTCGAACGGTTCGCCGAGAATGCGCCGCTGAACGAATTGGACGCGGATACCTTGTATGGCGGCGATGCGGCTGGTTATACAGACTATCCCACTTTGCAACATTCAGCTGCTGCTTAACCATTCAACTGCGAAATAGAAGAGGCATTATTATGAAACTCTATAGCGCTTGGTATTGCCCATTCGCACAGCGCGCATGGCATGCTTTACTGCAACAATGCATCGGCTTCGAGCAGATCGAAGTCGACCCACACAACAAGAGGGAGCAGTGGTTGAGTATTTCAAGGCAGACCGGACAAGTGCCGGTGGTGAATTTAGCTGATGCTGATGGTTCTGATTTAACCGTAGTAGATTCAAACCGGATAGTTGAGTTTTTGGATAATGCTTATCCGCGTGATATCCCGCTGTTTTCCAGTAGTGCGTCAGATCAAGTCGAGCAGAAATACTGGATTGATACCGTTGGCAGCCAAATAATTCCTTACTTCTATCGATTCTTAAAAACGTCAGAACTGGGTGATTATCAAGATCAATCAAGGGATAAGATGATTCAAGGCACGATGGCTTTCACTCGCGCAATGAGTCCTGATGGGCCTTATTTTTCAGGCGAACATTTTGGGGCTGTAGATATCGCGTTCATCCATTCGCTTACCGAATGAAGTTGTTATTGAAACACTACAGGGGTTTTAGTATTCCGGCCGAAGGTGAACTTTGGGCGCGCTATCAGACGTGGTATCAAAGCTGCATCGAGTTACCTGCTTTTAAAGCCACCATGACACGTGACGATGAACAGCTGATTGCCTTTTACTTGATTTACAGTCAGGGCGGAGGACAGGAAGATGTAACTAACATTTAGCCAAATCCATACCCATTTCCACCAAGCTAGGGCAGTTACCGCTGCCCTTAGTTTCGTGCCACTTAAGTAATCCGTCATTTTCTATTAACCGAGCGTAAGCCTCCATACAAAAGCACTCCGCTGCGCGCGCAAATCCACTCGAATTAAAACAATGAATATCGAACAAATTTTCCTCATGCAATTTGGATTAAGCCTTCTTGCCATCGGCTTACTTACCAAATGGTATATCGCACCCCCGTTGTCACAAAAGCCGTTACAGCTGGCGTTAATGCTGTTACTTATCCCTCACGCATTCAGACATATTGGGATGAGCTTTGTGGTGCCTACATTGAACCACCCCGGCATGCCTGCCGATTTTGCTACCGCTGCGGCTTATGGCGACTTGCTAAGTGGTTTGCTAGCCCTTGTGTGTCTTATCGCATTGAATAGCCGGTGGTCTGTTGCCGTTCCACTTGTTTGGATTTTTAACATAGTGGGAACGATAGACCTCACTCACGCGTTGGGCAAGACCGAGGCGATTTCCTACATGGGCCCTACGTGGTTTATTCCCACATTTTTAGTGCCGGTGCTTTTGATCACCCATATCATGATATTTGCCCGATTGATCAAACATGCGAGAAGCAACTAAATCATTTATCTCAAGTCAGAATTTGCACGCAACCTTTCTGCCACGAGGTCAATAAAACTGCGAATTTTTGATGATGAATACCGACCTTCTCTGTGAATAATATGTACGGGGTATTTTGTTTCGTCGTGGTTCTGGAGCACTATTTTCAGTTCTCCAGCAGCCACAAACGGAGCGACTTGATATGACAACACTCTGGTTATGCCAAACCCTTCTCTGGCCGCTTCGATCGCAGCGCTATTAGTTGAAACTACCAATCGTGGGTCAATTTTAAATGACTGCGTTTGCTTTTCTGATTTAAACTGCCAATCGATAAAATGATTTGCCGTACTGGAGATAATGGTCGAATGGTCGGTCAAATCTTTTGGCGAATCTGGCTCCCCGTATTTTTTTAAATATGTTGGAGACGCCACACAAACTTGACCGACCTGACCCACCTTCAACGCACGCATACTTGAATCTGGCAATTCACCGATCCTTACGCCTACGTCAATCCCCTCTTCTAACATGTTCACTATCCTGTCAAAGAACATGGCTCTAACCTGTGTTTCTGGGTAACGGCTTAGATAATCAACAATGCCCGGCGTTACGTGCATTTGGCCGAACAATACTGGCGCCGTCACTACCAAACCGCCTTTGGGCGCGGCATTAACACCCGCGGCTGCTTCGTCGGCGATATCTACTTCATCAAGAATACGGCGCGCGTCTTCTACATAGCGCAAGCCCGCCTCTGTGGCGCGGACATACCGGGTGGTTCGGTTTAATAGCTTTACGCTCAACCGTTTTTCAAGCTCTGCAACCGCGCGGGTTACTACAGGTGGTGAGAGATTTAAGCGCCGAGCAGCAGCAGAAAAACTCTCTTCTTCAGCCACCGCAACGAATACCGACATGGTTTGTAGGCGATCCATAGTTTATTCCACTTTTGACAATAGTAAATTATAAATCAAGGATATTCTTAATGTACGCGTAATTAACTACATTACGTTCCTGAACTGAATCCAGCACACAAGTGCCACCTTAAAACTTTTAGAGAACACCATCATGAAAAACAAAACATCTAACCTCCTAGTCTCTGCAGTCGTATTGTCTGCGGTCGCTGGGATCACACCGCTGTCCATTCAAGCAGCTTCTGAAGCATCGCAATCAATTGCCAGTGATAACCGTATTACTGATACCCGATTTCGCAGTATGGAAATTCAAGGTATCGATATTGCCTACCGTGAAGCGGGAGACCCGTCAAATCCTTCGCTTGTGTTGTTGCACGGTTTCCCCACTTCAAGCCACATGTATCGTGAACTGATGCCACAACTGGCGGATAAGTATCACGTAATCGCACCTGATTACCCAGGGTTTGGCGCGAGTGCAATGCCAGCATTGGGTGAGTTTGACTATTCATTTGCCAACTTTGCCAATGTCGTCAATGAATTACTTGAAAAGAAGTCTGTTGATAAGTACGCCATGTACTTAATGGATTATGGCGCACCCGTGGGCTTTCGCTTATTTGCCAAGCACCCAGAACGTGTCACGGGATTTATCATTCAAAATGGCAATGCCTATGACGAAGGACTAGAAACCTTTTGGGACCCGATCAAAACCTATTGGGCAGATGCCTCAACTAAGAACCGCGAAACACTACGTGATGCTTTACTGACTATTGATGCGACCAAATGGCAATGGACCCACGGTATTCCTGAAAGCAACTTGGAATTAGTGAGCCCAGATAACTGGCACCATGACCAATACCTTCTAGAACGACCGGGCAACAAAGACATTCAACTTGCGATGTTCCTAAGCTATGCCACCAACGTTACGGAATACCCAAACTGGCAAGAATTGTTTCGTGCGCATCAGCCACCAGCACTGATTGTTTGGGGTAAAGGCGACTACATCTTCCCTGAGTCGGGTGCGCATCCTTATGAGAGAGACCTTAAAACAGTAGAAAAGCACATTCTCGATGCAGGCCATTTCGCTTTAGAAACGCACTTGGAATTCATTAGCGAAAGAATGGACGCCTTTATGAAGCGGGTAAATTAATCGCCAACTTAAAGTAAGACTTTGCTTTTTGGTTTTGTGTAGCCGGGCCTAATCTCGTCGGGTTCGGTTACTCACTTCCACCACCCTGTTAAATGGAATCTATTGTGTATACAAACAACAAAACCGCTGATCAAAGCCCTAAGACCGTTTTCATAAGGGATTTAAAATCTGGAAATGCCGACCGCTTCGAAACACTAGTAAGAGACAATGGCGGGCGCATGCTAGCGGTCGCACGGCGTTATCTACGCAATGAAGCGGATGCGCAAGATTGTGTGCAGGACGCGTTTATTCAAGCCTATAAAAACATTAAAAACTTCGAACAACGATCGTCGGTTGAAACCTGGCTACACCGTATTGTCGTCAACACCGCCTTGATGAAAATTCGTTCTACAAAGCGGCGCCCAGAGGATTTGATTGAAGATAAAGCCGAGCTATTTGACGACAATGGTATGCGCCTAGAGATGGAAGCAGAGATTAGCCTTTCAGTAGAAGAGGTGGTGGTTACAGAAGAAACACGAACGACCATACGACAGCATATCAACCAGTTACCAGAGACCCCATGTAAGCTATTATTGCTTCGTGATATTGAGGGCTATAACACTGAAGAAACCGCGAATTTATTAGGTATGACCGTGGGTAATGTAAAGACCGGGCTTCACCGAGCTCGTTTGTTACTTAAGAAAAGCTTACTAGAATTATCGAGTTTAGGTTTACAAGAGACTGCCGCATAAGGTTGCGAGGAAAGGCTATGCATAAATCACACTGCCATGCTGTAACCTTTTTAAACCAACGGCATCTAACCAACTAATAGCACTGTACCCATTAGCCCTTATGAGCACTACAAATAGATCAAAGCCCAGCCCAATAGACAGCGTGGCCGAATACCAACAAACTACATTGAACTGCGAGCAGTTAGAAACTTTTATTGCAGATTACCTCGACGGAGAACTTAAACCCGAAACAAACAAAACGTTTGAGCAGCATCTTAATCGGTGTCCACCTTGCAAGGTTTATGTAGATAATACCCTTAAAGCTATACAACTATCTAAAGCCGCGCTCGTAACTGAACCTTCTAGGGAACACATGCCCGAAGCACTGATTCAAGCCATTCTCGCTGCGCAACTAAAGTAGTTACAGGTTCAAAACCTAATTTAGCGCATTCGCCACTCCTTAAACTACCGCCTACACTTTCAAAGTAAAGCCAGCAAGTTTGCTGGCTTTTCGGTTTGCCGCTTAATGCGTTTATTTTATTTAAAGAAGTTTTCCGTTTCGTGTAACCAATTTAGACCTAGCGACATCAAAGTAGTAACACAACCGTTATGTGTTTTATTTAAGTACTCCTACTTAATTGAACCTTTAATCATGAAAAACTCAAACTTAACAAATACATTAATTGGCCTAACTGTACTGGCTTCCAGCGCGATCGCAACAAACGCTTATGCCGAAACCGGCCTTTATCTTGGCGCCTCTGCTTCACAAGCGTTTGTCAATGAACGCGGCCTTGACGATGACGATACCGGTGGAAAGGTTTTTGCCGGTTATAACTTCAACAACTATGTTGGAATCGAAGGTTCATACTACGACTTCGGCGAAATCAGCAACGGCAATAGTGAACTAGCTATCGATGGCGTCAGTCTTGCGGTAGTCGGATCGCTACCGCTTTCAGCAAGGGTTTCTTTATTCGGTAAAGTAGGCGCTCACGACTGGGATACTGAAGCGACTGGTCCGATTGCAAGTCAATTGACTACTGATGGTGACACAGATGCTTTCTACGGAATCGGTGTTAACTATAAGCTTAATAGCAATTGGGATATCCGCGGCGAAGTTGAACGTTACGAAGTGCAAGATATCGATATGGACGTAGTTTCACTAGGCGTTTCATACAACTTCTAACCCAGATGTCTAAAAGAATGTTGCTCGCAGTGTACTAGGTACTGCGAGCCAATTTTCTTCAGACCAGATAGCCTCTTTAACAATACACATATTCTCAGAGTGACAGGAGCCGCATCATGACACATAAATTCGCAGAGATAGCTTTTACCGATGCCGTAAAGGACATTCAGCAAACCCAAGGCAGTCGCAGAGCTTATGCAAAAATGGAAGCACGCGCGGATTCCAACCATATTCTAGGTGAAGCTGAAAGTAGCTTCATTGCTGACAGAGACAGTTTTTATATGTCGAGTGTCAGCGAAACGGGTTGGCCCTACTTACAACACCGAGGCGGGCCAGCTGGGTTTATGAAAGTAATAGACTCCCACACACTCGGCTTTGCCGACTTCACCGGCAACCGTCAGTACGTTAGCACCGGCAACTTTGTAAATAATAACCGTGTTGCCCTATTTTTCATGGACTACTTGAACAAGCGGCGTCTTAAGCTGCTCGGACGCGTTAAGGTAATCGGCGCAGAGGACAGCGCAAATTTAGACAAGTTAACTCCCGAAGATTATGAAGCGCGAATTGAACGAGGCTCCTTAATCAAAGTCGAAGCCTTCGATTGGAATTGCCCACAACACATCACGCCACGCTATACACAAAGCCAGGTAGAAGAAGTGATTGCCTCCTTACAGGCCGAAATCAAAACCCTTAAGAGCAACCAACTACCCAAACAATTATGAGCACTCCTATTGAAACCAAACCCCCTTTCCCACCTTTTAACTTAGAGACAGCTAGCCAAAAAGTACGGCTGGCAGAAGATGGCTGGAATGGCCAAAATCCGGAAAAAATAGCACTGGCCTATACGATAGATAGTCGCTGGCGAAACCGCGCTGGGTTTCCCGCAGGCCGAGCACAAATCATTGAGTTTCTCACCCTCAAATGGCAACGAGAGCAAGACTATCGGTTAATCAAAGAGCACTGGCTTTAGCGGGCAACCGCATCGCCGTGCGCTTTGCCTATGAATGGCAAGATGCCTCTGCAAACTGGTTTCGCTCCTACGGTAACGAAAACTGGGAGTTCAATCCACAAGGGCTGATGCAAGTTCGCTATGCCAGCATTAATGACTTGCAGATAAAAGAAGCAGATCGGCTTTTTCGTTGGCCACAAGGCCGACGACCTGATGATCACCCAGGGCTTAGCGGCCTAGGACTGTAATTAAAACAAATCCATTTAGAAGGAACACCCATGAAAACTAGAAACGTTGATGTCGCCATAATTGGTGCTGGCTCTGCTGGCATGAATGCCCGCCGTGAAGTTGAAAAAGCAGGATTTGAACCACTTATGATTGAATCTGGTCATTACGGTACAACCTGTGCCAGAGTGGGGTGCATGCCTTCTAAATTACTGATCGCAGCTAGTGATATTGCTCACGAGATTAAAAGTGCACCCCTATTCGGCATAGAGTCCGGAGACGGGGTAAAAATAAATGGCACCGCTGTACTAGAACGCGTTCGCAGAGAACGAGATCGGTTTGTCAGTTTTGTGGTTGAAGATATCGAAGCACTACCCTATCAGCAAAGACTCTTAGGGTCTGCTCGATTCACTGGCCCTACCTCGCTGATGGTAGGTGAGCATACCGAACTTAAAGCTAACTCTATCGTCATAGCCACGGGTAGTTCCCCCGTCATCCCTCCACCGTTTAATACTTTGCAAGAGCATGTATTGGTTAATGACGATATTTTCGAACTAGAAGATATTCCAAAATCAATCGCCGTCATCGGAACAGGCATCATCGGGCTTGAGCTAGGGCAAGCACTAAACCGCTTGGGCGCGGATGTCACTTTGTTCAATCCGGGTAATAGCGTCGGGCCACTTAGCGACCCAGAGGTTGAAAAAGTCGCACGCGAAATTCTGCAAGCTGAACTAAGCATTCAACTCGGTGTAAAAGTAATTTCAGCGACCGCTGTCAATGGCGGTGTAAAAATTGATTGGCTTGATCAACAAGGTAAAAGACAACAAGTGGTATTTGAAAAAGTATTGATAGCCGCTGGTAGAAAGCCGAATCTCAGCAGTCTAGATCTCAACAAGGCTGGTGTTAACGTGAACGATCGCGGCCAACCAGAATGGGACCCAAGAACTGCGCAAGTAGTCAATTCAGCCATTTTTATGGCGGGCGATGTCACCAATCATAACCCACTTCTACACGAAGCCGCCGACGAAGGCAGAATAGCGGGTATGAACAGCGCGCAATATCCTAACGTAAATGCGCATGTGCGGCGCACGCCACTCTCCATCGCTTTTACCGACCCACAAATTGCCATGGTGGGAACACATTATAAATATTTGGATTTACAGAGCGTTGAAATTGGCGAAGTTTCATTTAGTAATCAAGGCCGGTCCCGCGTAATGGGGAAAAACCAAGGTTTGCTACGCGTCTATGCTACTCGTCAATGCTGCACTATTCTCGGTGCGGAAGTCGTTGGCCCCAGAGCCGAGCACCTCGCACACCTTCTAGCAGTCATGGTTCAAGAACGAATGAGCGTTCACCGTGCACTGCAACTTCCTTTCTATCATCCGGTGATTGAGGAAGGATTACGCACAGCTCTGAGGGACTTGGCCAACCAACTGAAAATTACTGGTGATTGTCGCAATCAAGACTTCGCCATGATGCCAGGCAATTAAATTTTAAGTAACTTAGCACCATCGTATAACCTAAAGTTTAGAATATAAATATGACGAACTCAACTAATGGTATTCACCACCTAGGACTCACGGTACCAAGTCTCAGCGCCGCGCGTGATTTCTTTGTCGATGCGCTAGGTTTTAAACAAGTAGGTAAAACCCCAGCCTATCCTGCAGTGATTGTTTCTGACGGGTCGGTTACGATTTCATTGTGGCAAGTTGAAGACAAACTCAAGGCAGTGCAATTTGATCGAAAATCCAATATTGGCCTTCATCACTTTGCCCTAAAAGTAAATGATTTAAATGATTTGGCAGTTAAGCTTAAGAATCGTAACGACGTTGAAATCGAATTCGAAAGCATTTATGTCTGACCCGAATGGCACTAAGTTAAGCCCGTTTTGCATGATATATCAGGCGCTTAAAAGTGGTTAAATTGGTATAATTTGCAATGCAAAATACTACTCCATTGTTCCCTGGGTTTCACTTACCAACACTCCGAAGAACACCTCGCTCAGCCCGTCAAAAAGCGGTCGATGAGGTGGCTAAAATCAAGCAAAAATCATTCAGCGAAATGGCTGAACATCTCGCTCATATTGTTCCAACAGCAACCCTGATAAGGTCAACGACTGGTGCTATTAGCCGAAATAGGATTTTCAGCAAAGAAAATACTTTTTGGGCCTTTTTTCACAGATCCTAGACGCCGACGGAGGGTGCCAAGAGGTTGTTCGAAAGCTTCAGGCGGTTGCGGTGCAATGTACGCCAAACCGATGCCCTCATCATCAACCTCTGGGTACTTGCCAAGCATGTAAGAACTTATCGTTAACTGAGCTCGAGACGATACAGTCACAGATGTCCAAAAGGCGACTCGGTAAGGCACTAAGTCAATTGTAAGAACGCCGAGTTATCGTTGCCGATGGGACAGGCCTCAGCATGGCGGATAGTGCCGCCAATCAGGAAATCTGGCCACAACAATTAAACCAGAAGCCTGGTTGTGGATTTGCACAAGCACGCCTTTGTGCTTGTTTTGATTTGCAGTCTGGGATGCTTTCAAGTTATGAGCTGGGGAATAAGAAAAGTAGTGAAATTCCCTTGCTGCGCAGGCAATGGAAGCACTTCAACGACGGTGATATTTTCTTAGGAGATAAGGGGTTTTGTGGCTATTACGACCTCTCGAACCTTGCTGACCAAGGTGTTGACTCGGTAGTGACAGTTGCGAGAAGGAAGCCAGTGACGGCCGCTCAAGCGGATCGAGTTCTTGGTGAGGATGACCTACTTATCCATTGGAAGAAACCTGTATTGAATAAAAAATCCAGTTATACCAAAGCTCAATGGGAGGCGTTACCAGAACGACTTTCGATTCGACAAATTAGGGTCACCGTTGCGCAAAAAGGCTTTCGGACTACTCACTTTTATATTGCCACAACACTAATAGATGCTGAACTCTATCCAGCCGATGAGATCGCTGATCTGTACCTTCAACGGTGGGATGTAGAGCTTTCGTTCCGTGATATAAAGACAACCATGGGCATGGATATCTTGCGCTGCAAGACACCGGATATGGTGCGCAAGGAAATCGTAATGCATATGATTGTTTATAACTGTATTCGCCAGCTAATGTTTGAATCAGCCGACCGTTTTGGCGCTGAGTTAAGGCGCGTGAGTTTCAAGGGAAGCGTGCAAGCAGTCAGACAATGGGAGCCGCACTTAAATCAAGCTCGGTCTGGTCCCACGGAACGCCAACGATTGTTGAATAATCTATATAAGCTGATAGCCGGATTGATCGTGCTGAATCGGCCTGGTAGAAGAGAGCCTAGAGCCGTAAAACGACGACCCAAACCCTATCAGTTAATAACCGCCCCTCGACATATAATGCTGGAGACTTATCATCGCGGGAAAAAGCATGCTAAGCAGGCTTAACTTAGTGCCATTCGGGTCAAAGCCGAATGGCACTAA
>JBLHME010000066.1:0-15982 GCA_047623225.1 Cryomorphaceae bacterium
TACTTTTTTGGCACAAACAATTCTTGCCTAAGCCCCCCGCCTTTGAGATAAACAGCTTGGTTAACAACAAACACCCACTGGTATCCCTGGTATCCCTGGTATCCCTGGTATCCCGACATAACTGGTATCCCCATAACTGGTATCCCGACACCCATGCTTAAACACTTGCATGATCAAACTCTAAATGTAAAACTGGATCGACTACGACAGTAAATTAACAACCTCAGGAGCAACGGAATGCCCCAACCCAGAAAAGCGCTTATATCGCTTAGCACTACCCCGTTTTATCACTGTATGTCTCGCTGCGTTCGCCGGGCTTTTCTCTGTGGCGTTGATGACTATTCAGGCCAGAGCTACGAGCATCGTCGGGGTTGGCTTGAGGGTAAACTGCATCAAACGGCCGATGCTTTTGCCATCAAACTTTGTGCCTATGCGGTGATGAACAATCACTACCATGTCGTCTTAAATGTGCGTTCTGATCTTTCAGCATCTTGGTCGAACCATGAAGTAGTAGAGCGCTGGCATCGATTGTTCTCCGGTACCCCTCTCTCACAACAATTCGAACTCGGTGTGCCATTGTCAAAACCTGAACAGGAGCTTCTAAGTAAAGACATAACCCTTTGGCGGCACCGTCTTACGGATATCTCATGGTTCATGCGCATTGTGAATGAGTCAATTGCACGCCAAGCCAATAGTGAAGATAAGTGCACCGGCCGCTTTTGGGAGGGTCGGTTCAAAAGCCAGGCATTGTTGGATGACAAAGCCCTGCTCGCCTGCATGGCCTATGTTGACCTCAACCCAATTCGAGCAAAGGTAGCAAAAACACCGGAGACATCTGAGCACACGAGCATCAAACAACGCATTGAGAACACTAAATCAAACTCGCTTCCTCTATCTTCCATCGAGGACTTTGTGGGGTCAAAATCGGAAGATATTGGCCTACCCTTCAACCTCATTGACTATATTGAGTTGGTCGATTGGACCGGGCGAATATTAAGAGATGACAAAAGAGGTTCTATTGATCCTAAGCTTCCCCCCGTTCTAGAAAGGCTAAAATTCAATAATAAGAAGTGGCAGACACTAACCACGACCTTTGAAACGCAATTTTCGCATTGGGTTGGCCAAGAACACGCAGTCAAAACGGTGTATGAGGATAATGCGTATCAACGAATTCCTTCAACCAAAGCCTGCCTTATGCTTCTAGGCTAGCCGCCACTCACAATAAACAAGTTTATCGCGGCAGCGAGGCCTTGCCTCGCCCACACTAAGACTTTTTGGGCACACCGTGCTGAATCTCAAGCTCTCCGACGATCCTAGCTCAAGAATTAAATCAAATTAAGCGTATCTGAATTTGAGAACCAACAAGAATTGGAGCTAGGCTTAGAGTGGAAGCTAGGCTTAGAGTGGATGTCCAAGCAACCTTTGTGTCCAAGCAACCTTTGCCCAAACGGGTGAAGTGAAGCACCTAAGGATCAGCTAAGCTCAGACCTCAAAAAAACAACGCAGAATTGATCATGGCTACTGGAAAGAATGAAGGCGACCAACTTGAGAAATCCGAAAAGGAACTTGAAGACTTAATGCCTGCGATTCGAGGCATCGCAAAGCAACTCGCATTGAGAGAAGAACTAAAGGAATTACTCAATCAAACCGCATCGTCAGCCCAATATACGCCCAATGCAACACAAGAATGTAATTCGACTAAGACTAAAAACACGCTAAGTCATTGAAACGAATGGTGGCTATGGGTGGACTTGAACCACCGACCCCAGCATTATGAATGCTGTGCTCTAACCAACTGAGCTACATAGCCATCTACACAAACACACTCAGGACGAGTGCTTTTCGAAGAGGCGTGAAAATACACTTGCAGGGCCGTTCAGTCAAGCTAGCTGGCACACTTTTTATCATATTCGGCTGTCATTTGCGGAGCAAAACCGTTAGCCTCGCGGCTCTTCAATTTGGAACACCCTTTTAGTGGTTGCGTTATGGCGTCGAATAAAAAATACGAGTACGAACTTAAGCAAACTGGCGACACTTGGTCGGCTAAGGTTACACGTAAGATTAACTCCCGAAAACGCGCTACGACTATGCAAAAAGACGGTTTCAAAAGCGAAGCTGAAGCAACATCCTGGTCTGAACAAAGCCTGGTTGAACTGACTACTAAGCAAAAGTCGAGCAATCTTAACTCGGGTCAAAAGCGTAAGGACACCGAAGAGATGAAGCGTCAACGATCGGCACGGCGGGCTGAGAAAACTGAGTTAGCAAAGGAAGAAGCGGCAAAACTCGCCGAGGCAGATGATCAACAAATCGCTGAACATGAAGAAAAACTCAGCGACGATATTGAAGACTCTGAATCAATCGACGACTAGGCTCCCCATTTAGCAACCAATTGCTCCACCTCGAGTGCATAGTCCCGTTGCTGGAAATCTTGAAACACCTGCCAAGAACAAAATGATTTAAGGTCTGCGACCCTATGCGGAAAGAGAATTCCGTCTAGGTGGTCATATTCATGTTGCCAGGTGCAAGCCGAGTAACCCTTTATGGTTTGGTTAACTTTTTGCCCATCACGGTCGTAATAGCTTACCGCGATCTCAGTATGCCGATCAACGTTTGCGCGAATTTGTGGCACTGACAAACAGCCTTCATTAGAGATAAAGGTCTCATCGCTCAAAAACTCAATTTCTGGGTTGATTACCACGGTTAAAGGCACATTTGGCTTATAGGGGTAGCGCGGGTTATCACCCACTTCAATCACGAACAAACGATGCGGCAAGCCAATTTGGTTAGCCGCAATGCCGGCGCCATTGGCATCACGCATAGTGTCGATCATGTCATCTATCCAAGCTTGAACTTCTGGTGATGTGATTTTATCAACGTCAACCTCGGCCGCCCGAGCAGCGAGTATGGGGTGACCTATTTGTAAAACTTCTCTAACTGCCATTTATTCAATCTCCATTTATCTTATTAGGATTCTAGCTTTCTATATAGGCGTTTGCCCAGTCACCGAATGTATTTTTTTGGATTAGGCTAGCAATTGCTTCTAAGTCGGGCTGGAAATAACGATCGTGATCCCAGTAGGCAGCGACGGATCGAACACTAGACCAGTAATGCTCGAGCTGTTTATTCGATTTAAGAGGTCGGCGCAAATCGATACCTTGGCACGCGGCCAATAATTCAATCGCAACAACATATCGAGTATTCAAATTCATATCGGTTAAACGGCGTGCTGCAAAGGTTGCCATACTAACGTGGTCTTCTTGATTGGCCGATGTTGGAATGCTGTCTACACTGGCTGGATGGGCATGGCTTTTGTTTTCGCTGGCAAGCGCAGCGGCGGTGACCTGAGCAATCATAAAGCCACTATTAATGCCGGCGTCTTTGACCAAAAATGCAGGTAGTTGACTCATATGGGAGTCTAACAAAAGCGCCATTCGGCGTTCTGACATGCCGCCGATCTCGGCTATAGCGAGCGCCATATTGTCCGCTGCAAAAGCAATTGGCTGCGCATGAAAATTACCACCTGAAAGAATGTCACCCTGTTGCACAAAAATTAGCGGGTTATCCGAGACAGCGTTAGCTTCAATCTCTATTATCGCAGCGGCATTGCGCAGCTGATCAAGGCAGGCGCCCATTACTTGAGGCTGGCATCTTAAGGAATATGGGTCTTGCACTTTGTCACATTCAGCATGTGAATTGGCTATTTCACTGTCCTGCAAAAGTTGGCGATAGATATCTGCCGCTTGTATTTGACCCAGCTGACCACGCACCGCCTGTATACGCTCATCAAACGGCGTTCGGCTGCCTAGGGCCGCCTCAACCGTTAAGCTGCCAGCCACAAAAGCCGCGTTAATATTTTGCTCAGCTTCAAAAAGGCCCTTGAGCGCCAGCGCCGTTGAAACTTGAGTGCCGTTAAGCAGTGCTAAACCTTCCTTGGCGGTCAATTGAATTGGCAACAAGCCTAGCTTGGCAAATGCTACAGGGCTATCTACAAGCTCACCGTCAACATAAACCTTTCCATCGCCAATGATCGGCAGACTCATGTGTGCAAGAGGCGCCAAATCACCTGACGCTCCAACCGATCCTTTTTCTGGAATGGCTGGCAAAACATCACTGTTAAGCATTGCCATCAGAAGCTCTATAACTACTCGTCGAATGCCGGACACGCCGCGCGACAAGCCGTTAATCTTAAGCAATAAAATCAGGCGCACAGTCGCATCATCAATGTATTTGCCCACGCCCGTTGCATGCGACAAAATAAGATTATGCTGTAACTCAGTGAGCAACTCTGGCTCAATATGTTTAGAGGCTAGGCGGCCAAAGCCCGTATTAACACCATAAACAATCTCACCACTATCAACTTTTTCTTGCACTACAGACTGTGCCGCCGAAATGTCGCTCCAAGTATCGTCACCAACACTGAGTTGAACGCCGTTAAAATACGCATCGCGCAGTTGTGCCAAGCTAAGGTGCCCGGGTTTAAGGTGTAGTTTATTCATTGGTTTGCTCTTGTTATACGGCTAACTTATTTTAGTGGGCTAATTGCAGCTCACGCATGGTTTCGGCAAAGCACTTATTTATCTGATCTTGTTTGGCATGAGCGCCATCGCGGATTACATGTTCGCCGCCCACATAAACATCTTGTACAGCATTGGCATTGCCTGAAAAAATCCAACTGTCGATTATCTCGTCGCCACTGCGGCCGATTAACAATGGGTGTTCATGATTAAGCACCACAAAGTCCGCTCGCTTGCCCACTGCAATTTCGCCGGCGTTATGCGCACAAGCTTGTGCGCCTCCAGCCACTGCGAGATCAAATAAATTTCTGCCTGTGCTGCGGCCTCTTCCGCCCGCAAGTTGATTGCGGGTTTTATGCAGCAATCGCTGGCCATACTCAAGCCATCGAAGCTCCTCAACTGGCGATGTTGAACTATGACTGTCTGAGCCTATGCCAAATCTGCCACCGGCCATAAGATAGTCGGTGGCATTAAAAAAGCCGTCTCCTAGGTTTGCTTCGGTTGTGGGGCACAGGCCCGCAACAGCGCCACTTGCAGCTAAACGCTGGGTTTCGGTAACACTCATATGGGTGGCGTGAATTAGGCACCAATTGGCACCTACATCAAAATTGTCTAAACAGTAGTCAACCGGTCTAGAGCCACTCCAAGCGATGCAGTCTTCGACTTCTTTTAGCTGCTCTGCGATATGCATATGAATGGGCATATCTTGCGAAGTGAGCCCGTCTAAAACTTGAGTAAACATCTCTCGATTGGTGGCGCGTAATGAATGACCGGCAACCCCTAGATTGGCATTTAGATTTTCAGCTACTGCCCTTTCTAGCTCACCGACGATTCGCAGGAATGAATCGGGCTCATTATAAAAGCGCTGCTGTTGCTCGCTGACGGCTTGCTCAGCAAAACCAGAAAACTGGTAATGAACTGGCAGATTTGTGATTCCTAAACCAACCTCGCTTGCTGCATTGAGCGTTTGCAACGACATCTCAGCAACATTGTCGTAGTCCTGGCCGTTGCCCTGATGGTGCAAGTACTGAAACTCAGCAACGCGCGTATAGCCAGCGCTGAGGATTTCCAAATATAACTGCGAGGCGATAGCGTGCAAATGATGAGGCTGCATAGCATCGAGGAATCGATACATGGTGGCGCGCCATGTCCAAAAACTATCATCACCTGAACCTGCTCGCTCGGCCAATCCCGCCATCGCTCTTTGATGAGCATGTGAATGAAGGTTTGCCAGCCCTGGAATTAGGCAGCCATTTATGGCTCCTGGAATATCATCCTGAATCTCAGCAATGTTGCCATGGGCATCAATAGTCACAACCACGTCACTAGCCCACCCACTGGGAAGCAAGGCGCTTTTGAACTTCAACTCTGTTTGTTGTTCTAACATTAGGCCGATAGAGTGATTGGTGGAAGATTATTGCTGCCGAGTATAGAGAACTATACTTGTATATACAAGTTAGACTAATTATGTTTAAATCACTCTAGAACACTAATATTAAGCCTTCTTCGGGCAGCCACTTTTGAACATCTATGCAAAATAACCAGCCTTCAAATACAACCTGGGATGCACTCTGGTTTAATGCGCGCATTGCCACAATGTGTGATGGCGAAACTGCATTCGGTCTAAGAGAAGACTCAGCCATTGGTATAAACCAAGGTGTGATTGCGTGGATAGGCGCCGCTGCAGACATTCCACCTGAACAGCTTAGAAACTGCGCTGACCAGTTCGATTGTGAGAGTCGTTTAGTCACCCCAGGGCTGATCGATTGCCACACTCACCTCATTTACGGCGGCAACCGCACCAACGAGTTCGAAATGCGTTTGAAAGGCGCTACCTACCAGGAGATTTCACTGGCAGGCGGTGGTATAGCATCCACTGTGGCCGCAACTCGGGCAAGCGACCAAGCAGCGCTTTTCGATTCTGCAAAACGGAGATTGCAATCATTTTTAGATGAAGGCGTGACCACCATCGAGGTTAAATCAGGCTATGGATTAGACCTTGAGAACGAAGCAAAAATGCTCAGAGTTGCTCGGCAGCTCGGCGAGCAATTGCCGCTGGATGTAGTCACCACATTTTTAGGTGCTCATGCAACGCCACCTGAGTTCCAAGGCGCAAACGATGACTACATTGACTATGTCTGTGGCTCAGTATTACCGGCCATAGCTGCTGAGGGATTAGCCGACAGTGTGGATGCATTTTGCGAAAACATTGCCTTTAGCGCAGAGCAAGTCGAACGTGTGTTCAAAGCCGCCAAACAGCACTCATTACCAATTAAATTGCACGCAGAACAACTCAGCGATCAAAAAGGCGCTGTGTTAGCTGCCAAGATGGGCGCATTGTCGGTCGATCACATCGAGTTTTTAGCACCTGAAGATATTACCAATCTAAAACAAAGCGGCACGGTAGCCGTTTTGTTGCCTGGCGCCTTTTACTTCTTGCGTGAAACCAAGCTCCCACCTATCGATGCCCTCCGCGAGAATGGTGTGCCTATCGCCATCGCCAGCGACAGCAATCCAGGGAGCTCTCCGGTGTCGTCTTTGCTGTTAATGCTAAGCATGGCCTGCACCCTGTTTAAGCTCACTCCAGAAGAGTCGCTTGCTGGCGTAACTCGTAATGCAGCAATGGCACTAGGGATAGACGATAACGCGGGAACTCTGGAGCCTGGCAAGGTTGCCAACATGGTGCTTTGGGATTTGCAAAACCCCGCCGAACTAAGCTACCGCATTGGCCACAATCCTTGCGTCAAGGTGATGTATAAAGGTGCTATTCGATGAACTCTGAATCTTTGAATATGAGGCTTTCGGGCGACGGCAGCGTGCCGATGTATCAGCAGATCAAAGACGCGATTCGTCTCAAAATAAGCAATGGTGAATGGTTAGCCGGTCAATTGATACCGTCTGAAAACCAACTGGCAGAAACGCTTGGCGCTAGCCGCATGACGATCAACAGACCGCTTCGAGAACTCACTTCTGAGGGGCTATTAAGGCGCGTGCATGGGTTGGGCACCTTTGTTGCCGAACCGCCGCGTCAAGCGCACCTGATTGAGCTCGTATCAATTGCTGATGAAATTAAACAGCAAGGCAAAAAACATAGAGCCGAAGTGTTAGCTTTGGAGGAAGTTTGCGCCGATACCGAACTGAGTGAGAGACTGCAATTAAAGCGTGGCTCGAAACTGTTTAAAGCGATCCTAGTGCATTACCAAGACGATGTGCCCATTCAATTGGAATTCAGACATGTGAACCCTAAGTTAGTGCCTGACTTTCTGCACATAGATTTTGTTTGCACGACCCCTGCAGAGTATTTGATTGATCATATTCGCCCAGAAGAACTTGAGCATGTGGTGCAGGCGATCTTGCCTGACGAGTTCATTGCGCAGCACCTTGACATACCTTCGCTTGAGCCTTGCCTCAAACTGCGCCGGCGCACATGGAAAGATGGTCAGGTAGTTACCAGTGCTGATTTAGTCTACCCATCTAGCCGCTACGATTTAGGCGCTCGCTATGCGCCCTCTTCTTAAG
This sequence comes from Cryomorphaceae bacterium, assembly GCA_047623225.1. Classification (GTDB taxonomy): domain Bacteria; phylum Pseudomonadota; class Gammaproteobacteria; order Arenicellales; family Arenicellaceae; genus Arenicella. Next base: position 8,034 of record JBLHME010000066.1, read on the forward strand.
CTTTAAGGAATTCAAAGCTTTAAACATTAAAATTTATGCACCTAATCGAACCAGTGAAATTATTATGAGCAAAATGACCAGACACGACCCTAGCCGATCAATCAGAGCACCGCGCGGGTCGAAACTAAATTGCAAAAGTTGGCTGACTGAAGCGCCGTACCGAATGTTGCAGAACAATCTTGATGCCGAGGTTGCTGAACGCCCTGAAGATTTAGTGGTCTATGGCGGCATCGGTCGCGCCGCTCGTAACTGGGAATCCTACGACGCGATTTTACGCGCCTTAGAAACAATGGAAGATGACGAAAGTTTGTGCGTGCAATCCGGCAAACCTGTTGGCGTGTTCAAAACCCATGCTGATGCGCCACGTGTTCTTATTGCCAACTCAAACCTAGTGCCCGCCTGGGCAACCTGGGAACATTTCAACGAGTTGGATAAAAAAGATCTAATGATGTACGGCCAAATGACCGCGGGCAGCTGGATTTACATCGGCTCACAGGGCATCGTTCAAGGAACCTATGAAACGTTTGTTGAAGCAGGCCGCCAACACTTCAATGGCAAACCTCAAGGCAAATGGGTTCTCACTGCTGGCTTGGGCGGCATGGGTGGCGCTCAACCCTTAGCGGCCACTATGGCCGGTTTCTCAATATTAGTGATCGAGTGCGATCAAACCAGAATCGACTTCCGACTGGGTAATCGTTATTTAGACACCAGCGCTAATAGTATCGAACAGGCACTTGAGATGATCAATCAGGCGCACGCTGAAGGTAAATCGATTTCAGTGGGAGTTTTGGGCAATGCTGCCGAACTACTTCCAAAAATGGTGTTGGACGGCATCAAACCAGACCTAGTGACAGACCAAACTTCGGCCCACGACCCCGTCAATGGTTACCTGCCGATTGGTTGGACTGTTGAAGAGTGGCGCGCCGAGGCACAAAACAACCCAGAACGGGTCGCTGATGCCGCGCGCGATTCTATGGCTATTCATGTGCAAGCGATGTTGGACTTTCATGCGCAAGGCATAGCCACCGTTGATTACGGCAACAACATTCGCCAAGAAGCTAAAAACAGGGGCGTGGAAAATGCCTTTGATTTTCCAGGCTTTGTGCCTGCCTATATTCGCCCTTTGTTTTGCAAGGGCGTTGGGCCATTTCGTTGGGTTGCGCTTTCTGGAGACCCTGAAGACATTCGCAAAACCGATGCAAAAGTTAAGGAGCTAATTCCTGATGACCCGCACCTGCATAATTGGTTAGACATGGCTTCGCAGCGCATCGAATTTCAAGGCTTGCCTGCTCGTATTTGTTGGGTCGGTCTGGGTGATCGAGATCGTCTTGGTCTGGCATTTAATGAGATGGTCAAAAGTGGTGAGCTTAAAGCACCGGTGGTTATTGGTCGGGATCATCTGGATTCCGGTTCGGTGGCAAGCCCTAACCGCGAAACAGAGGCGATGATGGATGGCTCTGATGCGGTATCTGACTGGGCACTGCTAAATCTAATGCTAAGTACTGCCAGCGGTGCCACTTGGGTGTCATTCCATCATGGTGGAGGAGTCGGCATGGGCTATTCACAACACGCAGGCTTGGTTATTTGCTGCGATGGCAGCGATGCTGCAGCGGTTCGAATTAAACGCGTCTTATGGAATGACCCCGCGACAGGCGTAATGCGGCATGCCGACGCTGGTTATGAGATTGCCAAACAATGCGCGCGCGAGCACAACTTAAATTTGGCCGCCATTAAGCTGTAATGATCATTCATCTTAAACGGTCATAACGTAGACTAAAACACTTAGCACGCTCGCATTTGCGAGCGCTGAAGATCATAGCTCTAGGGGCCAACATGCAACAACGAATCAGTTTTCAAAGTCGACGTGGGCACCGCCTGGCGGGAATAATCCACATTCCTGATACACGAGAAGTGGCGGCCTATGCCCTATTTGCTCATTGCTTTACCTGCACCAAAAATATTAACTCAGCCACCAACATAGCCGACGCACTGTCTCAGCAGGGCATTGCAACGTTGCGCTTTGACTTCACCGGCTTGGGCGCTAGCAAAGGCGACTTTGCCGACAGCAGCTTTACCACTAATATTGAAGATTTAATTGACGCTGCCGGCTTTTTGCAAGAAAACTACCAAGCACCGCAATTGATCGTTGGTCACTCGCTTGGTGGCACCGCTATTCTTGCCGCCGCTAAAGACATTCCTTCTGCCAAGGCAGTGGCCACTATTGGTTCGCCAGCTAGCCCAGAACATATGCTTCATTTACTTGAATCAAATTTGCAAGCTATCGAACAACAAGGCTCGGCAGAAGTGGACTTAGCTGGCAGAGCATTTACCTTCAAACAAGAATTTGTCGATGACATTCGCCAACATAGCATCGATTTAAAGAAGCTGGGCAAGGCGCTGATGGTGATGCATTCACCCATCGATGACACTGTTTCGATTGATCAAGCAGGTTCCATATTCTCTCAGGCAATGCATCCAAAAAGTTTCGTCACGCTGGATAAAGCAGATCACTTATTGGCTAACGCGGAGGATTCTCAATACGCAGGCAAGTTACTCGCAAGTTGGGCGATGCGCTATATAGAGACTATCGAGAATAAAGATTTGGCCAGCGAAGGTGTCATCAGCAACGCCAAAACTGCGCAAGGTTTTTTGTGCAACATTAACGCTAACGGGCATCATTTAGTGGCGGATGAACCTCTCTCAGTAGGTGGCACCAACTTAGGCCCTTCTCCCTATGATTATTTGGCCACGGCGTTAGGCACCTGTACGGCGATGACACTCAACATGTACGCACGCCATAAGAAGTTAGACGTGTCGGATGTTTCAGTGACCGTAGAACACAATCGAATTCACGCTGATGATTGTGTTGATTGCGAAAAACAAGCGGGGCAGATTGATGTGTTTACTAGAAAGATCTCAATCGAAGGAAATCTCGATGAAGCACAATCTCAACGCATGCTTCAAATAGCGGATCGATGCCCAGTGCATAAAACGCTGGAAAACGAAATTAAGATCGAAACGGCTCTGGCTTGATAAGACAGAGCTTTACTGTGGCTTAAATTACTTTTAATTACACGGCTTATAGCTACACGACTTTTATTTAAACGACTTCGATAGCTATTGCAGTGGCCTCACCGCCGCCGATACACAATGATGCGATGCCTTTAGTTTTGCCATATTGATGCAAGGCATGAATAAGCGTTACTAGTATTCGCGCGCCCGAAGCACCCAATGGATGCCCTAAAGCACAAGCGCCACCGTGAACATTAACCTTGGCATGATCTAAATCAAACTCGCGCATCGCCAACATGGTGACAACCGCAAAAGCCTCATTGATTTCAAATAGATCAACGTCGCCTGCACTCCAGCCAGCTTGATCCAGTACTTTTTGAATCGCGCCTATAGGCGCCATGGTAAACTCTTCTGGTGCCTGGGCGTGGCTGGCTTGGCCGCGAATAACAGCTAAGGGAACTAAACCTTTTGCTTGGGCAGCCTCTGCGCTCATCAACACTAAAGCCGCTGCTCCATCGGAGATCGAACTCGAATTAGCGGCAGTAACGCTGCCATCTTTTTTGAATGCCGGTTTTAACAAGGGTATTTTTTCAGGATTGGCTTTGCCTGGCTGTTCGTCGTGTTCCACCACCGTATCGCCCTTGCGAGTGCTGACGGTATGCGGTGCAACTTCGCTCTCGAACAAACCTGTATTGATGGCCTGCTGAGCACGATTTAATGATTCGATCGCAAAGGCGTCCATATCTTGCCGTGAAAAATTAAAACGATCTGCTGTGGCTTGACCAAACTCGCCCATTAAACGGCCAGTGTCAGCATCTTCTAAGCCATCCACAAACATTGAATCTTTGCTGATTTGATGGCCTAAGCGATGCCCTGCTCTGGCTTTATCTAAAAGATAAGGCGCACAACTCATGCTTTCCATTCCACCCGCCACAACCACCTTTGCAGCACCGAGTTGTATCGCATCAGCCGCTAACATCACGGCTTTCATGCCTGACCCACAAACCTTGCTGACTGTGGTACAGGGAGTAGCAATCGACAAGCCGGCCTTTAGACTCGCTTGCCGAGCTGGAGCTTGCCCAACACCGGCACTAATCACATTACCAAAGTAAACTTCATCAACAGCACTGGCGTCTAAGCCAACACTTTGAATTGCAGACTGGATTGCGGTAGCGCCGAGTTGCGGTGCCGACTCAGTAGAAAACACGCCTTGAAAGCCCCCCATTGGGGTACGTTTGGCGGCGACTATTACGATATCTTTTCTCATAGCGGTATTTTATTAACGGGCTTTAAATTATTTATCGAATATTCTGGCAAAGCTCATCTTGCCATCTTCACCGATCAGGGTTTTGCGCAAACGGCGCATACCTGCCGCCCACCGGCCTGGATCACTGGCACGATGCAACATGAACTGCCGAACTTCTGGATGCGGTGTAATTAAAAACTCTTCCTTTTCGATACCGTCTAACACGCATTGTGCGCACTCTTCGGCACTTAACACACCAGGCATTGGCTTGGCACGCTGCTCATCTGAGATATTAAGGATATTGGTGTTTACGTATTGCGGGCAAATCACCGACACTTTGATACCTTCATCACCATGAGTGATAGCAAGCGATTCAGCAAAAGCCACCGCGGCGTGTTTAGTAGCTGTGTAAGCGGCATCACCAATTTGCGAGAGTAATCCAGCCGCAGAAGCAGTGCTCACTAGGTAGCCATCACCGCGTTCGATCATTTTGGGCAATAAAGCGCGTGACGCATACACATGCGCCATTAGGTGTACTTCCCAGTTTTTTTGCCACACATCATTGCTGGCGGAAGCAGCGTGACCGGGTTCTCCAACCCCAAAACCTGCGTTGGATACAAATAGATCAACCTGGCCCATCAACTCTTCGGCTTGTTGCACCAAGTTAATAACGGCTTTCTCGTCACTAACGTCGCATTGCACGGCATGGCCGCCCAGCTCATCAGCAATAGCTTGGCCCGCTTGTTTATCCAAATCCGACACCAATACATTAGCACCCTGTTGCTTAAACAAGCGGCACATCGCTGCGCCAATTCCACCAGCTCCACCGGTGACAACCACATTTTTATTTTCTAACTTCATTCTGTCTACGTTATTATATTATTGAGAATGTCTTTTATATCACATACACACTTTCTCAACGTGTTTAGCGCTATGGTGTGATTGAAACTCATTTATACACTCTTAATTAGAGGACAAAATCAATTAATAAACATACCAAGATCGTGGTCTACGGAGGCAATGGATTTGTTGGCACACGTGTTGCAGAGCATTTAGCTGCGCTCGATACCTGCACGGTCTGCCTGAGCCGCTCAGGCCATAAACCGATTCATCTGAAAGATGAATCGTGGAGTACCTCAGTGCGGTGGTGTAAAGGAGATGCCAGCAACGCTGATGAAAAATTGCTTACCTCGGTCGACGTTGTCGTATGCTTAGTTGGGTCTCCTCCGCTGCCGACTTTTTCCAAACAAAAATTCGACAATCAAGTATTCATAAACGGTACCACCTGTGTGAAGGTGATCGAATCAGCACAAAGAGCCGGCGTAAAGCGTGTTGTGTTACTCGGGGCAAGAATACCGTCGTTATTGAACAGCGACCGTTTTGGCTACGCCAAAGGTAAGAAGATGGCGGCCCAAGCTGCTGAGAAATTCGCAGCAATTTCAGAACAACACAGCGCCGTAGTTCTTCAACCAGGGGCAATATATGGCAAACGACACTTGGCTAGCGGCAAGACAGTGCCCTTAGATTGGTTTTTAGGGCCTTTGGCCACCTTTATGCCGTGGCAATTTATATCGGTTGATGCCGTGGCGCAGCGAATAGCCCATGCCGCCACCGAAGATGAACCCTATCAAGGAAAATTCAGCCTTTTCTCAAACAGCAAAATTAAGCTGCGCTAAATAACTGCTAAGTATTTAGGGAAATAGTTCCAGTTCTTCAGCCGCTAGCTTGATCGCCTCAATAGCTCTAAGTACATCGTCATCGGATGTGACCCAAGAAGAGAAGCTTATGCGAAACGCGTCTTTGCCACGCCAATGCGTAGGGCCAAACCAAGCTTCGCCACTGGCAACCACTCGCTCGGCTAGCTTTATCATCAGGTGTTGCTTAGAATCCAGGGTTGCAACAACTTGGTTGAGAACCACTTTGTTTAAAACCTCAAACCCCATGCCTCTGAGAGCGTCGGCCATCATTGAGGCATGATTGCAGCAGCGATCAACTAAATCTTCTACCCCTTGTTTGCCTAGGCTGCGCACAGTTGCCCACATTTCAACACCACGCACTGTGCGTGATAACTCCGGCACCATATCCTTAGGCGCAGCGGCTGAACCAACTTTTAGATAAGGCGCTACTGTCGACATAGCCTTATGCACTTGCGCTGGGTGCTTGCAAATCGCCATGCCACAATCGTAGGGCGTATTTAGCCATTTGTGGCCATCGGTGACCCAACTGTCGGCTAACTCTAGATCAGGTAGCAGACTTGCCCTAGAACGACTAGCCGCTGCCCATAATCCAAACGCGCCATCAACGTGTACCCACGCGCCGCTACCTGCCGCACGTTTCGCTATTTCACCAATTGGATCACAGGCCCCGGAATTCACATTACCCGCCTGTGTTAGCACGATACTCATTTCGGTTAAGACTGGCAGCGCGTCGATGCGCATTGCGCCATCGCTGTCACAGGCAACGTACTCGACATTGGCTGATCCCAAACCCAGCATCGACAAAACCTTTTTAACCGTGATGTGCATCTCTTGTGACGCCACTACATGCAACTTCGGCGCATCGTATAAGCCTTGTGTTTCTACATTCCAGCCTTGACGAGCCAGCAATGCGTGTCGAGCCGCACTTAAGCACACGAAGTTGCCCATGGTAGTTCCCGACACATATCCTACTGAACTTTGCGCTGGCAAACCCAATAATTCGACAACCCATTTTGATGCAACGTTTTCAAGAGCAACGCTAACGGGGCTAGTAGCGTCGGTGGTCGCCATTTGGTCCCAGGCCGCGTTGAGCACTCTCGCTCCCGCCGCCGCCGGCACAGAGCCACCCACCACCAAACCATAGAAACGACCACCCGCGGTGGCCACCGTGGCTGGCGAGCCATAAGTATGCAGGAGCTCGAGAACCTCAAGCGGATCGCTCGAGTACGCAGGTAATTCTTCTTCAAAATATCGCAAGTTTTCTAAGGCTAGTGGACTCGGAGCCACATCTCGCTCGGCCAATTCGCTCAAATAGTCGCTGGCTTTGGCGGTCGCATCCTTAATCGCAATGATGCTTGAAGAGAGAGGAGTGTTATCATTTTTTGTGGCAGTCATAGACTTTTCATACCAGTACGTAGAGATCGCTCGGGCGTACATTCAAAGAGAGAGGTTTTATGCTAGGCTTCGACGCGTCGAACTTTGTTCGAGCTCACTAGTTTAGCAACTTTACTGCCCCTGTCAAAAGAGCAATACAGCGTCCAATGTGTCTCACATTGATCTACTTGCTAACCGTCGCAACCCGCACCGGTTTGATTACCTTCAGCATCTGTGAACTCTGTCCAATGCACCCAACCTTTTGGGCAGTGGAATCCCCACTCCCGAACCTTTTTGCCAGTGTAGAAGAGTGTTAGGGCGCGCTTACTCTTTAGTTTCAGACGATGACTGTACTCAGGCGAACGATACTTTGGGATGATTGGCCAAATACGTTTTTCCCCTTGGTCTGTTACCTCAACCAAGTTACCCCACAACAGAACACTCCAAGACGCCCAAGGATGATCGTGCAAAGCACGATCATCATCACTGCCCATATACAGATGAGCATAGAGATTGCGCACACCAGGCTTGCGCATCAAATGCCAACGGTGCATATAGCGCTCGCCAATTACCTGATCGGCATTGCGCCATCTAAAGTTAATCACGGGGAAATCTTCTCT
>JBLHME010000067.1:0-15880 GCA_047623225.1 Cryomorphaceae bacterium
TGGTTTGATAACACTATCAATTTGGATATTCTGCTATTTGCTGCCCCTGCGGCACTGATTGGCGGCACGCTGGCAAGAGCAATAGCGGGCTTTCTTTCACCCACTCAGTTAAAAATCACGATAGCCATTTGGGTATTAATTAGTGCGGTCGTTATGTAAAAATGCGCGTTCAGACATTTACTCTTAAGATTGTAGTATAGACAAAATTTTCATATCTCAGCTATAACTGAATTCCAACCGTCTAGGGTCCCTATTTCTATTAGCTATTTTTTACTGTTCGGGTGCAAGGACTTGCCCAAGATATGTTCTGAATGGCTGAGAACATGAGAACTATTGCCAACGATCGAGGGGTCGGTGCTGCGCACCACAGACTCATCTTTATCGGGGTAAGGCAGGCTACTTAAAAAATGCTTCATAGCATTGAGGCGCGAGCGTTTCTTGTCGTTGGACTTTATAATTGTCCACGGTGCATCGGCGGTGTCAGTGTAGAAAAAAATCGTTTCTTTAGCTTCTGTGTAATCGTCCCATTTGTTCAGCGAAGCTTGATCGATAGGTGACAGCTTCCATTGTTTTAATGGGTCGATTTTATGAGATTCAAAACGCCGCGCCTGCTCATCTTGGGTGACTGAAAACCAATACTTAAATAATCGAGTATTGGAGCGAACTAATATTCTTTCAAAGTCTGGGCACCGGCGCATAAATTCAAGATATTGATTAGGTGTGCAGAAGTTCATAACTCGTTCGACGCCGGCGCGGTTGTACCAAGAGCGGTCAAAGAAATGAATTTCCCCAGTAGACGGAAGGTGTTGAACATAGCGCTGGAAGTACCATTGCGTTGACTCAGCTTCAGTGGATTTTTCGAGCGCTACACAAGGGTTTAAGTGCTCCATAAATCGTTTTATCGATCCACCTTTGCCAGCCGCATTGCGGCCCTCAAAAATAACCACCACCTTTTCGCCGCTGTCTTTAATCCAACGTTGCGCTTTGAGTAATTCGGCCTGTAATTCTGCCTTGTGGTGTTCATAAGGTAGTTTGCGCATTTTTGATTTTTAAGGATACTCGCCAGTTTCAAAAGCGAGTCGAACAGCGTCGGCCTCAGTGCGCATCTTCGCTATTTGATCTAGTGTGTCTTGGCATGCTTCTTGGTCGGCTTGTTGGCTCATTGCTCACCTCATAGTTCCAGTGCGCAAGTTGTGTTCACAGCACTGTTAGATTTTGTTTTTATCAATTATCCATGTAATGACGAGTTTGACGATTGACTTAGATCAATTATCAAGCGCAGCGAAGTGAGCTATTTACCCAGGTAGCAATCCAACGTTTCCTCGATAGCGTAAACTAGTCACCCTGATTACCCTCTATGCGTCATCATCCGCGGAAGATAGGCTTTGGATTTAAACCCTGTGTAGAAATACCTTCAATCGATAAGTTAAGATGCATACTTAACGTGCGCTCGAGTAAAAGCGGTTTGAACCTTTTCTTCTGACGGAGAACACCCTATGACATCATCCCCGAATTTCTCAACTCTTGAAGTTGCAACCAATGCAAGCTTGGGTGCTCTTTGCTTAAATCGCCCCAGCAGACTAAACGCTTTGTCTCTTGAGCTTCTTGAAGAAATCACCGAGGCCGCCGCATGGTTTAACACGCAAGACGAAATTCGAAGCGTCATAATTGCAGGCAATGGCAAGGCCTTTTGTGCGGGTGCTGATTTAGCAGGCTTTCCTCAAGTCGGAGATGCGAATGTCAGAGCAGCGGCCGATTCGGGTCGAATTATGGCAGATGCAGTTGAGTCTATGCGGGCCGTCACCATTGCAAAAATCCATGGTTGGTGTGTGGGCGGCGGTCTGGTTCTCGCGGCTGCGTGTGATCTTCGCGTGGCCACAGATGCAACAAAATTTTCGATACCTGAAATTGATCTTGGCATACCCCTCGCCTGGGGCGGTATTGCACGCTTGGTTCGCGAGATAGGTCCTGCCATGACTAAGGAATTGGTGATGACTTGTCGACAGTTTTCTTCTGCCGAAGCAAAGTCGCTTGGTTTCCTAAATCGCGTGGTGACGGAACCTGAGTTGCAACAAACGGCACAAGATCTTGCAGACCAAATATGTGCCAAGCCGCGTCATCCAATTGCTTCGACTAAGCAGCACGTTAATGCGGTCAGCGCGCAAATGGGAGCCACTCTCAACGCTTGGTCTGATGCAGACGGTCTGCTAGTCGGGCTGCTCGATTCTGAATGCCAAAGTGCCAGAGAAGCCTATATTAAAAAGGTGACAAATAAATAGACGTACTGATAATTAATGGGTTACAAAGCTACAATAAGCTTTAATTCTATTACGACGTAATCGGTACCAAGGTAATTTCAACCCGTCGGTTTGACTGGCGGCCTGCATCGGTTGAATTGTCGGCAATTGGGTGATCTGATCCCAAAGCCAATTCACCAAGACGCGCGCCAGCTACTCCACGACTGCCAAGATATCTAGCCACGCTATTGGCTCGCTCGCCGGAAAGCGGAATATTGATCGAATCATTGCCAGTACTGTCTGTGTGACCGGCAACCTCGATTAATGTTTGATTGAGTTCGATAAGTATTGACGCCAACCTATCGAGTACAGGATAAAACTGGTTTTTAATGTTAGCCTTGTTGATGTCAAAAGTAACATTGCTTGGCATGGCCAATACAATATTGTTGCCTTGTCGCTCAAATACAATTCCTGTATCGGCTAGTTCTTTGCGAAGTTTGGCTTCTTGCACATCCATGTAATAACCCACGCTGCCGCCAGTAATGCCACCTATGCCAGCGCCAATCAAAGCACGTTTACGCCTTTCGCGCGAGTTGTCTCCAGAAATAATGCCGGCTAACACGCCAACGCCCACACCAATTAGGGCGCCCTTAGTTGCACTGGCAGTTTGTTCGTCTCCGGCATAGGGGTTTATGGTTGTGCAGGCCGTAAGGCAAAGTGCAGAGAATATTATGATTAGGTTTTTTAGGGTCATAGTGTGTAGATATTGGTATTTCAATTTTCTGCGATGTTACTCCTATTTGGTCAGTATTTAATGAAACCTTTGTAAGGCTATATCTGACTGCGAGCGATTTTTTCTGCGCTGCGCAACAATCAAATTGTGTTAGTGTGAAGGGCCAAAAAAGATAGTAGTAGCGCCGCGCAAGACAAGTTTTTAGCTGTTTGTGAAAATTTTAAATTTCAAGCAGGTCACTGTGAGAAAATAGGTTCTCCATTTTATGCGGACCTACTAATTGAATTGGGTGAGCTGATTCCCCGTGTCAGTGCAATAAGCAATGTGTTTTCTGCTTGGAAGGGTGACCCTGATCAAGACGCGGTGGCACTAAGGTTTGTTGCGGCACTGCATTTCCTAGTTATTAGCAAACAAGACTCTGAACTCGAGGGAATCTCTCCACCGAATCCGAATGCTGCCCTTGGCGCAAGGTCTAATGTGCTGCGCCGCGCGATTCGACGGTATGAAAAGCTAATCCTAGAGTATTTGAAATCACCTCCGCAAACCAGCGAAGTTGGCCGCAGCATGGCAATGCTAGGCGGTTTTTTGGAAGTTGCCGAGCGTTTTGGCGCAGACATGGATGTGTTCGGAATTGGTGCCAGCGCAGGGCTGAACCTAGGGTTCGATCAGTACTACTATCAAGCAGATAGCTGGCATTGGGGTAATCCTAGATCCAATGTTCAATTCAAACTCGATTGGCAAGGTGCATCACCACCCTTGAGCTCAATTATAGTTCATCAGCGAAAAGCTTGTGATATTGCTCCTATTAATGAAGCCACTGAAAAAGATAAGTTGCTGTCATACATCTGGCCAGATCAATTAGAACGCCTTAAGCGCATTCGCCGAGCCATTGGGTATGCAGCAAGGGCTAAGTACAGAATCGACGCTATGGAAGCAGGCGAATGGCTAATGATGCAGCTTGAAAGTGCAGCAATGACAAGGCCACGGGTTATCTATCATTCAGTTATCGGGCAATACTTTACAGAACATCAGAAGCAAAAATTTGGAGCAGCAACGGAAATCATGGGAAGCAAGGCCTCTGAAAAATCACCTCTCATCTGGCTGCAATTTAGAGCCCGCCGTAAACAAACAACACGCTGAACTACGAATGAAGATTTGGCCAGTTTAGTTCGAGCATGTGTCGGCAGAGAGTGGATGCGGTGGTTTGGTCTAAACGATTGGCGCCCGGTTAATTGATTTAGTAACCCTTGATAAAAAGCTTAAGTGTTAGGGAGTGAGAGGTGCAGTTACTTCTCACTAAGGAACTTTGCATGATAAGACCACAAAGGCCTCACGGAATGGGCCTGTTTTATAGCAAATTAAAGGCTGTAACCGAACCTAATAAAAAACTGCACTGCATTTGCAATAGATGATGTTTCAACGCGCAATGCCTTTGTACAGCCTGATGTAAATCGTTATTTAGTGAGTGCGCTCGATAGCAGTCAGTTTATTAAAAATACTTAGAATTAATCATGCTTTCATCAGGCTGTAACGATGATTCATTATTGTGCGTTGGTGATCAGATTTGGTGCAGAAATAGTGTTTGTATTTGCCAAATATGGATGCGAAAGCATTGATTCTTAACACATGTAAAGCAGTATTGAAGTGGCATGAATCTTGCTTCCTCAAATATATATACAAAGGTAGCTGCTGGGTTATTTATTTTAAATACCTGCTAATTTGATTCGGGGACGTATTTATCAAAAAGAATAATGGAACTTGCAAGATCAACTATGGCATTTCACGCATAGACAACGAACGTTACAACACACATGCATGGCGTGTGAGCTTGATTCGCCGTGGCAAGAGGTTTGTAAAGAATTTCCCTGATAAGAAATGCGGTTCAAAAGATGGAGCCTATCGGCAGGCGCTGGAATTCCGTGATCAACTGTTGACCAAGTATCCGCCTATTAGCCGCAAAGAATTTTGTAACGCGCAACGTCGGAATAATAAAACGGGTATTACTGGCGTTTATAAATACGCAAAAAGCTATCGCCTAAAAGATGGGACTCTTAAGGAGTCTTGGTATTGGGAAGCTAATTGGCCTGACGCCAATAGTGAAAGCGTGACTGTGTGTTTTCCGGTGAAAAAGTACGGTGATGAATTTGCCAAGCAGATGGCGATCCGTGCGCGAAAGAATGGCTTGCTCACGGTCAAAGGCATATATTGGGCGGCCGAGCGTGGCGAAGTTCAGGTTGTGAGCCCAATCGTTGAAGTGCCTATCGCTCTCAATGCTTGATCCTATTTAGGTCTTTAGTAATAAAAAAAGAAGTAACTCATAGAGGGAAGTTTTAGTCAGGCTTGGTTATTAACTCACACCACAAAGCTCAATTTCTAGTTGAGATGAAAGCGATTCTTCTTCGGCAACCTTGCGCGCTATATAGGCTGAGGTCGTTGTTTGAGAATTTATCTTCTACTTAAATTGAGTATACTGTGAGTTTAATTGCTTAATTAGGATTAAAGGACCAACAAGCCGTATGAAAAAACTGACCTTAATCGACACTGCGTTTTTGCTTGGTGAAAGCAGAGAAACCCCTATGCACGTTGGCGGCATCAATCTATTTACTCTGCCGCTGGGTGCGAATGAACAAGAATTCTTACACAGCTTGGCAACCAAACTTCGTTCAGATGAAGAGCTACAGCCTCCGTTTGGCGATCGCTTGAAAATGACCAAGCTGGGCTTGGCGGGGCCGTTGTATTGGGAAAAGGATAAATCATTAGATCTCGATTACCATGTTCGTCATTCGGCATTGCCTAAGCCAGGGCGATATCGAGAATTGTTTTCCTTGGCTTCTCGTTTGCATGGAACATTGTTGGATCGCAATCGACCGCTTTGGGAGATGCATTTAATTGAAGGTTTACAGAATCGCCAATTCGCAATCTATTCAAAGAATCATCATGCTGCAGTGGACGGAGCGCGTTCAATGCACCTAACGCAAAGTATGTTTTCTGAGGATAAAAATGCCCGCAGTCAAGGTTCTGCGCTTTCTCTGGAATCGCAAAACCGGTATAGGCTTAAATTGGAGCAATTGCAAGAGCACAGTTTCAGCGATCAAGAGTTGCGTAATGTATCAGAGTCTCTAAAAGAAATGTTCAACACTAGCACGCAGTTGTTCGGATCACTCAAACGCTTTGTCGATGGCTGGATGGGTAAAGGCGGTGCACTCGCTTTGCCGTTCAGAGACGTGCCTCAAAGCTCAATCAACACGACTGTCTACGGCGCTCGTCGGTTTGTTGCTCAGTCTTGGCCATTTGCTAGAGTACGCACGGTGGGCAAGGCGCTCGACGGTACTTTCAACGACGCAGTCTTGGCGATGTGTGCCGGAGCCTTGCGGACCTACATGCTAAATCACAGTGAACTGCCAGAAAAATCTCTCAAAGCCATGGTGCCGGTTTCCTTACGTGAAGCTGGTGATATTGACTCATCGAATGCTGTGGGCGCCATCAGCGCTGATTTGGCCACTAATATTGCAGACCCATTAAAGCGCTTTGCCACCATTCAAGCCTCAATGGTCGCGGGCAAAGGGCTGTTCAAAGGTATGAAGCCCAAAGAAGCAGCTTTAATGTTACAGCTATTACAAGCCCCCGGTTTATTGCTTATGCCATTGGGTCTGATGAGTCGGTTCCCTCCTTTTAGTACGGTTATCTCGAATGTCCCAGGCCCGCGCAACACAATGTACTGGGACGGTGCTCGGCTCGATGGCATCTATCCAGCTTCTATTGTGGCTGAAGGCGTGGCGCTTAACATCACGCTGGTTTCTTATGATAAAAATGTCGATTTTGGTATCACAGCTTGTCGACGATCAATGCCTCAGGTGCAGCGTCTGATTGACTATATGGAAGAAGCATTGGTTGAACTTGAGCAAGCGGCAGGCATTTCAACGCCTAAACCTGCTGTGAAGAGAAAGGCTGCTGCCAAGCGCAAAAAAAAGGTATCAGCTAAACCTAAAGCCGAAAAAAAGGTTGCTAAAAAGGTCGTGAAAAAAAGTAGCAAGTGAAAGAGCCCAGCCACTCAAACCTGTTAATAAAATAAATTGAGGTTAAGGTGATAATGAATCGTCTTAAGCTTGCCTAGCTAAACTTGAATCAGAGTGGTGGCTTAGTGTGCGAGATTTAAACGTTTTATCAAAACCGAAACCGAAACCGCTGATGGGCCCATGAACTGCAACGTTTAGTTTTCACTACTTCTGCTGGAACTGAGCGACCTTCATACCAGCCATGTATCCTAAGTAGGCGGTCAAAAACCAAGTCACTACCGAATCATTGCCCCAATAAGTGAACCATATAAAAGCGCTAATAATATTGGTGATTTGATTGAGTACAAGATCAACAACTAGCGAAACTACGCCATCCGCGAAGAGCTTGTTCAGGCCTGGGAATGAAATCACAAAGTTAATAACGTCCATTACCTCAACCACTAGCAGAGTCCAAAGGGCTGCTAGGCCGTAAAACCCACTGCCGAACCACATCCATCGATCAAAGAAATAATTTGCAGTATTTTCTGCTCGGTTTTCGGAGACATTTACAACATGCGTAAAATAAGTGTTGCGAAGCTTATCTGTTAGGGGCGTTTTATCGGCTTTACTTATTTTTGTTTTGGTAGATTTATCCGATTTATGCGATTTCTTCATTTGCTTCAGTTCGGCCTGGATGCTCTTGCGATTACCGGCAATGTCTAACCTTCCTTGTTTGTGCAATTTGGAAAACATATACCAGCTTATTACCGCCATCGGCATGCCAAGCTTAAAACTCGCTTCTGTAATTTCTAAAATATCCACAGCGTATAGGGTAGTCGGGCAAAATTAAGCTTGCAACAATTATTCGTAGCGCAATCGATATAAACGATGTGTTTCAATACAATACTTCTCATAAGTCTTCCTATGTCGTCGGGACTAGTTCTAACGACTCAGGCCTTGCAGGCCTCCCGTGTGAATCACCAGTACTTTGTCCGTTTTGGCAAAATAATTTTGCTTAGCCATTTGCGTGAGCTTGAACATGACCTTGCCATTGTAGATAGGGTCAAGTGGGATTTTGTGTTGTGATTCAAAATCATCAATGAACTCAAGCAGGTCGCAGGGTTTTTTGGCAAAGCCCCCTAAATGACCCGCAACAATACTGAGATTAGTTACGTCATTGCCCAGCCAATTTTGAATCCTGTCGATGGTTGCATCACCTTCTGCCACTGCTTGAATGCCGATTACTTTCACTCCGCGAGGCGCTGCTTTGTAAAGGCCGGCGAGGGTAGCACCGGTGCCTGTCGCACACACGGCGTGAGTAACATTTTTATATCTTGGGTCAGAGAAGATTGGCCTATAAGCTTGGGCTACCGACTCTATGGCCATAAGATTACTACCGCCCTCAGGAATAACTAGGCTGCTTTTAGCCGTCTCTATTAGGCTGTATGGTAACCCCACATCAAGCAGATTCGCCGTGCCGCCAGCTAGTAAAGTGTTTTGTAAATTACGATAAGCTTTACGCGTGATAGGAAGCAATTGCATTCCCCAAGTTTTGCAGTCACGCAAAGTTGGCGTTAACTCATTGTGTAGTTCGCCCCGAACCAAGCCGATGCTCGCAAGCCCCGCCTCCTTGCAAGCCCATGCCAGTGCGTGTAAATGATTTGAATAAGCGCCGCCAAAACTCAGGACAGTGTCGAGACCATGCGACTTTGCAAAAGTAATGTTGGGCCTCAGTTTGTGCAATTTGTTTCCAGAGATAATCGGGTGGCTTAGATCGTCTCGATAAATCAACAACTGAGATTCTGATGGGGTGGGCATTGAGTGGCTATTTTAATCGCGAGTTTAAGTTTAAGAAATGGCATTCCTATTTCTTCGAGGTCTGGGCAAATGCTATTGATTGCTCAACTCCTGGCTAGTTATTTACGTCTAAATGGCGAGCCAAAGGGGTTCTATGGTGCACATACGGTGCTTAGGCATTGAAAATTTTATTATTATTTTTTAGACTCGGTTAATAGAGGTATCTTATTGAACTAGTGCATATTTTTTGTTTGAGCAGTGAAATTTTCTGCCTAAGAATATTCAACAAAAATGTGACAGAGATGAGTGATAAGAATAGCAAGAATACAGTAGATAAAAAGCGCCGCGGTGCTCTAAAAGCAGCCGGAACAGGTGCTGCGGGTATCGTAACTGCCGCTAGCCTACCATCTCAGTGGAAAAATCCAATTTTGGATTGCATTGTGCTTCCAGCGCATGCGCAAATGTCTCCTGGTACAGGAACAGACGGTGGCGGTGATACTGGCGGTGGAGCGGCTACCACAGTAGCGGTTTCAACCACTCAGGAAAATACGACTACTAATACGGTTGCTCCGACGACTAGTAATACTTCAACGATGACTTTTCCAACGACGATAGCGCCAACGACTACTATGGTTTAGGGTTCGCTTTAAATTGGATGCTGCTTAGCTGCAGCAGATATAGTAAGGCACCGATATTGGTGCCTTAGTTATGTTGGCCCGTTTTCTCGACTGATTAGGTCATCCTTAAAATACTTAGGTGGATTCTGGCGTGATAGTCAATCGAAGCAAACTTGTATTAAAAAAAGACTCGGAAGATTGCTTTCGGGCCGTTTCATTCAATTTCCCCTCTAGAGAATGGATTCTCGATGACGTAGGGGTTTGGATTCACTCAGTCTCAAATGGAATTGAAGAAGATCAACTGATTGACACAATAAGAAAGCAGTTCCCTGATCTAAGCAACCAGCAGATTGAGTCTGAGCTGGCGGACTTCTACGATTCTGAATTACTAAACAAGGTAAGAAAGGGTCAGTCTAAGAAAGGTACTGGAGCATCGCTTGCTGACGGTAGCATTGGTATGCTTACCGTGTATTTCCAAGATCGATCGGTGGAAGAGCTCAAAGACGAGTTTTTGCTGTGGGTTTTTTGGAACCTAACAGACCTTGTTTTTGTAGTCGATACAGCGCAAGAAGCAGACCTGATTGTGTGTGACTCTGCAGTTCCCGAACAAAAGATAGAAGACAAAATCTACCTGCAGTGGGACGATGAGTGCACGGATCTTGATTATGAGCGTGCAGACTTAGTGTTCTCAGCCAAAGAGTGCACAAGCTGGCTTCACGAAAAATGGTATCGGCTAGTGCCTGACGCACTCAATGAAGAAGTGCCCACCAAGCAAGTAATCGAGGGTATGTTAGATCTTGGGCTAAGAATTGAGCGCACTGCCGCGCGTCTTAAGCAGTATCTCACAGGGGAAAAAGCAGCTTACTATTCAGGGCAATGCGCGCTTGAATATATAGACTCCACCTTAGATGCTGCCCCATTGCTGACTATTGGGATGGCGACCTTTGATGATTATGATGGCGTGTAATTTTCCATCACGTCGTTGCAAATTCATCACCCAGAGGTTTTCTATGCTTCGGAAATAATCATTCTAGACAATAACCCAAATGGCAAATTGCTAATAGCTTCGGCGAAACAAAACCCCAATGTCCGCTATGAGCCTTACACAGACAAAAATAGTACTGCGGTAAGGGATATTCTGTTTAAGATTGCAAAGGGCGATTGGGTCATGTGCATGGATTGTCATGTGATGTACCCCTCGGGCGTCATGGATAAGCTGGTTCAATACATAACCGATAATCCACTCAGCAAGGATCTTCTACAAGGGCCCATGTTGTCCGATAAAGGAAAACCCTACGCCACTCAATTTGATGAAGAGTGGAGTTCAGGAATGTATGGAAAATGGGGTTGGGATAAACGAGCCGATAATGTAGACGGCGACCCATTTGATTACCCATGCAGGGCTTGGGTATGTTTGTGGCCAGAAAAGCCACTTGGCCTGGTCTAAATTCTAGATTCAAAGGGTTTGGTGGAGAAGAGGGTTACCTGGATGAAAAGTTCAGATTGTCTGGCGCTAGGTCTCTATGCTTACCTTTCTTGCAGTGGTCTCATCGATTTGGTCGACCAAGCTCCATGCCCTATGTAAATCGCTGGGAAGACCGCATCCACAGTTATTTGGAGGGTTTCAGTGAGATTGGCTATGACCATGAAGGAATAGACGAACATTTTACAGAGCTCATTGGTAAAGAACCGTATCAGCAAGCAAAACGAAGTTCTCAGAGAATCAGCGCATCGCCGGTGCATGGCATTGATCATGCTGTCTGTATTAACTTAAACCACCAACATGATCGTTGGGCGACCGTGTGGAACAGATTCACACGGCTAGGTATCGAAGATAAAGTGCGCCGGTTTCCAGCGATATCCACACCTGAATGCCATCATGTTGGTTGTACCCTAAGTCATAGGCAAATTATTGAGTCGGCTCAAAAGTACGGCTATGAATCGGTGTTAGTGTTTGAAGACGATGCTTTATTCCTAGACGGTTTTTCCATCTTCTTGGCAAAAGCACTAGAAGAGCTTAAGAAGGTTGATTGGAAGGTTTTCTATTTGGGCGGTGACCATGCCAAGGAAAAGTTTGAATTTAAAGACGGTCAGCGAGCGATTAAAGAAGTGCCAAAATATCGTTTAAGCTGCACAGATGCTGTTCTATATCATCATTCTGTCTATGACCAAATTCTATCGGATCTACCAGCCGATGAAGATGAAATGGCAAAGTGGGTAAACCAACACCACGCAATTGATCAGTACCTTACTACCATTGATAAACGATACGTCGCCGAACCTAAACTGGTTACGCAACCATTTTTGCTAGAGAGAAAGAGGACGAAGCTTACAAGTACTATTATAGCTAAGTGTTGCTGTTTTTCGCCGGCGTGAGTCCTTAGTAGTTTTGCAATGTTGTCTAGCCTGGATTCCTTCGTTTAGCGCTGAACAATTCTTGAAGATCTTTTACTTCGTCATCAAGTTTCACCAAGTCTTTCGAATCAAGCTCCAAAGCACACCTGTCTCTATAGGCCCCAGCTTCTTCGTTGCCACCCAGCGTGGCGACTGAACTCCAAAGGTAGCAACGGCGGTTGTCGCGTTTCACGCCCTCGCCTAGCTCGTGCATTTTCCCTAGGTTATATTGTGAATCACTGTCACCCTGCATCGCTGCTTTGAGGAACCAAATAGCGGCCTTTTTGTGATCCTTATCCACGGTGTGGCCGATGTAATGCATATATCCCAAATTGTATTGTGCTGTTGCATCGCCAGATGCAGCAATTTGGTTGATCAGTGCGCCCGAAGATGTAAGGTCTGAAGCTTCGCCATAGCCACTTAGATAAATCTCTGAAAGAGGGTCTATTGAATCCTGATAACCGTAGTCAATAGACTGCCTATACCAAAAAATAGCACTTGCGTAGTTTCTATCAACTCCTCGGCCATGGTGAAACAGGCTTGCAATATTATGATGAGCGCCTGCAACGCCCTGTGCCGCTGCGAGTTCAAGCCAATGCATTGCTTGAGTGAAGTTTTGTTGCACGCCCAAACCACGATTGTACATTATGCCTAGATGGTGCTGCGCGCCGCCATGGCCATTACGCGCCGCTTGCCCGAATAACTCGAAGGCTCGGTTATAATCTCTTTGCGTGTCGCGGCCTGAGTAGAATCCTAGGCCTTGATTATAAAGCGCAGCTGAGTCAGAGTTGGCTACTATGTTGGCCTCGCCTGCTTGGGCAGAACTCATTGATAGGCAGAGCAGCAGGCCCAATGTCATTGTGATGCTTTGCTTAATGGTCATATTGTTATCGACTGTGACACTATGCATGATTGCTTGCCTCTCGATTGAATAAATTTAAAGCTGTAAACAGTGTAAGAAAAATAGTTGCTGTTGGAAACCTTAAGATATGAGCATTTTGAAGAAAATCCCCAAAGCACCCAGTCTAAGCTGCGTTGAGCCCAAGGCTTTGAGTGGTTGGATCAATGCTCATCAAACTTCCAAGCAGGCGATTAACCTTGCCAACATCCATCTAAATCAATCAAGCCCAAATCACGTAGTGCTTGATGACTTGTTTCTAACAACTAAGCTTGATCAGGTTCTAAACGACCTAAGCAAAGAAAAATATTGGCAGCGTCAAAGGCACACATATTCTCATTTGTATGTTGATAGTGCTACTTGGCAGAACACAGAACAGGAGCAACGTTTTGTCCAGCGTGACGTTTGGCAAAGACCCGCTAATACCACTAATACGGCAATAGCGTTTTTAGAATTTATTCGTTCTGCAGAGTTTATGGCATTTGTATCGCAGATTTTTGATGTGGCGATCACTGATCTAAATGTTGCTGACGCACAAGTGAATAGTAATTATTTCAGACTGGGCTGTGAGGATTTTGTTGAACAACACGCCGACGATTCACCGGGGCGTGAAGTGTGTATGTTGTTGTACCTAAATAAGTCATGGAGGAGTGATTATGGTGGAGATCTTTCCTTTCTTGGATTGAGGCAAGATGTACCCATCAAAATAACTCCCCGCTTTAATCGTTGTGTATTGTTTAGGCCTGACTCCAAGGGTTCGGAGCACTGGGTGGATAAGCTAGCCACAAAAAAAACTGATCTTTATCGCTATAACCTAACAAGCTGGTATTGGTCTGAATAGATTCGCTGGCTGAGGAAATCGCCAAAAGGCAGCGACTAGTTTGGCATATCATTGAGGCGATTAAAAATCCCACAGGAGATCATCTGCGAAAGCCTGCCTGAGTTTTAAACTATTGCCCGTGGTGGTGATTATTACCATCTTTGTTCAAGTAATCATGATGTACTGCTGAACAAGAATTGATATAAGCTTGCAAAGGATTAGGCACCCTTAATCTACGCAGTATAAAAGCATAAAATATGGGAATCAGATTTGTCAGTAAACACTACTCAGTCTTCTTTGCCTCAAGTGCTGCTCGATCGGAGTGCGCAATTATTGATGGTTGTGGTTTGGACCAGCAGCCTATTGTTCGGCCTCTACATTTTGGCTTTCTATGGAGCGGCATTTTTTGCCGATCCTGAGGTATGGAATCAAAATCTAAACGGCCTATTTGTGCGTGGCAATTCGGCGGCCACGTCGGGCATTGGTGTGCACTTTCTTGGTGGTGGAATTATTCTGGCACTCGGCTGTATTCAGTTGTTGCCTATTGTGAGAACTCGAGTACCTGCCGTGCACCGATTTGTTGGTAGAGTGTATCTACTCAGTTGTTTAGCGGCCTCAATCGGCGGCACTGCGTTTGTTCTCCTGAGCGGTACTATTGGCGGCTTTTATATGGATATCGGCTTTGGGCTCTACGGAGTGTTAATGTTTGTGTGCACCGTGCAGACTTTCCGCCATGCGATTGCAAGCAACATCTCTGTTCACCGTAGGTGGGCGCTCAGATTGTTCGCTTTGGCAATTGGCTCGTGGCTGTATCGTATGGATTATGGAATCTGGTATGAGTTAACGGGTCTAGTCGGTCACACAGATACTTTCGACGGGTGGTTTGACAACGTCATGTCGTTTTTCTTCTTTATTCCAAACCTTTTTGTGGTTGAAATGTTTATTCGGGGTCAACAACCAACGGCTGGCGATTTGCAAAAGTCAGCCTGCGCGCTATTGCTGTTTGTGGCAACAGGCGTTGTCGCTTTGGGAACTTACTCTTTCACAGCCTTGTATTGGGGCCCGGCGATTCTTGCTATTTTTTCTTAGTGCTATTTTCTTGATGCAATTTTGTTAGTACAACTTCTCTAGTACAAAGAGGTGTTAAACTTTGCCCATCGATCAATTCTATCTCCCTGCGAAGCCATTGCCATGACTCATGTAATCCAGTCAACGTTTCTAACTCTTGTGATCTCAGCGTCTATCTCGCCGGCGCATGCTCAGCAAAGCGCACATGAGTTTTTCTCTCAGTTATCTTCGCTGTGTCATAGTCAATATGTGGGTGAGATGACATACCCCATTGACGGTCAAGACAGCTTTGCAGAAAAGTCCTTAGTCGCTGAAATCACAACATGTGACGAAGAGCAGGTTCGAGTGCCGTTTAGCGTTGGCGAAGATAAATCCCGAACCTGGGTTTTCACTAAGACTGAATCAGGGGTTTCTCTAAAACACGACCACCGCCATGCTGATGGTAGCGTTGATGACGTTAGCAATTATGGTGGTAACTCAAATGAAAATGGCAGTGTGCTAAAGCAATCATTTCCTGCGGACCAATATACTCAGGAGCTGATCCCAGATGCAGCAACCAATGTTTGGAGTGTGTCTTTGAACAAAGATGGAAGTCAATTGACCTATCATCTTGATCGCCACAATAAACCGCGTTTTACCGCGGTGTTGTATCGAAAATAATAAGAATACTGTTAATTTGGATTTGAGCGTATGAAGGATTTTGAAAGATTGGCTGAGTAGGCAATCAGACTAATTGACAACCAGTAGCTGCTGAGAATTGTGATGCCTGAAAGTTCAAACGGAAGCTTGAACTTATTTATCGCAATAATTGAATCCGAAAACAGGAAGGCAAGCGCTGCGATTGCCAACATCTGGGTGAAGTCGCTTGCTTGCTTTAGATAAAGATTTACCGCTTGCCAAACCATCGAGCTCAACACAACCATGTAAACCGCTACTGGAATTGAAATTTGCCCGAGGTTAGGCAGAAGCCAGAGAAACACGGCTAAGGTAACCGTCACAATTGGCAGTAAAGATTTCAATATAAAGCTGAAACCGTTGAGTGAAGAAAAGGCTGCCAAAAATAGTAAGTGCCCCACTAAGAAGGCACTTAAACCATAAACGAAAAGTGAATCCCACATCAGTGCAATGTCGCCAGCAAGGCAAAAAACTAAACCAGCGAATATCAGTTTAAGGTAGCTAGTATCGAACTGCTTAACGCGTTGGTATAGCAGGGTGATTACCAATATGGTGGTTAAGGGTTTTAAGACCATGAATGGCAGTTGAAAATCGTGCCAGTCACAGAACATTGCCAAAATTGCTGACAGCGAAATGGCGCTTATTA
>JBLHME010000068.1:0-15709 GCA_047623225.1 Cryomorphaceae bacterium
CCCAGAAAGCAAGCAAATTACGATTTCTACACGGTGTTACCTGCAATTGAAGAAGTGCTGCCGAAAGATTCTGAGCCGACTCCAAAGGTTGTCGTCACCAATGTGTCGCCAAGCACGGAGCCTGAGACTGCAAACACAGCGCAATTGCCAGCGGGCACAGCCTATTACCTACAAGTTGCGTCTTATCAAAACCCAAAGGAAGCGGACCGCCTAAAAGCTGAATTGGCTTTGAGCGGCTTACGCCCAGTTATTCAAAACGTCAGTATCGATAATAAACAATATTATCGGGTTCGAATCGGCCCCTATTCTGATTACGGTAGCATGACAGCAGATGACTATCAGCTATCTCAAATGGGTTTTAAGGCTTTGCGTTTGCGGGTGTCTGGAGGTTAGTTTTTGACCTCCCCAGTTGGGCACTCACTAGCAGGGTGGATATTGGGTAAACCAAATACCCTGAATTACCGCTGGTTACTGTTTATTTTTTTTGCTGCTAACGCGCCGGATCTAGATTTCATATTGGGTGCGATGGAAGGGCAACTTAATCGCTACCACCATATGGCCAGCCATTCTTTGAGTGTTGCTGGTTTATTTGCTTTAGTTTGCTATTGTGGAGTAAAAATATGGGGTGGTAATGCACGGCATATCGCAATTGTTGGCGGTTTGGCTTACGCTTCACATTTGTTATTTGACGCTGTTACCGTTGATACCGAGGAGCCGCGAGGAATGCAGTTATACTGGCCGTTTAGCGAAGAATACATCATCGCGCCCGTTACCTTTTTTGCCAATATTCAGCACGGTGATACAGGCGATACACTACGGGCAGCATTGCACTCCATTTTTTCTGTGCATAACTTTAAGGCGATTCTTTTAGAGCTGGCTATTTTCACACCTGTTCTTATATGGGTAAAATGGCTGAAACGAAATAATGAATAACCATTGGTAATGATTGAGACACTAAAAATAGGTACCCGCAAGAGCCCCTTGGCATTATGGCAGGCTCATTACGTTAAAGATCGATTGCAACAGTTGAACACCGAATTGGATGTACAGCTGGTGGAAATTGTTTCGTCTGGGGACAAGCATTTAGAAACCGCATTGGCCAAAATTGGCGGTAAGGGACTGTTTCTAAAAGAATTAGAAAATGCTTTACTAGATGGCAGTGTAGACATTGCGGTGCATTCAATGAAAGACGTCACCGTTGAATTACCGATAGGGCTGCACATTCCTGTGATCTGTGAACGTGAAGATCCCACCGATGCGTTTGTGTCAAACCATTACAACAGCCTCGCAGACTTACCCAATGGAGCGAAAGTGGGTACGTGTAGCTTGCGCAGAAAGAGCCAGATTGCAGCGCGCTTCCCGCAGCTTGAGCTGATCGACTTGCGCGGCAATGTAAATACCCGCCTAAAGCGTTTAGATGACGGTGATTTTGAAGCAATCATTCTCGCTTCGGCAGGTTTAATGCGTTTGGGTTTGGATGAAAGAATTAAGCAAAGAATGGCAATCGATGAAATATTGCCCGCAGTCGGCCAAGGTGCAGTTGGCATTGAGTGTCGCGAAAATGACGATCGAATAAACGCCTTGATTAAACCGCTTAACTGCGACGCTACAATGATTAGAGTGACTGCAGAGCGAGCAGCGAATAAAGTATTAGGCGGTGGTTGCCATGTGCCAGTGGCCGCATTTGCCCAGTTACAAGGCGACAAACTGTCGCTTCAAGCCTTAGTCGGTTCGGTCGACGGCAAAACGATATTAAGCTGCGAACATCAGGGTAACCGAGCATCGCCCGTCAAGTTAGGCGAAATAGCCGCGCGTGATTTAATTGAACAGGGTGCTAATGGTATTTTAGCTACGGTCTATAGAGAACTAGGTGGCGACTAATCAACCCCTGAAAGGCTGGACAGTGGTGGTGACTCGGCCCGAGCACCAAGCCCAGTCTATTTGCCAGAAGGTGAAGCAGTTGGGAGGAATGGTAATCGCCATTCCTGCCGTTGAGATAGTACCACCTAGTAATTCGAACACTTTTGACGAATGCTTACAGAATCATTCTCAATATGACTTAAGTATTTTCATCAGTCAAAATGCCGTCAGGTCGGTATTTGACCGAATGGCCTTATTGGGTTTGCAATGGCAGGGTCAACTAGCAGCAGTCGGTTCCGCTACAGCTAATGCACTGATTGCTCAAAAGCAACAAGTCATCATTCCTGCAGACGCGGATTATCGCAGCGAAGGGGTGTTAACTGAACTGACTAAATTAGACTTAAAAGGCGTTAGAGTGGCGATATATCGAGCTCAAGATGGTAGAAATTGGCTCAAACAACAGTTAGAAATGTTGGGCGCACTGGTAACTTATATCGAATCCTATCGGCGTCTTCCTGTCGATCAAAGTATTGACCAAGGTTTACTCCGATACGAAGCTGGTACCCGGCTAGTGAGCTTGTGTACTAGTGTGGAGGTAACACAAAATTATTTGAAGCGTTTAGATACAGCAGATTTTAAAGTCGCTACAAATTCGCTTATGATAGTGCCCAGCGAAAGAGTAAAGCAACTCATTGAGCGTTCGACTAAAAATGTAATTGTCGCAAAATCAGCACTTGATGCTGATATGTTGGCTGCAATACCTGCCTACTGAAACTAAGATTTAGGCAGCCGATTGTTGTAGCTTAGATTCTTCCAATACAAAGTGCCAAAACGCTTCTGCTGTAGCAGATAGTTTCTTGCCACTGCGGTGACCGATATGCCAGTTTTTAGCTATCGGAAAGTGTTCAACATCTAAGGTCACCACTCTGCCCGCTTTTAGTTCTAAATCAACGGTATGGAACGAAACTAACGCTAAGCCTAGTCCGGCCTCAACCGCTTGTTTGATGGCTTCATTACCCGATAGCTGCGTACTAACATGGGGATGAATGTCGTATTCATTAAACATGGTTTCCATCGCGCCACGTGTACCCGAGCCATTTTCTCTTAGAACAAATCGCTCGTTGTTCAATTTAGTGATTGGAATATTTTTTTGCCCTGCAAGCGCATGATGTGGGTTGGCAATGATCACCAGCGGGTTGTCCATAAAGGCTTGCGAATAAAGGTCCGCGCTGCTGGGTGGACGGCCCATTAAGACCAAATCAGGTTCGTTGGTTTCTAGCTGTTTTAGCAGGTCTTGACGATTGGTCACATCCAGACTGATTTGTACATTAGGATGAGTTTGGCTAAATTTAGAAATCAATCTGGTGGCGAAATAGTTTACCGTTGACGCAATGCATACCCGTAATCGACCGCCATCAATGCCTTTTAATTGTTCAATATCGTTTCTAATTGAATCTAATTTGGCGATAATCGATTGCGCATGATCCAGCATTACTTGACCCGCTTCAGTTAGGTATATTTTTTTGCCGATTTGCTCGAATAAGGGTAAGTCAGCTGATTTCTCTAGCTGCTTTATTTGCATTGAAACGGCCGGCTGTGTGAGATGCAATTCTTCTGCTGCACGGGTGTAGCTCAGGTGTTTTGCTACGGCGTTGAAAACTTGTAGCTGGCGAATTGTGATATGCATTAGCTTATTCTGTGGTGTTCTAAATGACGTTTATTGGCAGACATATACCATAAGATAAACAGTATGCATTATATTGTTATGATAAGCCAACATTATGATAAGACCCAATTTAGTCCTGACGACAAACCTTTATTTTTAATTTAGCAATGACTCCGAAAAAAATCGCAATTGTGGGTGGTGGAATAAACGGCCTTTGTGCTGCTTGGGAAATGGCCAAGCAGGGGCAGCAGGTTACACTTTATGAACGCGGTGAAATCATGCAACAAACGAGTCGCTCATCTAGCAAAATGCTGCACGGCGGCTTACGTTATTTGGAAAATTACGAGTTTCGATTGGTTAAGGAGTCTTTGCATGAACGCAAGTGGTGGCTGAATCAAGCACCTCACTTAGTTACGCCTTTACAAATTTTCATCCCTATTTATAAGCACTCAAGGAGACCCAGCTGGATGATGCAGCTAGGGCTGATGCTATACGACTTTCTGGCGGGGGAACATAAATTAGGATCGTACCAACGGTATTCAGCTGAGCAATTTACCAGCCTCAATCCACAAATTGAACCTACGGAGTTATCCGGTGGCTTTAGTTACTTTGACGCACAGATGGATGATTATGCCTTGGGTTGTTGGGCAGCGGAGCAAGCACAGTTGGCCGGTGTAATAATTAAAACTCACAGTGAAGTAGCAGCGGTGACCAAGCAAGGAGAGGTGCAACTGGTTTCTGGTGGTGCTGAAAACTATGACCAGGTGTTTAACATCGCTGGGCCTTGGGCTGCAAAGCTACTTAGACAAAGTAACATACAGCCAACCCATTCATTAGATGCCGTTCGTGGCAGTCATATCCTATTTAATGAACCGGTTGAGAACGGCTACTTTTTAGAAGTGCCCGACGAACGCCGAATTTTCTTTGTGCTGCCTTATAAAGGCCAAACGATGGTTGGGACTACAGAGCAACGTCAAGCATTGGAAGAGCCAATAGAGGCCAGTGAAGAAGAGATTGGTTATCTGTTGGCTGCCTATAATCACCACTTTAAACACGATAAGAGTCGGGCCGATATTGTGAGTCAATTTGCGGGTGTACGACCGCTAATTCGTTCTAGTACTGACCCGAATAAGATTTCAAGAGAGTATGAAATCGACGAACAAGGTCAGTTGGTGACAGTGTTCGGTGGTAAGTGGACTACCTCACGCGCCTTAGCTAAGCGGTTATGCGAGGTAGCAAAAGCCGCTCACTAAGGGTCGGTGAGTCCGTATATCTAGTCCATGCGTGCGGGTAAAGCGGTGCGCAAACTATTGTTGAGTTCTTCGAATAAGGTGGCCGTAGTCGGCCAATCGATGCAGGCATCGGTGATTGAAACGCCGTATTTAAGCTCGTCTAAGTTCTTGCCTAACGATTGATTGCCTTCAGACAAATGGCTTTCCAGCATGATGCCCACGATAGAACGATTACCCTCTTTTATTTGTTGCACCACGTTTTGCGCAACCAAGGGTTGTAAGGCATGATTTTTATGCGAGTTAGCATGACTACAATCAACTACTAAGTTGGTCGGTAATCCCGCCTTCTCTAGTGCTTGCTCTGCGAGGGCAACATTGACTGAATCATAGTTAGGTTCAGTGCCGCCGCGTAATATCACGTGCCCGTAAGCGTTACCACGAGTCGTAACAACGGTCGTGGTGCCTTCTTCGTTGATGCCTAAAAAACGATGCGGTGAGGCCGCTGATTCCATCGCATTAATGGCAACGCCTAATCCGCCATTGGTGCCGTTTTTGAACCCGATAGGAGTTGATAAACCGCTGGCAATTTCTCGGTGGGTTTGCGATTCAGTAGTTCTCGCACCAATGGCCGACCACGAAAAGAGGTCTGATAAATATTGTGGGCTAATGGGGTCAAGTGCTTCTGTGCCGGTAGGCAGGCCTAATTCAGCTAACCACTGTAATAACTCGCGTGCAGTTTTTAAGCCGGTTTCTATATCGAAGGTATCGTTAAGGTGAGGGTCGTTTATCAACCCTTTCCAACCAACGGTGGTGCGCGGCTTTTCGAAATAAACCCGCATAACAATGCACAAAGTATCGGCGTAACGTATTTGTAGCTCTTTTAAGCGTGTCGCGTATTCTTTAGCTGCTTTGATGTCATGAATAGAGCAAGGGCCAGCTACTACCAATAAGCGGTGGTCGGACCTATCCAGAATAGATTCAATTTCACGCCGACCTTGCTCAACGGTATGGCTGGCTTTCTCGGTACGAGGATAAAGTTCTTGTAACTTCGCTGGAGACATTAAGACGTCTTGCGACACAATATTGATGTTACTTAGTTTTGGTGTCATTATTTCATTGCAGCATGGAGGCTTGACCGCACATGGCTAAACCCAAGCGCTCCAGTTCCCCCCAAATGTTTTTGTTTTGTATGCTTCGTTGGCCTTTGATCATTTGATCCAAGCCCGCGAGCTTACTGTGAATTCGCTTCCAGCCGATAGCGCTAACTCGATTTAGCGCTTGTTGTGTTAATCGACTGCGGCTGGACCAAATACCCAAGCGTTGGAACAGCGCTTCAACATTTTGGCCCGATGCTTTGGCGTCAGCTAAAATAACTAACTTGCGCGTCTCACGTGATAAAGCGCCCAATAATAAGATAGGTTCAAGCTTTTCACCTTCTAGGCTAACTAAAATACGGTTTGCTCGAGTGGCATCGCCTTCTAAGCAAGCGTCGATATAGGTAAACGAAGTGAATCGCGCTTGATCGCTAATCAGTGCCTCTACGTCTATAACGCTAAGTACGCTGTTTTGTTGCTGTAAACCCAAAAAATTAATCTCTTGTGCAGCGGCCAATAAATTTCCCTCTACATAATGGGCTATCAATGGGGCGACGCCTGACTCAACTTGGATAGATTGTTGCTTAAGGCGCTGGTCAATCCATCTAGGTAGATCATGTTTTTGTACTTTCGCGGCTTCGACGCTGGCGCCCACTTTATCTAATGCTTTAAACCATTTGCTGTTTTGCGCGGGGCGTTCAACAGGGCCGCTGACTAAAATTAGTATGGTGTCTGGGTTGCAGTGCTCTGCAAACTCAATCAGTGCTTTGCTGCCTTTGTCGCCTGGTTTGCTCGCAGGCATACGCAGTTCAACGAGCTTCTTGGAAGCGAATAATGACAGTGAGTGATTGGCGCTATTTAACTCATCCCAGTTGAACCCCGTTTCGACGTGAAGCTTTTGTCGTTCATCAAACCCTTGGTTTGCGCATTGTTTACGGAGTGCCGTTAAGGTCTCTTCAATTATCAGCGGTTCCGCACCAAATAAATGATAGATGTTATGCAGAGGGCCTGAGGATGAACCCACTAATTGATAGGGAGAAAGCTTCATGTCGGCGCGACTCGCGCTCTAATCATTTTGTTATATAAAGACCTTAGCATGGCGTTACGAGCGAAGTGTAAGACAATGCAAACATCTGCGAAAAGGCGCAGTTTATGCCTATAAGTGAGCATTTTGAGTCGATTTTTAACGCGGTATTAGCAAGCGCAGTAGCCATGCTGAGATCTATTAATTGATCTTGCTTAAGCGTCTTAATAATTTGCTGGTGACTTCTTTTTGCATATCTTTTTTAAGGAAGCCTTCTTCGCGCTCTGATACTAATATTTGGGTGTTATCAAAGTTGAAGGTGCGCGTCGCCAAAATACGTTGCTCTTGCGTTGTTTCCCCTGCAGGGTCTAAGACAATGTAGTTAACCTTGTATTCTAATTCGTAAGACGTTGCTTGTCCTGCGCTGCTAGTAGAATTCACAGTGCGGTCATAGACGGTATCGCTTAGATCTAATATTGCAACACCTTCCCTGCTGGCAGCGATGTGAATATCACTAAAGCGTAAGCTTTTCGATATCTCAGCAATAAGCTCAGCATCGTCGCCAGTGATATGGATAGTGCGCATGTTCAATGGCACCAAAACTTTACCGCGTAAATGAAAACCACAGCCGCTTAGTACTAGCGAGCTGGAGATCAAAGTGAGTAATAATGAACGGCGAATAAATTGTGTTATGGCTTTTGGCATGACGGTCGCATTTGGGTCTTAATTAATTACAGATTATACCTACCTAGAAGTCCAAATTAAGCATTAGTTGCTAATGCAGTCGAAAAAGGCGTGTAGATTATTGGCTGAGTTAGGTTAATGGTTAAAGCGGATTTAGTTGGCAACGATATTGACTAGTCTACCAGGGACCACAATCACCTTACGCAGCGTCATGCCTTGCATGTTTCTTATTACGGCTTCATCAGCCAATGCCAATTTCTCAATTTCGTCTTTAGGCATATCTGCCGAAACCTCTATTTCACAGCGCTTCTTGCCATTCACTTGCACGACTAAGCTGAGCGTGTCTTTTACTAACGCCGCTTCATCGACTTGTGGCCAAGTTGCGTCAATGATATCGCCAGTTTGTTGCAGTGTGTTCCACAACGTATGGGCAATATGGGGAATAACGGGGGCCAACATTTTCAACATGCATAATACCGCTTCTAAACTGGCAGCTGCTTGCTCAGGATTGGCTTCAGGCGTTGCTTTATCTAGCGTATTTAAAAGCTCCATCGCGCCGGCTATTACAGTATTGAACTGGTGGCGCTCATAGTCTTTGCTGGCCTTTTGAAGCATGCTGTGAGTCGCTAAACGCAAGGCCTGTGCTGCTTTATCGCTTAAGCCTATCGCATGGCCGTCACCATTGAGGGCATCTCGAGCGCCGAGCAATGACTCAGTATGGCTATGTACCAGGCGCCATAGGCGAGTTAAAAAACGGTGAGCGCCCGCAACCGCATCACCATTCCACTCAAGCGATTGTTCAGGCGGGGCCGCAAACATCATGAACAAACGCACCGTGTCAGTACCGTATTGGTCAATCATAGATTGCGGATCAACGGTATTGCCTTTGGACTTTGACATTTTGGTGCCGTCCTTCAACACCATGCCCTGTGTTAATAAACGGGTGAACGGCTCATCAGAATCAACCAAGCCTTCGTCGCGCATGAGCTTATGGAAAAAACGAGCGTATAATAGATGTAATACCGCGTGTTCAATGCCGCCGACGTATTGGTCGACTGGTAACCAATAGTTGGCGCGTTCGTCTAACATCGATGAATCACTGCCGGGGCAGCAATATCGTGCGAAATACCACGAAGACTCAAAAAAGGTATCGAATGTGTCAGTTTCACGAGTACCAGGAAGGTCAGTGCCCGGCACCTGAGTGTTAATGAATTCTGGGTCACTTTTGATAGGTGAATTAACCCCTGAAAACGCCACGTCTTCGGGAAGTCTTACCGGTAAATCGGCCATTGGTACAACGTGTAACCCTTCTTGATCATCGTAAACAATGGGAATTGGGCAACCCCAATAGCGTTGACGTGATACACCCCAATCACGCAGGCGATAATTCACCTTACGCTCGCCGGTGTTATTGGCTTCAAAGCTTTTGCAGATAGTGTCGAAAGCTTCTTCAAAACCCAAGCCGTCGTATTCGCCAGAATTAACACAACGGCCTTTTTCTGTCATTGCAGCTAGGCTGTAATCATGACTGCTGCCATCGAGTTTCTCGATAACAGGCTTAATTTCAAGACCGTGTTTGGTTGCAAATTCCCAGTCTCTTTCATCGTGTGCTGGCACCGCCATCACCGCGCCTGTGCCGTAGCCCATCAACACGAAGTTTGCGACCCAAACGGGCACCGATTCACCGGTAACCGGGTGGATAGTGCTAATGCCGAGGGACAAGCCCCTCTTTTCCATTTTTTCAAGATCAGCTTCAGCAGTTTTAACTGATTTGCACTCTTCAATAAATGTGGCTACTTCAGCATTGTCCTTAGCGATCTCTATAGCCAGTGGATGTTCTGCAGCCACCGAGATAAAAGTGATGCCCATCAGGGTATCCGGGCGAGTGGTGTATACACCAAGTGGCCCTGGACTAGGGGAATCAGTCGGTAATTCAAATCCGAACTCCAATCCTTCTGAGCGGCCAATCCAGTTGCGCTGCATGGCGCGCACGGCATCCGGCCAGCCATCTAAGCCGTCTATATCGTCTAATAGTTCTTCGGCGTACTTAGTAATCGCAATAAACCACTGCGGTATTTTTTTGCGTTCCACCAACGCACCTGATCGCCATCCACGGCCATCGACTACTTGTTCATTCGCCAATACGGTTTGTTCTACTGGGTCCCAATTGACCACTGCCATTTTTTTGTAAGCCAGGCCTTTCTCAACCAGCTTTGTGAAAAACCACTGTTCCCACTTATAGTATTCAGGGGTGCAAGTAGTGAGTTCACGGCTCCAATCGTAAGCAAAGCCCAAACGCTTGAGCTGCTGCCTCATGTAATCAATATTTTCGTAAGTCCATTTGGCCGGGGGCATCTTGTGCTTTATAGCGGCATTTTCAGCGGGCAAGCCAAAAGCGTCCCAACCCATCGGTTGTAATACGTTTTTACCCAACATGCGCTGGTAGCGGCTTATCACATCGCCGATGGTGTAATTGCGCACGTGGCCCATGTGTAGTTGACCAGAAGGATAAGGCAACATAGATAAGCAGTAGTACTTTTCCTTGCTGCTGTCTTCAGTCACCTTGAAGCTTTCGTTATCGTCCCAATGTTTTTGAACTTGGGCTTCAATGGAAGAAAAATTGTATTCGGGTGCCATCGGCGTAATATTGGTTTCAAACAGCGGGCGATTTTACCCCACTTTGCCCGTTGTTAATGGGTTGAAGCAAAAAATTGCGGGTCTAATCCGTGGAAATTAAATGGCTAGCAAACGCTTTAGCCTTCGACCTGTGTAGCCTTTTAACTTTTTGAATACCATGGAGTTCTGTTTATAGCATGAGGTAGAATCTTTAAGGTGGCTGTGGTCTATAGGTTTGACTGAAGACCACTAAAGTAATTAGGCGATCAGCTTTCATCGAGTCAAAGTGCTGTAGTTAGAAATCACCTCAACGATAAGAGAAAAGCACTCAAATAAAAAATAATAGAAGAAAAACATTAAAACAAATTGGATTGGTTGCGCCTACGGCATGGCTGACGCCAATGATAGCGAGTGTAAGCTTGCCAGCACATGCAACAACGACGAGCACTGGAGCGACGGCCACCGCGACTACCACTACGACAGCCCCAGTACTAACAAGCGATGCGCTGGTTAATTTTCCAGCGGGAGGAGCGGTATTTTTCAACACAGCCAATGCTGGAAATGGTGAAACAAGTCTCGCTGCGGCGGCGGCTGGAAATATGGGGTATAGCCTAACTCAGTTTCAATCAGGTAGCTATATGCGCCCCAACAGGTGTGCGCAATCTGACTGCCATAAATCTAAGTATGCAAATAAATGACAGGACAGATGGTACGCTTTGTCCCGGTCAATCTACGAACAGTTTTAATGTGGAGATCAATGGAACCTCTATCGGCACTTACTCCTTTGAAACTGTTCCACCCTCTGTCTTATCCGAGAAAGCAATCACAGTTGGTGGTTTCTATCCGTTTACCCGCATCGCGGGCACAGGTGCTAATAGTGATGAATATGAAATCAAAATCACTGCGACGACTACTAGGTGTGGTGGTGGGAGTTGGCAGTGGTCTATTATGGGGTCGATTGGTTTGTTTGGCACGCTTTGTTAGCCCTATCTTATGAAGCAAAAGACATTTAAGGGGTGCTAAGGTTAATTAAGCTGGGAGAATTATTTTTATGGTGTTCAGAGGCGATGCTTGATCCCCACAGTTCGAGATCAAATACAAAACTATTGAAGTAAATCGCGGTGTTGAATTTGGGCGTTGATTCCTTTTTCAGTGAAATGGTCTACTAACTGATTAGCAGTAAAAACAGACCGGTGGCGCCCGCCTGTGCAGCCAATAGCGATGGTTAGATAACTGCGATTGTCGGCCTGAAAACGCGGCAACCACTTTTCTACAAATTCAGCGATGTCAGTAACCATTTCTGATACGTCTGTTTTGGTTTCCAGAAAAATCTTGACGTCTTCATCTAAGCCGCTCAAGTGACGGATGGACTCCTCCCAATAGGGGTTCGGCAGACACCGAACGTCAAAAACGAAGTCCGCCTCCCGGGGCACACCGTGTTTGAAACCGAAAGATTCAAACAACAACAAAGCACCTTTGCTTTGCTCGCCGGCGATTAGTCGAATTTGCTCGCGTAATTCATGGGGCGTGCGCCCGGTAGTGTCAATAACGCGATCAGCACTCTTCTTCATGGGCGCCAGTAATTCAATTTCTCGGCCGATGCCTTCACGTAAGGTCGTTCGTTCAGATGTTAAAGGGTGACGACGACGCGTTTCGCTATAGCGCCTGAGCAATTCATCGGTGCTGGTATCTATGTAGAGCAGTTCGTGATCAATGCCTTGTTCTTTTATTTGTGTAAGGTTTTTTTGGGTGGATAAGCCAAAATCTAAATTTCGCGAATCGATACTCACTGCTGCCAAGTGATTATGCGACTCGGAGTTAGAAAGCTGCGCGGCAAATTCGGGCAATAGAGCGAGGGGTAAATTGTCGATACAGTAATATCCGATATCTTCCAGAGATTGCAGGGCAACACTCTTTCCGGAGCCGGAAAGTCCGCTGATTATCAGGATTTTTGTTGTTGACGACATATAAAAAGATTTTAATAAAAAAGGGCAAGCCAAGGCTCGCCCATAGGATTACCACAGGAGTTTCGCTAGTCTAACGATGATTAGTTATTTTTTCCTTATGTTTTAATACCTGACGATCTAACTTTTGAGCCATCAAATCGATGGCGGCATACATATTTTCAGCTAAGCCAGTGGCATGAATAGAAGTTCCTTTGGCGTGTATGTTGGCTTCTGCCATGTGGTCCTCTTTCTCAATATGCAGCACAATTTGTGCTTGAGTTAGGTGATCGAAATGATGAATCACTTTTTCTAGTTTTTCTTCTACATGTTGTTTTAAAGACGCTGTCACTTCTAGATGTTGGCCACTGATTGCAATTTGCATATCGTTTTCTCCTAGTTAATGCCGGGGCTTGAAACGCCCGACGGGTTAGACAATTGCTTCCTTATCGCGGAAGCGGGGATGTTTAATTTCTCTCGGTATTTGGCGACAGTTCTACGGGCTACTTGTAATCCGCTTTCATTCAGGTGCTGTGTAATTTTATGATCTGATAATGGCTTGTTCGGCAGCTCTTCCATGATTAACTTTTGGATGACTGCTTGCACGCTCCGTGCTGAACTTTGTTCACCGTTGTGATTGGGAACGGCTGTAGAAAAAAAGAACTTTAGTTCAGCTAAGCCTCTGTTGCTGAGTAGGTATTTATCGTTGACGGTGCGAGAAACTGTTGAAATATGAATACCCAAAGCTTCTGAAATTTGTTTGAGTGTTAATGGCTGCAACGCAATATTGCCCCGTTCAAAATAAGCCTGCTGTCTATCAACTATTTCAATGGCCACTTTCAATGTAGTTTGGTAGCGGTTTTCAATTTGAGATAATAGCAATTTTGCATTGCTAACTTGCTCGAGCAGGGGTTTTTTCTGAATAGGATCTTTTACTTGTGTTAGCCAGTCTCGCGTGTAGCTGCACAGGCTAATTTGCGGAATGTGCTCCCTATTTAGCTCAGCTTGCCAACGGCCGTCACGTTTAGAGACGGTTATGTCTGGACTGACATAAAGCGTTGCTGTGGATTCAATTTGCGAGCCAGGGCTTGGGTCTAAAGATTTTATTAAGCTAATGGCTTGTTGCAGCAAGTCGCCGTCCACATCGAGTTCTTTTATTAATGCCTTGTAGCTTGAGCGACCCAGAGAATTGAGATGGTCTTGAATCAGTATTTTAGCAAGGCGTGTGATATCTGACTGAGGGGCAATGCTATCAAGTTGAATGCTTAGACATTCGGTTAAGTCTCGACACCCAACTCCAGATGGCTCTAGGCATTGGACTTGATGTAAAGCAAATTCAAGTTCTTTTAAAGTTAAATTTTCTTGGCCTTGGGTGTGCTGGATGATGGCTCGTAAGCCCGTATCAAGATAGCCATTGTCTTGCAGGCTATCAATGATCAATTCGACCGCAAGATGCTGTCGTTTTGATAAAGGGGTTCGCACAGCTTGCTCATGAAGATGTGCTTGTAATGAGCCGGTGGACTGGGTGATAGATTCAGTTTCACGAGGCTTGTTTGAGTGACTCTTCTGGTGTCTTGGCCCTGTAAGGCCAGGTGTATTGTTGGTGACTGTAGGTGATTTGCTGGATTGCGGGGTGATGGTTTTAACCTTGGCCAAGGGCTCAGCGTCGGTGCTATCTAGTGTTTCGAGAAACGGGTTAGACGCAAGGGCTTGTTCGATTTGCAGCGATAACGCGGCCGAGTTGAGTTGTAGTATTTTTACCGCTTGCTGTTGTTGCGGCGAGAAGGTGGTGGTTTGCTTAAGCGTGGCTTTGAAGCTTTGATTCATATCAGCCCATTTGTTTAGGGGAACTCATGCTATTCATTTTATACCACCGATGGGGGAGAAACTAAAGCAATTACTGAAATGATCCGCCGAATGGGCTATTCGATTTACCCTCGCGCACATTATCAAGGTAATCCGAAGAATGATGGTTGCTAATTTGATAGTGCAATAAACGCATATATTTGTACTATTGGTTAATATATTGGTACTTATGGCCACTAAAAATTCATAAATATCGAATTTTATATGCTTATCGAATAATAATGTTCGACTTTTATAACCTATTGGAGACCCCAATGAGATACCGACAATCTCTCTCAGCCTTATTATTGGGCAGCGTGCTTATTTTATCACTCACCGCGAATGCCTCGGATGAATACAACACGTCAAAAAGCCTTACCACTG
Source organism: Cryomorphaceae bacterium (assembly GCA_047623225.1). GTDB lineage: Bacteria > Pseudomonadota > Gammaproteobacteria > Arenicellales > Arenicellaceae > Arenicella. The sequence continues at coordinate 14,349 of JBLHME010000068.1, forward strand.
TTGGCAAGCCATTAGGGCTGCATGGCGTAGACCCCGTTGCTTTCATTCCCTTAGGGGGTCGTGTGGATGGCAGTGCCGAATACGCCCAAGTGCGTGATGGCGTGGCACACTATTTTTCATCTGCAGAAAAAGGGGCCGCTTTTACTGAAAACCCTAATGCCCATCTACCGCCAAATGGGGGGTACTGCACCTTGGGCGTTTCGGTGAATAAAAAATTCGATGGTGACCCCCAATATGCTGATATTGTGAATGATAAAATCTACTTGTTTTAGACGAAGCAGTATTCAATATGTATCTACAAGATAAGTCAGGCGTTATAACGCGAGCAGAAGCTAATTGGAAAAGCATCCGCAGTACGGCTGTGAGCCATCTTAAGGGCATCTCCGAAAATAGGCTCCAGAACGTTATAATATTGAAAACTCACAGACCGCTATGAAATCATGTTGCAAGCAGGCTTTTTTCACCTTGAAGATCGCTTGTAAGAAGATAGACGAGAAGGATAAGCTGGTTGCGCTCAATGCCCTAATCGACTGGGAGGCATTTCGGCCAGCGCTTAAAGGGATAGCAAAGGTGAACCGCAAGAGCAATGCTGGCAGAAAACGTAAAGACATAGTCATGATGTTTAAAGGCTTGGTTTTGCCGCATCTGTACAACATCTGAGATGATGAACTTGGTATACAACATGCGCCGATTTGTTCAACTAGACAGGATGAATCCGTCGAAAATATAGGAAAAGGGGAAGAAAAGGGCCTAAAGCGCATCAAATGGGGTGAAAACGGCGATTTTCCGTAAAAAATGATAAATAAAGTGTATTCACTCGCAATCGGTAGATTCACACCGTAAAAAACGGATTCTCGGAGGTGCCCTCTAGTGTGATGGGCTTATTCTGACGGTGAGGCCCATTAAATAAAGTGTGATGAGACCGTATTGTCGATTTACGCTGGCAGCCTTGGATACGCTAAAACCTTGTTCGTTGATTAACGCCACAGCCTCTTCTTTAACCTCTTTAAGGCAACTCTTGTATACTCGCTTTTGATTCATGGAGACTCCAATAACAATATTGTCTTTTATTAAAGTGTCCAATCCAATTAAGCCAGGACACTAAATGAACTCCAAAAATAAACGCCTTTTCCTGATTAAGCTATTACCCACTTTGACGATTTGGATTTCAATGCTAATTCTAATCACTGTGGCGACCATTTCCTATTACGCCTATGGCAGAACAAAAGATAGTATTAATTTTTTGGTCGACAAGCAAATTGAAGCACTAGGTCAGTCAACTGAACTGAAAATGGAAAATCTATTTCAGTCCGCTGCAAATATTCTTCTTGATACAAAAACCCATATAGATCAATCACAAC
>JBLHME010000069.1:0-15581 GCA_047623225.1 Cryomorphaceae bacterium
CGCTCAAGTCAAAGCAGCTAGAGAAAGAAGCGGGCCATTCAGCACACGAAGTTGGTGAAGCATTCGCAATCCTTGGTAACGAACTCAAAGAGAGCTACCGAAGATTACGACAGTCGCTCAGCTGAGACGCTATTAACGAGCCTGCATTCGAATGCCGCCGTCCATGCGCACGCACTCACCATTCATATAATCGTTTTCGACAAAATACTGCGCCAGTTGCGCTATTTCGTCGGGCTTGCCTAGACGTTGCGGATAGAGCACGCTCGATTCGAGTGATTGGTATATGTTTTCAGGAATTGAATCGAACATCGGCGTATGAATTAGGCCTGGCACGATGGTGTTAACGCGAATACCTAGTTGCGCAAGATCGCGAGCCATACAAATGGTGCTGCCAATGATCGCGCCTTTAGTGGCTGCATACGCGGCTTGGCCGATCTGACCCTCGGAGCCCGCTACCGACGCAGTATTAATGATGATTCCGCGACAGCCATCATCATTTAACGATTCTTGTTTGCTCATTTGCGCCGCACACAATCGAAGCACGTTGAAGGTCCCAATCAAGTTAATCTCGATTACGCGGCGATAACTGTCGAGGGCATGTGGCTGGTTCTCCCTACCGACGGTTTTTTCTGCGTGACCAATTCCGGCAAAGTTGCAGTTGATGTGTACGGCGCCGAATGCTGCAATAGTCGCGGCTATCCCAGCTTCAACACTGTCTTCGCTGACAACATCTACGTTTTGATAAATAACGGCGTCGCCTAATTCTTCAGACAGCGCATTTCCGCGTTCGTCGTTTAGGTCGAAAATGGCGACTTTTGCGCCTTGCTCAACAAATCTTCGTGTGGTTGCTTCGCCAAGGCCGGATGCACCACCTGTTATTACCGCTACTTTATTGTCTAATTGCATTGTCTTCTCTGTTAAATGAATGATTATCTGTTCGAGTGTGTGAGGTGAGACAGTATAATGTCATCCGCCAAATCAGGAAACCTTTCGACCGAAGGGCAGCCCCAGACTAAAAAAATCACATAGAGAGAGCAGTAGATGAAAAATATCCAAGCGCTTGCGGCTTATTTACATATAAATGAGCGCGAGGTTGCGTGGGGCGATATGGATGCCATGCAACATGTTAATAACACCAAGTATTTCTACTATTGCGAAACCGCACGCTTAGAGTTTCTCAGTACCACTTTGCCCGCACTGGGTTTCAATATGCCGCACGACGCAAAAACAGGCATTGCTTTAGCTGAAACAGCTTGTCGCTTCAAAGTGTCATTAACCTATCCAGATAATTTATTGATCGGAACAGCCGTTTCGCAAATTAGCGACACAGAATTCAATATCAAACAGGCCATTTATAGTAAAAAACTGGGTTTAGTGGCGGCCGAAGCTACTGCAAGAATGGTTTACTATGATTTCGCTCATCGCCGCCGACTCGCCATAGACGAAGAGACCTTAGCCATCCTTGAGCATTATTCATTGTAGGGCGCACTCAATCTTGGGTTAATATTCAATAAATACACTTCAAACAATTAGTTTATGAAAGATCAAATCGTTGTCATTATTGGTGCTAGCCACGCCGCGGCCGAAGCCGTATCCACATTGCGCAAGAAAGGCTGGCAGGGTGCTATCGCACTGGTTGGTGATGAGCCGAGTTTGCCCTACCAAAGGCCACCGCTTTCAAAAGCCTACTACAAAGGCGAGGTGAGCGCTGAAAAGCTATTGATCAAAGGCGAACATGTATATGAAAAGGCCGAGGTCGATCTATACCTAGGCAGAACAGCTATTCGCATTAATCGAGAGCAAAAAACCGTTGAGTTGGATGGCGGTGAGATAATCGGCTACAGCAAATTAATTTTGGCCACTGGCACGCGCGCTCGACTCTTGCCAATCGAGGGCGCCGACCTCCCTCAAATTCACATACTGCGCACCCTAGCCGATGTTGATAAGATTAAAAATTTGCTGCCTGACAATTCAAAGTTATTGATAGTGGGCGCTGGCTATATTGGTTTAGAAGTAGCCGCATCAGCAGTAAAGCAAGGTGTTTCTGTGACTGTGCTAGAAGCAATGGATCGAGTGTTAGCGCGTGTTACCAGCCCAGTGATCTCAGAGTTTTATCAAAACGTGCATGCCCAACAGGGCGTGGATATTCGCCTCAATGCAAGACTGCATAAATTTTCTGAAAATGCTGACGGAACGCATGCCGTCATGGCCGACGGTGAAATCATTAATTTTGATTGCGCCATTGTTGGAATTGGCGTGATTCCCAATATTGAATTAGCCCAAGAAGCCGGGCTGGCCTGTGATAACGGTGTGCTGGTCGACGAATTTACTCGAACCGATGACCCTGATATCTACGCCGTGGGTGATTGTAGTAACCACCCAAGCCTAATCTACGATCGGCGCATTCGCCTAGAGTCGGTTCCCAATGCTATGGATCAAGCCAAAACCGCTGCAAGCGCGATTTGTGGTGACAAGCAAGTCTACAATCAAGTTCCTTGGTTCTGGTCAGACCAATACGACATTAAGCTGCAAACCGTTGGGCTGTTGACCGATCACGACGAAGTGGTGGTTCGAGGAAATCCTAAGACCCGAAAGTTTTCAGCCTTTTATCTTAAGCAAAATACTTTGATTGCGATGGACGCAATTAATTCGCCCGCGGAATTTATGGTTTCTAAAAAGCTGGTGGTCGCGGGCTGCAAGCCAGACAAAGCCCGCTTGGCTGACTCTGAGATATCAATTAAAGAATTTCTGTAAGGCCATAAAGGCTCTAAGCTCGTGAAAACTTTTTTGCCGTTACTGCGCAATGATTGGCGCTTATTGCTGTTTGGCTTTGTGTTGATGTTCTGCTCCAGTCCGGGGCAAACTTATTTCATAGCACTTTTTGGTGGCCAGATAAGATCTGACCTAGGCTTGAGTCATGGGCAGTTTGGCGCGGTTTATTCAATCGCCACGCTTGCCAGTGCCGTGGTCTTGCTGTGGAGCGCCTCGTTGCTGGATCGAATTAACCTCCGTGTATTTGTCCTTGTGGTAATTAGTGGCTTAGCCTTTGCGGCTTTTGCCATGTCATTGGTGCAAAGTGTTATCGCCCTAGGGCTTGTGATCTTCTTGCTCAGGCATCTTGGGCAGGGGCTGATGTCCACTACCAGTTCGACTAGTTTAATGAGATATTTAAGCGCAAATCGAGCCAAAGGCAATTCCGTGGCAAACATGGGCTATTCAGCCGCTGAAGCGATTCTGCCGAGCATTATTATTCTAGCGCTTTTGACCTTGAGTTGGCGACAGGCGTGGCAGGTCACGTCGGTGGTGCTGGTAGTTTTGATAATTCCGCTGGTGTTTTACTTGCTCCGTGAATTGCCAAATTGGAACGCTAGGTTTGATCAAGGCCTACACCAAGATCGTATAAGTAGTGATCAACAAGGTAGAGCCGTTGGCCGCAAAAAACACTGGACCCGGCAACAAGTATTGCGAGACCCGTTTTTCTATTTACTGGTTCCAGCTCTTGTCTCGCAATCCTTGTTATATACCGGTTTTATGTTTCATCAGATTCATTTAGTTGAAGAAAAAGCCTGGTCACTGACAACTTGGGCTAGCCTTTACGCACTATTTTCCATAACCACCATTGTCATGAGCTTGTTGATCGGCGCGTTGGCAGACCGCGTGGGTGCTGTTCGTTTGGCACCTTTCGCCAGCGTGCCAATGGCTTTTGGTTTGTTAGCACTTTCGAGCTCATCCTCGGCTCTAGCTGCTACGGTTTTTATGTTTCTAATGGGTTGCTCAACAGCCGCGCAAGGAGCTCTAGGCGCGCCATTTTTTGTTGAGCGTTATGGCAATAAGTACTTTGCTTCAATTAAGTCATTGGCTTCGTTCATTATGGTGTTCGCCACCGCAATTTCGCCGGTCATATTGGGTGTGTTTATAGACAATGGCGTGAGCATTGATGTGCTCGCACGCAGTTCCGCTATTTATGCTTTTAGTGTCACAACGGTCGCATATGTGGCGTATCGCCGCTTAATTTTGCGTTAAACTTTAGCTTTGCAAAGATGATTGCAGCTTATGAATATTACTGATTTCAACATGGATTTTTTCTCGCTCGCTGGTAAAAATGCCATTGTTACTGGCGGAAACTCGGGGCTTGGAAGTGCGTTTGCCTTAGCGCTTGCCAAGGCGGGCGCTAATGTATTTGTGGTCAGTATTTTGCAAGATGATGCTGAAATAAAAAGGTTGGTCGAAGACGAGGGAGTTGAATATCGGTTTCTTGAGGCGGATATCACAGCAGATGGCGCGCCCGAAAAGGTCATCGAAAGCTGTGTGGAACTACTCGGTTCAGTCGACATTTTGATCAATAGCGCTGGTATATCATTACTTACGCAAGTGCAAGATTTTGGTCGCGAGCAGTGGGACAAAATGCTCAGTGTGAACCTAACCGCAGCCTTTGAATTAAGTTATAAAGCATCAAAACATATGATCGCGCAACGCAGTGGCAAGATAATTAATATCTGTTCAATGTTTTCGTTTTTGGGTGGCCAATGGTCGCCAGCCTATGCCGCTACAAAACACGGCATAGCCGGGTTCACCAAGGCCTATTGTGACGAGTTGGCGCAATATAATGTACAAGTAAATGGCATTGCTCCGGGTTACTTTGCCACAGAGCTGACCAAGGTTACTCGAAGTAATCCAGAGACTAATAAAAAGGTGTTAGATCATATTCCAGCAAATCGCTGGGGCGACACGATGGATTTGATGGGTGCTACCGTGTTCTTAGCCAGCCGCGCTTCGGACTACGTTAACGGCCATATATTGGCGGTCGATGGCGGCTATTTAGTTCGTTAGCAAATTGGTTTATTAGTACAACGGCAAGATATTAAGTAGGCAGAAAAAAGTTGAAGCAAGAATATGTGATTGGCATAGATGCTGGAACGCAAAGTTCTAAGGTGTCGGTTTTTGATTTAGATGGAAATCGAATTTGTTCCGCTACTCAAAAGTTGCGCCCTTTGCACATGCCTAAACCGGGTGTTGCAGAGCACCCAGGCGATGACTTATGGGAGTCTATTGCCGGTGCTTGCCGAGCGGCAATGGATAGCTTTCCATTTGCACCAGATACAATTCTAGGCGTTGGCCTATGCACTATTCGCTGTTGCCAGTTGGCCTTAAACAAAGAGGCCGAATTAGTTGCCCCAGCACTTAATTGGATGGACGCGCGAGTAGGCGAGATCTACTCCTGGCCAAACGCTGATGTTCAATATTTGACCACCAGTTCCGGTTACATTACGCATCGGCTTACAGGTGAAAAAAAAGACACTGCTGCGAACTACGAAGGCCAGTGGCCGCTGGATAAACTCAGGTGGCAATGGAGTAACAAGACTGAAATATTGCAACACTATAATCTTGCTCACGAGAATCTATTTGAGTTGGCTTTGCCTGGTGATATTCTAGGCAAGATAACGCTTGCGGCTGCAGAAAAAACTGGCCTGCCTGTCGGCTTGCCGGTTGTTGCCACGGCCAACGATAAAGCGGTTGAAGCGCTAGGCGCTGGGCTCAAGTCAGGACCCACTGCGCTGATCTCTTTGGGCACCTATATTGGTGCAATGGTTTATGGCCCCAGTCATATAGAGCAGGCCGAGCATTATTTTTCCAACCTTGCGTGCATTCCCAAACGTTATTTGTATGAATGCGCAGGGGTGCGGCATGGCATGGGCACGGTCAGTTGGTTGCGAGACCTATTGGGGACCTCCTTGGTGCAAGAGGCACAACAATTAGGCTTGTCACCGGAGCAACTTCTTAATCAAGAAGCACTTGCTGTTGCTGCAGGCTCTGATGGTCTGGTCGCAATCCCAGAGTGGCTCGCGCCATATGATCAAGCCTATAAACGTGGTGCGATGCTTGGTTTTCACGCACGCCACACTAGGGCGCATATGTATAAGTCGATCCTCGAAGCGATTGCACTAACCATGAAAAATAATCTTGATCGGATGAGCCAGGAAGTGGGAGAAAAAGTCGATCGCGTGATCATCTCGGGCGGAGGCTCGAATAGCGATGTGTTTATGCAGATCTTTGCCGATGTGCTTGGCTTACCGACCATTCGAAACAAGATTAATGATACCGCTAGCTTAGGTTCCGCAATGTGTGCCGCTGTGGCAACCAATCAACAGATGAGTTTTGATGATGCCATTGGGCGCATGGTTAAAACGGCTGAAACTTTTGCACCCAAGCCTGAAAATACGCAGTTTTACCAAATATTGAATGCCCAGGTTTTCAAAAATATTACGCAACACACTGACCCTGTTTTTAAGGGCATTCATTCTATACAGAAATAAATTTATCGGAGATACAGTGATGGCATTAAGCCGTGAACAAATCGTACAACAACTACATTCTATGCTTGGCTCAGCCCAAGTATCGACCAACCTTGAGGATCTGCAATTATCCAGTGTAGATCGATTTCGTCGTTACGAAGCCTACCATGATGTTTTTTCGATGCCGTTGCCAGCCGCCGTGGTAAAAGTTAATAGCACCGACGAAGTCGCTAGAGTGATTAAGTTTGCTAACCAAAATGGCGTTAACGTAGTGCCCAGAACCGGCCGTTCAGCGACCGAAGGAGGGCTTGAGACAGCACTTGAAAATTCCATTGTCGTGGACGGTTCTGGAATGAACAAAATTATTGATATTGATATCACCAACATGCAGGTCACAGCCCAGTGCGGTGTTTCCTTACAAGTATTGGATGATCAGTTACGCGAGCTTGGGTATACCACTGGACACTCTCCGCAAAGCAAACCTCTGGCGCAAATGGGTGGCTTGGTTGCTACCAGAAGCATCGGCCAGTTCTCCACCCTTTACGGTGGTATTGAGGACATGGTAGTTGGCTTGGAAGCGGTCTTTCCTGAAGGCGGCGTGACTAAGATAAAAAATGTGCCGCGCCGTGCGGCGGGCCCTGATATCCGACACGTGATTATTGGTAACGAAGGGGCTTTATGTTTTATTACCGAGGTCACTGTCAAAATATTCAAATATTACCCAGACAACAATCGCTACCTTGGTTACACCTTGGAGAACATGAGCACCGGTTTTGAGATATTGCGTCAGGTGATGGTAGAGGGCTATAGGCCGTCGGTTGCACGAGTGTATGACCTTGAAGATGGCGACTACCATTTTTCTCATTTTGCTAAAGACAAGTGCGTGTTGATTTTTGTCACCGAAGGGGTAAAACCGATTGCTGATGCAAGCGCCGATGCGATACAAGCGATTGTCGCTGAGCATGATGAGTGTCAACAAGTTGATGGTTCGCATATCGAAAAATGGTTCGACCATTTGAATTGGGACCCAGAAAGCCTGGCTGAAGAAAAGCGTGAAATTCTAGAAGAAAAGAAGATTTGCCACACCACTGAAATATCAGCCAATTGGAGTGCACTTGATCATATCTATGAAACTTGTATGCGCAGAGTTCGCGAAGAAACTCCAAATTTAACTATGCTGGGCGCGCATTCATCACACAGTTATCTAAACGGAACCAATCTCTATTTTGTCTATTTTTATGATGTAAGCGAGGTGGCTCCGCAAGACGAACTCGACCAATGTCACTTGGCGATTAAGAAAATTATCGTTGAGGAAACCATTAAGGCAGGAGGCTCAATGTGCCACCATCATGGTGTTGGTAAACACCGCACCCATTGGATTGAAGACGAGTACGGTTCTTCGTATTATATTCTTAAAAAATTAAAGCAAGCCTTTGATCCAAACCAAGTGATGAACATGGGCACTATTATTCCACTCGAGAAGTAAGGTAGTTTAATGAAAAACATTTTTGAACCATCCAGAGAAATACCCGTGGTGCACTCTACCGACGTATTAGTTGTTGGTAGTGGCCCCGGCGGTTTAGCGGCGGCCATAGCGGCCTCTCGAGCGGGCGCGCAAACAACCCTATTGGAGCGCTACGGCTGTTTTGGCGGTAATATCACTCAGGTGGGTGTTGAAGGCTTTGCTTGGTACCGGCATGAGAAAACGGTTGATAGTGAAGGCATTGGTGTCGAATTCGAGCAACGCGCCAAGGCCATGGACGCAGCGATTCCTGAGCCACAGTCAGACAGTCATGCTCTAGACGGTGAGGCCTTTAAGTATGTGGCCGATGTGTTGGTTCAAGAGGCAAATATTACCCCTATGCTGCATCGTATGGTGGTCGCTCCGATCGTCGAGGAGGGGATTATCAAAGGGGTTATTGTAGAGAGCAAGTCAGGCCGCGAAGCCATATTGGCTAAACGTGTAATCGATGCAACTGGCGATGCAGATATTGCAACGCGCGCTGGCGCAAAAGTGTTTAAGACGCCGCGCGAAGACATGATGGCCGCCTCGGTTATGTTCTCAATGACAGGTGTGGACAAACAACGCTTCATCCAAAATGTTAAGGCTGACCCACAGACTTACGCCGATTGGGCTGGCGGTGAATGGACTATTGAAACCACCGGCAAGGAAGACGATATGTTTTCTCCCTTTTTGCGCAAGCCGTTCGAGCAAGCCATGGATGCGGGACTTATTCCTAAAAACTTGAATACCATCTGTGGCACCTGGGGAGCGATATCGGATCAAGGTGATCTAACCTATCTCAACTTGGTTCACTTGGCCGAAGTTGATGGTACTGATGCAGACAGTTTAACCGCCGGTGAGATTGAAGGGCGTCGCCAAGCGATGATGGCCGTGGATGCGCTTAAGCGATTCACTCCAGGATGCGAAAACGCCAAGCTGCGTAATTTTGGGCAGACTATAGGCATTAGAGATACGCGTAAAATCGATGCACACTATAATATGACTGCGCATGATGTTCGTGAGCAGGGTAAGTTTGAAGACAGCATTGGCATCTTTCCAGAATTTATTGATGGCTATGGAATTTTAATCTTGCCCACCACGGGGAGGTATTTTCAGTTACCTTATAGAGCGATGTTGCCTAAAGGCGTCGGGCATCTAATTGTGACAGGGCGCAGCACTGGCGGAGATAGAGATTCTCATGCTGCGGTGCGCAATATGATGTGCTGCGCGGTTAACGGCCAGGGCGCTGGTGTAGCGGCGGCTGTGTCGATTCAAAATAGCAGTGATTTTGCTGATGTAGATATTAAACAAGTACAAAAAACCTTACTTGCTCAAGGTGCTCGTATTCACTAGCGTCTCGTGCGCTTTACTAGAGAGAACTTTATGAAATTGGCACTGCATCTTGTAGCAACTATTGTGTTGGCCTGGGGTTTAAGCGGTTGTTCTGCTGATACCACAACGACTGCCACTAATACGACTACCAGTAATAACATGACTGATGAGGCCTCATCACATAAGGCTCCTTATGCGGTGGGTTCTAGTACACGTTTCATTCATGATGATTCTCGGCCCTATGACAGTGTTGCTGGTGTTGATGTTGGCGTTCGATCGTTATTAACCGAAGTTTGGTATCCAGTTAGTCACAAAGATGTAGAGTCAGGCAAAGCACGGCGCGCCACCTATGGAGATTATTCATTTGGTGACAAGGCGGTGCACAAATTGATGTTGACCAATACCACCTTCTTTCATCTAACCCCCGACTCGGTTGTTGAGGGTGTGAGCCAAGCCGATATTGACGCTGGTATAGATGAATTGTTTAACCGCCCACGCAATAGTTATATTGACGCTCCGCTGGCTATTGGTGAGTTGCCTTGGCCTGTGGTGGTGATGACACATGGTGATGCCGGTAGCCGCTACAACATGGAGACTGCTTGTGAGTATCTGGCCGCCCATGGTTATGTGGTTATTGCCCCAGAGCACACTGGCAACACGCCATTTGCGTTCACCATCCATGACCCAGAAATCGACGGCAAACTTGCAGCAGTTAAGCCTTTGCTAAATGCTGATGGTACCTATGGGCCGATGGATAAGTACGGTCAAACCTACACCCCTCTGATTCGAAATCGTGAAGATCCACAAGCTATGGTTAACTTGGATAACTCACTATTGGAAAGGGTTAATGATTTGCGCGCCGTGCTAAAGGAACTAGATGAAATGAATCAATCAGGTTCGTTTGCCGGCAGACTGAACCTACAAAAAATAGGTTTGATGGGGCGCTCTTTTGGAGGTACGACAACCTTGGCTGGCTTGGCTTTGGAGCCAAGGTTCACTGCGGGGGTTGCAGTGGTTCCATTGGTTATGCCAGACCTTAGAAGTCAGTTGCGCAAAGAAATGCTAAAAGCCGAGGGCCAGGAATCGATCATTCTTGCTGCATCTGGCCCTGGCGCATTAAACACAATCAGTAAACCAACCATGTTACTCAGTGGTGCAGAAGACGGCTTGATTATCGGCGCGGGTGCCGCCATGGCATCGGCTATGGGTGGAGAAGCACCAACACCTAGAAACCGCTTGCCTGCCTTACGCAAGAGTTATGAAGAATCTGCTCAACCGGTTATTTGGGGTCTGTTGGAAAACTCCAATCATTCCAGCTTTGGTGTTTCAGGTGGCTACTGGTGGCCAAAACTAAAAACAAGTTCGCAAAAACGTTTTTTTCAGCCACAGCAATCCTTCGATTTGATTGATGTGCAGCTGGCGCACAAAATTCAAAAGCAAAAAGTGAGGCAGTTTTTTGACCTGATGATTGGTGATCAAAAGAGCGCCAAAAAGGCGCTCCTAGGAAACCAGTTTGCCGATCAAGGCTTGCAGTATGAAAGTCGAAACTTTATAGATTAGTGGAGTTTTTCAAGCGCTTGATAAGTCGCTGACTTAAAGTCCGAGCGCAGCTTCCACGGCGATTGATATAGCTGAACCATAGCAATACCAATCACTTTTTGTTGCGGGTCTATCCAGAATTGTGTGCCGGCAACACCGCCCCACGATAACTCACCTTTGGATGACAGATCAGGCATAGCGTATGGGTTAGTGACAACGCCATAGCCTAAGGCCATGCTTTGGCCGTTATAGAAATCCAGAGCGGGGTATTCACCAACACCTTCAGCACGCACCTTATCTGATAGGTGATTTGCAGCCATGAAATCGACTGTTTTTGATCCAAGTATGCGTGTTCCATTTAACTCACCACCGTTCAATATCATTTGGCAGAATCGCATGTAGTCGCCAATGGAAGAAACTAGCCCGCCGCCGCCAACGAATAGAGAAACCTTATCGAAAGCGCGCGCTTGTCCCGCCGGAACTACTGCCACCTTTTTATTGCTGTAATCCCACCCTTGATCGGATGCTAAGCGATGCATTTTATCGCTAGGCACTGCAAAAAAAGTGTCTCGCATTTGCAGAGGCTGGAAAATTCGGGACTGGTAAAATTTGTCGAGTGGCTGCCCGCTGACTCTTTCTATTAAAGCGCCAAGCACATCAAAAGCCACGCTATAGTGGTAGCGAGTGCCTGGTTGAAAGCGCAATGGAATGCCCGCTAGTTTAGTCATCAATTGTTGCAGGTCCGTGCTTTCGAAGAGTTTGGCATCTTGATAGGCAATATCAACCGGATTGTCGTTAGTCCAACCATAAGTGAGACCGGCAGTGTGCGTGAGCAAGTGTCGAATGGTCATGGGCGAATCAGGTGCAACTAACTCATCATCTAACATAATCTTTTGCTCAGCAAACTCCGGAAGGTATTTGCTCACAGGGTCATCTATATGAAACTTTCCTTCTTCATACAAGATCAGGGCAGCCGCTGCGGTGATCGGTTTGGTCATGGAATAGATTCGAAATAAAGTGTCCATGCTTAAAGGTTTGCGGTTATCCATGCCGAAGTTGCCCGTAGCGTTTTGGTGAATAATTTTCCCGTCTCTGGCTACCATGGTGACGATGCCAGAAAACATGCCTTGATCCACATATCGATTTGCTAGGTCATCAATTTTAGTTAGTCGTTCACTTGATACCCCGACTCTCTCTGCTTTAACGATCTCTAAATCGCCCGCTTGTGCACTTGGCGTAAGAACCACAGAACTTAAAAGACTAAGGAATAATGTTAGTACTGAGAGCTTCATATAGCTTACCTTTGGTTTTCCTGCGGGTTGCCTTTAGACGCGAAGACAGTTTGTAAATATTTGCGCAACACTTTCTGATACCCTTGTTCGAATGTCAACCACTGCAGCATTTCTGTGATCCAACTACCTATTATGAGTCAACTTCCTTTAATAGATATATCTGGACTGTTTGCCCAAGACCCTGTTAATAAGCGTCGGCTAGCCAAGCAACTTAGCACAGTCTTTAACGAGATAGGTTTTGTGGGTATTCAAGGGCATGGCATGCCGAGCAGTCTAATAGCAATGATGCGAGATCAGGTGATGAGTTTTTTTGCTTTGCCTATGCAATCGAAACTTGCCCTGCAAGTCCAACAGAGAAATTACCGAGGCTATATTCCCTTAAGTTTTTTTACCCCAAATGCATCCAAGCAAGAAGCTGATCACTATGAGGGTTACAAGCTGCATTTTGAAGTCGATGAACGCGATGATATTTGCCAACAAAGTGATTTGTATGGTCCTAATCGATGGCCTGCTGAGCTGCCATCGTTAAAGAACACGGTTTTGACTTATTGGCGGCATTGCGATCAATTGACCCGTTGCCTGCTTGAGGCGCTTGCGATTGATTTGGAGCTGCCAGCGTCAATATTAGATAGCTCTTTTGAAAAGCCGCTGAACAATATGACGTTATTACACTATCCACCTTCAGACTCAAACACCGATGGTTTTGGTATTCACCCGCATAAAGACACCGACGTGTTAACCATATTGGCACCTGATGAGGTCGGTGGGCTGTGGTTGCGGCCACGTCATAGCAAGCATTGGATTGATGCCAGAGTGCCTGCCGATACATTGCTTGTTAATGTTGGCGATATGTTAGAGACTTGGTCAGGCGGTTATTTTCAATCAACCCCGCACAAAGTTATCAACAGCAGTGGGCAGGAACGTTTTAGCTTTCCATATTTTGCTGTGCCCAGGCACGATGTAATGATCGAGCCCTTAGTCGCTACACAGCAAGACCGAAAATTTTCAAGCGCCACTGCGGGTGAAATTTCACGCAAGATATGGCATAGCAATTGGCCTGATGCCGCACCGATAGAAAAACAATACGACCCTTACACGTAATAGAAAGAGAATAAAATGCCGCAATCAACCCCTAGTAATGACACCACACTACAACGTTATATCAAGCTTGGCGTGTTGGTGATTATTGCTGGCAACATCTACCCACTGATCTATTTAAGGCAGAATTTTCAGCAAACCATTCTCGAGTCATTTGGAATTACCGGCACTCAGCTTGGTCAGATGTACGCCATGCTAGGCGTGCTTTATGTGGTCACTTATCTGCCCAGTGGGTGGTTAGCCGATAGGGTGTCGCCGCGGATTCTAATGTCTTTTTCACTGGCATTTGCAGGGCTGCTCGGTGTGTGGTTCTCAACCATGCCCTCGTTCGAATCTCTGGTCTTGATATTCGCTGGTTGGGGAATTGCTGCGGGACTGACTTTTTGGGCAGCATTGATCAAGGCCACTAACCTATTAGCCGAGCCCACTGAACAGGGCCGCTTTTTCGGTATTCTTGATGGTGGACGAGGGCTGGTCGAGGCGCTACTTGCAACCTTGGCGGTAGCCATTTTTGCTTATTACTCAGGCTCAGCTGGGCAAGACACTGCCGATGCATTACGGAAAGTGATCTATTTGTATGTTGGCTGTATGTTAGTTATGGCTCCTATTGCGTATTTCATATTGCCGGAGCCGGAGGCCAACCAAGAGGTTGATACTAGTGCCGCGAAGTCGGAGTCGAATGTATGGGCTGACCTTAAGATTGTCGCATCGAAATACGAAATATGGTTATGTGGGATTTGTATTCTCACTGGTTATCAATTGTTTTGGGCTACTTATTCATTCTCAGCCTATATGCAAAACCAATACGGGTTGACTGCAGTTGCTGTGGCGTCAATCACTACCGCAAAGCTTTGGATGAGGCCAATTGGCGCTGTGGCAGCCGGTTTTGCAGGTGACTTTTTAGATCGTGAATTAGTCTTAGGCGTGTTGTTGGTTCTTGCCTCGATCTCCTTAGCTGGCTTAGTTGTGCTGCCCGCGGGTGCTGGTTCGGCGGCGTTGCTGGGTATTGTCCTTATCATCGGTTTTCTCACCTATGCAGTGAGGGGGATCTTTTGGTCGACGCTTGAGAGTTGTGACGTTTCCAATAAAATTAAAGGCCTAGCGATTGGTGCGATATCGTTACTTGGCTATTCGCCAGATGTTTATCTGCCCTTGCTCGAAGGCTACTTACTCGAGCAGTACCCTGGAAAGGAAGGCTACGCGATCTACTTTGGCGGCATCGCTGCAATGGGTTTATTGGGTGCCGTGGCCGCGTGGCAGTTAAAGCTTATCGCTGGCCGGCGAGTGGTGGCGGAATCGATCTAAAGGCAACACATTAGATTTTCTCAACCATCCAAGAGAAATAATCGCTTGTTCAGCTTTACCAGTAAGTAATAATCTGTTGAGCGAGAGTTTGTAGGAATTTAAATTAAACAAAAGAGAGGAATTTATACGTATGTTTAAACCAACTAAGCTTAGTTGTGCCATTGCCTTAGCAGTGGCTGTCGGTGCATCAGGCACCGCTTTGGCCGCAGGCCAATTAGAAGAGATTGTGGTTACCGCAACCAAACGCTCTGAAAGCGCTCAAGATATTCCTATTACGGTGCAAGCCATAGGCGAACAAGCGCTGGAAGATTTGGGTATCTCGAATTTTAAAGATTACATTCGAAACTTAGCTGGGGTCACCTCAGGTGGTCGTGGGCCAGGGCGAAACGAAGTTTTTATTCGTGGAGTTTCGGTTGGTAAAGGCGGCTTGAAAATCGCCGGTGCGGTAGGTTCTGAGCCGACTGTGTCGTTCTTCTTAGACGAGGCGCCAATCTCAATCGGTGGTCGTAACATAGACCCTTACATGACTGACATGAGCCGCGTAGAAGTATTGCCTGGGCCTCAAGGCACACTTTTTGGTGCGAGTTCTCAAGCGGGTACAGTACGCCTGATCACCAACAAACCAGTGTTTAATGATTTTGAAGCCGGAATGGATGCCAGTATTTCAAGCACTTCTGGTGGTGAAATGAGTAATTCTGTTGAAGGCTTTATTAACGTTCCTTTGATCGACGATAAGTTGGCTGCGCGTTTTGCTGTTTACAATGCAAAAGAGGGCGGCTACATCGACAACATTCGCAGCACTAAGCAAATCTCGTTAAACAACCCTACGTTACAAGCGTATGCCGCATTTGGCATTGTGCCAGAGCGTGCAGTGGTTAATAACAACGCTTATGCTGAAGATGACTTCAATGATGCAACCTACACCGGTATTCGCAGCAGTGTGAAGTATGCGATTAACGATGAATGGGATGTATTGTTACAACACTTGCACCAAGAAATTGAGACTGAGGGCGTGTGGGATTTCGACCCGGCCTTGGGCGATTACAATTCTCAGAGTTTCACCCCAGATGAGGGCGATGATGAATTTGATCACACTTCTTGGACAGTAAACGGCCGAGTAGGAAACCTTGATTTGGTTTACACCGGGTCTTATCTGGATCGAAGCGTTGAAGCCATCTCGGATTATTCAGGCTATGCTGATTCAGGCCCATTTATCCC
>JBLHME010000070.1:0-15293 GCA_047623225.1 Cryomorphaceae bacterium
TGTAAAACCTCAGCCGTATGGGTCATATTCTGCTCAATGTACAGAGTATGGAATACCTTTAAAAGGTTTAAATCGAGTTGTTCAATAGTTTTAGGATTACTCATAGATTATGAATTATGTTCATAGTTCTCGCTTAGTATATTTCATCTTGCTCATCTTTTAACACAGTATTCTTAATTCAAATCAATGAGCAACCCTTCAGGTGAGCACTATGAATTTTGAACACAGCCTCAAAGCCCAAGATTATATAGCGCGCATTAAAGAATTTATGCGCACCCATGTGGAACCCATCGAGCAACAGCTCTACGCTGATATGCATGTGTTGAACCCAGGTGGCGATTGGAAGAACTGGAAGCTCGATCCACGAATTGAAGCACTTAAAGAGATAGCAAAAGGACAGGGTTTGTGGAATCTCTTCCTACCCGATGCTGAACTTGCCAAAGGCTTGACTACACTCGAATATGCACCGCTTGCAGAACAAATGGGGCGCACCTTGTTCGCGCCAGAAATATTTAACTGTAACGCGCCGGACACCGGCAATATGGAAGTCCTGTATCACTATGGTAATGATGCGCAAAAACAGCAGTGGTTAGAGCCTCTGCTCGCAGGTGAGATTCGTTCGGTGTTTGGCATGACCGAACCAGATGTGGCTTCGTCTGATGCCACTAATATGGCCTCGACCATTGAACAAGACGGTGACGAGATTGTGGTCAATGGCAAAAAATGGTGGAGCACAGGTTTGGGTCACCCTAATGCCAGGTTCACTATTTTTATGGGCGTGTCCAATCCTGGTAATGATCGACATAATCGTCACGCAATGGTCATTGTGCCGTTAGACGCCCCAGGTCTGGAAATAACTCGCATGCTGACCGCCTACTGCGATTACGATGCGCCTTATGGTCACGGCGAAATGCAGCTTACCAATGTGCGCGTTCCTAAAGAGAATTTGATTATGGGGATGGGCAAAGGTTTTGAGATTGCACAGGGTCGTCTTGGCCCTGGGCGAATACACCATTGTATGCGTACTATTGGTTTAGCTGAGAAAGCGCTTGAATTAGCAATCGACCGAGGCATGAAACGGGTTGCCTTTGGCAGCCCAATCCTTAAACTGGGCGGTAATGGTGAGCGTATCGCCAAAGCGCGTATGGCAATTGACCAAGCGCGCTTACTAACTCTAAACGCAGCGTGGAAAATCGATGCCGTGGGTGTTAAAGAATCCATGACTGAAATTTCGGCTATTAAAGTAGTCGTGCCTAATATGGCGCAAGAGGTGGTTGATATGGCAGTGCAACTTCATGGTGGTGCCGGTGTGTCAAATGACTTCCCGCTTGCGCACTTTGCTGCGGGTGTGCGTTCACTTCGATTGGCCGATGGTCCAGATGAAGTTCATATGGCGATGGTAACCAGGCTAGAACTAAAGAAATACATGGCTTCTAAATGAATAAAAAAGTACTAATTACCGGCGCGGGGTCCGGCCTGGGCAAGGCATTGGCTTTGCGCTACGCAAAGCACGGTGCCCAAGTATGCGTAGCGGATGTTGACCCCGAAGGCGGCCAGGCAGTAACTCAATTGATTAATGATGCTGGAGGCACTGCTATCTTCTTGCCTTGCGATATCACCAAACAATGGGATGTAGACAAGCTGGTAATGACTTTAGCTGAGCGATGGCAGTCCATCGATATGTTGATCAATAACGCCGGCGTTGCCACAGCGGGCATGCTGGAATCGGAAAGCATGGAACAGTGGCAGTGGGTGATAGATATCAATCTACTCGGTCAAGTGCGCATGACCAAAGCGTGCCTTGCATTGCTGCGTGAGAGCAATTCGGCGGATAAAGACATTATTAATATTGCGTCCCAAGCAGGCTTGACCACCGCACCAGGCATGGGCAGTTACTCTGTGACCAAGGCGGCCATGGTTAGCTTATCTGAAACAGCTCATTTAGAACTGGCTCACGAAGGCATTCATGTGAGTGTGGTGTGCCCAGCTTTTTTTGAAACCAATTTGAATAAGTCACTGCGCAGTAGCGATGCTGGAATGCAGAATATTGTTAACAAGATGGCTAAGAAGTCGACCATCAGCGCTGACCGAATCGCGCAGCAAATACTGACAGATGTTAAGGCTCGAAAGTTTATGGTTATTACCCATAAAGATGGCCTTAAAGCCTACCGCCTCAAGAGATTCCTGCCGATTGAGCGTTACCTAAAAATTGTTAAGGAACGAACTAAAAGGTTTGTTAATAAAATTGACTGAAAATAATAGCGATATTGATAATGCCGGCTCGATCCGCACCGGCGAAGAATTAGATTTAGGCGCATTGAATCCGTGGCTGCAGCAGCAGATCATCGGAATCTCTGGTGAGCCGAAAGTAACACAATACTCTGGCGGTGCTTCCAACTGGACCTATTGTCTAAGCTACCCAGAGCGCGAACTAGTGTTGCGCCGCGCGCCGAAAGGAACTAAAGCTAGGGGTGCGCATGATATGGGCCGCGAATATCGTCTTCAGGCCGACCTTAAACCTGTGTTCAGCTATGTGCCCGAAATGCTGGCACACAGCGACGACGAGTCCATTATTGGCACTGAGTTTTATGTGATGGAAAAGCTAAATGGCATAATTCCAAGAAAGAATATGCCGCGCGGCGTTGTGCTAAGTGAGCAACAGAGCCGAGTCTTATGTCTAAACGCTTTAGACACTTTGATCCAATTGCATCAAGTGGATTACCAAGCAGCCAACCTAGCGCACATCGCCAAGGGTGAGGGCTACACACAAAGACAAATTGAAGGTTGGATAAAACGATTCAATAACGCTAAAACATGGAATGTTCCTAGTGGCAAATTAGTTACTAATTGGCTAGCAGATAACATGCCTGACAAAGAAACAATTTGTCTCACGCACAACGACTATCGATTGGACAACTTAGTGTTGGATCAATCTGACCCGACCAAAGTAATCGGCGTGCTTGATTGGGAGCTTGCCACACTTGGTGACCCATTAATGGATTTGGGTAATAGCTTGGCGTATTGGATTCAGCAAGACGATGACTTCATGGCCAAAATGAACCGCAGTCAGCCCACTCACTTGCCCGGCATGCTGACACGTAAAGAAGTTATTTCGTATTATCTAGAAAAAACCGATAACTCAGTCTCCGACTTTAGATTTTATGAAGTCTACGGCCTATTTCGATTGGCGGGTATTGTGCAACAACTTTACTATCGCTATCACCACAAACAAACGCGTAATCCAGGCTTTCGTAAACTCTGGATTTTTGTGCATTATCTAATGTATCGCTGCCAAAAACTAATCAAACAGGCTGCATAATTATGTCAACTATTTATCTTATCCGCCATGGCCAAGCGTCATTTGGCCAGCAGAACTACGACCTGCTCTCTGAGTTGGGTGAAGCTCAAGCGAGCCGACTAGGCAAGCAACTAGCTAAGCGACTACCGGTATTCGACGCAGTTGTGTTGGGCACTATGAAGCGCCATCAACAAACTGCTGAGAACTGCATGGCCGGTTTCGGTCAGTCCTTAGATGCGCTTTCACCAACTTACCTAAATGGTTGGAATGAGTACGATCATCAAGACATTCTGGCGCAATTTAGCCCAGAGTTTGCTACCGCCGAAGGCATGACCTCCTTTATAGCTCGCCAAGAAAACCCCAAACAGGTTTTTGAAACCGCATTCAACGACGCCTTTAACCGTTGGATGTCAGGCCAGCACGACTCTGACTATGTGGAATCATGGTCAGCCTACTCTGAGCGTATTCACGCCGCCTTGAGGTCCACCAGAGAGCTAGGTATGACACATAACAACATCGCTGTGTTTACCTCAGGCGGGCCAATTTCTTTGGTGAGTCAACATTTGCTCGGCGTACCAGCCGAAAATATTATGCAAATGAATTGGACTTTAATGAACTGCGCAGTCACCAAAGTAGTCGCCACCAGTTCACGCGTATTTGTTGCTTCGCTAAACGAACACACTCATTTTGAAGGCGCGGAATACAAGCGCTTTATCACTTATTCATAAGAATAGAGAACACTAATGCCCAGACAAAACATATTAATCACCGGCGCAAGCTCAGGCCTAGGTTTCACCATGGCGAAGATGTATGCCGAGCAAGGTCGAAACCTAGCCTTGTGCGCTCGTCGTGTAGACCGCTTGGAAGAGCTACGAGACGAGATTGCTAAAATAAACCCACAGGTCAAAGTTTTTATTCGTGCACTTGACGTAAACGACCATGATCAGGTGTTTGAAGTGTTTAAAGCCTTTGCCGATGATCTAGGCCATCTGGACCGTGTGATCGTAAATGCTGGAATGGGTAAGGGTGCCTCAATAGGTACAGGCTATTTTCAGGCCAACAAGCAAACTGCGATCACCAACTTTGTTTCTGCGATCGCGCAATGCGAAGCAGCTTTGGAATTATTTCGAGCGCAGAACCACGGTCATCTTGTCACCATCTCGTCTATCAGCGCAGTCAGAGGGTTTCGCAGGGCGATGACCGTGTACGCAGCTAGCAAGGCCGCTATTACCTCTTTGAGTGAGGGTATGCGTATAGATTTACTCAACACGCCAATCAAAGTCACCACCATTCACCCAGGCTTTATTCGCAGTGAAATCAATGAGAAGGTTAAAAACGTACCGTTCATCGTGGATACAGAAACAGGCGTGAAAGCAATTATCAAGGCCATCCAAAAAGAAGGCGCTAATGCCTATGTTCCAGGTTGGCCTTGGGCTTTGATGTGCCGACTTATGAAATTTGCACCTTTGAGTTTGATGGCCAAGATGAGCTAATGCAAACAACGACTAAGCTACATTGTTATTTAAGGTGCAACTCGTTCTAGGGTTGATGCCCAGGGTGAACATTGATTTTTGGGTGATCAGAAACTAACACAGCTAGCCTTGCTAATGACTTCACGCTTTGCGGAATGTCTTTAGTGTAGCTTCCTGGTTCAACTTGGTTGTCCCAGCCCCAGCGAGTATGGGTTGCATCGCCAATCATTAGTTGCGGCCCGCTTGCTGTATTTGCTAGATACGCTGTTGCGCCAGGAGTATGCCCTGGCACATGCAATGCCCACAAAGCCCCGTCGCCAAACACATCAACAATACCTTGAGGCCCGAATTGCCATTCACGTAGCGTGCCCGCGTTTGCCAATAATCTATCTGTGCTACCGCGCGAAGCTGCGTGAGTCAGCATTTCTGAACTTGCATCGCCAGGTCCAGTAAATACAGGAACACCAGGCGCCACATCAAGCAGACCCATAATGTGATCTAGGTGGATATGTGTGAGGAATACGCCGTTGATCGAGCCGATTGAATTAACGATCTCTTTGGTGCTTTTAATCACTTCTATGTTGGAGAGGTTCATGGCCTTTTTCACGATGAAGGACACATCCTCATTGTTTTCTGCATCAATAAAGCGTTCAGAAATTCCGGAGTCGATAAGAAATGTTCCTTTGCTGTGGTGGGTGAGCACATAAAGGAATAGTTGAATGTCTTCTTCTTTGTCTATGAGGCCCGCACTGATAGCTTTGGGATGATCAAGATTCAATAAGCCCGACAAAGGTACTTGCCAATTTGCCACGGCGATTTTCTCGAAACGAATAAGCCCTGGCTTTTCCAGCGACTCTATTAGTGCAGCATTATTTGATTCTCGGCCTAAGTTGGCGGTCGAGGTTTGGTTGCTGGTGGCTGTACAAGCGGCGAGTAAAAAGGAACATAAAGCTAAGTTGAAAATTCGGTTCTTCATAGTAGTTTGCGAATAATTGAATCGACCCGCCGATCATGACCTATCAGTAAAAAGATGTATATTGCCTAAATAATCATATTAGTATTCAAAAATGAATAGGACTAATTCTTTTGGCTAGGAAGATGCCAGAATATTTTTGGCAGTGCTAGATACTAAAAGTTTTAGCTGCCAACCATCAGTCGCCGAATTCAGCAGCTTGAAGAGCAATTTTCACTTCAGCTGTTTGTGCGCGGTAAACACGGCGCTAAACCAACGGCGCATGCAGAGCTACTGCGCCTGCCGGCAGAACATATGGCACGATGGGCAAAAGAGTTCCAGCAAAGCATTGAACAAGGCGACAGCGAGATTTCAGGCAAAGTCACCATTGCCGCACCACAGGGGTGGCCGTTGAGCAGTTAGCGCCTTTCTCGGCGATCCTAAAGTAGGCGCATCCAGATCTAACCCTAGAAGTTCTTTCTTCGGTCGATCACATAAATCTCAGCCGGGGTTCTGTAGATCTAGCAATCCGCATGAATGCTCCCGCCGACCCAGAGCTTATCGCCCTATATAATTGCTCGTTATAAACAATTGTAGCGTGTTCTAGACAATACGTGGCTAGCCTAAAGCAACCGTGCAACTGGCAAGATTTGGATTGGGTTTGCTGGGGAGGTGAATACCAACACCTGCCACCTAGGTCATTACTCGAAAAGGCCATAGCGGATTTTTTACCTGCGTTCGAGAGTAATGACTATCTAACTCAAAAGGCAGCAACACTGGCGGGTGTCGGCGCCATGATGACGGTTCGCCCTTTTGGCCTGAAGCCAAGGGATCTGAGTGAGATAGGTCTGGTGGAGTCGTTACCTAAAGCAAAATTCTATTTAGTCCGCGCCAAAAGCACACAACACGTTCCGAGGGTCGCGGCTGTGGTGAAAGCGTTAATCGAGATTATCGAGCTGAGTGAATAATAAAGATTAATTTTAACTCTAATCTTTTTTCTAAATAAGGTAAATGCAGCCATCCGGCCGTTTGGATGCGCAAAGCACTCACAAAATCTAATAAGCAAGAAACTTTAAGTTGCTAGACAAACTATTGGCATACTAATTGCCGTGTTTTAGGTGAAGTTTGTTTGAAACGGTAGTGAATGAAAATGTTTGGACTTAAGTTAGCGATTTTTCTAGTTCTGCTTCTGGCGAGTAAACAGGTCTATGCAGCTGATTCAATATCCGAAAACCTCGACTTGGCATGGATTCTACTGGCTGGCGTATTGGTATTCTTTATGCAGGCCGGATTTGCTTTGCTTGAAACAGGGATGTCTCGGGCCAAAAATGCCGTTAATGTGATGATGAAAAATTACACAGACGTGTGTATCGCCACAATGGTCTTCTGGTTTATTGGCTATAACGTTATGTTTGGCGAAGATCCCAGCGGTTTCTTTGGTCTGCCGAGTATGGGGCCAGCCGATTATTCACCGATGGGTTTAGCATTACTGTTCTTTCAGATCATGTTTGCGGCCACCGCGGCTACTATCTGTTCAGGGGCGATGGCCGAGAGAACTAAATATTCTGCTTACTTGCTAGGGTCAGCATTTTTGATTGCGATTACCTACCCGGTGTTTGGAAGCTGGGTTTGGAACGCTAATGGATGGTTAGCGAAACTGGGCTTTATTGATTTCGCTGGACCCACTGTGGTGCACTCAGTTGGTGCATGGTGCGCACTTAGTGGTGTCATTGTATTAGGCCCCAGATTGGGTAGGTTCTCCCGAAAGACCGGTATAGCCAATCAAATCTCAGGCCATAATCTTACAATGGTTGGGCTTGGCGGCTTTATTTTATGGTTTGGTTGGTTTGGCTTCAACGCATGCAGCACCCTAGCTGCTAGCACCGACATAGCACTGAATACACATCTGGCGGCATCGGCTGGCGCTTTGGGCGCGACCATTATCTTTTTACTTTTACGGCAACCGGTGCTGATGACAGGTGTGGTCAATAGAAGTCTCGCTGGTTAGGTTTCCATCACCGCCGGTTGTGCCAGCATGAATGGCGGTTGGGCAATATTCACTGGTTTGATTGGCGGAGTCATCTGCGCGACGTCTGGCAAGTTGCTGCTGCGTCTAAAAATTGATGATGTAGTGGGAGCAATTCCGCTGCATGGCTTTGCCGGCGCCTTGTGTACATTGGCCGCCGGAATTTTTTTGCAGGGTGACATGTTTAACCTGCAACAAATTGCGGTGCAATTGCTCGGCATAACAATGGCCTTTGTGTGGGCTTTCTCTACCTCATACCTTATTTATATCCTCATCGATAAGACCATCGGCTTGCGCTCGAGTTCAATACATGAACAGCGTGGCTTGGATTTCACTGAGCATGCCGAGATAGCTTTTCCTGAATTTCAGGTAAATGTAACCTATCGAGTCCTCAGCATAACTAAATGCGCGAATCAAAATGACTGAAATACCCCCACTTTTCGTTAAAAGACTAGTCAATAGCCAGCTATTACCGTCGTCTTTCGCCTCAATTGGAGACATTTCATCCTATTTTTATTTCGCCCCTGACTTATGCTGAGGTCTCCTATCAACAAAAGTCCTGAGGTCGTATGACGTCTTCTGATGAAATGCGCAGGCGTATCTAGGCAGCTCTTAAAGAGCATTATTCCGGCGAAGGCTTGATTGGCGGCATGCATCTCTGGAAGCAAAAATTTGCGCAGCGTAATCGGTTTTCGCAACATCAGTTTGCAATGGCGTTTAGCCGTCAATTCAAAATTGCCTCCAGGTACAAGCAGATACTTAGCTCCGTTGCATCCGCGATGCAGGCCGACCTCCGCACCCTGCCGGAGGCTCCTTCAGATGCTAGGCTGGATTTACATAGGAAAGACCTTGCTCCCGCCCGATGCTTTGTAATATTTTTGTCGAAAATGGGCAAAAATATTGAGGATTTAATGGCTATGGATAGCAAAGAGCGCATCCAGGAGTTATTACTTGATTAGGATTTCAGTCCTGAAATAGCATCAGCGGTAATGCACAACTTGACCGCAAGCAATAATCTGACACTGATGCGTATGCGTGACGCTGAGCGATACCGGTTAGTTTTAAATGCCATTTATGTGGCTATCTGCGAAAAGCTGGGGCCGGTGCTTGGCGATCAAATACTCAGTGATTCGGTTAAGCAAGCCGACAATATAATATTTGGCAAACTGCATTCCGCGCGCAATTTTCTGTGACAGCATTACCAGCAGAATGCTGGGCGATTTTAATCTAGGCTAAACAGAAACACGCAGGCCTTTAGCCTTGACCAACATTAGCTTGAATGACGGGGCGATATAGTGCTTGTGTCATGCGCGTTAGTAAAAAAATAGGGCAAAGCAATGTAATGCACAGCCTTGCCCCAAGAAGATTAAAAAGACGACTAAATAGTAATAGACTATTTAATAAACAGCATTTCCCGATACTTAGGAAGTGGCCATTTTGCATCAGCAACCTCTGTTTCCAGAATGTCGGCATGCACCCGAACCTGATCCATCAGTCTACGGATTTGTGTTGCACAATACTGCATGTGTTCATCGGTGGAGGCAAACGCCTCTTTGGCCGCGGCTGCTTCCAGTTCGGCGGTTACCGCCAACATCGCATTTGCCTCCTTGGCAATGGTTTTGGCAACTGAAGTATCCAGATCAATGCCCATTGCTGTGAGGTTGACACTGGTGGCCGCGAGATCAGATAAGTAATCGATAGCAGCTGGATAGATTATGGTCTTAGCCATTTCGACCACAAGTTTTGCTTCCATCGCTATCGTTAATAGATAAACTTCTGTGTAAACCTCATAGCGGCTTTGCAACTCTACCGCAGACAGTACACCGGTCGATTCAAACAGGGCTTTGACTGATTCATCCTGCAGGTAGGGCAGTGCATCAGCGGTAGTTGGGAGGTTCCTCAATCCACGCTCATCTACTGCCATGGTGTGCCATTCGCTGGAGTAACCGTCACCGCCAAAAATCACCTTGTCGTGTTGTGTAATCAATTCCTTAAGTACAGCAACAGCTGCTGCCGGCTGGTCTATACCTTTTTCAAGTTCTGTTTGTAGCTTGGCCGCGATCCAGTTTAATGAATCTGCCAGCATAGTATTCATGGCAATCAACGGCCCAGAAACCGACTGTTGCGAACCAACAGCACGGAATTCAAAACGGTTACCGGTAAAGGCAAACGGCGAGGTGCGGTTGCGGTCACCAGAATCTTTTAGAAACGGGATGATTTGTGCAAGCCCGAGATCCATCATGCCTGCTTCGCCGATACCATCGAGTGAACCGCATTTGATTTGTTCGAAGATGGATTCGATTTCGCTGCCGAGGTACACAGAGAGTATTGCTGGAGGAGCTTCATTCGCACCCAAACGGTGATCGTTGCCAGCCGATGCAATTACCGCCCTTAACAATGGGCCGTAAAGGTGAACGCCGCGGATAACCGCACCACAAAACAATAGGAAGTTAATGTTCTCATGAGGTGTGGAACCAGGGTCAAGCAGGTTTCCTTGTGTGGAATTACCGACCGACCAGTTAACGTGTTTGCCCGAGCCATTGATTCCGGCAAATGGTTTCTCGTGCATCAGGCAGATAAAACCGTGTTTTTTGGCGGTGTTTTTCAGGACCGTCATCAGCATTTGTTGGTGATCGGCAGCCACGTTGGCAGCTTCATAATATGGCGCGATTTCAAATTGACCGGGTGCCACCTCGTTGTGCCGTGTCTTGGCAGGGATGCCCAAACGATATAGGGATTCTTCAGCGTCTTCCATGTAGACCTGAACTCGTTCAGGGATTGCGCCGAAGTAATGGTCGTCAAATTCCTGACCTTTTGCAGGTGCTGCGCCAAACAAAGTGCGGCCAGCCAGCAGCAGGTCAGGTCGCAGATTTGCGAAATTCGCGTCAACTAGGAAGTATTCCTGCTCAGCGCCACAACTAGAATTTAGCGGTGCGACCTCTTTTTCGCCCATCAGTTTGAGCACCTTGCTACCCGCCTCATTCATGGCTGCGTTTGATCGCATCAGCGGTACTTTCTTATCCAGGGCTTCACCGGTCCATGAAACGAAAACCGACGGTATGCACAAAGTTGCGCCGTTCTTGGTATCTAGGATATAGGCAGGGCTGGTTGGATCCCAAAAGGTATAACCACGTGCCGCATTGGTTTGCCGGATCCCACCATTGGGGAAAGAAGAGCCATCGGGTTCACCTTTAGTTAGCAAGCTACCGTTAAACTCTGTAACAGCCTTGCCGGTGGAATCAGAGATAATAAAGCTGTCATGCTTTTCGGCTGAGGCGCCGGTCATGGGGTAAAACACATGAGCAAAGTAGTTGGCGCCTTTTGACATTGCCCATGTTTTCATGGCTGCCGCTACATCATCGGCAACCAATGCATCCAGAGCAGCACCTGTTTCCATGGTCTTTTTCATCGACTTGAACGTGCTTTTCGACAAGGCCTGTTCCATTTTAACTAGCGTGAAGACATCGGATGCCCAAATTTCTTCCAGTGATTGTGGCTTTACGGCATCAGATGGTTGGCCTGTAGTGATTTCAAAAACCGCATGTGAGCGTGATTCGCTTAGACTCATTTTGAGTCCTCCTGTAACGGGTCGTTACCCCAGTAAGTTGTTGATTTGGATTAGTTTGCAAGTAGCTATTTCTAACCAGTAATAAATCAATAAGCAAAAACCGAACCAACTTTGCGGTAAGACCAAACGAAAGTGCCGTAATCGCGGCAGAAATGTTACATATCTCGCAAATCCAGCGATACGCTCACTCATTCCGGCTACAGCACTGTTATGGCGCTATCAATGGGCAGCAGTTTTCCGAGTGAAAATCCAGCCTAGTAAACGCTATCGACTGGAGCAATGCACCGTATCGGTCGCGACCGCACCAATTTGATGCATATCATTTAGCGGTGGTAGGCCGTCTCAAGGTACCACTCAGATAACGTATCTAACAAAAGTGTTTTTGAATGGTAGCTTTACGCGGCGATGGCTGTCTTTGCTAAACCCCTATTGCATTTGGCTGAAGCTAAGCTAGCGCTAATTTAAGTGCTTGTGACTAAATGATGAAATCGAACAAAAAGCGCGTTTATAATTCCCCAATTATTTGAAGGTGTGCAAATAACCCATCGTGCTATGGCGTGCACTAATGAGGCGAATTGCAAAAATTCAAGACAATTGTCTGGAGTAACATCGGTGATTAGCGGCAAGCCAAAAGACACCCTTTTTTATGATGGGCAATGCCCCATTTGTAGCGCTGAAATAACCCGCTTAGAGGCGCAAGTTGACGACAATCTTGTCTGTGTAGACATACATTCAGCGCGCAGCACCCCGCTTGATAAGGAAGCGCTATTCTCGCAATTACATCTATTAACAGCGGATGGTGAATTACTGGTTGGTCTAGAGGCTAATGTAGCGGCTTGGCAGCACACCAAGTGGCGAGGCGTGGCTAATGTGTTGCTCTGGCCGGTTGTTCGCTGGTTCGCTGAACTTGGCTATCAGGCTTGGCTATTGTGGTATCAACGCCAGCGCGCAAAGCGAGTTTAGAGCTGTATTTCGACAAAGCGGTATACATACCCAAAGCGATCATCTTAAGCCCCCTTTTACCACCTATATACCATTTCCCAAACGTTGAAATTGCGCTTGTTAGTACCATATCAAAGATATGAAAATAGGAGGTGTTATGATTTCAGTGACGAAATAATAATAATAGTAGCGGTTTTAATCTTTAGCGATTTGAATCCGCTGACATCAATTGGATTAGGGAGGTGCATCAAATGCTCAGATTATTTATTTTACTCACGTTGGTCTTTTTGTTGGCTATGTTTGTGCGTGAACTGAAGAGATATTTCACTCGCGATCAAAAAGAAGAAGAGTTACGCGAAACCTTTATTGAAGGTGATTTAGTCGATATCGAGTTAGAGATCGCTGAAGAAAAGGTGCGCCAAGGCGATGTGCGTTCTGAAACGCACGAACTAAAATCAGAAAACAACAACAATAAAGAGGAACAAAGTAATGACTAAAATTCCCGCTAAGTTAATCGTATCAGGAATCCTATTCGTAGGGGCTTTGGTGGTGCTTTTTATGGCCTTCGGCATCAATAATGCTGGGCATCGAACGGTGGTGCAGTACCCCACCGGCAAATTGTATGTGAAATTCAGCCCAGGTATTTACCCGCAATGGTTTGGCACCGCCGAGATATACAACGATGTAATTACCTTTGACTACGACAAAAGCTCGGCCGATGTT
The DNA here is from genome assembly GCA_047623225.1 of Cryomorphaceae bacterium. GTDB lineage: Bacteria > Pseudomonadota > Gammaproteobacteria > Arenicellales > Arenicellaceae > Arenicella. The sequence goes on from JBLHME010000070.1 coordinate 12,982, forward strand.
GACTCATCTATCAGTCAGACCGGCATCTCAGTGCGCTACCAAGATGGTGGTACCGGAGCTGTCTTTGGCAAGGCGCGTTTTACACTCCCTGCTGATGAAATCACTATGTTACATCTGCACAAAGCATTTCGATCTAATCGGGGTGTGTCTCAAAAGCTCATCAAATCTGTCACCGAAGAGGGCATGAACCTCACCGCAGGTTTAATGAGTTCCGAAGAAGCCTACGCCGAGAAGCGAAGTATTTTTACTCAATGGTCGAGTCAACAAATATCCAAAGGTAAGTTTCAAACTCGACTCGAGAGAATTTCCACGGTCGATGAAAGTACCGGCAAGGAAGTCACTAAAAACGTTCCGGTTATCAGTTATGGAGAAAATGGCTTACCCGTGCATTTGGATAGTGACCTTGCCGATTATGGAATTGACGTCAACGGTTTCCAGATAACCGACTGGGACTTCGAGCCCAAAACATTGCAGCAAATTGCTACAAAACGCGAAGCAACTATGGCGATTATCACGGCGATTGCCAACGCCGAACGTGCTAAGCAAGATGCAATCACTTCTGAAGAACAAGGTAAGGCGAACGTAATGACAGCTAAATACCAGAAAGAAGTTCTCAAAGAGCAAGCGGTGGTAGACGCACAACGAGAAAAAGAAGTGGCGGTTATCGCAGCTGAAAAAAACGTAGAAGTAGCGCGCCAACAAAAACTAGAAGCTGAGCAAAAGAAGTTGGCAGCAGTGGAATACAAGCAAGAGCAAATCTTACGTGGTGAAGGCGACGGTGCCTACAAGCGGTTAGTCATCCAGGCTGATGGCGCGCTTGCGCAGAAGCTTGAAACCTACGAGAACGTTATGGCGCGTTTTGCAGCCGCTATCGAAAAACAGAAGTGGGTTCCTGAAGTGCAAATGGGTTCGGGTTCTGGAGCCGACGGTGGCTCAAATGCCATGACCCTAATTGAAATGATGAGCGTCAAGGCAGCTAAAGATTTGGCATTGGACCTGAGCGTTAAGAAGTAAGGCTTAGCGGTTGAGTGTGCCGCCTTAAATTAGATGGGTTTTCGCGAAACACTAACCATTTAAAACGTAATTGCCGCCGCTGGCGAGACTGTAATCTGAACTGTGTATCTGCTTAACTCAACTGTTAAGGTAGATACTATGAATAAGAAAGAACCCTCCGCCTTGGTCGATCAAGCCAGTAGGGGCATCACCAACGAAGATGACATGGCGAGGCCATGAAGTTTATCCGTAAATCGTTTTATGAGAAGGCGCTGAACGCTGAACTAGACGACCATTTTGGTTACCAGAAACATGCGGCCAGCGGTGCTGACAACACGCGTAACGGCCAATCATCAAAGACAGTTTATAGCGACAGTGGCGCCTTAGAGATTCAAACGCCTCGTGACCGTAATGGCGATTTTGAGCCCCAGGCAATAAAGAAACGGCAGGCGCGATTACCGCTGATGGACGCGAAGATAATCTATCTTTACTCCAAAGGTATGAGCACTCGAGAAATCTCAGAAACCCTGGAGGAGCTGTACGATACTGAGGTTTCAGCAACGCTTATATCAAGGGTGACGGATGCGGTGCTAGAGCAAGTAATCAACAAAGCTATCTATCTCGCCTTAGGCGCCAATATGCAAGGCCACAAGGAGCTTTTAGGGCTCTGGATGTCGGAGAACGAAGGCGCTAAATTTTGGTTGAGCGTACTTACCGAACTGCAAAATCGTGGCGTCAAGGACATTCTAATCGCCTGTGTCGATGGACTAAAAGGCTTTCCGGTTGCGATCAACGCTGTATTCCCTGAAACGCAAATACAGCTGTGTATTGTCCACATGGTCCACAACTCAATGAAGTACGTGCCGTGGAAAGACTACAAGGCCATAGCCGCTGATCTCAAGCTAATGTATCCGGCGACGAGCGAAGATGAGGCGCTGTTAGCACTGGATCGATTCGGTAAAAAGTGGAATGGAAAACGCCCTCAAATCAGTCGTTCATGGCGGCACATTGGGAGAACTTAAACACACTCTTTAGCTGTCCAGCCGACATTCGAAAAGCCATTTAAACGACCAATGCGATCGAGTCATTAAACAGCGTTATTTGTAAAGCGATCAAAAAACGAAAGCTGTTTCCGACCGATGATTCAGCGCAAGAGGTCGTCTACTTGGCAATTCAACAAGCGTCTAAGATATGGAGCGCGCAGCCTGCCCTTGGGGGCGATGCCAATAAGAAACTGGAAACCCGCCCTCAATCGATTTATGATTGAATTTGACGGTCGATTAATCGATTACCTCTAAGCCTAAATCATGGCAGATACA
>JBLHME010000071.1:0-14881 GCA_047623225.1 Cryomorphaceae bacterium
ATTCACGCTAGATCATCCTCCAGCGTGAGCTTAGCCAACAGCATTGTTGCGAATTCACTGGGTGGGGGTGATTGCACGAATAGCTCTAGTACAGTTACCGCAGACTCGGCCACGATTATTGAAGACAACACTTGCGGTGCACAACGCTCTGGTGACCCTAGGTTATTACCGCTTGCCAATAATGGCGGTGCCACCAAAACCCATGCTTTAAAATCGAATAGTATTGCGCAAAATACTGGAGACTTCGGCACATGTGAAGTCGAAGATCAGCGCGGTCAACTGCGAAACGATGGCGACAGCACCTGTGATGTTGGCGCAATCGAATATAACCCCAACGACGACAGCAGTTTTTTCGTGATACCGCTCGGCAGTGGCAAAGTGGTGATTTTCGGTTTGTAATGCTGGTTTCTTTACCGGACAAATAGTTATGGGGCCGTGTCTTGCCTTTTGCCAATGGGAGCAAAGGGCACAGGCTGTGTGAAAACACCTTAAGCGATATAAAAAAGTGCTTAGTTAGACATCCATCACTAACGCATTGATTTTTATGCCGTCTTAACGTGGGTGTCGAGCTAGTGTTAACGTTTTCTAAAACTTTTGAACACATAGAATGCGACCAGATTTTACTTAGCTATTTTCAGTGTATCCACAAGAGGTGTTTCCAACAAATAGCAACAAATAGGGTCAGAGTGAACTTATGCAAACCAGTTGATTGCGAACTTGAGGCGATGCACAAATAGCGGTATCTCTCGTGGTAGTGAACGGTTCATCAAAGATATGGAACAGCTTACTGAGTCCCAAGTTAAGCCTCTTCCAATGAGGCGACCTCGCAAACAGACCACTAGTGATTAGGTATTTAAGTTTACTCTGACCCGACTTATCACAGCAGGTAGGCGGCCATCGCTTGAGTGATATAGCCGAGCATTTCGGGCTTCAGCATTATGGCGGTGTATCGAGTGCTATTTCAGATATAACCAGAAGGTTGAGCGATGAGAAACCGCTACGAAAACAATTAAAAGATATTATAAAGAGACTTGACCACTAGATTTTTCACTAGGTTTTTTGACCACTAGGTTTTTTGTCAAGATGGAGAACAGGTAAGTCGCCAGCGGGTAGCTCGGCTGATGCGAGCAGAAAACATAAAGTCAAAGATGGCAAAGAGGTTTGTTGTGACAACAAATTCTAAAAGCACAACATCGCCTGCGCCGGATCGCTTAAAGCGTAACTTCAGAACTGAGGATAAGAACCAATCGTGGGTATCGGACACGACGTTCATTCGAACGCGACAAGGGTGGCTCTATCTGGCCGTGATGATCGATCTCTACTCAAGGCAGGTGGTTGGCTGGGCGATGTCGGATCGAAACGACACAAAGCTTGTAGCCGATGCATTGATAATGGCGGTCTGGCGTCGAGGAAAACTTAAAGATGTAATCGTTCATTCAGACCAGGGTAGCACCTATGCGTCGGGCGATTATCGAGGGCTGCTGAAAGAAAATGGGTTGCTGTGTAGCATGAGCCGAAAAGGCGAATGCCACGACAACGCGGTTGCAGAAAGCTTCTTCGGCACCTTAAAAACGGAACTAGTTGATGATGAGGATTACCATACTCGGCAAGCCGCAAAACAGAGCCTGTTTGAGTACATTGAAATATTTTACAATCGGCAACGAAGGCATTCTTATCTGGACTATGTGAGTCCAGCGGAATATGAACGGGCTAATGCCCTTTAATTAAATCGTCCGTCAAAAGGTGGCAACCTCAGAGTAAACTTAAATGCCTAGTCACTAGTGGTCTGTTTGCTAGGTCGCCTCATTGGAAGAGGCTTAAGTTGGGCCTCAGCAAGCTGTTCTATATCTTTGATGAACCGTTCACTACCGCAAGCGGTACGGCTATTTGTGCATCGCCTCAAGTTCCCGATCAACTGGTTTGCATAAGTTTACTGCATAAGTTTACTCTGACCCTATTTGTTCCTATTTGTTCCTATTTGTTCTTGGAATATCTGCGCCACATGGCCCTCGACTTCATCGCTGCGAATTGGCTCAAGAAGCGGGAGAATTCGTTAAAGCCGTGTCTTAGCAAATCCGCCTTCAACCGTATCAACAATAAAGTCATATTCAAGAAATTCAAAAGTTGCCAATATCATCAGTTCTTTCCGTACCGTCGTTAATTGATTATGATCTTTGGGCAGCTGGGTAAAATCCTTTATTCGGATTGAAATATAAGTCAGGTTGGCGACACTAATGAGTAAGCGTAATTTGTTTCCTAGACAGACAATGCAAAGAACAGTGGTTCTTTGTCTATCACTAGTCGTTCTCGCTCTGAGCGTTTTTTATGCAAACGGGACTTATGCAGCTGATTCCCGACAGATTAAATTGCTTAGCAATAACTGTCTTCAATGTCATGTGGACCCTGAATCCACGGCGCCGATTATGGGCGTTGCCAAAGACTGGGAAGCTGTGCTTAAGCAGGGCGAGCAAGAAACTCTGCGAAACGTTGTACTTGGCATTGGTGGAATGCCACCACTTGGTTATTGCAGTGCGTGCTCAGAACACGATTTGCGCGAGTTGGTGCGTTTAATTGCAGGCTTTCAAGATGAATAGGATTTTAAAATGAAAAGACGCAGCTTCTTAAAACAGTCTATTGCAATTGGTGGGAGTGCCTCACTCGGTGCAATCAGCGCTTGTAGTTTTGAAGGTAATGAGCCCCATGCACCCTTAGAGTATATTCCAGGTAAAGGCTTGCCATGGACAAACTGGGCTGGTAATCAAGCTTGTAACCCAAGTTGGCGTTACTCTCCTGAGACTGAAGATGAATTAGTGTCGGCATTAAAATCTGCCAAGGGCGTTGTTCGAGCGGTTGGCGCTGGTCACTCCTTTAGCGCGGTGGTGCCCACTGACGACACACTCATTTCCACCGACCTTTTAAGCGGTCTTGTGGCACACGATGAACAGTCTATGCAAGCTACCCTAAAAGCCGGTACCCGATTGCATGACATGGGGCCGTTGCTTGATTCTATTGGCCAGGCCGTTCCCAATATGCCCGACATGGACTACTTAGCGCTTGGCGGGTCAATCGTAAATTCGGCACATGCTACGGGTAATGATTTTGGCTCTATGGGTTCATACGCGACAGCGTTGAAGTTGGCGACACCGACTGGGGAACTTCTCGAATGCAGTGCAAGTCAAAACGCTGAGGTGTTTAATGCTGTCAGAGCTTCAGCAGGCTCGCTCGGTATTATCACCGAGTTAACACTGCAAAACCAAGAGCCATTTAAGCTCACTGAGGTTAACCAAATAGAACCTCTTGAAGATATGCTCGACGATATTGAAAACAGGCGTAGCAACCACCGCCATTTTGAATTGTTTGCAATACCCTATGCCTCTGTTGGTATTTCGGTTACCACAGACATTGCAAAGCCGGGCGATGAAAATGAAGGTGAAGATGACCCTCAGGCGGTTAACGCTTTGCGCACGATTTTTGATTCACTCACATGGATTCCACTACTCGGTGAGGCCATGTATGACAAAGTGCTCACAGTAGCATTGGGCGAGGAGGCGAATGTTGTTCGCACCGGGCAATCTTTTAGAGTGTTCCCGCATGTACGAATAGTGCGGTTCCGAGAGATGGAGTACACCGTGCCGGCGTCTGAAGGCCCCGCGTGCCTGCGAGAAATAATGCACACCATCAAGGATAAGAATCTGCCTTTAAGCTTTCCGATAGAATATCGCTACGTCAAAGCGGATGATATTTGGCTTTCTATGTTCGAAGGGCAAGATGGTTGCTCAATTTCGATCCATCAATATGGCGATCTTGATTATAAAACGCTGTTTGCGCAGATTGAGCCAATATTTTTGAAATATGGCGGGCGGCCGCATTGGGGAAAATTGCACACATTGGATTCGCAGCAATTGGCCACACTTTACCCCAAGCACTGGCAAGACTTTCAAGAGGTTCGGCGCAGCCTTGACCCGCAAGGTAGGTTGATGAATGCCCATCTAAAAACAATATTCGGAAGTTAATCATGGTATCCAGACGAAAATTATTACTTGGCAGCGTTGGATTGGCAGGGTTGGCAGCTTGGGCACGGCCAAGCGACAAGGGCGGTTCATACAGCAGCTATTTCGCAGATATGAACAGAACCTTAGGCGAGGGTGGTATAGATACCCCTGTGCTAGTGATTGACCTCGATATCTTAGATAGGAACATCGATCGCGTGGTTGAATCAGTAAGCACCACGCCCAGCAAGAATTACCGCGTTGTTACTAAGTCGATTCCAAGCCCGCAGTTAGTTGAATACGTTTCTAAACGAGCTAACACTAATTCTCAAATGGTCTTCCACCGGCCATTTTTGCAAGCGATGACGCAGATAACTCCCCAAGCAGATATGTTACTTGGCAAGCCGATGCCAATCTCGGCAGTTGAGAAATTCTACGCCGAACACAACTCCGACTTCGATCCGGCAAAACAGTTGCAGTGGCTGATTGATTCCAAACAAAAATTGCAGCAATACCTTAGCTTTGCTAAAGATCAAGGATTAACGCTTCTGGTTAATCTGGAATTAGACGTTGGGCTGCACAGAGGAGGGTTTGAAGCGGGCGATGCGTTGGCTGCAGCGTTAACTGTGATTGAAGAAAACTCACAGCACCTGAAGTTTTCTGGCTTCATGGGTTACGACGCGCATTTAATGGGGATACCCCAGTTTCTAATTAATGGCGAATTGGCAAAAGCAAAACAGCGCTATCAATTATGTACGCAACAACTTAAGGATCAATTTCCGACGCTAGTATCAAATGAACTTTGTTTTAATGGTGCAGGAAGCCCAACATTCAGACATTACGAAGGCGATGATTTACTGACTGAAATATCGGCGGGTTCTTGTTTGATGAAGCCGACTCACTACGATCTGCCTATTTTGGAAGATTTTGAAGCCGCGTGTTTTATTGCTTCGCCAGTTCTCAAACGCCTTCCAAAGGTTCGCATACCAGCACTCGAATGGGCTGAACCGCTGGTTAAAGCTTGGGATAAAAATCAAGCGCAGATGTATTTTTGTTATAGCGGCAACTGGTTGGCTGAAGTTGAATCGCCACCGGGTATACAGCCACACTTTGCCTATGTCAGTTCAAATCAAGCGGGCTATACGGCGCCTAGCTCGGTCAACATCGATGTAGACGATTTCATTTTTCTGCGACCAACACAATCGGAAGCAGTGCTTCTACAATTTGGAGATTTAGTACTCACAAGAGGTAATACAATAGTTGATCGTTGGCCTGTAATTCCCGCAAACGCAAGCTAATACTTACCGCTAAACAAGTTATCGCTTGTGTGTTTAGCCCTTAAAGCCAGCCTTAACGTGTGCTCCATCACAGAATGGTTTGTTAGCTGATGCACCACATCGGCATAGGGCGGGGTTTGCCACTTCTTTAGTTGTGCCATCAGGCATCGTAAAGCTAACCTTGCATTTGACTAACATCGGACCATTCGCCAAAACCTTGATCACAACATCATCGGCACCAGCCTGTGGTTTCAACTCATCGCCTTTAATGCTCAGTGCACCGGAAGGGCATTGTTTAACGGTTTTGACTATGCTGTCACTGTCACTACCTTGCATATTAATCCAAGGGCGTTGCTTTGGATTAAAAACCTCAGCGAGGCCTTTAGCACACACTGCGGAATGACTGCATTTACTCGGCTGCCAAACAACCGTTACTTGGTCATTAGCATATTCTTTAATGACTTCACTCATACAAATAACCGCGCTTAATTCGTTATTAAAGAAAGATCTTACCACTTACTGCGGCTCAGCAAAATGCGCAGCGTGACCAATGAGTGAATCAATTACCCGCCCTGTCTCGCTTCTATGGTTCAGGATTCTCGTCTAAAGTTTTCTGGCATCCGAGATTAGCCCGTCGACTAATTTGTTTATTATACATTGAAGCGCAAGTCTCTTTAAAACTCCTAGCGTAAAAATATAGTCTAGGAACGAATAGGACAGAAAGCAGTAACCAACTGAGCCTGCGAACTCAGACAAATACGCTCACCTGACTATCTACACGCCAACATGAGTGCCTTACAGGTGCTCAGGTAAGCGATCATAAATAGTAGACAAGCACGTAAGCAGTCAGAAGAACCGCGATCCAGAGTGCTGTCTGGGCGATGGGCTGCGATTTAGAGAACAGCCCAAAGCGACTGTCTACATCCTTAGATGACATGTCGAACCACTGCTCAGCGAACTTATGTAAGCTAGCAAGTCGGCCCGCAGTGAATGACTCGACTCTAGTGCCAAGGCCGGTAACAACCATAGTTAGCTTTTTAGTCATATTCCACAGAGCGACTCGCCATAGCCAGTCGGTATCGAGACTGATTGTAAGAGTGCGACGCATAAGCGGCAATAATAGAAAGAACGCAAGACCAGAGAACAGCAGCAACTGCAGGTAAAACACAACCTTGCTGGCTGTATAGGGTTGATAGTCAACTGGGTAAGGTAGAAAACGGTAAAAAACGTCAGGGAAAACGCCAATCAAGATACACATAACCGACAATAGAACCATTGCCGCGCCCATGTTCCAAGGGGCATCTTTTGGTCTCATTCCAGAATCTTTTTGGAAGAAAACAAACCATGGAAATTTGATGCCAGCGTGCAAGAAAACACCCGCCGATGCCGCAGCAAGCAGAAAATAGACCCACACTAAACCTTGGTCTACAGCAGCCTGCGAAACCAGGGTTTTAGTAATGAAACCAGACGTAAGAGGGAATCCAGAAATTGCGAGAGCACCTACGATGCCACAAATAGTTGTGAGCGGCATAGTGCGGTACAACCCGCCAAGATCGATGCACTTATTCTTGCCAGTTCGGTAGATCACAACGCCAGCGCTCATAAAGAGCAACGCTTTGTAGATTATGTGTGCAAATGCATGCGCCGCCGCACCATTAATGGCCATTTGGGTACCAATACCCACCGCGCAAACCATAAAGCCAACCTGATTGACAATGGAATAAGCCAATATTCGCCGCGCATCGTTTTCGAGCAGGGCATAAATAATTCCGTATATAACCATATACAGGCCAACCCCGATGAGGATAGGTTCACCTGGAAAAAGCAATATCAGCGCCAGCACTGCAGTTTTGGTTGTGAAAGCCGATAGGAATACCGATCCGGTCGGGCTTGATTCAGGGTAGGCATCGGCCAGCCAAGCAGAAACCGGTGGCGCCGCTGCATTGATCAGTATTCCAATGAGTAGCATCCAAGTATAAAAGTTAGTCGCCAGCATGGGCTGAATGTCAACTGAGCCAGTGTTAACCACAACCCCTTCAATCCCAACCTTTAAGATGATTCCGCCGAGTAAATGCATAATGGCGTAGCGAATTCCAGCGGCCCTAGCGGCGGGGGTTCCTCCGCACCATACGATGATGGTTGAGAATAACGCCATCATCTCCCAGTAAATAAACAGGGAGATGAGATCGCCGGCAAAACAGACTCCGATGGCGCCAGCAGCATAGGCCTGAGCAGCCGCTAGCTCGTACCAGCGAGCATGTCTGAAGGCATAAAGCCCGCCTGCGAAAGCCATAATCGAAAAAATTGTTGCAAACAAACGGCGCAATGGGCTGCCTTCAACCGGTTCTATCTGATAGTCGAGAAAAGAGACTGTGGCGACCACGCCATCTGGCACAAGCCATACAGCCCATAGGGTGAGGCTCGGCGCCAATAGAATGAGCGCTGAGCGCAAATGACCGCGGAAAAGGCCGGTTAATAATGCACTGGCGAAGAGTATAAGTGCTGGTGAAAGAGCTTCAGTCATCGCTAGTTCCCTCGTCTTGGGAAAGCTGTTCACGGCTTATATAGTAGTCTTCATCGCGTTTCAGCAAGCGGCCGAGAAGTTTTGCCACTAAAACCATGGCCAGACATGCGAGAAAGCCGAAAAGGGCAGCGAAACCAAACCAGCCATCGACCACGAAATAGCCTTTCACCTTTATTAGTAATTGAGCCAATATCGTCAGTGCTAGCACACCAATGAACAGCCGCCATAACAGACGGATGGTAGTGGGCCGCACTAACCAATCGTCATTTTCTGAAGGGGTCATGGTAAAATTCCTTGCATCATTTGTTTCTCAAGTTCAATCACCGAGCCATTAAGAAAGAAGAACCCAAGGGTTAAGATAGCCGTAATCGTGAGCGCAAGCACTGCCGGAAACGGTGCTTCTCCATGGGGCTTTGATGATGTGTCTGCTGGAGCAAACCAGACCATATAAATAATCGGTAAGAAGTAAGCCGCATTCAGTGCAGTGCTGGCGATAATTGTTGCTATGGCAACATAGTTATCTGCTTGGAACGCTCCGGCCAATATGTACCATTTTGAAACGAAACCGCCGGTCGGTGGCACTCCAATCATGCTCAGCGCGCCAATAGTGAACGCCGCCATTGTCCACGGCATACTTCGGCCGATGCCACGCAACTGCCATAACTCTGTTTTTTTCGATGCTGTGTAAATGGCGCCTGCCGCAAAGAACAATGTGATTTTACCAAAGGCATGCGCAACAATATGAATAGCCGCACCAATTTCAGCCAATGGTTTGAGAATTGCAGAGGCCATCACAACATACGAAAGTTGCGCAATAGTGGAATACGCCAACAATCGTTTTAGGTTTTGTTGCCGCAGCGCGACCACGCTGGCGGTGATCACAGTGAATGCGGCGGCGTACAGCAACCAAGAACTACTCGGTTCAGCGAATAGAAAGTCGATGCCGAATATGTAAACGATTACCTTGGTTATTGTGAATACCCCAGCCTTGACTACTGCAACGGCGTGCAGCAGGGCACTCACTGGAGTAGGGGCGACCATCGCAGCAGGTAGCCATTTATGCACTGGCATAACGGCCGCCTTGCCCACACCGAATACAAACAGAGCCAGTAGTAGTCCGACTGCAGGCCCTGCGAGTTTGCCTTCGAGTATGCCACCTGCGGTGAAGTCCCCTGTGCCCGCGACGATATACGTCCAAATGATTGCAGGTAACAGGAGGCCAACCGACGTTGTTAGCAATACGCTTAGGTAAACTCGCGCCGAGCGCACAGACTTTTCGTCGCCTTTGTGGGCAACTAAAGGATAAGTCGAAAGCGTTAATAACTCGTAAAACAGAAACAAAGTGAATAAGTTTGCGGCAAATGCGATGCCAATCGCGGCACTTAGGGCTATGGCAAAAAAGATGTAAAAGCGAGTCTGGTTTGACTCATTATTACCGCGCATATAGCCAATCGAATAAAGCGAGTTGATAATCCAAAGCGATGAGGCTAGTGCTGCAAAAAGCATTCCTAATGGTTCGACCAGAAATGCAATCTCTATTCCTGGAACAACCTCTATCAAGCTTAGCCCGGGCCGTTCACCGGCTAACAGCGACGGCAGCAAGCTCCAGACAACTCCACAAAGCGCAAAAGCGGTTAGCATGGTTACACTTTCACGAATATTCGCGCTGAAGCGGCCAGCAATGCCAATACCAATCGCACCTATTAGCGGTATTGCCAGAGCTGCTAATATTGCGTGTTCGGACATCATGGGATATGCCTCAACAGAGCTTCACTTGCTGCAGACGACAATGACACAGGAACTGTAGAAAACAATCCAAAATAAACATTCGCCAGCGCGGCGAGTAAGGTCACCGCGAGTAACTCAATGGGCGCTTCGCGAACAGTGTTTGTAGAGTTCTGCGGCACCTGAAAATACATTACTTCAATAACCCGCCAGATATACACAGCGGCCATCAATGAACTCACTACGATAACCGCAGTCAAAGCTATGCCCAGCATTCCCTCATTAAGCACCGCAGAAATCAGATACCATTTGCTGATAAAGCCGGCTGTTCCTGGAATTCCAATCAAACTAAGACCTGCAATCGCGAAAGCGGCTGTGGTCAGCGGCATGCTGCGGGCAGCACCACCAAGTTGGTCCAATCGTAACGACGGCAGTCGCATTGCCAAACAGGCTACTGCTAAGAACAGAGTTCCTTTGGCGAGCGCATGATTAAATATATGCACCACACTGGCGGTAATACCTGCTTTGCTCACAAGACTAGCGCCCAGCGTAATGTAACCAATTTGAGCCACCGAAGAATAAGCCAGCATGCGCTTTAAATTTTTCTCAAACAATGCGGCACTTGAGGCGATTAAAATAGCTAATACAGCCAGTGGCATAAGAAAGTATGAAAACTGTACATCGTGGTCTGTAAGATTCTGCTGGAATACGAAGAAGTCAAAGCGAATAAGCACATACAGCGCAACTTTAGTGGCACAGGCGGCCAAGAAAACGGTTACTACATGTGGTGCATAGGTATAGGCATTTGGCAGCCACAAATGTAACGGAAATACCGCAGCTTTGAGTGCAAGACCAATTGTAATAAACCCTGCAGCCACCAAAATTGGACTCTGATCGGATACATCACTAATGCGCAATTCCATATCAGCCAAATTCAAAGTGCCGGTCATCATGTAAATTAGGCCTACACCAATAAGATAGAAAGTTGCACCTATGGTGCCCATGATTAAGTACTTAAACACGGCGGGTAAAGCGCGACGATCGGGCCCACCGGCAATCAAAATGTAGCTAGCCAGAGACGATATTTCCATGAAAACGAAGATGTTAAAAGCATCTGCCGATACCACAATGCCTAATAGGCCAGCCAAGGCCAACAACCATGCCGCGTAGAACAGCGGCTGGCGATGTGACTCAATTTGTGAATCTATGCTTTGGCGCCCACCCAGCAACGCCAACGAAGAAGCGCCCGTGATCACCAATAAAAGAATGGCGCTTAACGCGTCTACGCCTAATTCAATGCCATAAGGTGCTGCCCATGACCCCATTAGATAAGGGAAGGTCTGGCCGTCTCTGACGCCAATCGCCAAGGCAACCGAGATCGAAAAGGCCATAAGACTGGCGGCCGTTGTGGCTGCCCACGCGAGACCGCGGGGGCGTAATAGAACCACCACAGCAGAACTCAATAACGGCACCACAACCTGCAGTGCCGAGAGGTGTTCAAGCATATTCATTGGCTTTGATCCGCCTCAAATATCTCGTGTTCTTCGATCGACCCATAGGTTTCCTTAATGCGAACCACTATAGCCAGGCCGACCGCGGTAACAGCAACTCCAACTACGATTGCAGTAAGAATGAGAACTTGCGGTAGCGGGTTTGAAAATATCTGATCTGGCACGCCATATTGAACTATCGGCGCAGTGCCACCTTCAACTTTGTTCATGGTGATGTACATTAAAAACACAGCCGACTGAAAAATTGCCAAGCCAAGCAGTTTCTTAACAAGGTTGCCGCGGGCGATAACCGCATAGAAACCAATCATTAGCAGAACGGCGAAAACCCAATAGTTGTAATAACCTAATAATTCCATCAGCTCAGCTCGCGCGCAGCGAACGCATGAAAGATAGAAAGTAGGCCGCCGCACACAGTGATGCCGACTCCGGCTTCAATCACAATGATGCCTATTTGTTGACCCCTGACTGGGTCATCAAACAAAACCGAATAATCAAGAAAATTACCGCCCATCGCAATACCTAAAAGCCCAACACCGCCGTATAACAATGCGCCACCGGCAGCCATGCCCAACAGAACACCACGAGGAATCACTAAAAGTGCTGCCGACTCGCCTTCTAGCAGCGCATGCAAAATAAATGCACTGGCGATAATTGCTCCGGCCTGAAACCCACCGCCCGGGCCATACTCGCCATGAAATTGCACATATAGGCCAAATAATATGATAAATGGTACCAGTAACCTGCCCACCACTTGGGGAATAAGGTGATGCCGTAAGCCTAGGTTGACCGGCCGTTTTATTGCTTGTCTGCCGCCATGACTGGCGCTTAGTAAGAATAACACCCCAATACAGGCAGCCAGTACCACGAATACTTCACCGAGAGTGTCATAGCCGCGATAGCTGGCTAATATGGCGGTCACTACATTAGGAATTTCGATAAGTTTAGGTGTGTTTTCTAAATACCAAGGTGCAACGTGTTGATGTACTGGTGCATTAGGATCACCCAGTCTTGGTTTATCAAATGTGGCATACACTAATACCAGCACAGTCGCGCTTACCACGGCGACAGTTAACCAGCTAGTTGACTTTGGAGACCGTTCTCGCGCACCAGTCAATGCTAAGGCACTTAGAAAAATAACAGTCGTAACGCCTGCGCCAACCGCTGCTTCGGTCAGTGCCACGTCTGCCGCATCCAAGATGAAAAAATTGGCTGCCATCAGAAGACTAAAAATAGATGTCAACATTACCGCCACGAATAAATTTTCAGTGCGAACGATCGCAATGGCTGTGATAACCATGAGTGTCAGCAAAAATGCACCGAAAACAGCAATCATGATTGCTGTTGCTTATTGCTGCCAAGTTCTTCACCTGCAGGCTTTATGCCTGACAGAAGTGCAGCGTTAGCAAGAGCGTAGGTGGCGGTTGGGCCAGTTAAAAGCATAAACATAAGAATAGCTATTAGTTTAATAGTTGCCAGTGACCAACCAGCTTGGAGCATAACCCCAGCAATAATTAGTAGCGTACCCATCGTGTCAGTGAGACTCGCAGCGTGCATACGCGTGTAAAAGTTGGGCAGGCGTAAAGCGCCAATGCCTCCTGCAATCACGAACCCGCTACCAAGTAATAGTAGGCTCCAGCTCAAGATATCAACGATCAGGCTAGTCATGCGATTGATCCTCGCTCATTTGCTTTTTCAATGTTGATCGCTTCTGGAAAAATTCAAGTACCGCGAGCACACCAACAAAGTTGATTAATGCGTAGGCCAGTGCTAGATCCAGAAAGTCTGGACGGCCAAATAAAAATGCCAGCACCGCCAATAGCAGGGCGGTCTTAGTGCCAAACATATTGACCGCAAGCACTCGGTCATACACGCTCGGCCCGCGCAGTGCGCGCACCAAGGCCAACGCCATGGTTACTAAAATTGCAATCGAAACAATGATGTACATAATCAGCTCGAGGTTAGCGCGGCGGTACGCCGATTGGCTTCGCCGGCAAGTAGTTCCTGTGCGCCTTTGCTTGTTAAGCAATGAACACGTAGCCGACCTTCATACACATCCAATGTGACAGTACCTGGTGATAGCGTGATTGCATTGCCCAAGATGGCTTGGCCGATAGGGCCCTCGGGCAAGGCATCAATCTCAACCACCGTAGGACTAATTGGGAGCTTAGGGTCAAGCACGATCTTTGCAACTTCAAAGCTGGATTTAATGATCTCGACCAATAACCAAGCCCAATAGCGAGGTAGCTTAGGAATCACATGTAGCCCAGAAACTTCTCTATAAAAGCCCATGCGATTGGCTAGATACACACAAAGTGCACATGAGAAAGCCCCAAGACCTAACAACACAGGCTTGTAGAGACCAGACCAAAGCAACCATGCCGCTACGAATATAATAAGCAAACCCAGGGCGCGCATAGTGCGCTTACGATGATCCAACATAATGGCGTCAGATCCTATTGGCTGTCTTTACAAGGGTAGTGCCTACGCAATGAGGCATACACTGCATTTCTGGCGGATTTTGATGATTCACTAACCCCGAAGTCCTTATCTAGGTCAGCTACAACTTTAGCGACAACTTCTTTTAAAGGTAACGGGTCTCCTAGACAGAACTCTGCATAACCAGCAGCCCGCTGCTCGTCTGACCTGCTCGGCAGGCGAGTACGAAATGCGCGCTCAGCGATAGTCTCTTCGCGTTTGGATTCTGCCTCAACATTCATCATCACGCGCACATCCGTAGTCACCGCGCCGTCAATAAATCCCTGAATGTAGCGAATGCAGTATTGCCCGTCGATGCTCTCACTAGCCTCTGGTAAAACCTTACAATGTAAGGCAAGTTCTTTAGCTGAAAGAGTCTCAACCGCTGCGGCGTGGTGTATAGGCATTACAATTACGGTTGCTAAAAGCATCCAAAAGGCGGGCTTTGTCATAGTACTGTCTCCTCTACGAGAAATTATGGTTCGATGTCAATGTTACTCAGCACAGGGCTGGCAACGTAATGGGCAATATTATACACGAAATATTTTTCGTGTATAATAGTTCGTATCTTAGGTGAATAGCAGAAGAGCAATTTCCCAAATGTCAGACAATGAAACTAGCTGGACCTTATTAAGTAACCACGCACACGTGCTTGTTTGCTTAACGACTGATTCTTCTATGCGCTTGCGCGACGTGGCAACGCAAGTAGGTATAACTGAGCGTGCTGTTCAGCGCATCATAATGGAGTTGGAAACTGCCAAAATGATCAGCCGCAAGAAAGAAGGGCGCCGCAATCAATATAAGATTTACGCCAATCAACCTCTACGCCACCCTTTGGAACGCCACTACACCGTAGGCAAGTTGCTAAAGGCGGTTACACAAAGGCGAGGAGAGTAGACTAGTTCTAGTGATGGCAATGGCAAGATCTAATACAAACATCTACTTAAGGCTTTAGATTAATAACTTCCGTGCCGTGACCTTTTCAGCCCGAATCGCTCGAGGGGAAGAAAAACCTTCAAGTGCTGTAAAGAAAAGCCCGATACTCATATCTTTGATACCTATAGGCGTGGCAGCTGGTGCGGCGGCCCCTTAGCATCTAGGCAACCAACTTAAGAAAATCGCTCTATGTATTGGCAACGCTGGCACAGTTTCTCAACTAGCTGTTTGTGCTTAAAGCCCTTGACGATATCTTGCGCGCGGCGTGAGCCTAATATATCAACAATAGGGGCGTCTTGAACCCGGCCTAGCGGTACCGACGCTTCTTTATCAAGGCAGCATGGCACCAAGGTGCCATCTACCAATACACCGAAGTGCGATGACAAGCCATAACATGTACCGGCGGTGCCCAACACTGGCAGGTCTAGGCTGGGCCAAACAAAT